>CALDOJ010000054.1 GCA_937912225.1 Candidatus Woesearchaeota archaeon | reverse complement strand
GAAGTAAAATTCTAAGCTCAAAAATATTAATTTTTGTTGCTTCGGGTTTTATGAAACTAAACCTAAATAACAACGGAGGAAAACACAATGGGATTATACAAATATGTCCGAGAGCTTTGGAAAAAACCAAAGGTTGCAATGCAAGAATTGCAAAAACAAAGATTATATCTTTGGAGAAGAGAACCTTCTACATTAAGAATAGATAGACCTACTAGAATTGATAGAGCACGATCTCTAGGCTATAAAGCTAAACAAGGAATTATCGTTGTAAGGCAAAGAGTCGCTAGAGGAGGTCGTATGAGAGAAAAATTCAAAAGTGGTAGACGACCTAAGCACATGCGAAGGAAGAAAATCGTTCATAAGAATTATCAGCAAATAGCAGAAGAAAGAGCTCATAAAAGCTTTGTCAACTGTGAAGTTTTGAACAGCTATAAAGTTGGACAAGATGGTGTTTATGCTTGGTATGAAATTATTTTAGTGGACAGATTCCATCCTCAAATTCTTTCAGATGAAAGATATAACGGACTTTCTTTCAAAAAAGGAAGAGCTGAAAGAGGATTAACAAGTGCTGGTAAAAAAAGCAGAGGCTTAAATAAGAAAGGAATCGGTTCTGAAAAAACCAGACCAAGTCGAAGAGCTAATCTTAGAAGAGGGTAAAACCTTTTCAATTTTTTATTTTTCTTTCTTTCCTATTTTCCAAAACGTATTAAAATAAGTTCTAAAGCTACTAACTACTTCTTCTCCTTGCATTAAGAAAGCTGTTGGTGATTTTTTAAACATCACTATTAGAACTTTATCGTTGTAAAGATAAATAGTCATTATAGATATGAATTGTTGTGGAAGGTATTTGATTTCTGCATTTAATGAAGTTGTTTTTTCTAGTTTTCCTTTAGTATCATAGTTAACAAGCATTTTTACTTTAATTTTCTTTTTGTTTCTTTTGATATGATGATTGTGAAAGAAAGGTCTGAATCCAGGATTTTCTCCATAATTAGCTCCTAAGACCAAGTATTCTCCTTTTTCCTTAACTTCATCAATTATTGATCTAATCACATTAGTTACTGCTTTGAATCCATCATAAACAACTGCTTCTGGCTTCTTTGCCATGTTTTGTTCTATTTCTAATTGCGGAATTAAATCTTCAACCATTTTTTTCTTTTGTTGAAGTTCTTGTTCCTTTTTATCCATATACTCGAGAATTCGTTTCGGCTCAACTCCTGTAAAATATTTCACTTTACCTTTCAGTACATGCCCAACTAAACCTTTATCCATCAATCGATCTAAAATCTTGTAAACTTTTGACGAGGATACTTTCGCTTCTTTTGCTAGCGGTCCTGTCTTTGTTTCTCCTAATCTGAGAAGTGCCAAATATACTTTAGTCTCGCCTTCTGTGAGGCCAATTTCTTGCAAAAGTTTAGGATCCATGTTTATAATAATATAAAGATCTATTTAAATTTTTCTAACTTCAACCCCCTAAGGTGGCAACAGAACTTATATACTTGATTGGATACCACTATTAGAAAGTAAAAGAGGAACAAAAAATGAAAAAAAAAGAGTCCATTTTCAAAAAAACAAAATATCACTCTTCCAGTACTTTTGGCATTGGAATAAGCGAGACAACCAGATATTTAAGAGATCAAATATCTGAAGAACAAGTATTAGATATCGCTAGAGAAGTTAAATCTAAAATGTGGGAAGGTTTTGAGTTTTTCCCATATATAAAAGCATATTTTCAAGGAAAAGATTCTGAAACTTCAAAAAAATCAAAATATGAAGGGATAAGCATAAGAATTAATCCTACAAAAAGAAAATATTTGTTATTCGGTCCAAAAGTCAACAAAGTAGATGTATACGATTCATTTCAAAGAATAATCAATTCAGAGAATTTAGAAACATATTTCAACTACTATTTTGTAGGAAGAATTTCTAATAAAGAACTACAAAATATTTATGCAGAAGGAAGAAATACAGTACTTGAAAATATTAGTAAAGAAAAGCAAGAAAAAAAGGCAAAAAAAAAAGAACAAAGAATAAAAATCTTACAAACTCTTGAACATATTCTAGGATTAAAAGAAGAACTAACAGAAGAAAATATATTCACTTTAGCAAACGCAGTTCCATACAAAGATTGGACAAAGAAATATTCTAATTTAATAGGATTAATTCCTGGAACAAATATTAAAATTAAAATTTCTGAACCAGAAAAAAAATATGTTGTTACAGGACAAATAAGCACCAAAGTACAAATACCAGATGTTTTCAATGAAAAAGTTTCAAACTATGATGTGATTGATTTCTATAACAGAATAGTTAATAGAAAAAGAAGCGAGAAAGCTGCAGAAGAAAAGAAGATGCTTACAAAACAAAAAGAACTGCTTACAGAGAGAATTAAATCATTTAATTAGAATGAGATACTCACTTACAAAATAAGGTGATAAAAAATGACTTTTTACGGAACTAAAATTAATAAATTTGGAACGTACATATTACTGGCAGGAACTTTAAGCATGGCAGGAAACGTTGTTTCACTAGCCACCTATGATCCTCCAAAAAATCATCGACAGCGACTTGAACAAGATAAAGAATATGCTACAGAACATAGAAAAAAATCAAATAGAGAAATTATCTGGATGTTAACAAGTGCAGGTTTGATGATGATAGGTTCTAGTTTAGGAGAGATGAAAACTAAGAAATGGTTTAAACCTGGAGAAGAAGAAAATAAAAAAAATCTTGAAAAAAGATTAAAAAAATTTGCAAGAAAATATTGCGTTACAACAACAAAAAGAAATTATGAATTAGACTTAAACAATCCTAAAACAAGCAGAGCATTAAGATTAATTACAAGATTCTGCAAATATTCTAATGAAGAACTTAAACAAGAAACTAGAGAAAAATGGATTTACAAAGAGTACAATTTTCCAACTATAGAAGAATTTGCTTATTCAATAATAAATAAACGAGCAACGAAAAACATCACTATTGAAAATTGTTTATCGGACAATAATTTTAAAAGAAAAAAGTTTGTTAGTAAATATAACACCGAAAGACCTTATCAAGTAAAAAAAATCATTTACGAAAAAGATCTTAATGGTAAACAAAAGCAACATCTTTTAATTAAAGATAATGACTACGGAGAACGAAAAGTCGAACTAAAACAACTACTATCAGATAGAGTTCTCAAATAATCTTTCTTTTTTCATTTTGTTTTCGTAAAAAACCGAAAACTATATAAAGCAATAACTGTTTCTTATTAATAATGATTATTAATTAAGATTAAAATGACACAACGAATGACTAGCCAAAGAATAAAAATCCTTCACTATCTTAAGAACGTACACACACACCCCACGGCAGAGATGATATTTCAGGAGGTCAAAAAAGACCTTCCTGCTATCACCCTCGCCACTGTTTATCGAAATTTACACTTACTAGCCGAACAAGGCACCATATCACAAATGGAAGTTAACAAAGAATATCGATATGATGCGAATACTTGTTATCATCAACACGGAATTTGTGATGAATGTGGCAAAATCGTTGATTTTCATCAAGAAGAACTATCACAACATTTATTAGATAACATCAAAACAGAAGAATTTAAACCAGAATGCGTAAGCATCACATTCACAGGTTTATGTAAAAAATGTAGTGAGGTAAACAAAAAGTAAAACTTTTTGGACCTCGAAAAACAAAATTATTTTCGGAGGTAAAGAAAAAATGAATTTAATACATTTAAGTAAAACAAACTTTATAGATGAAGTAAAAAACTCTGACGTTCCAGTCTTAATAGACTTTTGGGCTGAATGGTGCGGACCATGTAAAATGATGGGTCCAGTATTTGAAGAGTTAAGTGGTGAGTACGAAGGCAAATTAAAATTTGCAAAATTGAACACTGAAGAAGAACCAGAACTATCAAACGATTTCGGAATTAGAGGAATCCCATCATTATTATTTGTAAAGAATGGAAAAGAAGTTGATAGAATTGTAGGTTTTGCTCCAAAAGAAACATTAAAACTTAAAATTGACGAAGCTTTAAGTAAACTATAGGGGATTAAAATATGGCGAAATTAAAAACAGACGATACAGAAGTAGAAGTACAAGACGGTGGTAAAATCATCGAAGCATGCGAAACATTAGGAGTTCCATTCGGTTGCGAACAAGGAACTTGTGGCACATGTCAAATCGAAATTGCAGAAGGCGAAGACAATTTAACTGAACTAAGCGATGCAGAAGAAGATATGGGCATGGACAAAAAAAATCGATTAGCATGCCAGTGTAGAATTAAAGAAGGCACTGTAAAAATAATATACTGATCTTTTCTTAGAAAAAAACGTAAGAAAGTAAAATAAATAAAGATAGGTCTCCAAAAATCTATGGTTTTTGATAGACCTAAAAAATGAAACATTTTGGAGGTAATAAAATGGGACACGAACACGAAGGATGCTGTTGTAATCCAACAGCAGAAATAAACCAACCAGCACCAGGTTTCACAGCAGAAGCCTACCACAAAAACGATATAAAAAATGTAAGTCTAGAAGACTACAAAGGAAAATGGGTCGTATTATTCTTTTACCCAGCAGATTTCACATTTATCTGTCCAACCGAATTAGGTGACATGGCAGATCATTATGAAGAGCTGAAAAAGATGAATGTTGAAGTATTAAGCGTATCAACAGATACAGTATTTGTACATAAAGCATGGCACGACACATCAGAAACTATTAAGAAAATTAATTTTCCAATGGTTGCTGACCCAACAGGAGAAATCTCAAAAGCATACCACACCTACATTTATGAAGAAGGTCTATCTTTGAGAGGAACTTTCATCATTAACCCTGATGGAATTTTAAAAACTATGGAAATCCAAGATAATAGTATTGGAAGAAGTGCAGCTGAATTAATCAGAAAAATTCAAGCAGCCGAGTTCGTCCATACTCACGGAGGAGAAGTTTGTCCTGCAAATTGGAAGCCAGGAGAAAAAACATTAAAACCAGGGTTAGACTTGGTAGGAAAGATTTAACTTTCCTAATTTTTTTTATTATATTATCATATTCAAAATGACTAGAAAACCAAACTACGAAGTAAATGAAATCTTTACCAATAGACAATCCTATAAACTTATGTCAGGTGAGGAAATTACTGACGAAGAATTATTCACACTTCTAGAAGCTGCTCGATGGGCTCCTTCATCATTTAATGATCAACCATGGAGATTCATATATGCAAAGAAAGGAACTCCTGAGTGGAATCTTATGTTTAATGCATTAATGGATGTTAATAAAGAATGGGTTAAGAACGCATCAGTATTAATAACTTTAATTTCAAGAAAAAACTATCTTCATAATGAGAAAGAAAATATTAAACACACCTTTGATTCAGGCGCTGCATGGGAAAATATTGCTTTACAAGCATCAATAAAAGGTCTTTCAACTAGAGCAATTGGTGGATTTGACAAATCAATTGCAAAAGAATCATTAGAAGTACCTGATGAATATCATGTTGAAATAATGATTGCAATCGGCAAACCAAATAAAACAAAAGAAGAAATACCTTCAGAAAGAAGAGAATTAAAACAATTAGTAATGAAAGGAAAATTCAAAGAGGAATAAAAATGTTAAAAGAAAATACTAAAGCACCAGATTTTAAATTAAAAGATAAAGATGGCAAAGAACATTCATTAAAAGATATTAATAATGATTATACAATAATTTATTTTTACCCAAAAGACAATACACCAGGTTGCACTATTGAAGCTAATATGTTCAATAAAGATTTAGATAAATTCAAAAAAGTGAATGCAACCATTATTGGAATGTCTGGCGGAGATGAAAAGACTAAAACAAAATTTTGTGAAAAACACGACCTTAAAATTTTATTATTATCAGATACTGATTTTTTGGTGTCAACAAAATACGGTGTTTATGGGGAGAAATCCTTCATGGGCAGAAAATACATGGGCATTTCTCGAATAACATTCATTCTTAATAAAGATAAAAAAATAATCAAGATTTATGAAAAAGTTAAACCTGCCGAACACTCGACAGAAGTATTAGAATTCATCAAAAACTATCAAAACTAACTACTATGACAACCGAATTCATCGAAGAACTATTCTATAAACAAATAGAATATGTAACTAGAAAAACACAAAATGAATACAATCGCATTCTTTGAGATTAAAGGCTGGGAACAAAAATATGTTCAATCTAGATTAAAAGATTTTAATTTAAAATTCTTTGAAGAAGAAATTGAAAAAGTTCCTATTTCCAAATATAAAGATGCAGACATAATTTCAGTGTTTATTTATTCTAATGTGACAGCAAAAATCATTAATCAACTTTCAAAACTAAAAATTATTACCACTAGATCAACAGGATATGACCACATCGATTTAGAAACTGCAAAGAAAAAAAAGATTGTTGTTGCAAATGTTCCAACATATGGAGACAATACAGTTGCAGAACATACTTTTGCACTAATTCTTTCTTTATCAAGACACGTGCACAAATCATACGTTCGAACTACAAAACAAAATTTTTCAATCGAAGGCCTTACAGGTTTTGATTTGAAAGGCAAAACAATCGGAATAATCGGCGGAGGTCATATTGGTTTACACGTTGCAAAAATTGCTAAAGGTTTTGGAATGAAAGTCTTAGTATTTGACATTGTAAAAGATAAATTCTTATCAGAAGTCATAGGATTTGAATATGCAACAATGGAAGAACTTTTGAAAAATTCAGATATAGTCTCATTACACGCACCTTATAATAAACACACGCACCATTTAATTAATAAAGAAACTCTTGCTTTAATGAAGAAAGGAAGTATTTTAATCAACACTGCTAGAGGCGGACTTGTCGATACTGATGCTTTATATGAAGCTTTAAAGAGTAAAAAACTTGGTGGTGCAGGTCTTGATGTTATTGAAGGTGAAGAAAATATACTTGAAGAAAAAGACATAATTCATCATTCAGAAAATCTTGATAAAATGAAAGATATTGTTCGAAATCATGAAATTTTTCAAATGGACAATGTCGTATTTACTTTACATAATGCTTTTAATAGTCAGGAAGCACTCGAAAGAATTCTTGACACAACCATAAAAAATATAAATAGGAACTTAAATAGTAATAGTTATAATCAAGTAAACAACTAACAGAGGCAATCAAAAATCAAAGATTTTTGGACCTCAAAAATGAAGTATTTTGGAGGTGAATCTAATGGGCTGTTGCGGAAGTAAAAAAGACGATAAGAAAGACAAAGACAAGTGCTGTTAATTCAGACAAGGCTTTGTTTCTAAAATTATTTTTTTCTATTTTATAAAAATTTAAATAATAGACTTAATAAT
>CALDOJ010000053.1 GCA_937912225.1 Candidatus Woesearchaeota archaeon | reverse complement strand
TGTATGTTTGCCTTTTTTTTTAGGCAAAGTTCAAAAACTTTGTTTTTGTATGTTTTTCTTAGAAACATTTCAAAAATTATGTTTTTGTATGTTTTTTTTATTTAATGAATTCATGTAGTTTAGCATAAGCTGCTAAATGCCCATACTTTCCATGTACAAACTCTGCTTTTTTTAGAATTCCTTCAAATTCAAATCCTCTTTTCTTAGCAATATGAACACTTGGTTTGTTTTCAGGATTGATGAATAATTCTAATCGTTCATATGCATAATCATTAAAGCAAAGATCTTCCATCATTGTAAGTGCAATAGTTCCTATTCCACAACCTTGGTATTCTTTACCAATAAAATATGCTAATTCACAAACATGACTAAAACGATGATCCTCGGCTTGAATTGCTCCAACCACTAAATCATCTACTTGAATTACATACGGGTGAAGAGAATCTATTGATCTTTTTCTTTCTTTTTCTTCCAGAATCTTTTTGTAATGTTCTAAATCATCTGAAAGATGGACGAATTCAAACTTGCTTTTTTTCATTATTTCAAAAAGTGTTTTACTATGTCCTGCATATAATGGTTTTAAGGAAACTGTTGTCATAAAAATTTAGAAATTAAGAGATTAATAAAAAGGTTTAGCTGTTGTCTTCATTATCAGTGTGCAATCTTGGAGAACTATTTTCGTATGTTTATCTTTTTTAAGGTAAAAACCCTCTTTTCTTATGAATCTCTGCTTCTGCTTGATAATATTTTTCTGCTAAAATAGATATTTGTCTTGCAGAAATTAATTTATCTTTTATTCCAAGTGTGTCACAAGCTCGTTCGTACATATCAAAGAATTGAAAAGGATCTTTTTTTGTTTTAGCAATTTTAGAAAATGTTTCATTCATAACATTAATGGGCGGTCTAAACATGTAGAATGGTTTATTATCTTGTATAAGTTTTGCAATATCATTTACTCCTCCGTTCATTATTCGATTTTTATTTAGTACGTCCCTAAAATAATCGTTATTATTTTTATTAATATTATCTAACAGAATTTTGCTTGGACTATTTTCAGGAATTTTTTGTATATTACTATAACCTGATATTACTCCTTGAAGATAAGGGAATAATTGGATTAATCTATTAAGAGAGTGAGTTGGAACAATTACTAAATCAATTTTTTTCCTTTTACAATCTGAAAAAAATATTGTCATGGCCATAATATGGCCAAATTCATAACCAAAACGATTTACATTTGGAAGTGATTCAAAACCTTCTTTTCTGTTAATTTTTTGTTCAATGCTTGTTAAAACATAATTAAGACTATCAATTATTCTTTTTGTTCCTAAAGAAGGAATAGGGTTTGTTAAAAAATAATATTTTTCATTGGTTATTTTGTCTTCATAAATAGTTAAATATTCTTTAAATTGAGTTATTCCTTCAATTCTACAAGTTAAATAAAATTGCATTGTGTGTAGTAAACTGGCATTTAAGTTCATAGTATTATGATCGTTAGTTTTATTTGATTTTTGAAGCATTTCATAGATAAATTCTATAACAGTTCTAGTTTTATTCAAAAATTCTACATCAAATGCATGTGTTGTTTCGTGAACAATATAATTATATAGGGATGCTGATCTATGGTCTGGATTTAACTCTCTTAGTTTTAGAAATGTTTTTTGAAGATCGCTCATTGGAGCATTATAAGCGGATTTTGTCATGTTCATTGAAATTTGTCTTTTTGAAGCTAGAATATTAATAACTGAACTAACTAATCCTCCAGGAATTAATTCAAAAAACCCATCTTCAATTAAAAAAAACATTAAAACTGTTGAGATATCTATTCCAATCAGATAATTGTCAATTCTAGAATAAGGATCCATAAATGCGCTGCCTGGACGGCCTGAAATTATTTTTAGTTGATATTTGAACTTTGGTGTTAAGATTAATTCTTTATGATTAATTAATGTTCTTAAAACAACTTCTTTTAATTGATTTAGTAAATATTGTTCTATTTCTTTTGAATTCATTGTTTGAAGAAATAATATCTTTTTTTCAATTTTTGATTTAAACTGAAGAATTAAAGTGTCTCCTGTTTTTTTCATTTCTTGATCGAAGGTATTTGATAATATATTTGAATAGTTTTCAATAGTATCAGCAACAATTTCGCTTGTTAAGTTAGACGCAAAAAAAATGTTTATTTGAACAGAATATTTACCATCAATTGTAACTGTTTCATTAATTTTTGGTCTATTTAAATTAATGATTCCTCTTTTAATTTTAAAATGATTTTTTACTTTATTACCTAGTTTTTCAGCTAAAAGACTTAATGCTCTGAATTCAGGATTTAAATATAAATCTTGTATTTGTTCTGCTCTTTTTTCAATAGCAGTTACTGTTTCTCCTTCAAAACCTTGTTTATGAAGTCGTTTTAATAGTTCTGTTAAGTAAGATGATTTATCTTTTCTGCTATTAAACATTGTACGTTTTCTAAAATCGCCAAGAGTATTATCAGAAAAAGAAAACAAATATTGAAATACTTTGTCCATCTCTTTTGGAGATTTAAAACCTTGTTCAATTAATTGTTCTCCAGTGTTTAAATCCTTTTCAATTTGTTTATTTAAACTATCAAATCTTCGAGTCAATTTGGTTTTTTCTTCTTTTATGAATCTATTACTGATAAGTTTTGAAATCAATTCCATATCTTGACGTTTAGTCATTAAGAAGATTTGTCGAGTGCCTCTAAGAAGATTTAACATTCTTTTTTCATCTGAAGCAGACATGCATTAATTATTGAGAAATGAGTATAAAAGGTTTTCTATTAACTATTGTCTTTAGCGTCCATTTTTAATCTTGCAGAAGTATTTTGATAAGAATGGTCTGCTTCATAAGCTAATTTTTCAAAAGATAATCTCATGACTTTTGTTGGTTCATATCCTGAATTACTTTCTTTTGGAACAAGTCTTACTGGTCTGGGTAAAAAATTTGTTAGTTCAAGCATTAGTTGAAATGGTTTATCAATTCCATGTCCTGCTTCAATATACCCATGTGATGCGTGATTGATGAATGCTCGACCTAATCTGCTAGCATTTTCTAAAGGTCCTCTAAACCAAGTAGAAAAGCCTAAAGATTCGTAAGTTTGAGCAATAACACTCTCAAAAGGTTGTAAGATATACTCATCCATTTCTTTATATGGTTCAAAAGCAGAATCAATAGACTCATTTGAAGAAAGATCGATTATTTCATCACTAGGAATTGGTTTTCGAAATTTATTATTTAAATGAAGATAATAAGTTGTTCCCTTCAGATATTCTTCATTAAAAGGATCGATTATGATGTGTCCTTTTTTAATCATTTCAAGAACTATTGTTTTATTAAGAATACCTGCTCTAACACCCTCAACATGTTCTAATTCCTTCATAAAAATTGGAAAGTAGAATTTAATTATAAGTCTTTCTCTTTAAAATTTAAAGAATCTATAGAACTCAAATATTCGAGCATTCCATCTAAATGTAGTTTACCAACTATAACTAAAGTTTTTTTTGGATTTGAATATGTTAAGTATTTTAACATGTTGTTAATCATATTATAATCTCTATTTTTGTAATTTGCATAATCATTCGTTGGATCTTCGGAAAGATATTTTGTTGGGTCAACATTTTGTTTAATATCTTCTTTGAATTTAGGATAAAGATAGGGTGCTGTTAATGCTGCTTCAATAAAGTAACTTAATAATTCAGCTCGTTGTTTAAAAGAAAAACCACCTATGTGTCCATTTAATTCATTTTCTAATAATAAAAAAGGTTGTTTATTTTCAATTGCAGATTCTAATAAACCATTATTGTCTGGGCTTCGACTATGTGCTAAATCATAAAAATAATAAGGAACTTTTCCAATACTCCAAAGAATCTTTGAATAAATTATCTCTTCTAAATCCGCAGTTGACTTAGCTTTTCCTTCGCTTAAAATAAGATCAAAATCTTTTACAAAATCTTTGGCAAATTCAGATTCAATAATGTTATAACGGTGATTTTCGCCAACAAAAACAATTTCTTCAACTCGATTATTAATAGTAATAGACGCAGTTCTAATATCAAGTTCGTTTTTTATATTTCTCTCGAGCCATTGTTTATGTCCATTATGATAATCTGAAATTGCATATCCAGAGCCCGCAGTATACCAACCAAAATAACTTATTAAACTTGCAAGAGCTATATTTTTCGCAATTTTTCTTAAACGTGTGTTCTTAAATTTCACATTAAAAATGTTTTCCCCCAAAATAATTGTTGGTTCTTAAGAATATAAATTTATTGTTTTGGAGTAAACCTTTATTAATTATTTTTAATTCCTGTATTTTATGAACGTAAGAGGTAAACATTTTAGAACTATTTGGGTTAAGAAAAAAGATTCGTCTACAGTTCAGATTATTGACCAAAGACCATTGCCTCACAAGTTTGTAATTGAAAATTTAAAGACTGTAAAACAAGCAGCCAGAGCAATTAAAGACATGCATGTTCGAGGAGCGGGACTTATTGGTGCGACTGCAGGATACGGGATGTACTTAGCAGCGATAACTGCGCCAAAAAATGATTTTGATAATTTTGTAGCTCAATCAGCTGATTTCTTAATTAAAACAAGACCAACAGCAACTAATTTGAAATGGGCTGTTGATAGACAATTAACTGCAATGAAAAATGCTTGGAGTATAAAAGAGAAAATCAGAATCGCTTTTGAAACTGCAAAAGAAATTGCTGATGAAGACGCTTTATATTGTAAATTAATTGGAGAAAATGGAGTAAAAATCATCGAATACTTAAGTAAAAAAAAGAACGGAGCTCCAGTAAATATTCTAACTCATTGTAATGCAGGATGGCTTGCATTTGTCGACTACGGATCTGCAACTGCACTGATTTATGAAGCAAAAAAAAGAGGCATAAAAGTTCATGTTTGGGTTGATGAAACAAGACCTCGAAATCAAGGAGCAAGACTTACTGCATGGGAATTATTACAAGAAGGAATTCCACATACAGTTATTGCAGATAACGTTGGTGGACATTTAATGCAACACGGAATGGTTGACATAGTTATTGTTGGAACTGATCGAACAACTTACACAGGAGATGTTGCAAATAAAATAGGCACTTACCTTAAGGCATTGGCAGCAAAAGATAATGATATTCCTTTTTACGTAGCACTTCCTTCATCAACATTTGATTGGGAAATGACTGATGGAGTTAAAGAAATTCCAATAGAACAAAGAGGAAATAAAGAAGTAAAATATGCTCAAGGTTTTCATGACGGAAAAATTAAACAAGTACGTTTAACACCAAAAGCATCACGTGCAGCAAACTTCGCATTTGATGTAACACCAAGAAAATTAATTACTGGATTAATTACTGAACGAGGAATTTGTAATGCAAATGAGGAAGGAGTATTAAGACTTTACCCGGAGAAAAGAAAATGAATGACGATGGATATGTAAAATACCAAGCACAGTTAGTAAAAGAATTAAAATTACCTGAGAGCATTTTAACAACCCTTAATGAATGGCGAACTAAAATGTTTGATTTAAAATTAATCGGCATGTATCCTGATGGAATTGGGTTTGGAAACATTAGTGAAGCACTAAACAATGATTTCATAATTACTGCAACTGCGACTGGCGGATTAAAAGATTTATCAGCAAAATATTATCCTAAAGTAATTAGTTATAATTTTGAATCAAATTCTGTAGAATATGAGGGAATGAAAGAACATCCACCGTCTTCAGAAGCTATGACTCACGCAGCAGTATATGAATCGGACCCTGAAGTTAGAGCAGTAATTCATGTTCATGACAAAAATTTATGGGACAAACTTCTAAACAAGGTTCCAACAACAGGAAGAGAAGTTGCATATGGAACTCCTGAAATGGCTTATGAAGTAAAAAGATTGTTTGCAGAAACAGATGTTAAACAAACAAAACTTATTGTTATGGCAGGTCATGAAGAAGGTGTTATTAGCTTTGGAAAAACAATGGGAGAAGCAGGACGAATTATGCTTGAAGCTTACGAGAAATTTAAGTAATTCTTTTATTTTTTAACTTTTTCTTAACACAAAATTTAAATAACTATAGTTATTTCGCAATTTTGGTGATTAAATGAATACTCCAACAACAATACTATCAAATGAACATATTAACATTCTAAAAGTAGTAGGTGCGTTAACAAGAGAATGCTCTGCAATTGAAGATGGCAAAGAAATAGATGAAGAATTTTTTACTCAAGCAATAGATTTTATTAGAAATTATTCTGATAAATTCCATCATGCAAAAGAAGAAGACATCTTGTTTAAACAACTTGAAACTCCTGATGAAGAAATGCATTGTAATCCTATGCAACAAATGCTTCATGAACATGATATTGGAAGAAATTTTGTGAAAAATTTAGAAAAAGGTGTAAATGAAGGAAATAAAGACGAAGTTTTAGAAAATGCAAGAGGATATGCAGATTTGTTAACTGATCATATTGCAAAAGAAGATAATATCTTGTATCCTATGGCTGATGAAGCTTTGAATGATGAGACTCAAAAATTAATGTTAGAACAATTCTCAAAAGCAGAACAAAAAAGGTTTGAAAAAGGAACAAAAGAAAAATATGTTGCTTTAGCAAATGAATTTGAAAAGAGGAAATAAAAATGGTGGATGATAAATTCAAAATGGTCGATGATAAAGTGAACGACTTAAACAAATTAATTGAATATTCAAAAGATGGAATTTTAAGCAAAGTATTAATTAAATCTGAAAAAAATAATGTAACTTTATTTTGCATGGCTGCAGGAACTGAAATGACCGAACATACTTCAACAAAAGAAGGAACAGTTCATGTAGTAGAAGGAAAAGGAGTATTTACATTAGAAGGGGAGAAAATAGCAATGATTCCAAATATCTTAATTCATATGGAAAAAAATGCGGTTCACTCATTAAAAGCAGAAGAAAATACTACTTTTATATTGTCTTTACATAAAGAATAATTATTTCAAGTAAACATTTTTATATTTATTTTTAATTCTAAATCAAAATGGAAACAATTAATCTAAAACCAAGCGAGATTATACCAACTGCAGATGGGCGTTCAACTCCTGCATTAGAAAACTTAGCCGAACTATGGCAAGAATTAGATGTTGATGTGATTGAATTACCTGCGAATAACCCTTTAAGACAAGCATTTAATGCTTCGTATGTGATTCTGAAAGGAAATGATGCGCGTGTGTCAGCACAGCAAAGTAATGTTTCTTTAAATGCGAATGTTTTAGGACCTTCTGACCATAATTATGATTTTCGACTAGAACAAGCAACGCAAATGGCAAGCATTTATTATGAAGGATATTTCTAAGTAATATTT
>CALDOJ010000052.1 GCA_937912225.1 Candidatus Woesearchaeota archaeon | reverse complement strand
GTTTTTCTTAATATTTTTTTTGTAACGAAGTTTATGATTGCCAATCATCCTTATCAAAACATGTATTTTAATAAACTTGCTGGTTTTAATATGCAATCAATAAGAAATAATTTCGAATTTGATTATTGGGGGTTATCTTATAGAAAAGCTTTAGAATTTATTTTAGATAATGATGCGTCTTCTCAGATAAATATTTTTGTTGATAGTTCTCCAGGAAATATAAATTATTATATTTTAACTGCAGAAAATAAAGAAAGAGTTAATTATGTTCAAAACGAGTCAAAAGCAGAATATTTTATTGGGAATTATAAATTTCATAAAGAAGATTATCCATATGATAATAATTTTTTTTCAATAAAGATTAAAAATGCAGAAATAATCTCAGTGTATAAATTAGTTGATTAATTATTTTTTTTCAAATAATTCTAAACTTTCTTTTTTCCAGACTAAAGTATACCCTGATTTAATAGCTTCTGAAGATAAATTAGGCTTATATAATGAATCTAAATCCGAAAAATCAAATAATAGAAAATCTGTATCAAATGTTTCTTGATTATAATACATATAAGTTGATCTTGATATATTTCTATGAGTTAAATGAGCCCAAATATGTGATGTTGTAGTAATTGATTTATTAATAGGAATTTTTTTAATTTCTGTTCTTAAAAATAAGCTATACGTTTGAGAATCATGATTATTTTGATTGTAAAAATTCAACTCATTATTAAAACATTGAATGTTTTGTATATTAGTGACTTTTTCAAAACCTTTTATCCATGGTAAAATCCCAAATATAATGCTCGAAATAATTGAGAGAATAATTATTACAACTAATAATCTTTTTTTTAAAACATGGGTATTTATTTTATTAAGAGTCTTTATTAATGCAAAAAATAATATCGGAATAAGTAAAATATTGTGATGTGAAGTAACACACATTTGAAAAAAGTCATTACTTAAACCGTTCATTATTAATATTGGAATTGCAGGAATAATTGCTAAAGTTCCTAAAGGAAGAAGTGCAAAGGGAATGAAAAAAATAAGAAAATAGACTATTTTATGAATTAAAGGAGTTGTTGTAAGAGCATATATTGGTTCAAATAAAACTGTTTTTATTACTTCTGAAAAAGTATCTCCTAAATGTATATATCTAATAGTAATAAATCCATATCCTTCTCCCCAAATATTATTTTGATTCAAGAAAGGCATAATAAGATTAATAACTAAAATAAACCATACAATACTAATAATAATTGTATATAAACCTTCTTTCTTGTTTTTTTTAAGGAATAGATATGCTCCTAAAAAAACAGTGATTAATGCAACTTGTTCTTGTACAAATAAGAATGCTATTAAAGTAAAATAATATCCTGACCATTGTTTTTTTTCTATAAATAATAATAATAGAAATAATAATGGAAATGCAAGTGATACCATTTCAAAATCACCTAAATTAACATTCCAAATTGTTGGGTTAATGAAATAAATAAAAACGATAATTTTTGAAATGTTTTTATTTAAGTTCTTTTCTGAAATAAAATATAATAAAAACCCGCCCATAATAAAAATTATTGTATGTAAAAACATTAATGTTTGACTAAATGGGAATAGTTTGTAAATTGGAAATATAAATATTTGAAAAATCCAAAAGTGAACTGCTAAATGATTGGCTCGATAATCTTCGCTGTAAAATAACTTTCCATTTAATGAGTTCCATATTTGGTCTTCATGTACTGCTAAATCTCTTCCTGTTTTAAAAGTATTATGTTTGTAAATTGATAAACTAGAAAATACAATTAGAAAAATAATACCAACTATAATTATTGAAAATGGTATTTTTTTTAAAATATTAGTTTTCATATTTTTTTAGGAATAATTCTTCTACTAATTTCATTATTCTCAACATTCTCTTTTATAAATGCAATTCTTTCTTTATGATTAAATCTTTCAGTTTCGTCAAAAGTATATTCTGTAGAATAAGGAAAAATAGGTTTTCCAATTTTTATTTTATATTTTTTTGGATTTAAGAATATGTGTGAGTTTTTTTCAAGTCGAAATTTATTATAATTTATTTCATCTATGTAAATAGAGTTATTTTTTATGAATTCAAGGTTTTCAAGAAATTCTTCTTTTGTTTCATAAGGAAACCCATAAATAAAAGCTATTCTAGTCCTAATATTTAATTTTTTGCTTAGTTTAAGCATTTTTTGAAGAAGAGGAAGATTAACATTTTTTTTTACAGAAATAAGTCTTTCTTTATTGATTGATTCAACTCCAAAAAATATGAAACTACACCCTGCTTGTTTCATTAGTTTTATCATTTCTTCATCTAAAGGTACTGGTTTCATATAAGCAAACCATTCTAAATCCATTTTTTCTTTTATTATTCGTTTACACAATTTTATTACAAAAGGTCTTGTATTATTCAAAGCATTTGAAGGCATAAAATCAAATTTATTTGTTTTATATGTATTTTTTAAAAAAATTAAATTTTCAATAATCCGATCCATTTCTTTTTCTTTGAAAACAGGACTATCATGTTTAAAAGTACAATAAGCACAATTACTAAGACATCCTTTACTTAGTTGAACAGGAATTTTAAGAGGTTGAGGATATTCTGACAACTTTAAATCATGAAAATCTGGTGGTGGAACGTCATCTATTTTTAAATGATTAATAGAATTTATAATTATTTTTTTATTTTTCATATAAGCAATTCCTGGAACTGATTCAAGTTTTATTTTCCCTTCTAAGAATCCTAATAATTTTTCAAAAGCTATTTCTCCTTCATCATAGACAACATAATCAATAAATGAAAAATCAGGTAAAACTTCTTTAAAAGTATGTTTAAGATATGGACCGCCAAAAACAATTATTGAGTTTGTTCGCTTTTTAATCTCTTTAGCCATTAAAAGAGAAGAATATAATTGTGCTAATGAATAAATTGAAAATCCAATAATATCAAAATCTTCATAAGGACTTAAAGATAATATTTTATTAATAGTATATTTATAATATGAAGGTATTAAAGTTCTTTTTAATGATGAAACTATTTTATTTGCGTGTTTTGTACTAAGAGACATTAAGTTTATTTTTTTAAATTCTTCTTTTTCTTTTAATTTATTATAGCATTGAACTGCTAAATCATCTTGTTTTATATAGAAACCTTTTTGTTTTAAATAAGCAGTTACACTAGCTATGCTTGTAGGTACAACTGGTGCATAGTCTTGTAAAAATGGTGCAAAAAATATTTTTATTTTCATTGTTTATTTTAAGTTAAGCTTTGAAAGTTTATAAATTCGGTTGTTTTTGTCTAATGAAAATATATCTTCTAATTGAAAAGTATTTTTTATTTGTTGACATCTGCTAATAGAATCTTTAAAGATTTCATCGGTATTTGTTGAAACAATATTTCCTCTTTTAGAATAACAAAATTCATTCTGAAAAAATAAGACGCAGTTGTTTAATACTGTTGTTTTTAACTCTTCATCTTCATAAATATCTAAAGTTCTAATACCTTTCAAATTTTTTAATGAAACAATATAAGGAGGTCTTTCTGTTATGACAAAACAATCTGATGAAATATTTATGTTTTTTATTTCTTTAAATATTTCAGTATTGAACATTAATAAATCATTGTTTTCAAGATTAATTTTTTCTTTTATTATGTCTTGAGTTGAAAAAAATATTAGAAGTATTATTATAAATACAATTATTTTTTTATTCTTAATCAAAATTTTAAAAAAAAAGCCCCAAAAAGCATGT
>CALDOJ010000051.1 GCA_937912225.1 Candidatus Woesearchaeota archaeon | reverse complement strand
TTACGAATTATTGTTTAAAAGTTTTTGTGAAGAAAACCTGAAGAGTTTACGATTTATTCGAAATAAGCATTAAGAACATATTGCTGTGTTCTGAAATCTTTGATTTTTGACACTCAATCTGTGCTAAATCCTACTCGAAGTAGGCATTTAGTACATATTGCTGTACCATTCTGTGTGTGTTAAAGAAAGAACCATTTATTGCAATACTGTGTCTCATTGTATCAATCCATTGATCTCGTTGATTGTAAAATCTTGGCAGGATGATGTATTCTAGTTTATCGTATAAATCTTCGACGTCTTCTTGATGAATATTTTCTTTTGAAGTATCTGGATGTGCTCCAATACTCCATCCAGTAATATTCTCTATATGACCTTCAATCCACCAACCATCCAATACTGAGAACTGTGGGATTCCATTATGAGCTGCTTTCATTCCTGATGTTCCTGATGCTTCTTGTGGTCTCATTGGTGTGTTCAACCAAATATCAACTCCAGAAACAAGTTTTTTTGCAACTTCAATATTATAATTTTCTAAATAACAAACTTTTATTTTGTGTTTGACAGAATTCATCTTTTCGATAATTCTTTTGATTACTTGTTTTCCTTCCCAGTCTTTTGGGTGGGCCTTTCCTGCATAAATTATTTGTATGCCTTTGAATTTGTCAGCTATTCTCATCAATTTATTTATATCTGTAAATAACATATCTCCTCGTTTATAGGTTGCAGCTCTTCTTGCAAATCCTATTGTGAATACGTCTTCACTCATATCTAAATTATGAGTTTTATTAACATAATTGATAAGGTTCTTTTTTGATTTTGTATGTGCGTTCCATACTTCTTCTTTTGGTATGCTTAGAACATAACGTAGACTAAACGGGTCTGCTTCCCAACCGGGCAGATATTTATCGAACAATTCTTTCATGTCTGGTGCAGTCCAAAATCCTGAATGAATGCCGTTAGTAATTGATTCAATGTGGTATCCTGGAAACATAGTCCTTGAAACTTCGCCATGTTTCTTTGCAACTCCATTTATGTGTTCACTAAATCTTAAACCTAAATAAGTCATATTTAATTTATTGTCAAGAAATATCTCTTCTTTTAATTTATCAGTTAAATAATGTTGTAACATTGATTCAGCCATATGTCTTGGAAATTGGTCGTGGCCTGCTGGAACTGGTGTGTGTGTTGTAAAAACACATTTATTTCTTACTTCTTGGATTTGATCATCTGCTTTGTTAAACCTTCTTAATAACTCTAATGTCAATAAAGCTGAATGGCCTTCATTCATATGATATTTTCTAAGATTATCACAGCCAATACATTCTAGCATTTTAACTCCTCCAATACCAAGAATCATTTCTTGTGCTAATCTATATTTATCATCGCTACCGTATAAATATTGAGTTATATTTCGATCATATTCTGAGTTTTCAGGAAGGTCAGTATCTAAGAATAGGATGTAGTTTTCTCTTTTTGTAACTCCTTGAAATTTGTAAACCCAAGCTTTTACTTTTACATCTCTGCCTTCAATGTTAACATGAACTATGTCTGAGAGTGGAGTCATGAATTTGTTAGGGTCCCAAATAACTTCTTCTTCTTTTTGATGTCCGTGTTCATCTATTTTTTGTTTAAAATAACCTTTCTTGTAAAGAAGTGTTAATCCGATAATTGGTAGTTCTAAGTCTGCAGCGCTTCTTAAGGTATCGCCTGCTAAAACTCCTAGTCCTCCGGAGTAAGTTGGTATATTTGCATTTATACCTATTTCCATACTAAAATATGCTACGAGAAGATCCTTCACCTCAATCATGTTATTATTTTATTTAGAATGACTTATATAAATATTATGATTTATAACTTATGATTGAATTAAGAATACTTATCCCTTTTTCTACGAGGTCATGAATTTCTGCTTGGATGATGATTGTGTTGGGTCTGTCATAATCTTTTAAAACCCAAATTTCATCTTTTTTAGCAGCAAAAACTCTTTGTTTTTTTGAATCAACTATTTGATAACCTTGCATCATTCCTAAGACGACTGTTAAGTCTTTTCTACTAATATGGATTGGGAATAATTGTAAAGAACAATCAATTGTTTCGTCTAATCCGTTTCGTTCAATTACTGCTGCTAAGCTACCTTCTTTATTTTGTATAATTATGTCGTCGACTCTGACAGATTTAATGTTCTCTAAAGAGTATACTTCTCCTGTTTTGGTTGATAAAAAAGTTGGTGGTTGATATTCTCTGATTGCTTTATACATTAATGGGAATTCATCAAACAAATTTGGTTCTGGAATATCTACTTTCGATAAATATTCTTCAGAATCTATGGTGTATCTTGTACTGAAATTACCTATTTTTTTATGTTCTAAAGTTGTGTGAGTGTAGAAATTATTCATTAATTCTTCTATTTGTTCTTCAGGTTCATTAAAGAAATAAATTAATTCTTGTTTTCTAATGTCTTTTGCTGGTAAATGTTTTATTTGAGAACTAATATCTTCATATTCATTTAATAAATTAGATCTTTCTTCAGGATAACTATTTTTCAACATTTTTTCAAGAACGGTTCTTTTGAAAACTTTGCCACTATAAGATTCTTTAATCCATTCTTGAACAACTTTATGTTCTATTAAATTAAACCCGATTTCTGATTCTTTAATTAAATCACTTAAAGTGTTATCAGTTCCATGATATGTTTCTTCAGGTTCATATTCTATAGAAAAACCTTCGTTGTGTTTTATTAGTAAAGGATATCTTCGTTTAAATCCTTTTTTATCTAAGAATTCTTTCCAATCTTCTTCTAATTCTTCTAAAATTAGTTTTTTAGTCTCTTCAGTTCGCATCTCCCTAGATCTATTCAGATTTAATCCTTAATAAAATTTTCTAATAGTTTATGAAAAGAATTCTAAGACTTCTTTGTGGATGTGGTTGTTTGATACTATTATTGGTAGTGGATAATCGAGTTCTTTTTTATTATATCGTAGGTTTTTTTCGTCAGTTGTTGTTATTGTTCCTCCTGCTTCTTCTAAAATAACTCCTGGAGCACAGACATCCCATTCAGCAACTGTTCTTTGTTTGAAAACAGTTAACTCATATTTGCCTTCTGCAATTAAAGTGATTTTATTGCCTGATGATTGAACATACTCGTTAGTTTTTGTTGGTATTAATTCGGATAATCGTTTTAATTCAGTATCTTGTTTTACTCTGTCGCTTCGACAAGCTCGAGCGTCATTTACTTTTTTAATTGTTGATACGTTGATTTTTTTATCGTTTAGAAATGCGCCTTTATTTTTTTCTGCATAAAAAAATTTGTTTTTAGCAGGCAAATAAACTACTCCTAGGACGCCTGTACCATTTTGAGCTAGCCCGATGTGAATTGCAAAATTTCCTGTATGTTTAATGAAATCTCGGGTTCCATCGATAGGGTCGATAATCCAAACATATTCTTTATCGCTTTGAGAGTAAGAAGATTCTTCGCCTGTGAAGTCGTCCTCTGGAAATGCTTTTCTAAGCTCTTTAAAAATAAATTTTTCAACGGCTTTATCAGCTTCAGTTACAAAATCCTCGAAATATCCTCCTTTTTCTTCAACAACTAAATCTTGTTTATTGTAGAATTCCATTGCTAATTTACCTGCTTTTAAACCGATTTCTTTAGCAATTTCTAATCTTTTAGACATAATTATTTGGTTGTATCTTGTTTATTTAAAATTTGTTGTATAATTTATATAATAAAAGAAATTGGTTGATTCACTTACAAGTAGTAAAAACAATAAACTTTATAAATGGGAAGCTGTTCTTTAGACTTCTTATGAGTTTAAACTATGAAAAAAATGAGGATTCTGAATTCGTTCATTACACGGACGCTTTAGATAGAGAAATATCTCTTATCAGAACAAATGGGACCTTAACTGGGATTGTATCTAGTTTTTTTAGACCGTTATTTGTTCCTCAAAAAGATTCATTAAGATTTGGAATTATAGGCGATACACATGGTCATATGACTGATGCTTTAACAAAATTGGATGAATGGGTTGAATTTTCTGGTTTGCCACTTGATGCATTATTACAAGTAGGAGATATTGGTGCCTTTGATGATACTTCGGTATTAGATCGAGTTACTCGTGAAATGGCTGAAAAAGATTCTGAAGAATTAGGATTTAAAAAATATCTTCAAGGATCGCCGGAAGCAGACAAATTCTTTGGAAAAAATGGGGCTTTTGAAAAAATAAATCTGTATTTTGTAGAAGGAAACCATGATGATATAAATTATGTCTTGCAAAATTATAATGAACAAACTTTACAAATAGGAGCTTATAGTAATATTCGTTACATTCCTGAGAATAGAGTTGTTAATGTTTCAAATGATAAACAACAAGTTAGCATTGCAGGACTTGGATGGAATGCAACAAAACAATATGTGAATCCTGCAAAAGAACAAGTTGATATATTTCTATCACATCAAGTACCAAAATCAGTAGATACTCCTTACGGAGATGAAGAAGTAGCAAAACATATTGAATCATTTCCGCCAACATATCATTTCTTTGGTCATTCTCATAATCGAGCAGTATCACTTTCAGACATTCCAAAAAATCAATATGGTTTAACAAATGTTCAGAAATCAAAAGGAAAACTCAAACCAGGTTCAATAGGGGTATTAGAAATAACATCTGAAAAAGAACATCAATTTCTATATCTTCCTGAAGATAGTTTAAGAAGTTTTTAGAAAGTTCCTTTAAACAAAATTATGTGTTTATCTTTGGATAAATTATTCTTATAAAAATCAAAATCGACAATTATGAATCCTATATTACGATCAGTCTTGCCTGCGAAAGATAAACCTTTCATATAATAAAAAATTTTGGAGAAAAAACTTGCTCTTTCTGCATTTTGTTCCTTAATAGGACCATAATATAAACCTTGTTTAACTACTGGAACTAAATCAATTGATAATTTCTTAAGAAAATCTGTTTTTAAAACAATTCCCAGATCAACATCACTAACTCTTTTAAAATCTGAAGGTTGACCTGCGTGGTGACTATATTTAGAAGCAAAACCAGTTACTAAGCTACCATAAATGCCAATCATGATTGGTTCGTTTTTTACAATATTCTTTATATTCATAAAATATCTTGAAGAAAGAAATTCATCAAGACGAGTAGTTATAGCAATAAGTTCTTTTTCTTTAATTGTAGGACCTTTGGTTTCAAGAGAACTTTTATTAGTTTTTTCTTTCAACACATTATTGATTAGTTTTCTAATTCTTTTATGTGGTTTGGCCTTAAGAAAATTGGTATGTTTTTTATTAAAATCATTAACATTGTCTTCAGTAATATAAGGAGAATTATAAATTTGTAAAAACTCTCTTAATATTTCATCATCAATTTTCATATTTTTTAACTCATCAGACAAAAGATGATTCAAATCCAATCCGATAGTTTCAATCAAATCCTCAGAATCTTTAAACTGATTAAATGCCTCTGATGAACGCATAAGTTCATAAATGAGTTTAAGAATAGCTTGAGCTTGCTCAAAACCATGTTCATCACCTATTTTTTTTAAATCCTTAAGGATAACTAAATCATTTTTTTTCAACAAAGAAAGTTCTTTATCAGCATCTTTAACATCGCCTGTTTCCAAATCAGACAATAATTTTCCAAGCTCTTCTTTCATCAAACTAGCATCATGTTGAATTTCAAGAATTCTATTATGATCTACGTGCATGGAATGCTCAATGCTAACAACTTTCAAAGCAGTCAAAAAACCCATACTTCTTAAAAATAGTTTAAGTTTAAATATTTGTTGTTGAAATGATAAGTTTTATAAAATAATTCTAACTTCAACAAAGTAAAGCTAGACCACGACAAAATTTGTCCCCATAGCTTAGTCTGGTAGAGTGCTGGTCTTATATGACGCCATTACGCTTTAGTAATGGAGAAAAGCTCTAAGAGAACCAGTGGTCCCGAGTTCAAAGTGCGTTTTCGGCCGCACCCACCGAGGTGCTACGTTCGCTACACTCAGTAGCACGTGATGTTGAAAACGGATGAAAGTCTCGGTGGGGACATACTTTTCATTATATTTTCGTAAGCTTTTTAAATAAGAGATTTTCTCTGATAAGAACAGGGCATTTCTAAAACACCGCCCCGATGGTGTAGCCCGGCCAATCATTTCGGCTTTTCGAGCCGAAGACGTGGGTTCGAATCCCGCTCGGGGCACTCTTATTCGCTCTTCTGTCGACTATAATTTAAATGATTTGGATGAAAATAGTTCTATTTATACGTATATTTCCTTCAATTACTGGGAAGAATTCTTAGAATATTTAACTCTTCAGAATTACAGCCAATCACATTTTAGACATGTTACTTGTTATTTTAAAAAACACTTTAAAGATAAGAAGTTTGAAAGTCCAATGGCTCTTCAGAAGTATATTCAATCAAAACAATCTGGAGTATCAACTCTTATTAAAACTGCAAGAGTTTATCTTAATTATTGTGAGAAGTTTGAGAAGATACCCATATCTACAATTGAAAAGTATAGGAAGTTCTTAAAATCAGTGAGTCATAAACCTGATGTATTTGTGCCGAATGATAAAGAAGTATTATCTGCTTATAATCAAATTAAAGACAATAAAGAATTGGAATTAGTTTTCTTAATATTAATGACTTCAGGTATTCGATACATAGAATGCTTGGATTTTCTTAATAGTTATGATTTAAAGAAGTTTAGAGTTTTTGATGGTTTTGTGTCATATACAGTTTCAGATAATAGAAGAACTAAGAATATTAATAATATATATTTACCTTTGTTTGTATACAATAAACTCTTTCATATAAGTGTTAGTAAATATGATGTTATGAGAATGTGTTTCAAAAGAGCTGGTTGTAACTTAGCTTTGAAATATCTTAGAAAATGGCATTACAACTTCTTATTATATCAAAATGTACCTGAATCTGTAGCAGATTTTATACAAGGAAGAGCTAGTAAAAGTGTTTCTGCCAATCATTATTTGGCTAAAGCTCAACAAGTAGAACACTGGTACCCTAAAATAGCTTTAAATCTCCCTATAATTGGTCATGAACCTAAGCTATAATTTCTGATATTAATTCTTTTCTTAGCATATTATTTAATTTTGTAGTAATATTTTCACTTATTTCTTCATATGCATTAAGTTGGTCATATTTTAATACTATATCTTTAATTTTGTCGAAATTAGTTATATTCGGTATTAATATATTTGGAATAACTTTAGTTAAAGGAAAAACTGCTAAATCCGCACTTGAAGTGTATTCTTGAAATAAAGGCTCTAAATAAATTTGTAGAAATTTAAGTATAAGAATTTCTTTATCTTCTTTGATTTTGTTTTGTTCGATATATTCATCTTTAATTATCATTAACATGGAATTAGTGTTTGTTGCATAATTGCCTTTTTTTCTGAATTTAATTCTCCCTGCTTTACCCCTTGTAATAACTTGCAAACATGGTTTGTTGATTATATGATGAATAGAGCTTTCCAAAGGTGTTATTCCATAAACTTTTTTGAATGAACCTGAAAAAACATTAATATTTAATCCATCTTGTAGCTTTTGACTTCTATTATAAATTCCTTCTTCAGATAATGAATCATTTCTACTTATATGTTTTAGAACAACATTAAGGGAGGTTGTAGATTCTCCAAACGAGTCTATGAATAAATGACTTTCTCTAATTTTATCAATTTTACTTTTAATTTTACCAAATTCTCTTTTTTTGTTAATTAATCTTTCATAAATTTTTATTTCTTTTTTTTGAGATTCGATTGAAGGTATTTTTATTTCAAAATCCTCCACTATTTGTTTATTCAGATAACTTACACCCTCTTTACTAGTTTGAACTTGTAAAAAAATATTTGGAAGTTTTAATATGAACCATTCTAATAAAACTTTATTTTTCCATTCTTCCTTTAAAATCATTACAGCAGTGTTATTCGCATCAAAAATGGATGTTTGAATATATGCTTCACCAGCGTTTGCTTTAGTAGGATATGAAATACAAGGTAAATCTTTATTTTGAACAATTGCTTCATCCCAATAACCTTTTATTTTATTTCCACCAGTTATAATTGGTATCTTTTGAGTTTTTAATGAAGAATTATATATTTGTTCGTCTGTTATTTGGTGTCCTTGTATGATTCTGAAAACATTACTTATTATCATTTTATTTGTTTAATTAATTTTTTAATTTCTTTAAGCTCTTCATCAACTTCTTCTTCATCTATAAATTTAGGTTTATAAGGTCTTAAATAGTATTCAGGAAGTAAGACTGTATATTTATTTCCAGTAATTTTCTTGATTGGAAGGAATCCACCTTTTCTTAGTTTCATTGTTTCCCCTTTCTCAGTTATCCAAGAAGAAGGTTTATCTTTATCATCAAATGTTAACCATCTCTCTTCAACAATCCCTGTTTTTTCTTCACCTTCAGTATTTACCCATCCTGATATTTCATCATGCATCCAACCATTTCTGTTGTTTCTTAATCTTGTTGGGAATCTTTTGTCTGAATTAGCCAGTCCATCATTGTCTATGATATACATCCAAATAGATTTTTTTTGTATTGCAGTAAGCTCATCGCTTCGTTTGGTAATATAAACTGCATAAGTTTTTTCTTTAGTATATGGAGCAAACGCAAACTTAGGTAGAGAAAGAATTGCATCAATATCGCATTTTTCTAAAATCTCTTTTCTAAATGGTTCGTAAGAAGGATTTTCGAGAATGCCGTCAGGAATTATGATGCATGATTTTCCGCCAATTTTTAATAATTTAATAATTTTTGATATAAATGCTATTTCTAATCTTATAGTTGATATTGAGTCAGTTTCTGCTTTAATTGTTCCATTTCCATATGGTGGATTAGTTAATATATAATCAAATTTTTGAGTAAAAGCTAATTTTAATGAATTTTTATCAAACATGTTTGTATGACCGTCTCCAACAAGAAACATATTTAATTTTGTCCTTGATATATTGTCCTTTCTAATGTCATATCCATAAAAGCATTCGTTCTCTAGAAACTTTTTGCATGTTTTATCTAATGTTTTTGTTTCTTCAAAATTCGTTTTTAAAACTTTAAATCCTTCAGTCAGAAAACCTCCAGTTCCGCATGCGGGGTCTAATATCGTAAACTTTTTGTCTTTATTGAAATATAATTCGTTTTGTAATAGTATTTTAGAAAATATGTGTGTGTAATGTCTTCTTGTAAAATATTCTCCAAAGTCTTTTTTTTCATTACTTGCTGCAAACATTTCATAAACTGCTCCAAATAAGTCAAAACCACAACCATGAAGAGGACTCATATTATTAATTACATTATAAATGTCTTTCACATCTTTTTTATCTACAAGTGGTGATTTTCCTGCTTCGCCATTTATTAAAATTCTTACAGCTTCCATCAAATCTTTAAATTCGCTAAAATTTGTTTCTGTTTCTAATCTTTGTATATAAGAACATAAATTTGCTACAAGTTTGTTTGGATGTTCATCATAACAATTACCCCATCCTATTTTTGTTTTATCTGTTTTTTTATCTTCATTTTCCTTTTCTTCGAAATACTCTAGAGCTATAAAACCAATTGTGAAGTCAATTTTTTCAACATTATTTTTAAAATTAATTCCTCTATATATATTTGCAAGTTCCCATAGCTTTTTATTGAATATTGCTTCTGAAACAGCTGATAAAGAATCAACATTTGCATCAATTTCATTAACTTTTGGGTCTTTTTTTAATTTATTTATTATAAGTCTGTAAATATCTATAGTTTGAAATTCTCTAATCGGGTTTTTATTTAATAGCAATTGTTTCTTTGTTAATGTGTTATAAAAAATAGATGAAGTATAATTACTCACTATAAAAAAAGGAAGATTTAACTTCTTTGCTTTTTCTGACCCTTGCTTAAATGCATCTTTCCAGTCTGCATCATCGACAACACAATTGTCTTTTATTTCTGCATAAGCGACTAAGTTTTGAATAAACTGTTCTTCATTTGTCCCATCAAACTCAAATTCTGAAATTAATAAATCAGGTCTTTTACTTCCAGTATATTTTTGAAAAGAGGTATCATTAACGATTTGTCTAAATGGTATGTTTAGCTGTTGAACTAAAACTTCATTAATTAATCTTGATACTGTCAATGCTTCTCTTTTCTTTTTGTTTACCATTTTTTTATTCTAATTTATTTTTTTTATAATCTTAGTCCTTCATGAACTTTATCTCTTATTATTTCATTATGTTTTAAGACTGACTTTGATTGTTTTTCTATTGTGTCTGTGATTGTAATTATTCCTTTTAATACGTTTGTTAGAGTTTTATTCATATCTTTTAAATGACCAACATCGCCTTCATCTTTCATTCTTTGGTATTCTTCTGCCATTATGTATCCTATTAGAAATACTTGTTTATATGAGCAAACAAAGACATTCTTGGTACTTCCAAGTTCAATAATTTCTGGTGCTAATTCAACTACACTTTCAGGTACTGCTAAAATACTTTTATTAATTGTATTTGGTTGATTCTGATATTTTGTAACTCTTTCAACTTCTTTTTTGACTTTATCTATTATTTGTCTTTTAACGTGTGTTTTATCTGACTGTGTTGATTCTGAATTTAATGATTCTATAAGTGCAATCAAGTCTGGAAGTTTAGCATCTATCGGAATATACTTGCTATCTCCAAGGTTCCAGGCAAATTCTACTTCTCCATTCTCTGTCTTTAAGTCTGTTTTTACAATCCTTGCTTTAATTGATTCTGAAAGGTATTGTCTCAGTAATTCTTCTCCAGCAAGACCCCTGGTTTTTGTACCATGAATAGTTCTATTAAATGCATCAATAACTGTTGCAAATGTTCCCATTTGAGTATCTCTTTTCTTTTCGTTATCTTCTCTTAATTCATCTTGTTTCTTAAAGAATTCTTTAGTTGAACTCATAAATTCTTGATATCTTTTTTCTTTTGCTTCATTTTGTTCGTTTGTTCTTTTCTCTTTTTCATCTCTAAGTTGTTCATAACTATCGAACTTGGCTTTCATTTCAGTTACTTGTGTGGTTAAGGACGTTAATAAAGCTGATTTTTCAGAAATATTGGTGTTTTTGAGAATCATATTCTTTCCAATAAAATAACCTATAGTTACACCTGCGCCAAGGCCAATACAAAGAAATACTAATCCTGCAGTAACTGTTTCCATATAAGAAACTAGTTACTTTAAGATTATATAAATCTTGCTTTTTTAATTATTGTTTATTAATCCACCCTGCAAATGCAAGAACTCCTAATATGAGTAAAGCTCCAAAAGTTCCAAAATCTGATAGTTTGTCTATTATTGGAACCCACCAAGGTGTGGCTGCTTCTACTAATAATTCTGCTCCTTCTTCAGTTGCTTCAGGTGAACCTGCGTGACTACTAAAGATTAATACTTTAACTAGCAAAGGCAATACAAATATGATGAAGAATCCAAGTACAACAATTTCTTTTAGTCTCATAAAATTAACATAAAGAAGCATTATTTTTAAATATTTTGCAGTCATTTTAAGGGGTTTTGTCGTCCACCCAGCCTCTAAGACATAAAAAGTGTAAAAGCGGTTCAAATCGCCTGTATTAAGCTTAGAATAGATGTCTCAATCTTTATTGTTGAGTGTGTTTTTAATCATCACCTATCTTTGAGTAAAGCAACATAAAAAACATTAAGAACCCCATAGAAATAATGAGGCTACCTGGCCTAAAGTATGAATATTTTGGTTGAAGAGCATAGGCTAAATAAATATTCATGAAGATTGACATTAAAGCAGAGAGTATCATTAATCCTATGAATAATTTAGCAATGATTCGTGGAATGATTTGTGAAAAAGGTAGCTTGGTTACTGTCGTTTCAACTTCAATGACTTTTCCAGATTCATCAGATGTTGTTTTCGTTACCTTTGTTACTCCACCTAATAGTTTTCTTAACTCCTCAGTAAAATTTTCCTTTTTCATATTTTATACTTGAATTAATGTCTTGGTTTGTGTTGACCGCTAGCTTCGTAAACTACTCGAGGTTCAAATACATCTAATATTTTATTAAAATCATTCATGCAATTATCAACAAAATCATTTATGTTATCAGTGTAAAATCCGAAATCAACCATTAATTCTTGTCCTTCTTCATTTTCATCAACAACTACTGAAGTGGCTAAATAAGGAAACATTTCTTGAATTGATTCAAGAGTTTTTCCAGAAAGTTCTTTTGAAGGTTTTTTACTTGCCACCAATTTATTATTCCACATAACTAAAGAAACCATTCTTCTAAACATTGCAGAAATCAACCAACTATCTTTAGGATAAGATATCTCTAAATCTTTTTGTAACTCTATAACATTTTCAAAACACTTAATTGCATTTTCAAATTTATTGCTCTCAAATAATAGACTTCCTTTTCTATACCATGCTTTTGCATAATGAGTATCTATGAAAAGTGCTTCATCATAACATTTTATTGCTTCCTTAATTTTTCCTAGATTGGCATAAATATTACCTTTTGAATACCAATCTGCTTCAGATTTCTTTTCAAAAATAGATTCAAGTTTTTTTAAAGCCTTTTTAAAATCTTTTTTAGCAATAAATAAAGTTGCAACTTCCATAAGTACTTTTTCTCTTTTTTTATTATCCAAATCAATTTTATCCTCTGGATGTTCATTAGTTACTTGCTCTGGAGTTATCTCATAGCTTCCTTTTTTCTTTCCAGGATAAAAAAAGTACTCTTCATGTTTTTCATCACATTTAGAACAATAAATCAACTCATTTCCATCTTCATCTTCATACTCGTTTTTAGTCTCAAAGAATCCAATTTTTTTTTCACACTTATCGCAGTTTACCATTTACTTTTTTACCTTCCATGTTTTGTTATATGTTCTGCCCTTGTTAGTATTTCTAAATTTTCTGGAGAGTTATTCCTCTTGTTTCCATCTATATGGTGGACATCATAACTTCCAAATCTATCTGGATATTCTGGATAACTATAAATCTGTTTCCACGCAACGTTTCTATGAACTAACATTCCATAACCATCTCTCTCATAACCGCGTCCATCTATGACTCTTTCTTTTTTCTTTTTATAATCATAAATAAACCACCATATTAGTAAACCAATTATGATGATTCCTATTAATCCTCCTGCCATGAATACCACCTTATTTCCAATTAGGTAAATCTGCAATTATATTATCCAGATTCTCTCTTCGATTATTATCAACCATTCCAATACAATCACTATATGCTTCTTTTGTTATATTGCGATTTTCTAAGTCATTTCTTTTTGTATAAACCAATGTCTTGTATTCAAATTCCACAGGAAAACATTCTTCATTAATAAATTCCAATTGTTCATTTGTAGAGTCTGCTTGCGTTCGATATTCATAACCTAAAGCTTCAATACTTCCTTTAGAAAACCACTCATCAACCATTGAATAACAATCAGATTTTAACTTATTCATATCTATCTCAGGATAATCATCAACCCATCTACCAAGATATTGTTTATCATTCAAAACATTAGTCATTTCCGCTTTCCATTCAGCACATTGTTCAATATCTGAATCGTAAACACCTGCTTTCAAATTTTCTGAGAATGTGGCTTTAGCGTTATATTCTTCTTCAACTTTTTCTAAAGCAACATCTCCACCATAGTATTGCATTTGAGTACAATATTGAACACAACTATCCATTAAATATTGGGATGCTGAAGAACCTTGAGTTACACCTGAGTCATAACATGTCTGAGCACATTCTTTAACTGCAGGTTCAATACGATTACAACTAATCAATAAAAGAAACAAGACAAATAATAATACTGTAATTTTCTTCATCTAATTTTCTCTTAAGATTGTGATATCTTTAAGTTTTTCGTTTTCTTTCTGGAAAATCGATAACTATAAATACTTATAATAATAATTATGATATGTAATATCACTTAATATTATACTTATAGTCGAAAAGGGAGAAACTAGATTTTCAGTAATGCAACTAATTTCTAAATCTCCCTTTTTATTTTTACTACTTCTTAGCACTCACGAAAAAAAGTTATAGTAGTTCTTATATTAGTATTATTGCATTACTGAAAAGTCTATAGAAATTACAAAAAAAAGGGGTGTGAGACCAACGACTAGGCCATTGTATTGACAAAAATATAGGAGGAAACATTATGGCTGCAATAATAGCGAAAATATTTGCTAAGAACCCCCCATCCATATTACTTGCTTTAGGCGGTATTGGTTGGATGGCTAGCATTGAAGGGTCTGGAATGTTATTAGCACTAGGAATGCTTTTACAATTCGGCTGGTTAGCAAAGTTCTTCATTTAAAGAACGAAGTTTAAAACAATAAAAGAGGTGTTAAAAGTAGTTAGAGGTATAAAAAAATGATAGAAAAAATAGCTAAATATGGACTTAAAACTTTAAAATATGGTGGGAGAGGAGTAATAACAACAATACCAATATTATCTGTTCCATTGATTGGTAGTGGATATGATTTTCTAGGAATATCTGCATTACTACAATGCAGTCTAGTTGTAAAAATTCCACTGATATTGATTTGGTTACAAACAGTATTTGCTTGGACTGATGATGGTTTAAGAAAGTTTGGAGTATATAGTAATTAAAATAGGTAAAACTATTGTTTGGACTACTGTATTAACTTTTTTAAATAGTTAGTAGTTAGTTTAGTTCCTTTAGATATACAACAAACAAACTAAAGTTTTGTTTGATTGTTATATTAAAGATAAGGCATTTTTTGAATCCTCTTCTAAGTTAGTCTGATATAAACTAACTTTTTCATATACTACGTTGTATGTGCCTCTTTTATCTCCGTTCTTAATTTCTCCTAAGTCAATCAAAGCATTAATTGCATCGTATTGAGTAGTTTTATTGTAATCTTGAGAGTACATTATTTTTGTCAAATCGCTATTCTTCCCCATTGTGAAGCTTTTTAGTTTGTTTGCTTCAATAAACTCTTTAATAAATTCTATACAGTCACGTTTTTTTGTTGTTTCATTTATTTCACCTGAGTAAACTAGTTTAACTGAATCTCCTTGGTTGCTTTCAAGTTTTACTTCGAACTTTGGCCAGTCATCTTGTGCTAAACCACGCCCTCTTAACATTTCAGCTTTAAATCCTTGCGCTGTTCTTTTCAGCATTGTAAGATAGTTGCACATATTGATATAATCACCACTACCACGAATACTGTTGATGCCTCCATTACCATTTTTTACTGTGTGATGCATTATTACAAAGCAAATATTTCCAAAACGATTAAACATTTTTTTTAAACCGTCAAAAACTTTTTTTGCATCAATAGACTTGTTTTCATCTCCTGCCATGAATCTTATTAAACTATCTAAGATTATGATTTCTGCACCGCTTTTTTTTATTAATTCGCTTAAATGTTCTATTCCTTGTGGAGTATCTAATTGCATACCACTAAAAATCTTTATATGTAGATTTTCAGGTATTTCTCGGTTTTGACCTTTAATTAGTTGGGAAAATCTATTAGGGATATCAACATCTCCATTTTCTTCATCTAAATAAAGAACTGTTGCTTGTTCAGTATAAAATTTATCTAAAAAATCTTCTCCATTAGCTATTGATAAAGCCATATCCATAGCTAACCAACTTTTACAGCTACCTCCTTCACCTCCAAGAATAACAATCCCTCTTTCAGGAATCAAATGATTAATTCTCCAATTAACTTTAGGAACTCCTCTATCTAATAAATCTTTTAAAGTAATTATTTCGGAGTTATTTTCTCCAATGTTGTTTAATTCTTCTAAAGAACCGTGTTTTCCACAACCAAAACAATGATATGTTCTGTCTTCATTTATATGTAAAGAAGGTTCATGGTCATCATGAAAAGGACATAAAATGTTTTTACCTACTTCAAAATCTGATTTTACTATATCTAAATTGGGGAGTTTATTTTTATTTTTTAATATAATTTCGATATCTCCATTAACAAGCTCTTTCTTATTTCCAGTCTTAAAATGAGGACGAAATTCGTAAGCTATAACTCCTGATTGCTTAGCAATATCACAATTATATCGTTGAATAAAAGCCTTTCTTATAGCCTTCCTTTCAGTTTCAGTCTTATCAAATAATTCATCGAAGAAAACATGAAAATGGTGTCCTTTTGAACCTGTCTTAAACTTTAAATAAGAAAAACCCTCTTTTTCTAATTGAACTGTTATTTCTTTTTCTTGTCCATTATCATCATCTAACACTATTTCATTAGCCCACATTTCCCGCAGATTAGCCTGTTTTAGCATTTCTTTAGAACACTGGCTTATAGGGGTCCATTTAGGCCACATTTGTTTACGTTGTAACATATAATTTAATTGTATATCTTCTGTCATTTTAGCTTTTCCTCTCTATATTCTTGAGAGATTTGCATAAAATAACACGTTGACTAGAATTAGTCTCTGAGACGTGTTCGCTATCTCGGTTTTATCGTAGTTTTTCTACATATTTATTGATATTTTAAGGTTTATAAAGTTTGTTGTACTATATACTATAGTATACAGTATCCATATATATATGTTTGAGTATATATATATGGATTTGTGTCTTTTTACACATAAAAGATGTCTTTTGAACACAAATTTTATTAACTTTGTAATTAATTTATATATTCTAATGACTGAATTAAAAGAAGAAGATTATTTAGAATTGGCTGGAGAAGCAATGAAGAAGAATACTTCTATTAAAGATAATGTCATTAAAGGTTTTGCTTATTCAAAATTGAATTCTGAAGTTAGATGTGATGCTTTAATTGCGAATAATAATAAAGAGAAAGTTAGTGGGGATGATTTGTTTGCAGGTTATAAAGTTAAATATACTTTTTTTGAAGGTTCTAATTCTTTATTTGAAGTGACTAATAAAGATAATGTCCATCCTGAATTCCCTCATGTGCATGTTGGAAAAGAAAGATTTACAATTCCTTTAAGTGAAGATATTGCTGCTGCATGTCTTTCTTCAACAACTCAATTCATTAAAGATGGATACGCTAAATATAAAAAACAGAAGGATGAGAAAAGACTTGCCTATGATGGTGATTGAAAAAAGATTAATATTAGTTTATACGTATAAAAATGAAGAAAAAACTTAATTTAACAATTGATTCTGAGTTATATAATTTAATTAAAAGAAAGAAAGTTAATGCTTCTAGATTGGTCGAGAAATTACTTTTTAAACATTGTTTGCCAATCAATCCAGCTCGCAGAGCTGGAAACGTGGGTTCGAATCCCGCTCGGGGCACTTTATTATTCGTTCAATTTCTTGGGGTAAAAAGTGCATTTAGAAAATTATTTTTTGCAAAGTAAGGATTCCACTTCATACAATTCTTTGTAGATATTGCTGTTTTCATAATAATCATAAGGGCAGTTCGCTATTTTACTGCTACTTTCTACGCCTGGGAGATTGTTAGGTTTGTCTGTGTTATAGACTCCAAAATCCCAGTTGCCAGAAGGATCATTTCCTCTTGTGTGTGCTATTAAATCTCCTGCTTTGAAATCTATTCTTTCTACAGCATAACCTCTGGTATCTTCTCTTGGAACATCAGGAAATACCTCTTTAATAGCGTTGATTGGTTCATGAACATGGCCAAATCTTATAGTTACTTCACAGGATACTTCAAAATATAATATGTATTGGCTTTGATTGTTTTCTATGTTGAAAACTCCTGATCTAAGGGTCATGTCTACAGGCGCATAAAGCGGCACATTATTCCCTTCTGTCCATATGAAAGAATGGCCTTTGAATATTTCAGGTGTTATCCAAAACCCTGAAGGGGATATTTCTACAATTTTTGTTGTATCTGTAAATTCATGTGTGAATACTGGATCAGGATTTGAAGTGCATATTTGAATAGGTTCGGGTGCAACTGTATCTTCTTTTGGCAAAATAAATTCTATATTTTTTGCATCTATAATATGTAATGAATCCTGTAAATGTTGGACTTCGAATCCTTTATCTGCAAAATAGTCTACTTGAGATTTTAATTCGTCTGCTCTTTTAATTCCAATAGCGTCGTGATCAGGATTAGTGACTATTTTGAAGGTGTTTTCTAATTCTTTGAAAGATATTTCATCTTCAGAAAGTTCTTCTTGAATCTCAGTATTATTATCTATAATTGAATGCTCATTTGAATCAGGAAGAATTGTTGTGCAAGCAGTTATTAATATAAAAAGTAACATGAGAATACGTTTCATAGTTTCTTATTGAATAAACAAATATAAAAAGTTGTTGGTTGATTTTTACAGTTCAGGGCACTCTTTTTTTCATTAGGTGTTTAGGGCATAAAGATTATAGCAAAATTTAAATAAATCATTTTGCATAATTAAGGAAATGAAAAAACAAGAAACAAATTACCAAGCAATATTCTTTATGGGAGCTACATTTGTAGCTGTAGGAGTTGTTTTTATGAATACTGTGAATCATGTTTTAGGAGTTGTATTCATAGCTATAGGTGGATTAAATATGATTATTGGAGGAAAAAACAAAGAAAAATGGCCAAAGAAATGAAAACAAAAAATCTCATTATTCCAAGAAAAGCCTTGTATGGAATTGCGCCTGCTATTGCAATAATTGCAATACTAATCTCGAAAAAACAGCCAGGTCCTTTATTATTATTCCTTATAGGGATTTCTGCAGGAGTTTTGATTGGAAAAGGTTTTTTTGAGAAAAATAAGTAAATTACACTCAGGGCACTTTATTATTTGTTCAATTTCTTGGGGTAAAATTTATTAAGTTTAACATTAATGTATAGTTTATACAATGAATGAAAATAAAAAACTTGCAAGAACTGCCGGATTATTATATTTATTTGTAATAATATTTGGGATCTTTGCAGAGTTATTTGCTCGTTCAAAACTGATTGTTGCTGGTGATTTAGCAGCAACTACTACTAATATTACTTCTAATATGACTTTATTTCGCATTGGTTTTGTTAGTGATTTGCTCATGATTATCAGTTTTCTACTTTTACCATTGGCTTTTTATTTGTTATTAAATAAAGTTAACAAGAATGTGGCTTTATTAATGGTTATATTCGTTTTAGTTAGTGTTCCTATAATGTTTGTGAACATGATTTTTTATTATGCGCTTTCTTTGAATGCACCAATATATTTCTTTGAGTTATACACTGTTGGAGTTATGATTGCAACTATGTTTCACGGATTATGGCTGCTTCCGCTTGGTTATTTAGTTTACAAATCAGGGTACTTTCCAAAAATATTTGGTGTTTTTTTGATGATAGCTTGCTTTGGATTTTTAATAGAGAGTTTTGTGTTCTTTTTTTCAGGTCCAGAAATAATAACCTATCCTGGTATGATATTTGAAATTATTGGGGAATTTGGTTTTTGCGCATGGTTGTTAATTAAAGGTGCTAAAATTTCAAAATGAATGAAAAAAGAACTATAGGGTTTTGGGTTTTAATTATCGTAGCATTATTTTTATCTGTTATATTTCTTTTAGGTCAAACGTTAGCAGTATTTAATTATGACTTAACAGTTAAGTTAGGTTTACAAGAATCTTCAGAAGAAATTGGGTCTGTTGGAATTGCTTTTGCAAAAGGTTTTGGATTTGCAGATACAGTATTTTATATCCCATTAATTTTAGCAGGGGTTATTGGTTTGTTCAAGCGAAAATCTTGGGGTTTACTCTCGATGTTTGGCGCTTTAGCAATAACTGTTTATTGGCCTTTAGTTCATTTGTATACTATTTTTGTTGAAAGAACTGCAATAACTCTTTCGCAAGATACATATATTTCTTTTATAATAATTCTTCCTTTAATCATAATATATAGTTTATGGGGAATGTATTATTTGTATAAGAACAAAGAGGAATATTTGAAATGAAGAAGTTGACTTATCTGTTAATAATCTTAATTTTTTTCCAAGCAATTAGTGCACTTGGGGGTGGTTTTGGCTTATTGAGTGATGTTTCAGGTTCTAGTATGGGTTTCTCAGTTGAAATGCTTAAACACTCACCATTCACTAATTTTTTAATTCCAGGATTGTTTTTGTTTATTGTTTTAGGCATTCTCCCTGCAATTATTGGAGTTGGTTTAATAAAAAAGAAATTATGGTCTTTAAAAGCTTCATTTTATCTTGGAATTATTTTAGTTCTATGGATTATATTAGAAATTATTTTCATTAGAGAATTTGCAATGCTTCAATTAGTATATTTCTTATTAGGAATTATGATTACCATATTATCAAGATTGAAAGTTATAAGTTCTAATTTTAAGAAATGAATGTTGAAAATCGAACGCTCGGGGCATTACATTTCTCTTAAAAACACAATATTTATATATTTGTAATGGTAACTTTATCTCTATGGATATAATTGAGCGAGTAAAAAAAGGAAAAATATACTATTATTTAGAGCATTCTTATAGATTTAATAATAAAGTTCGACTTGAATCAAAGTATCTTGGTTTAGAAATTCCAACAAATATAGATGAAATCAAAGCAGAATTCATTGAAAGAATCAATCAAAAAGTATGGTTTGATGATATAAACATAATAAAAAAGAATTTTTCAAAAGAATTTGCATCATTTCCTAAATCTGCTAAAGAAAAGTATGTTGAAAATTTTTTAATTAAGTTTACTTATAATACTCAACGAATTGAAGGAAGTACTTTAACATTAAAAGAAACAGCAAGATTATTAGAAGATGGAATTACACCAAGAAACAAACCTTTTAAGGATGTTAAAGAAACAGAAGCTCATAAAGTAGTTTTTAAAAATATGCTTAAAGAGATTGAAGATTTAAGCTTAAAACTAGTTTTAAACTGGCATAAGCAACTTTTCGAAACAGTTGATTTAGAAATCGCAGGAAATATTAGAAAACATCCTGTGGCTATTGCAGGCTCAAGATTTGAACCACCACAAGCAATAGAATTAGATTATTTACTAAGAAAATTCTTTCAATGGTATAACAATAATAAAGAAAAGAAACATCCTGTGGAACTTGCAGCATTAGTTCACTTAAAGTTTGTAACAATTCATCCATTTAGTGATGGGAATGGTAGAATGAGTAGATTATTGATGAATTTTATTCTGAACAAAAATGGGTTTCCAATGCTAAATATTGAATATTCTAATAGAAGTGCATATTATAATGCATTAGAGAGAAGTCAAACAAAAGAACAAGATAGAATTTTTGTACAATACTTAATAAAAAAATACTTGAAAGAATATCAAAAGTTTGTCAATTAATTATTTATTTTTATTCAAATGCCCTATCGGAGTTTTATTTTTTTCTTGTCGTCCAGAAGGTCTCTTTTATCTCGCTCGGGGCATCTTATTATTTGTTGAATTCTTTAAGATTATAAACTTCATACATCCACATTCAATTAACTTTTTCTAGAATAATTGTAAGCAACTTTATAAATTCTTTAGTGTCTGCAAAATAATTCGGATATGCTTTTTTTAGCTCAACCATGTTGTCAGCTCCAACAAGAACAACATCATATTCGCTTTTTCCATAAATTTTCTTTTCTATCTGGGCATAAATATCTATTGCTTTTGTCTCTTCTTTTCTTGAGAATTCTGTTATAGTAATCTTTTCTTGTATCGTGTCAAGCTCCAGTACAAAAAATTCTTTTTGTTTTTCTGATTTGAGATCTTCAAATTGTCTTAGAGATTCATTCCATTTTCTCATTCTGGTTAGTATGTTTAATTCTTTTTCTTTTTCTTTTATAAGTTTATATAATGCTTGTTCATTCATAGGTGTGTTTGATACGATAGGACAATTCTCCATCTTCGCAAATGCAGAGCTAACAAGTCTAAAGAATTCGTTCCACTTAGCTTCACCTTCTGAGGATTTTAATGCTTGTCCTATAAACAAACTTGTTGTTTCTACGGCAGTCGCCCATATGTGCTGTAATTGAGACCTTAATTGCACTTCAATAAGAAGACCATTGTATTCTTTTCGTTCCCTATCACTTTCATATTTATATACTAAATGTACGCTTCGATACCCATCACGTTTTGGATAAGTAATATAATCATATTCTTTTATCAATTTATGCCTTAACTTACTTTTTTGATATTGTTCTTTAAGTTGCCAAACATTCTTTATTGATTTTACTATTGCTCGACAACCAGCAATATCTTGCATTCTAGAAAGCTTAATCTTTCCCTCCTGAAATTCATAGACTCTATTGAGTTTTTTTATTATGGATGGAACCCTTTTTAATCGCTGTACAGTTATTGATTTTCGGTCAGTTTTTTCAGAGTAGTTTTTTAACGTTTTCTTAAATATGTGCAAGGGATAACTATGTGCGCCTCTCCATTGGCTAAGTATCTCAAGTGCTTCATTCTTATCTTCTTCAGTAATTTCTTTCTTTGAAAGTGTGATTCCAGCTTTATCAGTTTGAGATCGAGAGTATTTTTTTGGATTAAGTAGTTTCATACAAGTTCAATAATTGTTATTATTTATAAATATTTGTATTTTGCGAGAAGAAAATAAAAATTGTTTATTCAAACGCGGGAGAAAAATTAATTTCATTCAGCCTCTAAAAAAAGAATTATTAGAAAATAATATATTATTAAAACTGCGTAAACGCGGGAAAAAAAGCTCTTACAAAATCAAAAACGAGATATTTGTCTGATTCTCAAAGAAACAGTGCACCCTAAACAGTAAAGTAATTGAATAGTTTCGCTCAGGGCATTACTTTTTTTCATTAGGTATTTAGGCCATAAAAATTATAGCAAAATTTAAATAAATCATTTCACATAATTAAAGAAATGAAAAAGAAAAATCTCATTATTCCAAGAAAAGCCTTGTATGGAATAGCGCCTGCTATTGCAATAATTGCAATACTAATTTCGAAGAATCAGCCAGGTCCTTTATTATTATTCCTTATAGGGATTTCTGCAGGAGTATTGATTGGAAAAGGTTTTTTTGAAAAAAATAAGTAAATAACGCTCGGGGCATTTTATTATTCGCATCTTAAAATTCATTTATTATCAAAGAACTTTTATAAGTGCGATAAACATATCTTTCTAAATGAATATTTATTTGGCTGAAAAAAATGAACCTAAATCTCTTCCTATTAGAGAGTTAATTGAAGAGTTGGATAAACTGCCTATTTATAATCCTGAAATTAATTTGGAACTATTAGCAAAAAAAGAGTATTTCTTAATAGATGTTTTTCACACTTTTATTCAACCTTTAATGGATCGTTTTGAAGAGAGAACTTATTCAGAGGAAGGAATAGTTGGGATAATAAAAGAAAAAAAAGTTAGAACAGGATTTCGAGAATTCTTAGAATATTATAATAATTTGGGAAAGATTATTGTGATTCATTCGGATAGTTTTTTTAAAGCTGAATTTAAAGAAGCTGCAAAACATTGGGCTTTTGGAGATCATGTTAAAGAATACTTTGGTAAAGAATATTTAAAACAGAATAATGAAAAAGACTTTGATAAAATGATCGATAAAATGGCTGCGTCAAAAGAAAATTCATTAGTAATAGGTGATGGGGGCTCAGATATTGTGCCTTCAATTAATGGTGATATTGATATTTTACTAATTCCAATGTATTATTTGGGTGTTTCAAACACTTTTGATTACAAGAACTTAATACCTTAAAACTTGTTTTAAAATTCTTCTCTCAGGCACGTTATTCTTCTAAATAATGGTAAGCTTTAAATACTGAGCGATTTCCTCAGATTGAAATTAATAATGGAGAGGATTGGTATATATCGTAATCAATAATAAAGAATGCTTAAGAACGAACTTACAGTTGGTTGTACCTATTCCTATTCTAAGTCTATAAACATACAGAATAATTTTCTAATTTGTGAGTTAAAAAATGAATAATAATAGATTAAAAACTACAAAAAACCTATTAATAGGGTGCAGGATTCCAAAGGACTATTTCATCACAAAAGGCGTTGGTGAAAGCAATATTACAATTCATGCTGGTTCATACCATTTGGCATTGAAAGATGCAGGAATTGAAGTCTGTAATATAATGACTTATTCTTCAATTTTGCCAAGTATTGCAAAGAAAATAAAACAGCCAAAAGTACTTACTCATGGAGCAGTTATGGAAACTATAATGGCAGTTTCAGATGTTAATATGGGTAAAAGAGCAACTGTTGGAATAATGCATGGTTGGTTATATGATAAAAAGACTAATAAGCGATATGGAGGATTGGTTTGTGAGTACAATGGTGATTTGCCTAAAAATAAAGCATTAATTCAATTGAAAGAAAGTCTTAATGAACTTTATACTAACGGATTCTCAAAAAAATATGATCTTAGAAATATTTCTAGTGTTTCTGAAAGTTTTATACCAAAAAAGAAGTTTGGAACAGCGCTAGTTGCACTTTGCTTTGTAAATTATGAAGTTCCAATTATTGCATAAACAGAATTAAAAAAATGGTTGAAAAAAATAATTATGGTGGGCTTCCTTTAGAATACTCTTCTTATGAAAACTCAAAAATAGTTATATTGCCAATTCCTTATGATAAAACAAGCACTTGGATTAAAGGCGCTGATAAGGGTCCTGATGCAATTATTGAAGCATCTGCTAATATGGAACTTTATGATATTGAAACTGATTCAGAAGTTTGTATGCAAGGAATATTCACTGATGACCCTATCAACTCTAATTTAGCTCCTGAGATAATGGTTGAAAAAGTCAAAGCTAATGTTAAAAATCATTTAAATCAAAATAAATTTGTAGTGTCTATTGGCGGAGAACATTCAGTAAGTGCAGGAACAATTTATGCTCATACAAAAAAATATTCTGATATTTGTGTTTTACAATTAGATGCTCATTCTGACATGAGAGATTCTTATGAAGGTTCAAAATATAATCATGCTTGTGTTATGGCGCGTGCAAAAGAAAAATGTCCAGTCATACAAGTGGGCATTAGAAGTATGGATTCTTCTGAAAAAGAAAACCTTGATGAGAAAAATGTTTTTTTTGCAAGAACAATAAGATCTGATGATGATTGGATGAACAAAGTTATTTCAAGATTATCAAATAATGTTTATTTAACAATTGATTTGGATGCTTTTGATCCTTCAATAATGCCTTCAACAGGCACTCCTGAACCTGGAGGATTACTTTGGTATGAAACATTGGAATTAATAAAAAAAGTTGTTGAACAAAAAAATCTTGTAGGATTTGATGTTGTTGAACTTTGTCCAAATAAAATGAATAAAGCACCGGATTTTTTAGCTGCTAAGTTGATCTATAAGATTTTAAGTTACAAATTTAAGAAAGGTGAAAATAATGAATAAAAAAGAATTATTAAAAGAAGAAATTAAACATATTGATATTAAATCGTTTGACTCTACAAAAATAGTTGAATCAATGAAAAACATGTCTTTTACAAGTAGAGAACTTGCAAGAGCATCTGAAATTCTTAAAACAATGATCGAAGATAAGGATTGTACTATTATTTTGACTTTAGCAGGAAGTACGAGTGCTGCTGGTTGTATGCAAATATATGTTGACATGGTTAAGCATAAAATGGTTGATGCAATAGTTGCAACAGGTGCATCAATTGTTGACATGGATTTTTTTGAAGCACTCGGATTTAAACATTATAAAGGAAGTCAATTCGTAGATGATAAAGATTTAAGAGCTCAATATATTGATAGAATATATGATACTTATATTGATGAAGAAGAATTACAATCATGTGATGGAGCAATAAAAGAAATTGCAGACAGTCTTGAACCTAAACCTTATTCATCAAGAGAATTCATCAAAGAAATGGGCAGATATTTAGTAAAGAATTCAAAGAAAAAAGATTCGTTGGTGCAAGCAGCTTTTGAAAATGATGTACCAATATTTTGTCCTGCATTCTCAGATTCAAGTGCTGGTTTTGGATTGGTAAAACACCAAGTTGAAAACAAAGATGCACACGTATCTATTGATTCAGTAAAAGATTTTCGAGAATTAACTGATATAAAAATAAAAGCAAATATTACTGGTTTATTCATGATTGGTGGCGGTGTTCCTAAAAACTTTGCACAGGATACAGTTGTATGTGCAGAAATATTAGGTCATGACGTTCCAGTACACAAATATGCTGTACAAATAACTGTGGCTGATGTAAGAGATGGTGCTTGTTCAAGTTCTACACTAAAAGAAGCTGCTTCATGGGGTAAAGTTGATACTGTTTATGAACAAATGGTTTTTGCAGAAGCAACATCTGTATTGCCTTTGATAATAAGTTATGTTTATCATAATGCAGATTGGAAGAATAGGGCAAAAAGAAGTATGAGCAAAATCTTTTTGAATTAAGTACATTTAAACCAACAGGTTTATTTTTCAATTTTTTTTTGTTTTTTGTTTGAATATTTTGTTTTGGATGTGCTTTTTCTATTAGTTTTTTAAGGTATTCTAAGCATAATTCTTTTAATGAAGAGATTTATATAGCTAGTTTGCTTATGTTTGTTTAAAATGATGAAACCTGATGTAAATCTGCCTAAATTAACTAAGAACGAGCAAATTGTTCTAAAGAAGATTATTGAGCAGGCTAAAATTCCTGATTTGGAGATTGCTAATAAAATGAAGCTTTCACAACAAGCTATTTTTAAAATCAGGCATAAATTAGAGAATCTGGGCATTATAAAAGGTTACATGCCTATTATTGATTTTAAAAAAATAGGTATTGGTGCGTTAGTGGTTATTGGCATTAAGTTTACTAGTTTTATTTGGGAGAAGTATTCTGAAGAACAAATCTCTGAACGAATTCAAAAAATTCCTCAAGTAATAACTGCTTATAGAATTCCTGAGTCAAATATATCTCATTTGTTAGTCATGGGCTTTAGAAATATTGATGATAAGGACAAGTATCTTATGAAATTACAAAGCAAATATTCTAAAGAAGTTAACGTTGTTCATGTTTATCCTTTTTCTGTTGATAGAATTATTAAAACAAACCATATTGGTTTATTAAGTACTATTCTTAACGAGAAGGAAGCTTTTTCAAATAATTTTTTTATAGATAAATAGACAAATAACAACTTTGAGGAGTTTTTTGAGTGTTTTTTACTACTGCTAATACTTATAGTTGTAGGTCTTAATGTTAATAAATGGTTAAATCGACTGATGTAAGTATTTGTAAGCATTGTCATAAACAAATTACAACTGCAGCAATACTTGTTGGACTTACATTTATTTGTCCATATTGTGAAAAACCAAGTGAAGAAATTAGTTTAGAAAGTTTGGGATAACCCTCGTTTTAAGTATTTAAGGAAGTGATGAAAATGTTTGAATTTCAAGGGAAAAAAATAGTACTCAATGAAGATGGAGACTATGTTGAAGTAGATGAGAATCCATCTAAAGAAACGAGTTAAGTCTTGTTAATAAATAAAATAAATGAATGTGATTAAAATAGGTAGTGAAAATTTAGACAAATGGCATCAAAGAATGGAATCGCACAAACGTAGAGGCGATAAGATTATTAAATCTGGTAAGCCAGTTGTTGACAAAGAATTAGATAAGAACGAACAAGATTCAAATATTAAAAATCGAAAAATTGAAACTTGGGAGAGAAATCATAATTTACCAACTAAGAATAATTCTTTGCGGCGTGATAATTCGGAGAGAAAATGAAATACACAAAAGGCTATAATGAACTAACAGTATATGAACAGTATGATTTTGAACTAGATGAGTTTCATAAATCTGTGGCTGAAGAAAATATTTTGGATGAACAATTATCGGATGTGAAATTATGAGTTCTAACAATTGTTTAAAGTGTTATGATAATATATCTGATGACCGATTATATTGTGATGATTGTCTTTTTAAGATTTCAAAGAAGTAGATTTTGTAAAATAATTTTTTAATATGATTTTTTGCTTAGTGCATAAGATTTTTCTTTAGAATTTTTTTTAGTTCATCTACAAATAAACAAATAGGTTTTGACATGATCTCATCATAGTTTATTGTAAACTTCTTTAATCCTCTATCGTCAAGTGCGGCTGCATAGTTTGTAACAGGATATTTATTCATATATTCTTTAATATCAGAATCTGTAATTCTTCCAAATTTTGCAACGAATTCTTTGACATATGACTTCATCTTTTTTGTTTTAGAGTTATAAATTGCCATTCCTGCAACTATTATTAATTCTTCATTTTCATAAGACTTTATCATTTTCTTTGCTTCGTCTTCTGTCTTTGGTTTTTCATATATTGTTCCTTTGAAGACTGCAAAAGTATCTCCTGAAATGATTATTGCATCTTTCTCTTTAGTTCCTACTTCTTTTGCTTTTGCAATAGACAATTTTCTTGCTAAACTACAAGGATCTTTATCTCTTATACTTTTTTCATCAAAGTTACTTGAAATAACTTCATACTCAATGCCTAAAGAATCCATAACTTTTCTTCTTGAAGCTGACTTTGATGCTAGAATAATTTTCATACTTAAAATCTGATTAGAATAATTTAAATATTTTTCTAATAATTATGAAA
>CALDOJ010000050.1 GCA_937912225.1 Candidatus Woesearchaeota archaeon | reverse complement strand
TTTAATATTACTAATATTTATTCTTCAATTTGTTTTAATTTCTTATTCTTCAGTCGGAAGTATTATTGTTCCTGATATTAAAAGTCAAAATTTTGATGAGATTTATGATACAATAGGATTATTACATCCACAAAATCATGATTGGAAAATAAACAAACTAATGGATGAATTTTCAACAGGACAAACAATTCTATTTACAAGTATGCAAGGATTTGTTTATTCACAGATTTCTCAAAAAATCATGTTAAATAATCTTGATTTAAAATTAAAAACTCCTTTTGAAGTTGCTAGTACTGGATATAAATCCTGTGGAAATAGACCTTGTTTACAAGAGGATTATAATGCTTTTATTTTAGAAAGCGATATCATAATAGATTCGGATTGGCTTGAGTTTGAAGAAGAAGAAAGAATTGTTACTATGAATCTTAAAAAAACTTTAATGCAAAATATTAACAAGTTTTTATTTATAAAAGAAATTAATCTTCCTAACAATACAACATTAAAGATTTATAAAAGAATATGACATTCTTCTAATACTATGATAAGACAAATTTTTCCTTCAAAAATAATGATACAAACTACTTCTTTTTGTAATTCAGATTGTATTATGTGCCCTTATGGTGAAACTTCAAAAATTCTTACTCAAGGAAAGATGGAATGGAAATTGTTTAAGAAAATTATTTTAGAATGTAAAAAAAATAATGTTGAAAGAATTTTATTATATTTAATGAACGAACCTTTAATGGATAAAGAAATTGTGAAAAAAATTAATTATGCAAAACGGAAAAATCCTAAAGCTATAGTTCATATTGTTTCAAATGGAAATTTATTGAATGAAAAGTTATCTAAAAAAATTATTAAATCAAAATTAGATTATATCGAATTTAGTGTGCATGGTATTAATAAAGCTTCTTATGAAGAAACTATGAAAAAATTAAAATTTAATAAAACCATTCAAAATATCGAGAAGTTTATTTCTATGGCTCAAAAATATAAGAAGAAGAAAGATTATGTTCATATAAAAACACTTAATATTAAAAATAAAACAAAGAATAAACAAAAAATTATCGAGTTTTGGAAAGAAAAAGGAATTAATAACATAAATTATTTTGAAGCCCCAATTAGTCGTGCGGGTAATATTGGCTGGTTAAAAGTAAAAACTAAAGAGGAAGTTAAAGGTTGTAATAGTATTTGGCGTGATGAAATGATCCATATTCTTTTCAATGGGAATATTATTCTTTGTTGTATGGATTGGAAACGTGAAAACATTCTGGGAAATATTAGAAATAAATCCATAAAAGATATTTGGAATGATAAAAAATATATGAAAACCGAACAAATAATTCTTGGCAAATTAAAAAGTCCAAAAAACTTTATTTGCAAAAAATGTGAGGAATCATCATGAATAATTATTTAAAAATTAGTTGTTTAGAATTATTATTTTTCAGATTAAACACTAATTTTGAAGCTTTTAGAGAAGGTATTTATTATACAAGAATTTTAGAATATCCTATTGTTATTAATAATTTAAATTTAAGAAAAAAAGATAAAATATTAGAAATTGGTTGCTCTTATGTTAATCCCGTAGTTCCTTATTTACTAGCTAAAAACTATAATTTAAGTTTGATTGAAAAAAACACTCCCACCCCTAATGAAGATATACTCATAAAATGTTTAGAAAAAGAAAACAATATTAAAATTAATATATCTGTGAAAGATGGAAAACAAACTGACACCAAAAAAAATTATTTTGATAAAATATATTCTATAAGTGCTATTGAACATGAAAAAGGAATTGGTGATATTCGGATAATGGATGAAATTTTTAGAATACTAAAATCTAAAGGAAGAGCTGTTATAACAGTACCTTTTAATAAAGAAAAACTACTTGAAACAGAACAAGAATATGGATTTGAAAGAAGATACAACCTAGAATCAATTAAAAAACGCTTAATTGGATCAAGATTTAAACTAAAAAAAATTATTTTCCTTAAACAAACATTTAAATTGTCTAAATTTATTTCAGCAATACCATGGTGTATAAAAAAGAATATTGGATTCTTGTTAAATTTGTTCGGTTTTATACTTTGGTCTAAAAAGGAGTTTAATAATTTAAAAGAACTTGAAAAAATTAATTTAGATAAACACACTGTAGTTTGTTTAGTTTTAGAAAAATGAAAGATATTATATTAATTAATTGTCCGCCATGGAGTATAGATAGACCGCCTTTAGGAATTCATAGTTTAAACTCTTTTCTTAAAAGTAAAGGGATAATATCTGATGTGATAGATATTAACTTAATGACTTATAAACAATATCAACAGTATTCTTATTTTTGGGATATGAATAATCATGAAATTTGGTTAGATTTCAACAAACTAAAAATAGCATTACCTAATCTTCAAATGTTTATTAAAAAGTTGGCTCAAAAAATAGTTAAACAGAATACCAAGATGATAGGTTTCTCATCTGCTAGTCCAAAAGAATTTTTTACTATTGAATTAATTAAAGAAATAAAGATGATTAATTCCAAACATAAAATTGTTGTAGGTGGACCAACATTAACAACTTTAGCAGGAGTAAATAGTTATCAAGACAATATTCCTTTTTTAATTGATGCATATATTGTTGGCGAAGCTGAAAGTTCATTATTAGAACTAATTAAAAACTTTTCCTCAAATATTCCGGGCGTTATTTACAATAATAAAGGAAAATTATCTGAGTTAAAATCCAGATTATTAGAAAAGAATCTTGATAAATTTAATTTTCCAAAATATGAGTCAGTCAAACTCCAAAATTATTCTAATTCAAGAAGTTTAGATATTGAATGGAGTAGAGGATGTATTTCAAAATGTGCTTTTTGTGGAGTCCCTGCTATCAACGGTTATTATAGATTTAAATCAGCAGAAAAAAGAATTGAAGAACTAATATATCATTATAAAAATAATAAAATTAAGTCTTTTTCACTAACAGATTCAACTATTAATGGCAATATCAAAGAATTAGAAAAAACTTGTGACTTAATTATAAAAAATAAACTAAAAATTAATTGGAGTGGACAAATTATTCCGCGAAAAGAAATGACTTCTCAATTATATAAAAAAATGAAAAAAGCTGGTTGTAAAAGATTAGAATTTGGAATTGAATCAGGTTCGAATGAAATATTAAAAAAAATGGGAAAAATACATTCGGTCGAAGATTCTGTCAAAAATTTAAGATTCAGTAAATCTGCAGGAATTGAAACAGTTATTTTTTTAATTGTAGGTTTTCCAAGAGAAACAAATAATGATTTTCAAAAAACTATTAATTTTATTGAGAAAAATAAACAATATATTGATTTAGTTAGATCAGTTCGACAACCATATTTGGTTCAAGGAGCAACCATGAGCAATAATAAAAAAAAGTTTGGAATTAAAGAGAATAACGATAAAATGAGTGTAAAATGGAATTCAAAAAAGAATACTTTTAAAGAACGAATGAAAAAGATTAAATTCCTTATAGAAAAGCTTAACAAGTTTCAAATACCATATGAATTATATGATCAAGAAGAGTTAATGGAAGATACAGATATTCTTTTAGTTAATCCGCCACCATGGGGTGTAGAAGATCCGCCTACTGGAATTGCAAACATAGCAACATTTCTTAAGAATAAAAGAATAAAAGTTTCTTGTTATGATATAAATATAGAATTATTCAATAAAGTTCCAAAGGAGTTAAAATTATTGTGGCATGTAGAAAATAAAAACTTTTGGAAAAATTCTAAGACTTTTCAAAAATTAGTTAAAATTTTTAAAGAATTTATAGATTTATCAGTTAAAAAAATTGTGAATTATAACGCTCCTATAATAGCTTTAAATGTAGTCGATCCTAAAGAAAGAATAACAATTGAATTAATAAAAAGAATTAAACAAAAACTTCCAAATACAAATATACTTCTTGGAGGTCCTGGTACTTATACTGAAGAAGCCAGAAGTTGGTTCACAAACGAAATTCCTAATTTAGTATCGGGATTTATTATCGGAGAAGGAGAAGAAACTCTTTATGAAACTGTAAACGCGCTACTTAAAAATCAATCAATAAAAAAAATACCTGGTCTGTTAATAAATCATAATATAAAAGAATTCAAACCAAGAAAACTTTTGTCTATAAATAAACAAAATCTTTGGCCAACATATGAAGAATTTAATCTAGATGAATATCATTCTGATTTATTACGAATTGAATGGAGCAGAGGATGCATTTCAAAATGTGTTTTCTGTAAAGGAAAAACTCTTAATCCAGGTTATAGATTTCGAAATCCAAAAAGTATAGTTGATGAATTAGAATATCATGTTAAACATAATAATATTAGAAAATTTGTAGTGGTTGATTTAACAGTTAATGGAAATTTAAAAAAATTAGAAGAAGTTTGTGATTTAATAATAAAAAGAAAGTTAAACATCAAATGGTTAGCAGAAGGGATCCCTCGAGCAAATATGAATTCAGAACTATGGACTAAGATTAAAAAATCTGGTTGTTACGAATTTCAATTTGGATTGGAAAGCGGGTCTGATAAAATTCTAAAATTAATGAAGAAAAAACATCTGGTAAAAGAAGCTGAGAACTGTATTAAAAAAGCAAGTAAAACAGGAATTAGAGTCGGGTTATTTATTTTAGTAGGATTTCCTGGCGAAACAGAAAAAGATTTTGATATGACTTTAGATTTTATAAAAAAAAATACTAAATATATTTCTTATATTAAATCAATAAATGCTGTTCACTTAATAGAAGATACTGATTTAAAAGATAATCATAAAAAATATGGTGTTGTTCTTTCAAAAAAAAAGTCTGGAAAAGAACCTGAAGAAGGTATTCATTATAAATGGAAAACAAAAGATGGAAATACTTGGAAAATTAGAAAAACTAGAATGAATAAAATATACTCTCTTCTTACAAATTTAAACATTCCTTTAGTAGAAACTAATTATGATGAAGGAAAAGAGAACAAAGAATCACAAAACTTAATAAGAACCATTAATAAATTACAAGATTTAAATAATTTCACAAATATGGGTTTACAAATTAAAAAAAAACCTATAAAATTATTTTTTGAATGTTTAAATGAACATGGATTCATTTATACTTTAGATCATATGATTAAATATTTGAAAAAATGAACTTAGTTAAAGAATTTATAAAATCATGGAATGAAAACGGTTTACAATATACTGCGAGTCAAGTAAAAATATTTATAAAAAATTTTATTAGAAATGAAAGATTTGTTAATAATAATCCTGTTTTAACAGGAATAATAAAAGAACAAACACTTTGCGGACCTGAACTAGTTCAACTAGACTTAACAAACAATTGTAATAATTCATGTATTGGATGTTGGATTCATTCTCCAAAAATCCACAGTAAACAAAATGATGAACAAAAAAAAAAATTCATTTCTACAGAAAAAATTCTTGAAACACTAATTCAACTAAAAAAAATTAAAACAAAAACAATTCTTCTTTCAGGTGGAGGAGAACCATTTATGCATTGTGATATAAGAAAAATAATTAAAAAAATTAAAACACTTGGTATGAGAATTATTATTATAACAAATTTCAATTTAGTTACAAAAAAAGATGTTAAATTTCTTGTTAAACTTGGTGTAAATGAATTACTAATAAGTCTTTGGGCTGCAACTTCCAAAACGTATGTTGCAACTCATCCTAATCAAACAATAACAAGTTTTGAAAAAATAAAAAAGAATCTTGAATATTTAATGAACCTTATTGAAAAAAGAAAAATTCCTAAAGTTCGACTTCTTAATGTTCTAACAAAAAAAAATTATCATGAATTAATTGAGATGATTAAATTTGGAGAAAAACTTGGTGTTCATGAAATAGAGTTTACTCTCATAGATACTATTAAAGAAAAAACAGATCAGTTTTTGTTGAATAAAAAAGAACAGGAAGACTTAAAAAAACAAATTAACCAATATCAAACAAATGGTAAAACAAATGTATTTGGCTTAGAAAGATTCAAAATTCGAATTAAAGAAAAGAATTTTTCTGAAGGTAATTATGATCAAACGCTTGTTGATTCTATTCCCTGTTATGCAGGTTATTCTTATACTCGAATAATGGCTGACGGTAGAGTCATTCCCTGTTGTAAAGGACATCTTCATCCTCTAGGCAATATTAATCAAAAAACCTTTAAAGATATTTGGTTTTCTCCAAAATACGAAGAGTTTCGATTAAAAGCCAAGAATCTTAAAAAAAACAATTCTTATTTCAAAAAAATTGATTGTTACAAAGGTTGCGATAATTTTATTGAAAATCTTCGAATTCATAATCTAATAAAAAACTTAAAATGATTAATAAGATAAAAAATTATAAACAACAAGCAAAAATCGCTTCAGGCATCTTAAGAAAGAAAGTTTTAACAGGTCCTTGGTCTGTTCAAATTGATTTAACTAATGAATGTAATAATGACTGTCTGGCTTGTTGGTGTCGTTCTCCTCTTTTAAAAGATAAATCCATGAAACCAGAAATTGTAAAGCAAAGCCTTCCATATAACAAAGTCATAGAATTAATTAATGAATTTGATAAACTCGGAGTTAGAGATATTTACTTCACAGGAGGTGGTGAACCATTCCTTCATCCAAGAATTCTTGATATTATGAGATATATAAAAAGTAAAGGAATTCATCTTGATATGAGCACTAATTTTACTCTTGTTACAAAAAAAATTGCAGAAGAATTAGTTGATATTGGTATTGACCATATGAATCTTAGTTTTTGGGCCGCGACTCCTGAAAGTTATGCCAAGAATCATCCAAATAAAACAGGCAAAACATTTGAAAAAATGGTTGAAATGGCAAAATACATTCGAAAATTAAAAGATAAAAAAGGAACTAATAAGCCAAGACTTGGATCATATAATGTTATTACAAAACATAACGCTCATGAAGTTGATAAAATGCTTAAACTTGCATACAAAATAAAACTTGATGATATTGATTTTATACCTGTAGATACTGTTCCTGACCGAACTGATAGTTTAACACCTACAAATAAACAACGAGAAGATATGGCTCAAAAATTCAAAAAATTTCCAGAAATTATTCCTTTACTTGAAAGAAAACATAATCATCATGTCATGTTTAAAAATTATGAACAATTTCTAAGAAGAATTGAAAATACTGATGCTAAAAATGGAAATTATGACACAAATATACTTGATTCTCTTCCTTCATGTTATGCTGGCTGGACTTTTGCAAGAGTCTTAGCAACTGGTGATGTAAATTCATGTCTTAAGTCTTTTAAGATTCCTGTTGGAAATATTCATAAAAAGACTTTCGCTGAAATTTGGTTTGGCGCAAAAGAAGAAGAATTTAGAAAACACACAATTGATTATGATAAAACAAACCCTTATTTTAAAAAAATTGGTAATGATAGAGCTACTGATGGTCAAGGTTGTTATAAATGCTGTGATAATCTTGGATTTAATTTATTAGTTCATGAAAAAATATCTAACTTGGGAAAAAGTAAAAAAATAATTTTAAAAGAAGCTGGTTTGATTTTAAAATGAAAATTACAGTTTATATTCCTTGTTATAATTCTGAAAAAACAATTTTTCAGTGCATTAAAAGTTTAAAAGATCAAAGTTTAAAACCTGATGAAATAATTTTAATTAATGATAGTTCGACAGATAAAACTGTTGAAATTGCAAAAAAACTCAAGATAAAAATATGTAACCATAAAACTAACAAAGGAATTGCTGCTGCCAGAAATACTGCACTAAAAATTTCTAAAAATAATCTTGTTGCAGGTATTGATTCTGATTCTGTTGCTGATAAAGATTGGTTAAAACTTTTATATAAAACAATGAAAGAAGAAAAAGCAGTTCTTGTTGGCGGAAATGTAGATGAAACAATTAAAACTTTTGCTGATAAATGGCGCTCGATTCATATGAATCAAGGATGGGGAGATAAAAAAATAATCAATCCTAATTATATTGCAGGAAATAATTTTCTATGTTCAAAAAAAGAATTATTAAACATTGGTGGCTATGATGAAACATTCAAAACAAATTATGAGGATGTTGATATTTCTCAAAGATTAAAATATAATAATGACAAAATCATTTATGAACCAAAAGCAAAAGTTCAACATTTTGTTGAAGACAATACTAAAACTGTTCTTGATCGTCATTGGCGATACATGTTTTGGGATTATCCAGTCCCAAATAATGCCAGAAATAAAATTAATAAATTCTTCATTAATGCTTATACTGGAATAACATTTTGGTGGAATGATTCGTTATCAGATGCGGAACTTATTTTCATCGATTTAAGGTTATTCTGGCATCATACATGGAAAGACTTTAAGTTCAAATAAATCTTTATATACTTCTTTTAATTCTTCAAATTAAAATGTACAAAAAAATTGATTTTTGTATATGCAAAAACCGGGGTTTTCATATATGTCAAAGATAGTAATTTTTTCACATAAACCAATTTTCCAAAAAGGATTAATTTCTGGACCAGGAATAAGAGTTTTTAAAATAGCAAAAGCATTACAAAAAAAAGGACATATAGTAAGTATTGCAGAACTTGAAAGGAAGAAAAAAGAAATTAAAGAAAAAATAAATTTTATTTTATGGAATGAAGATTTATTAAACAATATTAATAAAAAATACGATGTTGCTTTCATTCAAAATTGGTGTAGTGATCCTGATTTTCTTAACAAATTAAAATGTATTCCTACAATTGTTGATGTTTATGCCCCATATTTAGTTGAACATATTTATTATCATTACAAACAAACAAATTCAGCAATGAATGATTTTCGAGATAATGTTATGCTACCTTATATTCTTCCATTACTTCATGGAGATTTTTTTATTTGTGCTAATAAAGAACAAAAAGATTATTATTTAGGCATGTTAACTATGTTGGGCAGAATTAATCCTTCAGAGAGTCATAAAGATTTAATTGATATTATTCCTATTATTGGTTCTAAACAAAAAACTAAAAGAGAAAAAATTATAACAAAAAAAATTAAGAAAAGAATTATTCTCTGGCCAGGAGGATTTTTCCCTTGGTTTAATCCATTAACAGCAATAAAAGCAATGGAACTTGTAAATAAAGAAATGAAAGAAGTAGCTTTAGTTTTTGTTGGCTCACATAATCCTTTAGCACCAAAAGCTTTAACATATAAATATTTGAAAGAAATAAAAACTTATGTGAGAAAGCGTAAACTTGAAAATAAATCTATTTTCTTTCTTCCTTGGCAAAAATATGATGATTTTCAAAATATTTGTAATGAATCAGAATTCGCGATCATCTCTTATAAAAATAATCTTGAAACAGAATTATCTTCTCGAACAAGAGTTATTGATTGTTTAAGTAATAATCTTCCAGTAATTTCAACAAAGGGAGATTCTGTTTCAGAAATAATAGAACAAAATAAACTAGGTTTAACAACTCTACCAAATGATATTGAAGGATTAGCTAAAAAAATATTATTTTTACTAAATAATAAAAA
>CALDOJ010000049.1 GCA_937912225.1 Candidatus Woesearchaeota archaeon | reverse complement strand
TTTAATATTATGAAATATTATTTACTAAAAAAAGATGAGAATGAATTCACTGTGTCACCTACTTCATTAGTAGATAATAAAACTATCAAAGCGTTAAATCATCCAATCAGAAATAAAATAATTCAATTACTAAAAAATAAACCCATGTTTGTTTCAGAACTATCAAAAAAACTTAATCTTCACGAACAGAAAATATACTATCACTTGAATCAATTAGCAACTGAAAACATATTAGAAGTTGTTGAGAAAAAAGAAATAAGAGGAACAATTGCAAAAAAATATGCTCCAACCAATTTAAACTTTACATATTCATTATCAGAAGAATGGTCATCACTAAATGAACTTTTAAAAAAGAGTGATGAAAAAATCGACTTATTTTTAAAACCGTTTCTAAAGAACGGAAAGTTAAATGCATCGATTGTTGTTGGAAGTCCAGATCCACACGGACCGCATAAAGCCAGAGCTAGAGATGGACATTACGCAATAGATCTCGCATTATTTTTAGGAAAATATTGTACTGGTGGTAAAAATTTTTCAACAAAATTAGATGTAGATATTGACTGGAATAACAACCTCATAATTATAGGCGGACCAGTAGCAAACTTAGCAACAGCAAAAGTCAATGAAAGTTTACCTGTTAAATTTAGTGAAGAACAACCTTGGGGGTTTATCAGTAAAAAAAATCATTATGCGGAAGACAGCATAGGATTAATTTGTCGTATGAAAAACCCTTTCTCAAAAGAACACCAGATACTTCTGATTGCAGGACTTCGATTCATAGGAACAAAAGCAGCAATTATGGGATTAACCAAGTTTACAAATCTTGTTCTAAATAGGTTCTCAGATCAAGAAGAATTCTCATGCGTAGTTCAAGGATTTGATATGGATGGCGACGGAAGAATTGATAATATCGAAATATTAGAATGAATAAATAATTCTCTTAAAAAAACTATCTTTAAATAAAAATCTTCATTAACAACTTTTATGGAGTATTCAAAAAAAATATTTTCAAAAAAAGATCTTATACCTTGCATTCTAGCATTTACAGTAGGTTTGAGTATTGGAAACTATCTTTTGTCAAAATCAGAAATAATGAGTTTACAAAAAGAAAGAAGAATGGAAGAAACATATGAAACCGCACTCCAAACTTCAGTCAATAGAATGAAATCATTAGTCTATGCTTATGAACATGGAAGTATTTGGTTTGATACAACTCAAGACCATATTGATTCATTAAAGAATTATGCTGAATATTATCAAGCTCTTAGCGACAGTCATGAACATAAAAAAGAAGTAATAGATGACAAAATAAACTTCTTAGAAAAACGAGCAGATCCGAGAAAATGGTTCTTCTAAAGTGATAATAAACATTTAAATAACAAGTTCCCCATATAATACTTTGAAATGTCATTAACAGACTTAATCAAAAACCTATTCTTAAAAGATTTAACATCAAGTCAAATTAAAGTATTAGACGGTATAGCATATAAAGTAGACAATTATCATAAATATAATCCGAACAGTGTCAACCCTCATTACGATCGACTAGTATCAGAACTGTCTAAATTAGAAGATTTAAAATATAACGTTAACAAGTATAAATCCATTTTAAAAATGTATAATCCCGGAACATCTAGCACAAAAGCTACTTATAGTAAATAACCATTAGAAAAAATTTATATAGTTCCTAATTATAATTAATTATATTATGTTGAGGGTGTATAAAAGAAGATTGCTAATAGGGTTGCTTGTTTTATTACTTTTATTTTTACTATCATTTTTTCTAGCATTATTTAATTTACAGAAAGGTATTGGAATTTTCAATATTGGAATTGCTTATCAAGTTGAAGATTGGAGCGTAATGATTTTTTCAATTCTGGCCATGTTAAAAGTATTGCATGAAATAATTAAAGTTGAACGATAAAGGTGATTAATATAAAGCAAGTTATTCTCGTACGTCAAGACTTAAAATTACCAAAAGGTAAAATGGCAGCACAAGCAGCCCATGCTAGCGTTGAAGCAGTTCTTAGAAGTGATAAAGATAAAGTTAAATCTTGGCGAGGAGAAGGAATGGCTAAAATTGTTTTGAAAGTTGCAGATTTAAAAGAATTACATAAATATAATCAAATGGCAAAAGATGCAGGACTAACAACTGCAACCATCACTGACGCAGGAAGAACTTGTATTGCACCAGGAACTATGACTTGCTGTGCAATCGGGCCTGACGAAGAAGACGATGTTGATGCAATTATTTCTGAATTAAAATTAATGTGATTTTTCCGAAACCTTTTTAATTAATTACATGTTGTTATCAATATCATGGAAACAGAAGACCATCTAATAAAAGAAAGAATTCGAAAGCTTAATGAAATTAGGGAAAAAGGAATCAACCCTTATCCATACAGCTATAAAAAAACTCATAACGCTGTTAATTTAAATCAAGACTTTAAGAGCTTAAAAAAAGAAGAACATTCTAAGGAAAAAGCTTCTGTTGCAGGAAGAATCATGCAATTTCGAAAGATGGGAAAAGCTTCATTCATGCATTTACAAGATGAATCCGGAAAAATTCAATTATATTTCAGACAAGATGATATTGGGAAAGACAAATATAAACTTCTAAAAAAACTAGATATTGGAGATATTATTGGTGCTAAAGGAACACTTTTTAAGACCAAAATGGGTGAAGTTACTATTTATGTTAAAGATTATGAAATTCTTTGTAAAACATTAAGACCGCTTCCAGAAAAGTTTCACGGTATTCAAGATCAAGAATTAAAATATCGAAAAAGATATTTGGATTTAATTATGAATCCTGAAGCAAAAGAATTATTCCGAAAAAGAGCTAAAATAATTAAATTAGTTAGAACATTTTTAGATGATATTGGATTTTTAGAAGTTGAAACTCCAGTTCTTCAAACACTTTATGGCGGAACAAACGCAAAACCATTTGAAACCCATATTAACGCTTATGACATGAAAATGTACTTAAGAGTTGCCCCAGAATTATACTTAAAAAGATTAGTCATTGGTGGATTTGAAAAAGTCTATGAAATCGCAACTAATTTTCGAAATGAAGGAGTTGACCAAACTCACAATCCAGAATTCTCAATGATTGAATGGTATGAAGCATACGTTGATTATCATACTATGATGGACCGAGCAGAAGCCATGATTAAGAAAATTGCTAAAGAAGTTAATGGAACTTACAAGTTACCTGTTTTTGATAAAGTTATTAAAATAAATATTAAATGGCCAAGAATAACAATGAAAGACGCCGTTAAACAAAAATTAAAATTAGATGTTAATAAAAAATCTGTTGCAGAATTAAAAGTGTTTTGTAAAACACACAAACTTGATGTTCGAGGACAAGAAAACAAAGGAAGTCTTCTTTTCTTAATATTTGATAAATTAGTCGCTGACGACCTTAAAGACCCAACTTGGATAATTGATTATCCAAAAGAAGTTTCACCTTTAGCAAAAGTTCATAGAGACGACCCAGAACTTGTGGAACGATATGAATTATACATTGGTGGAAAAGAAATCTGTGATGGTTGGAGCGAATTAATTGATCCTCAAACTCAAAGAAATAGATTCGATACAGAACAAGCTGCCATGAGAGAAGGAAATGATGAAGCTCATCCAATGGATGAAGACTTTATCGAAGCTCTTGAATATGGTTTTCCTGTATGTGGCGGAATTGGAATGGGAATAGACAGACTAGTCATGTTAATAACTAATAACTGGTCTATAAGAGATGTTATGTTCTTTCCAATCATGAAACCAGAACACAAGGAACCAGAAAAAAAGAAGTAGAAAAGTTTTTAAAACCCTTGGTGTTTTTCTGAAATATAAATAGGAGATAATTATGACTGTTCTCAAAAATTTCAATTTTTGAAGCACCATATTTTAAACCAAAAAAATATGATTAAAAAAACAATTGTTGGCCTTGTTGAAAAGGTAAAACTTAACGGAAGCGAAGAGAAACATAAAGAAATTATTGCTCGAATTGATACTGGTGCTACAAAAAGTTCTGTGGATTTAGAATTAGCTTCTGAATTAAGACTCGGACCAGTTGTTAGATCAATGCTCATCAAAAGTGCTCACGGTTCCAAATTAAGACCAGTTATTGAAGCAGAAATCGAAATATGCGGACATAAAATAACATCGCAATTCACACTTGCTGACAGAGCACATATGAAATATCCTGTTCTTATTGGACAAAATATTCTAAAACAAGGGTTCTTAATTGATCCTGCAAAAGAATCTCCAGAAGGTAAAGAAAAATGAAACCTAAAAAAAGTTCATTTTTTTTGGTCCATAAATTCGCCGAGGTAAATTTATGAAAGCAGCAATAATAAGTTTAGGAAGTAAAAGTTCAAAATGGACTGCTGAAGCTATGAGAAAATATTTTGATGAAGTTGACGAATTAAACATTAAAAAAATCGAAATAAATTTGACTGGTAAAGAAGCCAATGTTCTTTATGAAGGAACACCTCTTAAAAAATATGATTGTGTTTTTGCAAAAGGTTCATTTAGATACGCCCCACTTTTAAGAGCCATCACTTCAATGCTTGAAGGAAAAACATATATGCCAATCCACCAATCAGCATTCACAATTTGTCACGATAAATTACTCACACAATTAAAATTACAACAACAAAATATTCCAATGCCAAAAACCTATTTGAGTGCAACTACTGGTGCAGCAAGAAAAATTCTTGAAAACATTAATTATCCTATTATTATGAAATTTCCACAAGGAACACAAGGTAAAGGAGTTATGTTTGCAGATTCATATGCTTCTGCTTCTTCAATTCTTGACGCGTTATCAGCTTTGAATCAACCATTCTTAATTCAAGAATACATTGAGACTAGCAGTACCGACATTAGAGCTTTCGTTGTTGGAAATAAAGTTGTTGCTTGTATGAAAAGAAGAGCGAATGGAAAAGAAAAAAGAGCAAATATTCATGCAGGAGGAGTCGGTGAAAATTTCAAATTAGATTCTTATGGTGAAAAAATCGCAATTAATGCTGCAAAAGCTATGGGTACAGAAATCTGTGGAGTAGACTTGTTAGAATCAGTTAAAGGACTAGTAGTTATAGAAGCAAATCTTAGTCCAGGATTACAAGGCATTACAAACACCACCAATATTGATGTTGCAGAAAAGATTGCAAAGTATCTCTTTACAGAAGCTTCTAAAAGAAAAGAAGAAACTAAATCAAACGGGACTACAAAAATTATGGATGATCTTGGAATAAGCACATCTAAACAAATCATCAGTACTTTAGATTATAGAGGTGCAAGAATTCTACTCCCAGAGATTATTTCTAAAATTGCAGGTTTTGATGAAAACGAAGATGTAGAGATTACTGCAAATGAACAATCTGTAAAGATTAAAAAGTTAAACATCAAATAAATTTTTTCTTAAAAAAGTTAAAGAAGAACTTGTATATTCATAAAAAAGAATTTTTTAGGAACTTGAAAATCATAACAAATTTCTGATGTTATTAAAAAAGAATTTTTTTAAGAACCCAGAA
>CALDOJ010000048.1 GCA_937912225.1 Candidatus Woesearchaeota archaeon | reverse complement strand
AGTTTAGAAGTTTCTCTAAACCCTTAAGATCTTCAAGATGTTTTGTTGCTTCTTCAATCTTTGAAAGTTCTCCAGTTATTTCTTTTTGCCAATAATTCCAAGGAAGTTCATCATGTTCATATTTTGTTCTACTCAACAAATCTTCAACGATATGATAATGCTTTTGTGAAAGCAATTTATTTATATTTTTTATATATCGTTCTTTCTTTGTAGGTTTAGGTATTGGCTTTGGTTTATATTCTGTTTTTGGTTCGTATCTATTATTCATTTGTGGTTGGTAAAATAGTAACCCAATTAGACCTGTAATTAATATTGTTATTATCATTTTTATCTACCTCCATAGATTTTTTTTAGTTTTACAATTAATTTATTTAAAAGAAATCTGACGTTTCATCCAAAGAATTAAAGAGGTTTTTCAGACCATGTTTTGAGAATAGGATTTATAGTCAGAGCAAGAGCTAATTAAAACTTAAAGAAAAAACTTTGATTATTAGTTTCTTTGCTCATACTAGTTAGTTATTTTAAGAATTATTTAAAGCTTTTGCAAAATAAAACATTTTTTGTTCCTTTAGCTCTTTTTTTAGAATTATATTCTATAAGCTTTTCAAATCCTAGTTTCTCATGTAATTTTAAAGAAGCAAAGTTGTTTGAAGCTACATCTGCATAAATTCCTTTGAAATTTTGTGTAATATTTTCAAGAACGAATTCTGTTAGTTTTAAAGCCAAGCTTTGTCGACGATAATCTGAATGAATTCCAATACCAAAATGATATGCAAATTCTTCATTAAGGTTAATCAATTCTTTTGCTTCATCTAAATAATGTTTTAATTTGGAAACTACAAAATAACCAATTATTTTATTTTTATCAGAACAAATAAAAAACTTATTATTAGATTTTAATAATTCTGTTTCAACTTCTTTATCACTTTTTTCTGGAAAAGAATAATCAACATAACCAGTATTTCTCATAACTTTAATCATATCAAGAAAATCTTTTTTTTCAGCTTTTGAAAATGAAATCATTTTTCTTTAAAAAACTCTAAAATCCAAACAAACTCTAAATTTACCAGGACTATACTGTCCGCATTTAACAAAATCTAAAACTTCAAAAGTTCTTCTTGCTCGATTACATGCACTTCTAACTTTTTCTTCACATTTTTCAAATTCGTTTTCATGTAAAAAATCATAGAAGTGAATAATCGCATTTTTTCTAGATATTTTAATTGCATCATCTAAGAAATCTTCAGCGCCTTTAGGAAGAGGCATACAAACTCTATCAAATCTTTCTTTTAATTCAGGAACAACTTTTTTTACATCTCCACAAAAAAGTTCAACATTAGAAATTTTATTTTTTTGAAGATTAATTAACCCATATTCATGTGCTTTAGGATTGATTTCAATTCCAACAATTCTCTCAGCGTCAGTGTTTTTTGAAAAAACACAAGGATAAGGTGCACAACCAGAAAACATTACTAAAACATGTTCATCAACTTCTATTTGTTTCATAATTCTTTTTCTTTCAGTACCAAGTCTAACACTAAAATACATATCTTCAACATTGACTTTTAATTTAACTCCGTTTTCTTTATAGACAGAATCTTTAGTGTTTTCACCACCAATCCATTTCATCTTTTGAGTACGAAAAGTGCCAGTATGTTCGCCTGCTTTCTTTAAAACAGTCTTTACATTTTTATTATTATTCAAAAAAGTATCTGCAATAATCTTCTCTTTTTTAACAAGTTCTTCTGGAATTTCTAAAATTGCAATATTTCCAATAAGATCATGAGCAGTAATAAGTTTTTCAGAATCAACTTTACCTAGTTTATTTTTAAGAATGTCTTTCCAAGTTTCTTTTCTTCGTTTTTTAGAAAATTTATCCTCAATAAACTCAACATCTTTATCTTCAAACTCTTCTAAAACAGGAAAAATAATAAACTGTTTACCTTTAGTAGCTCGATAATCAAAATCTAATAATCTACTCTTTATCAAGAACTTTTTAACTCTTTCAGCATGATTTAAAGATACTTTTGCTCCTTTCATAAAAATAAAGAGAAAGAATTGTTTTTTAAATCTTTATAATAAAACAAACACAACTCCCCAAATCATAATAATACATGCAAGAATTTTGACTAATAAATTTTGTTCATGAAAAAGTTTTCCACCAAGTATTGTTGTAAATAAATTAGAAGTTCTTTTGATTGGAATAATTAATGAGATTGCAGCAGTTGGCATTGAAACTGCAATTAAATAAAATAAGTGAGCAAAAAAACCAACTATTGCATCGATAAACAATATTTTAAAATCTTTTCTTAAGTCTTTTACTATTTCAGAAAAACCATTATTATAAGTTTCTAAAAATATGAAATTAAATGTTTTAAATACACTAAATAAAAAGAAATAAGTTAAAAAATCTGTGTGTTTAGTAATAATAAGTTTATCAAATGTAGCTCCAATACTAAAAATAATCATTGCAAATAATAAATTATGAATAACTTTTGATTTCAAAAACATTCTAATTGGTTCTAAAAAGCCTTTATTAGCAACTCCAACTTCTAAAGAGTAAGCTCCAAGAATGAGAAGAAATACACCAAAATATTGTTTAGAAGTAGGATTTTCTCCAAGAACAAAGAACGCTATTATTAATAAAAATAAAGGACTTATATTCATTAAAGGTGCAACTTCAGATAAATCTCCATGGCGCATTCCTTTAAAATAAAAAATCATTCCAGCAGAAACCATTAAAGAAACTAAGTAAATGAATAAATAAATATTCCAAGGCATATTAAAGTTAACAAAAGGAATTAAAAATAATGAAAGTATAAATACTAATATTCCTCTTGACGCAGAAAATTCTAAAGCGTGTTCATGAGTTAATATTTTTTTGTTTAATATTGAAACTATGCTAACAAGAATTGCTGATACAAATGCGAAAAAATACCATTCCATTTATTTAACCTCTAAAAAAAATCACTTAAACCCTTTTGTTAAATAAAACTATGTTTTAATCTCAAAAGTCAAATAGTGACTTTTGTTGTTTGTTGGGTTTACCTTTTAATAATTTGTCTACTGTTTTTTCAACTCGTTCTAATCCAAAATCATGTCCCTTAACAAGTAATTCAACAAGTGCATCTTTATCAGGAGTTTTCCATTCTAATTCATAATCTTTTGTTATAGGCATGTTTTTGAAAAGGTCAAATATTTCTTTCCAAGGAAAATTAAAATTTTCATCCCAACCTGCTTCTTTGAAAATAGTTTCAAAATCTTCACCATATTCATATAATAATTTTAAACCTTTTTTAGGACCAATTCCTTTAACACCACCAATATTATAATCAGTACCTGCAAGCATAGCCAAAACAATTAATTGATCTTGACTTAATTTTAGTTCTTTAAGATTATCTTCAAGAATAATTAATACAGGATTAACAGTTTTATAAGCAAACTGACCAGGTCCTTTTCGCTTACCACCAAGAGTTAAATTTTTCACAACTCTTGTTGCACCAAAAACTAATGAGTCAGTATCTTGACTAATAATTGCATAGCAATCGCCTTGTTTTACCATGTATGATGCTTGTGCTTCACCCTCGCTAGCTGCATCAACAATAGGCATACCTAAAGCAGTAATAAGTTTTTTTGCATCTTCAATCATTTCAGAATTTAATCTAGATGTTCGTGAAGCAAACTTTTTCATGTCTTCAACATTTTCTTCTTGTTTTGCTTCTTCATACTTTTTTTGAGCAAGAATTTTAGCGTCTTTTCGTCTTTCTCGTTCTTGAAATTTTTGTTTGGGAACTATTCCATCAAAAACAAAAACTAGTTTTAAGTCTTCAATCATTAATTTAGTAACACGACTAAACAAACCAATAAGATGACTGGTCACATGACCTTTAGAATCCATTAATAAAGAACCATCTCTTTGTCTAATAGTTGAAAGAAATTGATAAAGCATGTTAAAAGCATCAACAGCTAGTGTTTTACCTTTTAAGTCTTCAATTTTTAATTCTTTTGTTATAAGTACATCAGTTATAGGCGTTCCCATTTTTCAATTAAATTATTTTTACGACTAAACCTTTGAATTCGGTTTCTAATTTATCTTGAGCTTTTTTAGTAACTTCACCAGTTGTAATAAAAATAATTGGAAGTTTTTTATTTTGACCAGAAAGATAAGCAGAACTTAAATCACCATCATTACACTTTTTCTTATTCTTTGCTTTACAAAAATATTTAACTTTACCAACAGCTGTAGGAATAAGAATTTCAAGTTCAATGTCAGAATTTTTCCTAATAATCTTTTCTTCAACAATTTCAATTTGTTTATTATCAAAATAATTAGTTAATTGTTTTAGGAAATCATCATTTGTTGAGTCTTTCTTTTTTTCAATAACTTTCTCTTCTTTCTCAATTTCGGGTTCAGGTTTTCTTAATTGTTCTTGTTTCTGGGCACTAGAACTTTCAGTTCTTCGTGCACTATCTGCGTTGCTGATTGGTGTTTCTTTTTTAGGTTCTGGTTGTGAAGTTTGAACTGGAGCAGGTTTGCTTTTAGGAGCAGTTGCAAATAAACTTCTAATTCTATTTTCAACTTCTTCTTTAGGAGCCAAATACCACTTCCAAAAAATCTCTTTTTCTCCTCTAACATTAACTTCTAATTGTTTAGCAAAATCTTTGATATTTCTAAGACAAACTCTGATAAGAGGATCTTCATCTCCATCCCTGATAACCATTTTTTGTCTTAATAATTCAAAAGCTCTTTTATCTTTTTCATTCAAATATTTGCTTAATTCTTGGAGTTTAGGTTCTTGACCAGGAGCATAATAAGCAGGACCGCTACCAATTTTGGTATTAGTAATTCTAAGAACTTTATCAACAACCATTTCAGAAAGAATTGCACTAATCAAAAAAGTATCTCCACCAACTTCTTTTTTTATATCGTTAGGAATAATAGGTCCTTGTTCTCTTACAATTCTTAGAATTTCATCTCTAGAGGCCATTAATATTTTATAGTAAGAATTAGTTTTAAAACCTTTCGATTAAGGTCTTACCCATTTAATTTCCCAATAGGTAACATCGCCTTCATCGTCAACTACACCCATCATTAATCTTTTCTTTGTTGAGTGAGCAACTCTATTTTTAGCAGCGAATTCATACCAAGTAAGAGTAGAACCCTCATGAACAGGATAAACAATCCATCGTGCATGATCTTCACCAGGTTTAATGCCTCTATCATAAATTCTAAAATCAGCACCAAATTTCAAAGCAGTTTTAACAATATAACCACGAATTCTCATATCTTTAAAAACACAGTATCGAATCCAAAAGCTTGGTTCAATTTTAGTAGCTTTCTTAATATAAACTTCAAAATTCATCTCTTTATTTCGACCATCAAGAATAATTATTTTGTTTTTTTCCATTAAGAAAAGTGCTTCTTGTAAAGAAAGTTGAATTTTTTTATCCTCTAAAACAGTACCAAAAACCCCTTGATTATGCAAATCATAAGCTTTATCACTTTTTTCTAAAATAACTCTTTCTTGAGCAAATAAAGATTTAGGTAATTCTACTTTAGGATCGTTCTTTTGTTCTATTTTTGTTTCAGTCTTTTTAGCAGTTGTTTTCTTAACAGTTTTGGGTTTAGTTTTCTTAACTGTTTCGACTTTCTTTTTAGGCATAATGGCTTAAAAATAATATTCATTTAAATAGTTTGTTCTAATTAGGAAGAAATTTAAATATGACTTATAATTTTAATAATTATGAAAATCGAAAAAAAAGTTTGGCCAGAATATTTTCAAAAAATTCTTAACGGAAAAAAACATTATGAATTAAGATTGGCAGATTGGGATTGTGAAGAAGGAGATGTTTTAATTCTTAAAGAGTGGAATCCTGAAACTAAAGAATATTCAGGCAGAGTTTTAGAAAAAGAAGTAACTTATGTTGGAAAAACAAAAAATCTTAGTTTTTGGTCAAAGGAAGAAATTGAAAAGCACGGTTTTCAAATAATTTCATTTAAGTAATTCTAACAAAACTCTTATAAAGTTGGTTTTCTTACATAAAGTTATGGAAGTTACGTTTTTAGGTACTGCTTGTATGGTACCAACAAAAGAAAGAAATGTTCAAGGTATTTTTCTTAGTTATAAGAATGAAGGAATTTTAATTGATTGTGGTGAAGGAACTCAAAGACAAATGAACCTTGCTGGAATAAACAGACATAAAGTAACAACTATTCTTGTAACACATTGGCACGGAGATCATGTAGGAGGAATAATTGGTTTGTTACAAACAATTTCTAATAAAGATGAACTTCCAAAAATTGAAATTTACGGACCAAAAGAAACTAAGAAAAGAGTACAGCATCTTTTAGATTCAGTTGTTTTTGATAGTTCGAATTTAGATTTAAAAGTTTTTGAATTAGATCCAAAAGGAGTTGAAACTTTTAAAGAGAAAAGAGATTATTACATTCAATGTTCTCCAATGAATCACACCACTCCATGCATTGCTTATTCTTTTGTAGAAAAAGATATTAGAAAAATTAACATGGCTAAAGCTAAAAAATTAGGTTTAGAAGAAGGCCCGGAAATGGGAAAAATACAAACTGGAAAATCAATAACTATCAACGGGAAAAAAATTAGTCCTGAAGATATTTCAGTAATTAAAAAAGGAAGGAAAATAACTTTCATTTTTGATACTTTACCTAATGAAAATTCTTTTGACCTTGCTAAAGATTCAGATTTATTAGTTACAGAAGCAGTATATTTATCAAACATGAAAGAGAATTCAGAAAAGTATAAACACATGACTACAGAAGATGCAGGTCTTATTGCAAACAAAGCGAATGTTAAGAAACTAATAATAACACATTTCTCACAACGATATAAAACAACTGATGAGTTAGAAGAAGAAATTAAAACTTATTTTGCAAATTCAAGTTGTGCGTTTGATTTTATGAAGGTGAAAATTTAATGAATTGGAAAGAAGTCTTTGAAAAAGATCAAGAAATAGTTTTAGGAACAACTTTCAATGAAGAACCAAATTTGAATGTTGTTTTATCTGTTGGTTTTTTTGATGAAAAACTTCTTATTGCAGATTGTCAAATGAATACTACTTTAAAAAATCTTAAATCTAATAATAAAATATGTGTTTATGCTAAGAAAAATAATACTTATTTAAGATTAAAAGGTACTGTTGAAATTTTTAATTCTGGTAAATATTTTGAAAAATGTAAAGAAGTTTGTGATGGATATAATCCAAAAAATGCAATTTTAATTAGTATTAAAGAAGTATTTGATTTAGATAATTCAAAAAAAATTATTTAATTATCTGCTTGCTAATTTTATATCTTCAGCTTTTACAGTTTTTCTTTTTGCATGAATTGCGAATTTATTAGCAGCTATTGCAACTTCTTCACCAAACTCTTCAAGAACATCACGAAGTGCAGCTTTTGCATCTTCAGAAACTCTATCTGCACCCGCATTTTTCATAAGTCGCTCCATTGCAGCAAGTGGAATTATTTTTTTAGTAGCCATTTGAACATCACCTAAATTACATAAAACTTTATTGATTTATATAATTATTGAAAAACAAAAGTTTTTATAATATTATTTTCTAAATTATTTCATGGTACAAGATTCTCACGGGCTTCATCATTTTCATAGAAGAAAACGAATACATCAAAATCACGAACCTTATCCTCATCCAGATAAATGGAAAAATTTCTTAGATAAAATAATTTATTTTGTAGGAATACTTGGTCCTTTAATGACAATTCCACAAGTTTGGAATATTTGGGTTTTAAAAAACGCTTCAGGAGTTTCAATTCTTTCATGGTCTACTTATTTATTTGTAGCAATTGTTTGGGTGCTTTATGGAATTGTACATAAAGAAAAACCCATCATTGTAACTTATGCAATTTGGATTATATTAGATATATTGATTATTCTTGGAATTATTTTACATGGTTAAAAATGGGAATTGGATTTGGAAGACGAAAAAGTAAAGGAACAACAGCAGAGCGAGATTTAATACATAAGTTTTGGGCTGCTGGATGGGCTGCTGTAAGAGTTGCAGGTTCAGGTAGTAGTCAGTTTCCAAGTCCTGATCTTTTAGCAGGAAATTCAACTAGAAAATTTGCAATTGAAGCAAAAGCAACTGCTGACAATAATAAATATTTTACAGAGCAAGAAATTAGAGAACTGGCTTATTTTTCATCAAAGTTTGGAGCTCACCCACTTTTAGCAATTAAGTTTGATAATCGAGGATGGTTTTTCTTAAACATTGATGACTTAAAGAAAACAGATAAGAATTATGTTGCAAGTTTTAAGATTGCAGAATTATATGGTTTAAAATTTGAAGAATTAATAAGTGAATAATTAAAAGTTTTCTAGCACATCCAGTTTTGGTTTAAAGGTATAAGCAATATTCTCATCAAAGTAACCACACATAAACTTTTCAAGCGGAATACCTGTTCTTTGACTAGTCATTAAAGCATAGAAGAATACTTGGGTTGATGCATATTTTTCTTTTTCTGCTTTTGGTTTATAGTCCCAAATCCAGATTTTGCCATCATCTTCAACTCTAATTACATCAATATGACCTGAAAGTGCTCCTTTTTCTTTGAAAATATTTTCAAAATTAGTTAGTTCAGAATCATTAATCCAAATAGGTGCCTCTACACTTATACTGCTCTTATCAAAGTGTAACATGAACATTTGAACTTTAGAATGAGCAGTTTTATAATTATCCATGGTTTTCAAACCTTCTTCACATAGACGAGAAACTTCATGATTTTCATGCACATCAAGTTTTATAGGCAAAGAAAATCTAAGAGCACTGCTTCTTGGCCCATTAATAAAATGTTCATCAGGACAATCATCCATAATATCATTAAGATAGCTATTTAATTCAGAGAAACCATTATTACAAAGTTTATTAGTTTTATCAGAATGAATCCTATAATGGTAATACCAGCCGTGAGCTAGAGAGATTTGTTTAATCATAGTAATTACTGTAAAAAAATTATAAAAAAAATTATTTATTTTTTCTTAAGAGCTTTAATTATTTTTTTCTCTTCTTTTTCTATTTTAAGCTCTTCTTTTGCAATTTGTCGAGTCATTCGTTCAATGTTTAGGTCCATTCGTGCAATTCTTCTTTCCATAAGAACAAGAATTCTTAAACTATAAACTATTGCTGCCAGAGTTCCGATGATTATTGCTAAAATAACTGAGTCTAAAGCCATATTATATTTCACCTCTATGCTTTTATCTTAATCTATGTCTATTTACTTTATATATTTTTCGTTGTTCTTGACAAGATTCATTTATTCACTAAACGAAAGTTATATAAACTTTAAAGTTTTTTATTTTATCATAATTATTGAAGGTGGTAGTATGCTAAAGATGAAAAAAATATCAGAAACTTATGATATGCGTGTATTCACTGATACTGGCGATTATTTTGGAGATGTAGAGGAAGTAATTTTAACAAGTAACAAAGTTTTTGGTTGGAGAGTTAAAGCAACAAAGAACTCTTTCTTAAATAAAGTTCTAGGTTCAGCCAAAGGAGTTATTGTGCCTCACCAATTAGTTAAAAGTATAGGTGACATATTAATTATTAATAGATCCGCAGTTCCTTCCTACAGTCCTGAGGAGGAATAATTTTTTTTCTTTAATTATTAGAAACATATTAAAATAGATTTATCTTTATAAGACTATGAAAAAAATAACTGCAACTATTTTGTTGCTTATAATATTTTTAGTAACATTTGTTTTTAGAACCTATTTTGCTTTTCAAACTCCAGAGTTTTCTTATAATTCTTATTTTAGTTTAAGACAAATTGAGCATATTGAAGAAACAGGTTTTCCTCTTTTTCATGATGATTTAAGTTTTGGTGGAAGAACTTTTTTGTTTCCACCTTTATTTTTATATGTTCTTAGTTTTTTTAGTTTAATCTTTAATGCTTCTTTTATTGCAAAAGTCATACCCAACCTTTTAGCTTCGTTAATAATTTTCCCTATTTATTTATCTGCACAACATATTACTAAAAAAAGAATTATATCTTTAATGGGTGCTTTTTTTTCAGCATTCATCCCTGTTTTTTTCTCCAATACTATAAATAATATCTCAGCTTATACTTTAGTTATTCCTTTAATCTTCTTCATAATATACTTCTTAATAAGATCTGATGAAGCAATATATTTGAATCTAGCATTATTTTTCTTAGTAGTTTTAGTTTTAACACATTCTTCATCTTTTTTTTTGGTTCTTGGCTTATTGTTATTTTTGCTTTTGATGAAAGTAGAATATTTGCATGTTGAAAAAAAAGAATTAGAAATAGTTCTGTTCTCAACATTTTTGATTTTATGGTTTAACTTTGTTATTTATAAACAAGCTTTTTTTATGCATGGTCCATTAGTAATTTGGCAAAATATTCCGATTGAAATATTAAAAAACTTTTTCTTTGACTTAAACATGTTACAAGTTTTATATGTTATAGGAATTATTCCTTTATTACTAGGTGTTTTTGCAGTTCATAATGTGTTCTTCAAATCAAAAAAAAGATCAGTATTTTTGCTTCTAGGTTTTGGATTAGCAACATTCCTTTTACTTTGGTTAAAATTAGTTCCTTTCAGAGTTGGGTTAATATTTCTAAGTTTAGTATTAGTTCTTTTAGCAACTTATGGAACAAAACTAATCTATTCTTATATTAAGAAAACTAAGAAGCCAAAATACGCTAATTTTTTTTTAGTTGGTTTGTTTATATTATTTATTTTGACTTCATTTATTCCTGCATTAAATTCAGCAAGTAAAGAAGTTCAAATAACACCTTCAAATGAAGAAATTGCCGCTCTTAATTGGATTAAACTAAATACTCCTGTTGACTCTGTAATTCTTGGAACTTTAGAAGAAGGACATTTAATAAATTATTTTGCAGAAAGAAAAAATGTTTTAGATTCTAATTTTTTATTAATACCTGATGCTCAACAAAGATACGAAGATGTAAATCTTTTATACAAAGTCAGATTCAAAACAGAAGCAGTCAGAACACTAAACAAATACGATGTTAATTATATTTATTTTTCATCAAAGTTTAATAAAGAAGAAAAATTATATTATGTTGATGAAGATTGTTTTACAAAAGTATATGATAATTCAATAAAAATTTATGAGGTTCTTTGCGAGATAAAATGAAACAAAGTTTTTTAGAAAATAAAATAAATCCTTTAATGTTCATATTTATACTTGCAGTGCTTCTTTTAATATTTCCAAGTTTTATAAGACATGCTCAAGACAATTCAATTATGGTTGGAGAAGCTTATTATGATTTAAGAATTTCTAACTCTATTATTGAAGGAAAACTATTAAACTTTGATTCATTACAAGAAAGAACTTATGATGTTAATTTGTATCATTTAATTTTATCAGGATTAAACTTGTTTATGAGTCCGATTTTAATTTACTTATTTGTTCCTTTTATTTTAGGAGTATTATCTTTAATACTTTTTTGGTTGATATTAAAAAAGTTTAATGTTGAAAAGAATGTGTTGTTTTTTGTATTATTTATTTATGTTCTTTCTCCAATATTTTTATTTTTATTTACAAATTTAAATAAATATTCTATAGTGGTTGTTCTTAGTTTAGCTTCTTTTTTGATGTTTTTATCTAAGAAACCTCTTCTTTCAATTTTAACTTTAATATTTATTCCTCTGATTGACTTTTCTTCTTTCATAATTATTTTACTAATGATTTTAATTTATGCATTCTTAAAAGATAAACTTAAACAATGGAATTACTTGTTAATAATTTCTACCATAACAACTTTGATTTCAATATTTATATTAAATTTATCAGTTACTTTTGAATTTTTAATAAAAAAACCTGCTTTTGGAGAATTATGGACTTCATTTGGTGCATTAATAGGATTGTCAATTTTCACTTTGTTTTTAGCATTTTTAGGATTTGCTTCTTTATGGAAGAAAAAAAGAACTTTCCTTTTTTTTAACATATCATTCATCATGTTTTTAATAATTTCAATGTTTAATGATCCTGCAAAAATAATTTTTAATTTTTTTATAAGTGGATTAGCAGGTTATGCGTTTTATTTGTTAATTTCAAGAAACTGGGCGATTATAACTATAAAAAAATTCACTATTTTGCTAATATTTTGCAGTCTTATATTTTCAACATCAGTTTATGTAAATGGTGTTACTTCATCTCAACCAAATAAAGAATTAGTTGATGCTCTTGAATTCTTAAAATATTATGAAGCACCTTCTTTATTTGAAACAGAAGTAGTATTTTCTCATAATTCTTATGGTTTTTTTATAGAATACTTTGCTAATAAAAAATCCTTTTTAGATACCAACAGTATTAAAGATGATAATTATGATTTAATGAACAATGTTTCAAATGAAATATTTTACTCAAGAAATCTTGACGATACAGAGTTATTATTAAGAGATAATAATATACAGTATTTTTTAGTTACAGATGAAATGAAGAAAGGTTTTGTATGGAAAAAACCTGATGAAGGATTATTATTTTTGTTTCAAAGTAGCAATAAATTTCTTAAAATATATGATCAACCAGGAGTACAGATTTGGTCTTATTCAAATTTTGTAATTTAATAAATGAAATGGAAAAATTTTTTTGATTCAGAAAAAAATATTTTAGTTGTAGTATTCATAAGTTTCTTTTTTTTATTAAATATTTATTTTTTACAAAGATATTTTCTTATTAATTGGGATGAGTCAGTGTATATAGGAATGGCTAAATACATTGCTTCTTTTGGAAAAATAGGTTTATTTGAACCGCTCAGACCAATAGCTTTACCAATAGTTTTAAGTTTAGTTTGGAGTGTTGGATTAAAGTCAGTAATGGCTTTTAGAATTGTTGAATTATTATTTGCTTGTGGAAGTTTATTTTTAGTTCATACTATTTCATCCTATTTGTTTAATAAACGAGCAGGATTAACAGCGGTTTTAATATTAGGAACAACACCATTATTTTTTCAAAATTCTTTTCAGATAATGACTGAAATCCCATCGATTTTTTTTGCTTTATTAGCATTATACTTTTTACTTAAAGAAAGATTATTTTTATCGGGTTTATTTTCAGGAATAACTTTTTTATTTAAGTTTCCTCAAGGATTAGTTTTTTTAGGAATATTTATTGCATTATTTATTTATAAGTTTTCTTCAAATTTATCTTTGAAAAAATTTGTTTTATATTCAAAGAATTATTTTATTGCATTTGCATTTGTTATGTTAATTTTTATGTCTTATAATTTCATTACATATGTTGATGTGGCTGATAAAATTTATCAAGCACCACTTTATTCAATTTTGAAAGGAGCTGAACATCAGAATAATCCAACTCATGCAATCAATTCATTGTTTGAAGCAATCACTTTTTATCCTTATCAATTATTAAAAGATAATTTAACTTTGTTATTTTTTATTCCAGGGATATTATTTTTATTAAACAAGAAATTTTTATTTTCAAAAAAATCTGCTTTAATATTAATTCTTTTACTATTATGTTTGTACTTTACTCAAATCATAAATAAACAACTTCGATTTGGATTGTTATTTTTGCCTTATATTGCTATAATATCAAGTTTTGGATTTGAAAAGCTTTTTTCTTACAAAAATAAAATAGTAAAAAGTTTATCATTTGTAATTTTGTTTGTTTTAATAATAAGCTCATTTGTTAATATTGAAAAACATAATTATAATCAACAATTTGATTCTGAACCGGCAATAGTTTCTGAAATTTACAAATATTTTGAAAATTTCAAAGGTGTTGTTTCAACAACTATTCCAATACCTGCAGCTTATACAAATATTCGTTATGAACCTTTTTATTATTCTGTTAATGAATCATTTATTTATTATAACGAACATAATCAATCTTCTGATGCATTAATTTTTAATTATAATTTCTTCCCTTGTAGTTATTATGGACAAGACTGTATTGATAAGAAAAATAAATTATTTGAAATGATTCAAGAAGATTTTGATTTAGTTTTTAATAAATCGTTGTTTTACGAAGAATACTTAATTTATCTAAAAAAATAGGAATATTTATATAAAATTCTAGCATTTTATCTAAAGGATTTAAAAGGTGACATTGACGTGATTTTTACAGAAGTATTACTGTGGGTAATTTATTTTATATCGTTATATTTTGTAATCTTTTGGTTATTAGTTTTTCTTGAACAAGAGAATGTTAGAGGAACGAAAAAAAAACTTAATTTTTTCCCTATAGTAACAGTTACAATTCCTGCATATAACGAAGAAAACACTATTGAAACTACAATAATTTCAGCTGTGAATCTTAATTATCCTAAGAATAAATTAGAAATATTAGTTGTGAATGATGGTTCAACCGATAAAACCAGAGAAAAAGTTTTAGTTCTTCAAAAGAAATATTCTAATGTCAGACTTATTGATCAAAAAAACTCAGGAAAAGGAGTTGCACTTAACAAAGCATTGTATTCTTGTAAGGGCGAATATTTTGTTTGCTTAGATGCTGATTCTGTTATTGAGAAAAATGCTTTACAACATTTACTGCCTCATTTTAAAGATGAGAAAGTTGCTTGTGTTCTTCCTTTAATGAAATCAAAAAAAGCAAAAAACCTTTTACAAAAAATGCAATTTGCAGAGTACATTGTGAATATCTTTTACAAAAAATTAATGGGTTTTTTGAATAGCATACCAGTAGCTCCAGGTCCATTTAGCGTCTTTAGAAAACAAGTTTTAATAGATTTAAGAGGTTATGAAATAAATAATTTAACAGAAGATTTAGAATTAACTTTAAGGCTTCAAAAACATCATTATAAAATAATTCAAGATATGCATGCAGAGGTTTATACAAGTACACCTTTAACATTTAAAGCATTCATTAGACAAAGAAAACGATGGTATAAAGGTGGTTTCTTCAATGCATTAAAATATAGAAAAATGATGTTTAATCCAGAATATGGTGATTTTGGAATGATGCCAGTTCCTTTACTAGTTGTTTCGGGCATAATAGGAATTTCTATGATTTTAACTCTGTTATATAATATATTAAAACCTAATATTATAACTTTTTTAAATTTAAGACATGTTGATTTTGATTTTTGGACTTTTTTACAAAACATGTCTTTTTCATTTAATTTATTAGATACTGATTTTACTAATTTGTTCATATTCATAATTATGTTTGCTATAACATTATTTATTTTATATTCTGCTTTTAAGTATACGGGTGAAAAAGTCTTTGCTCAAGGAAAGATTCATATAGTATTGTTTCTTTTCTTTTATTTTTTCATGCTAGGAATAACTTGGCTTTTACTTGTGCCAGAATTATTTCACAAAAAACATAAATGGTAATAAAATGAGACAAATTAAAAAAAGAAGATATTTGGCTGCATTCATCATAACAATATTTGTTTTTTTCTTTGGGTTATTATTTGGAATGATGATGGAGAGTGAACGAGTAGATTACATACAAGGTAAAGCTTATGAACAAAAATTAGATTATCGAGAATTACAATTTCAATATCAATTTATTGATCAATTAAGTCAGGAAAATAATTGTCCTGTTTTCATAAATGCAATAAATAACAATCTTAAAGAATTAGAAACTACAAGAATAAGATTAACTAGTTATAGTGAAGATGCAACAATTAGTAAAGATGATTTTGAATTGTTGTATAAAGACTATATTATTTCACAATTAGATTATTGGTTGCTTGTAAAAAAAGCAAGAGATTTATGTGAAATGGATGTAGCAACAGTATTATATTTTTTCTCAACAGATAAAGAATGTCCTGATTGTAATGAACAATCTTTTGTTTTAACATATTTAAAAAAAAGGTTTGGAGATAATCTTTTGAATTTTGCTTTGAATGCTGAATTTAATGATTATAAAGTCATGCAAATGCTTTTAGATACCTATAAGGTATCAACTTTTCCAACATTAATTATTGAAGATGAAAAGTTTGAGGGTTTTACAACAAAAAATACTATTTTAGAACAAATTTGTCCTTTATATTCAGAGTCTCATGAAGATTGTGTTAATTATATTAATGTGAGCATAGAAGAATAATTTGTTTTAAAATTAAAGATTTTAAAACATACCAGTAGATTTTCTACTGAGGATTTTTATTTCTTTTTTATTAAATCTGCTATAGTCATACCTTCATCTCCAGAACTAGTATTAACTATTGGTTTATGTATTTCTTCGTGTTGACCAACAAGAGTTATATTCAGAAATTTTTCAAATTTTCTTGCTAATAAAATATTTGGTTTTGCTTTGTTTGATTCAATTTTATGAATTAATGATTCTTTTTCAGCAAGTTTATTTGCAAGATCTTTTTGTTTTAAACCCATTTGTTCTCTTTTTTCTTTTATGAGAGAAGAATAGTTAGGAACAATTATTTGAATTAACTCTCTAACAGGTTCATTATTTTTAGCATGAGAATGTTCTTTAATAACAGAAGCTGTTTCAACTTTACGTATTTTAGTTCCATGTTTGCTACAGTCATGACAGACATTTAGATAAGAATCTTCAATTTTACAACGAAACAAATCTTTTTCAGAACCACACATATCACAATTCATGTTATATTCACCCCAGTATTATAATTAATTCTAAGATTTTAAATTATATAAATTTATCTTTTTTTAAAGATGAAAACATTTAGAGGTTGTTGTCCTGAATAGAAAATTATTTTTTCTTTTAAGATAAAATTATTTTTCTTAGCAATATCTTCTAATAATTCTTTTTTAAGGCAAACAGCTCCAATCAATCCTGTTTCTTTTAGAATAAATTTTGCTTGATAAAAGAATTCTTCATATAATTTTTTAATTTTGCTTGCATCAACTCTTTTTGATATGGATGGAAGAAAAACAGCTATTTTATCAATTGTTTTTTGATTAAATTTTGTATCTAACCAATCAATTTCTGTTTTTGAAAAGTTAATGAGTTTTTCAACTCCTGCAATTTTAGCATTTTTTTTACTTGAATGGATATTTCTTAGTAAAGAATCATAAGAGAAAATTTTTGTTTTGTCTTTGCTTATTTTTTTATCTTCTTTTTTAAAAATTGCATCACATTCATCTTTTTTGAAAGGTTTAAGTTTTGCGAAGCTAAAATCTTTTTTATAATAATTTATTGGAGAATTTGAAGTAAATAAAGCAGTTTCTATGCTTATAGTTCCGCTATTACTCAAAGGATCAAGTATACTTTCTTGTTTATTATAATTAATAGTTTTGATTAAAGCATAAGCAATAGTTCCTTTTAATGATTTAGAACTTGAAAAAATTCTATAATTTCTCTTACTCAAATCTCTGCCTGTTATATCAATTCCAACATAACAAAAATCTTTATACGCGTATAAATAAATTGTTAAATCAGGATTTTTTAATGATACTTCAAAAGAATTTTCCATTGAAACACCAACTTCTTGTTCTAAATCAATACTTGTAAATTCATGTTCGCCTATTCGTTCACATTCGACTTTTATTGATTGTTGTTTATCAATCCAATCATTTAATTTTATTTTATTTACTAGCTTGTTTATTTCAATAGCAGATTTTTTTAAATCATTAGAAATTTTAGTTTTTCCTTCTAACAAAATAATTCTTTTTACCGATTGTGCTTTATAACAAAGAATGATTAATTCTGATAATTTCTTAATTTCAAAAGAAACAGTTGTGTCTTCTGTTTTCCCTTTTGAGCCAATAAGCTCTTCAATTTCTTTTTTTGCGACTAGTTCTAGACCTTTGTCAACAATAGCTAATGCTTTCATAATTAATCAAACTATTGTTTTTTATTTAAACCTTTTCAAAAGCTTCTTTTCATAATATAGTCTTAAAGACCAATATATTTATATATGCGTTGTTAGAGTTTACACTATATATTGTATAATTAAATTTACATAAACACTATATGTGGTGTATGAGGGTTTATATTTTTAGTTATTTTAAAATAAGAAGTTAACTTATATGAGACAATAAAAACTTTTAATGTTTGAGTCTCTTAATTTGTTGGAGAAAACTTATGAGATGTCCTTTTTGTTCTAAGAACAACACTAAAGTTATAGAAACAAGAGAGAAAGGAGAAGAAGTAGCTAGAAGAAGAAGAGAATGTGTTCATTGTAAAAAAAGATTTACTACTTATGAACGTGTTGAAATGAGTCCTTTAATTGTTATAAAAAAAGAAGGTGTTCGAGAATCTTTTAATAGAGAAAAAGTACTAAAAGGATTATTAAGAGCTTGTGAGAAAAGACCTGTTTCAATTGATAGAATAAATAAAATAATAGATGAAATAGAAACAAACCTTAGAAATAGATCTTCTTCAGAGATAAAAAGTCATTTAATAGGAGAACTAATAATGACAAAATTAAAAAAAGAAGACAAAATTGCTTACATAAGGTTTGCAAGTGTGTATAGAGAATTTCAAGATCTTGATTCTTTCAAAGAAGAATTAAAAAAGTTACAAAGGAGGTAATACTATGACAAAAATGATAAAAATAAAAAAAAGAGACGGTCGAATAGTGCCATTTGATCAGGATAAGATAACTCAAGCAATATTTAATGCTGCAAGATCCATAGGCGGATCTGATAGAACAAAAGCTCAAGAACTCTCAAATAAAGTTATTGAATTAATAAAAGAGCGATTTGATGGAAATGTTCCAGATGTTGAACAAGTACAGGATATAGTTGAAAAAGTTTTGATAATTGAAGATCATGTTAAAACTGCAAAAGCATATATTATTTACAGACAAAAACATAAAGAAATAAGAGCTGCAAAAACAGCTGTTATGGGAAAAGCAGTACAAACAAAATTATCAGTAAATGCATTAAAAGTTTTAAAAGAAAGATATCTGATAAAAGATTTAAATGGAAATATTATAGAAACTCCTGATGAACTGTTTAGAAGAATTGCAAAGAATATAGCTAAAGCTGATAAGAATTATGATAAAAAAGCGGATTTGAAAAAAACAACTCAAGAATTCTATGAGTTAATGGCAAAATTAGATTTTCTACCAAATTCACCAACTTTAATGAATGCAGGAACTGATATTCAACAGTTAGCAGCATGTTTTGTTTTACCAATTGAAGATAGTATGGAAGGAATCTTTGGAACTTTAAGAGACGCTGCAATTATTCATAAAAGTGGTGGTGGAACAGGATTTTCATTTAATAGATTAAGACCAACTAATTCAGTGGTTAAATCAACACAAGGTGTAGCATCAGGTCCAATATCTTTCTTAACAGTTTATAATGCTGCAACAGAAGTTATAAAACAAGGTGGAAAGAGACGAGGAGCAAATATGGGAATATTAAGAGTGGATCATCCAGACATTCTTGACTTCATAAATTGTAAAGAAAAAAATTCTGATATAACAAACTTCAATATTTCAGTTGCAATAACAGATAATTTCATGAAAGCAGTTGAAAAAAATGCAGATTATCCATTAAAACATAAAACTTCAGGAGAAGCAGTTAGAATGTTAAATGCAAGATCAGTTTTTGATATGCTAGTAGGAGCTGCATGGAGAAATGGAGACCCTGGGGTAGTATTTATAGATCGAATCAACAAAGATAATCCAACACCTGCAGTAGGAGAGCTTGAAAGCACAAATCCATGCGGAGAACAACCTTTATTGCCTTATGAAGCTTGTAATTTAGGGTCAGTAAACTTAGGTCATTACATCGTTGACAAAAAAGTTGATTGGGAAAGATTAAAAACGACAATTCATACTTGTATTCACTTTTTAGACAATGTAATTGATATGTGTAAATATCCTTTGAAAGAAATAACTAATATAGTAAATGCAAATAGAAAAATAGGGCTTGGAGTTATGGGTTGGGCTGATATGTTAGTTCAATTAGGAATTCCATATAATAGTAATGAAGGAGTAAAGTTTGCTGAAAAAATTATGAAGTTTGTAAAAGACGAATCAGATAATGCATCTGAAGAATTAGCAAAGAAAAGAGGATGTTTTCCTAACTGGAAAGATAGCATCTACAATAAGAAAAGCAAATACTTCAAAGGAAAACATGTTAAACTGCGAAATGCAACTAGAACAACACTTGCACCAACAGGAACTATTGGAATGATTGCAGATGCATCTGGTGGAGTTGAACCATTATTCGCTTTAAGTTATGTTAAACGAGTAATGGATGGAAAAGAATTATTCTATGTTGATAAATATTTTAAGAAAGCATTAGAAGAGCGTGGAATTTATGATGAAGAATTAATGGAAGAAATAGTTGATGCAGGTACAATTCAATATATGGATAAAGTACCTCAACAAATCAAACATGCATTTGTTGTTGCTCATGATATAACTCCAGAATGGCATGTTAAAATGCAAGCAGCTTTTCAAAAATATACTGACAATGCAGTTTCTAAAACAGTTAATTTTTCTCATGATGCAACTGTTAAGGATGTTGAAGAAGTATATTTTATGGCTTACAAAACAGGTTGTAAAGGAACAACAATCTACAGAGATGGAAGTAAAGACAATCAAGTTCTAAATTTAAATATGAATTTGAAAAAAGAAAAAGAAGACAAAAAGAAAGGAGAATGTCCTCATTGTAGTGGAAAAATGAGATTTTCAGAAGGTTGTGCAACTTGCATAGATTGTGGTTATTCTTATTGTTCATCTTAAAAGAAAATGAAGAAAAATTTAGGGCTAGTTCATATATATACTGGTAATGGAAAAGGAAAAACTAGTTGGGCCATGGGTCTTTCTTTAAGAGCAATAGGTCAGGGATTAAAAGTTAATGTGATTCAGTTTATGAAAGGAGGCGCTTATACTGGAGAATTCATAAGTGCTCAAAATTTTTTACCTAATATAGAATTTTCACAGTTTGGAAAGAAATGTGTTAAAGAACAAAAACAGTTAAAACTTACAGAAACAGATTCAGGAGTTCCTTTCTTTGATTATGTAAGAGATGATATTGAATGTGGAGACTGTAGAGAATGTTTTGTCAATGATAAAGATGCAAAAGAATTAATTGATAAAGGGTTTGCTTTAGCAAAAAAAGCCACTACTAGCGGAGAATATGATTTAGTAGTATTAGATGAGATAAACGTGGCTGTAGCATTCAAATTTTTACCTGAAGCACGAGTTGTTGACTTAATAAAAAACAAGTTCAAGAATACAGAATTAGTTCTCACAGGAAGAGGAGCATCTAAAGGTTTAATGGATGTAGCAGATTATGTAAGTATTGTAAAAATGCAAAAACATCCTTTTAATAAAGGAATTCTTGCCCGTAGAGGAATAGAATATTAAACACTAAATTTTTAAATTCTAAACACACACGTTCTTATTATTATGATAAAGCAAACAAAAACTAAGTTTTTGATGTTGTCAGAAATTAGAAGTTTCTGCAATACAACACAAATTGTGTTGTTATTCCATAATTTTCCCGAGGTAAAATTATGAAACAAGCGATAATTTTAGCAGCAGGAAAAGGAACAAGAATGTTGCCTTTAACAAAAACAATTCCAAAACCTTTAGTAAATATTAATGGCAGACCTTTCATAACTTATCTTCTAGATAATTTAAATGAAGCAGGATTTACAAAAGTGTTTTTAGTTGTTGGTTATCTAAAAGAACAAATAGAGTCCTATTTTGAAAATCATAATTATGATTTTGAAATTGAAACTATTGAACAAGAAGAAATGCTTGGAACAGGTCATGCTTTAAATATTACAAAAGAGTATGTGAAAGGAGAATTTGCAGTTATTAATGGAGACAATTTATACTCCGTAAATGATTTAAAAGAAATGCCTTTTGGAGATAACTACAATTATATTTATGCTCTAGAACATATTCACCCAGAAAAATTTGGAGTTGTAATTAAAGAAGGAGATTTCTTAATAGAACTTATAGAAAAACCAGCAAATCCAAAATCTAATTTAATTAATTCAGGTCTTTACAAATTCACACCAGAAATTTTTGATGCTCTTTCAAAAATTGAAAGATCAGAAAGAGGAGAATATGAATTAACTTCAGCAATACATCTTTTATCGGAAAACAAAAGAGTAAAAGTAAAAGAAGTTGAATATTGGCAAGATCTTGGAAAAATTGAAGATATTCCTTTAATGGAATCATTTGTAAAAAAACATTTTTAATTCTTATTTTCAAATAAATTTAAATAACTTCATTTCTTCATTTTATTTATGAAAAAAGAAATTAGTGCTTTAGACCTATATTATCTAGTTAAAGAGTTTCAAGTTTTAATAGATGGAAAAATAAACCAAGTATATCAAAATGCTGATGAATTTCTTTTTCAATTTCATGTGCCTAGTACTGGCAAAAAAATGCTTAAAATAAGCCTTCCAAGTTTAATTTATTTAACAAATTATAAAGAAGAATTTCCTGATACTCCTCCAGGTTATTGTCAATTTTTAAGAAAATATTTGAAAAATACTCGTGTTAGGAAAATTGAACAAAAAAATTTTGAAAGAATTATAGAAATTACTTTCGAATCTAAAGATAAAATTTTAATTCTCATAATAGAATTATTCAGTAAAGGAAATATTATTCTTTGTAATGAAGATTACAAAATAATGAGTCCTTTTAAAAATCAAAATTGGAAAGATAGAACTATTAGGGGCGGTACAGAATATGAATTTCCGCCAAAACAAATTAATTCATCAGAACTTTCAGAAAAAGAATTTCAAACAATAATTGAAGAATCAGAAAAAGATTCTTTAGTAAAAATTTTAGCAATGGATCTTAATTTAGGAGGAATATATTCTGAAGAACTTTGTTTTAGATCAAAATTAAATAAAGAAAAAAAAGAATTTTCTAAAAAAGAATTATCTGCTCTTTACAAACATTTTAAAGAATTACTTGAAATAAAGTTAGAACCAAATTTTTGTGATGAAGAAATATTTCCTTTTAATTTATTAATGAGCGAACAAAAAGATAGGGAGTTTTTCGAAACTTTTAATCAAGTTTTAGACGAGAAACTTACAAATAAAACAATTAAAACCCATAAAGAGACTCAAGAAAAAAAGAAAACAACTAAAACAGATAAAGTCTTAGAAATAATTAATCAACAAGAACAAACAATCAAAGGCATGGGTATTAGTGCTGATGAGAATCAAAAAAAAGGAGAATTTATTTATGAACATTATGAAGAAATAAAAGATATTCTTCTTCAAATGAACAAGGCCAGAGAAAAACTTTCTTGGAAAGAAATTAAAGAAAAATTAAAAGGAAATAAAAAAATTAAATCTATTAATGAGAAAGAAGCAACAATAACTATTGAATTAAAATGATTTCAGACAGAATAAAAAGAGTTGGTGTGAGTAAGACGCTTGCAATAGATTCTAAAGTAAAAATGTTAAAAGAACAAGGGGAAGATATAATTAATTTAACTGCTGGGCAACCCGATTTTAATATGCCAAATTCAATTAAAAAAGAAGCGAAAAAGTCTATAGATAATAATTTTACAAGATATACAGATGTTGCTGGATGTTTGCCTTTAAGAAAAGTTATTTGTGAAAAATTCAAAAAAGAAAATAATATTACATACGCGCCAGAAAATATAATTGTTTCATGTGGCGCAAAACATTCTTTGTTTAATGCAATAATGGCAACTATTAATCAAGGAGATGAAGTTTTAATAATAAAACCATTTTGGACAAGTTATCCTGAAATGGTGAGTTTAGCAAGAGGAAAATCTGTATTTGTCAATTCTAAAAAAGATTTTCAATTAGATATTGAAAATATAAACAAAAGCATTTCTAAAAAAACTAAAATGATAATTCTAAATAGTCCAAGTAATCCTGCAGGTGTTATTTACAGAAAAGAAGATTTAAAAGAAATCGTGACGCTTGCAGTAAAACATAATTTTTTGATTTTATCGGATGAAATTTATGAAAAATTAATTTATGATTCTAAAACTTATAGTATTGCTTCTTTAAGTAAAGATGCAAAAGAAAGAACGATAACTATAAACGGGGTTTCAAAATCTCATGCAATGACTGGTCTTCGAATTGGTTATGCTGCAGGTAATAAAGAGCTCATACAAGCTATGAAAAAGATACAGAGTCACTCTACATCAAATCCAACTTCTACTTCTCAAATGGCAGCAATAGAAGCAATAAAAGGAAATCAAAAACATTTGAAAAAATGGCTTAAAGAGTTTAAAAAAAGAAGAGACTTTGTAGTTGAAACTTTAAATAATATTAAAGGAGTAACTTGTGCAAAACCAGAAGGAGCATTTTATGTTTTTCCAAATGTTAAATATTTATTTAAAAATGGAATGAAAAATAGTTCTGATTTATCAAACGTATTACTTGATAAAGCAAAAGTTGCAGTTGTAACTGGTGACGCTTTTGGAAGTAAAAACCACATAAGAATTAGTTATTCTTCTTCTATGAAAAACTTAAAAGAAGGAATGAATCGAATCAAGAAATTTGTAGAACAGATGAAATGAGGAGTTTTTGATTATGAAAAAAACATTTAATGTTTCAAGAACAATGAGCACTCAGCATCCTGATAATGTTAGAGCGCCGTTTTTTGCAGACTCTTCAATTATAGCAGGAGATGATGAAATAAAAGAAGCATTTCATACTTTTTCACATTTAGATTCAAAAGAACAATTATGGGATTTTGAAGGAAAACAAGTTGATAATTTTGTTGTTAAAAAATTATTAAGTAAATATGAACCTTTTTTTAGAAAACATAAACTAGGAAAAGATTTTATTCTTTCACTAAGAGTTCCAAACCCAGAAATTGAAAAAGATGAGTCAAAAATTCTTTTAGAAACATTAGAGAGTATTCCAAGAAATTATGATATAGCAAGAAAATTTTATGGAGAAGATATTGCTCCAATATTTGAAGTCATGCAACCAATGACTACAAATGTAGAATCACTTATTAGAATTGCAAATTATTATGAAAAACTAATTGTAAAAAAAGAAAATTGGAGATTATTTGCTCATGATAAACCAATTAGTGATTGGATTGGAACTTTTAATCCTAAAAAAATAAGAGTAACACCTTTATTTGAATCAAAAGAAGCTATTTTAAATTCTGCTTTAATAACAAAACAATTTATTGAAAAAAAGAAAATTAAAGATTATCAAAGAGTTTGGTTTGCAAGGTCTGATCCTGCAATTAATTATGGTTCTTTATCTGCAGTACTTATTAATAAAATTGGTTTTCAAAGATTACATAAATTAGAAGAGAAAACTTCTGTTGAAATTTTACCAATAATAGGTTGTGGTTCAGCACCATTTAGAGGCAATTTAAAACCAACGAATGTAGAAAATAATCTTGCAGATTATCCAAGCGTTCAAACTTATACAATTCAATCAGCTTTTAAGTATGATTATCCTGAAGATGTAGTTGTTAAAGGAGTAAAAAAATTAAATGAAACAAAAAGAAAAGCTCCAAATTTCATTGATGCAAAAAAAGCTTTAGCAATAATAAATAAAACTTCAAAAGAATTTCAAAAACAAATGTTTGCACTTGCTCCATTAATAAATGAGTTTACAGAACACATTCCAAAAAGAAGAGAAAGAAAACTTCACATAGGATTATTTTCATACGCAAGAAAAACTAAAGGAATAGTTTTACCAAGAGCAATTCCTTTTTGTGCATCTCTTTATTCATTTGGTTTACCTCCAGAACTTCTTGGTTTAAACGCTTTAAATAGTAAGGATTATGATTTTATAAGAGATAATTATATTAATTTTGATCAGGATATGTCCGACTCATTAATGTATTTGAACAAAGATAATCTTAAGTTTTTCCCTTCATGGTTAATTAGAAAAATAAAACCTGTATTCAAGGAATTTAATTTTGAAACTAATTCAAAACATAAAACTGTATCAAAAATAATTTTAAATGATTATAAAAAAAGAAATACTGTTTCTTTAGGAGAAAATATTATGAGAGCTGGATCAATAAGAGGATTCTTAGGTTAATTTAATTTCCTTCAAATTCTATCATAGTAAATACAGGACAATCAAGTTTATCTTTACCTTTAAGGTCTGGAAGATCAATTATGAATGCACATTCAATAACTTCTCCACCAAGTTTTCGAACAAGATTAACAGCTGCACAAACAGTTCCACCAGTTGCAATTAAATCATCAACAACTAAAACCTTATCACCTTTTTTTATTGCATCTTTATGAATTTCAATTGCATCACTTCCATATTCTAAATCGTACTCTTCTCTTTCAATTTCTCCAGGAAGCTTACCAGGTTTTCGAATAAGAACAAAACTCACTCCTAATTTGTAAGCAAGAACGCTTCCAAAAATAAAGCCTCTACTTTCAATACCTGCAATTGCATCAATTTTTACATCTTTATATCTTTCATAAAGTTCATCACAGCATTGTTTAAAAGCTTCAGGATTTTGAAGTAAACTAGTAATATCTCTAAACATTATTCCTGGCTTAGGCCAATCTGAAATAGTTCTAATACTATTCTTTAGATTCATTTTAGTTCACCTATTGTTTCAATTAAAAGGTCAGTTACTTTAGTAACATTTTTAGTAAAAATCTTTAATACTGCTTCCCAGCTAACTGGTTCTTCATCACTTTTCCAACAATCATAGTCAGTACTCATAGCAACAGCGGCATAAGGAATTCCTGCTTCATTAGCAAGTGCTACTTCTGTAGCAATTGACATATTAATAACATCACAATTCCAAGTTCTAAACATATGACTCTCTGCTTTTGTTGAAAATCTTGGACCTTCAATAGTTACAACAGTTCCTTTTGGATGATATTTAAGATTTAATTTTTTACAACTATTGATAAAAACTTTTCTTAAGTCTTCTGAAAAAGGAGTTGCCATTGGTTGGTGTGCGGGTTTATTAGGTTCAAACTCTTCATAAAAAGTATTTTTTCGTTTATTTGTAAAATCAATGAATTGATCTAAAATAACAAAGTCTCCACGCCCAATTTCTTCTTTAAGACTTCCTACTGCAGTTGTAGCAAGAATGTAATCGCAACCAATATCTTTTAGAGCCTGAACATTGGCTCGATAATTAACTTTAGAAGGTGTGATTGTGTGTTGTCTTCCATGTCTTGCAATGATAACAACCTCAACATCGTTGATTGTTCCTGTCTTCAAAGGAGAAGAAGGAGCTCCATAAGATGTATTTACGTTTACATCTTTTGCATCTCTAAGTATTTTGGGATTGTCAAGACCACTACCCCCAATAATTCCAATTTTCATAGAAAAAATGTTTTTTGTGATATATTTAAAGGTTTTCTTCTAGAAAGAGTTTTTTAATATCTTTTTTTAAAGAATAACTTAATCGTGCTCCAAGTTGTTGAACTGTTTTAGAAGCAATATAATTGCCAATCAAACCAGATTTTTCAATATTATAACCATTTGTTAGACCAAATAAAAAACCTGCTGCAAACAAATCTCCAGCACCTGTAGTATCTACAGCATCAACTTTAAAACCTTTTATTTTATAAACAGTGCCTCTATTATTAATTAAAGCACCTTCTTTTCCAATCTTAACAACAGCAATATCTGCAAGTTTTGAAAACTCTTCTAACCCTTCTTCTTTTGATTTGCCTGTAAGAGAAACAACTTCTTCTTCATTAGCAAAAACAATATCTGCAAACTCTAAAAGTATTTTTTTTAAATCATCTTTACATCGTTCTACAAGACTAGGATCTGATACATCTATAGCAACCAAAGTATTGTGTTTTTTAGCTTCATTTAGCGCTTTTAAAGCCATTTTACGAAGATTAGGGTCTTCAAGTACATAACCTGTAACATAGAGTATTTTGCTGTTTTTAATATCTTTTATAATAACCTCATCTTTAGATAAAGTAATTGCTGAACCTAAGTGTGTTGCAAAAGTTCTTTCTTGATCAGGTGTTACGAGTGAAATTGCAGAACCAGTCTTTAATGTTCCTTTAACTAAACTAGTTTTAACACCATCTTTAGTCATAATTTTTTCAATAAGAAGTCCATGTTCATCATCTCCAACTTTTCCACAAAAAACTGATTTTCCACCAAGGTTAGCAATACCTGTAACAGTATTTACAACATCTCCTCCTGGAACTAATAACAAACTATCTTCATTAAAAGATTTCAGAATATTTTTTGATGTTTCTTCATCAATTAAATGCATGCTTCCTTTTTTTAAGTTTAAATTAGAAATTGTTTTATCATCAACTTTTACTAAAACATCCATTAAAGGATTTCCAATACCAATTACATCATACATTTTTTTTGAATAACAATAGTTTCTTTTTAATATTTTCTAAAAATTAAGAGAATAAAAAGGCGGACAGCGATCCAGGCTTCCCGCATAAAATGCAGTACCACTTGGAACGTGAGTATGCTTGACTTCCGAGTTCGAAATGGGATCGGGTAGAACCACACCACTGTGACCGTCCATATGCTGAAAAACGCGTCTTATTTATAAAGCTTTCTCTGTTTTTTTAAGAAATACATATAAATGATTCATCATTAGTAAGTGAATACATGAAATTATCTTTTTTTGGAACAGGATACGTAGGATTAGTTACAGGAACTTGCTTTGCAGATTTAGGTAATGAAGTAATCTGTACTGATATTGATGAAGAAAAAATAAGAAGTCTTAATGAAGGAGTAATTCCAATTTATGAACAAGGACTTCGAGAAATTCTAGAAAGAAATGCTAAGAATAGAAGATTGTTTTTTACAACTAATTTAAAAAAAGCAGTTACAGAGTCAGATATTCTTTTTATTGCAGTAGGAACGCCACAAAAATTTAATGGACAAGCAGAAATGAAATATGTTTTTAATGTTGCAAAAACAATTGCAGAAAACATGAATTCTTACAAATTAGTGGTTGTTAAAAGCACTGTTCCAGTAGGAACCTGTGAAAAAATTAAAAGAATTATAAAAGAAAATCAAAAGAAAAAAATAGCTTTTGATGTTGTTTCAAATCCAGAATTCTTAAAAGAAGGAACTGCAATAAAAGATTTTCAAGTTCCTGATAGAGTTGTTGTTGGATGTGATTCCAAAAAAGCTAAAAAAATTATTAAAACACTTTATGCGCCAGTTGTTAGAATGGATAAACCTTTAGTTTTTATGGATGTTAAAAGTTCAGAACTTACAAAATATGCTTCAAATGCAATGCTTGCAACAAGAATAAGTTTCATGAATGAACTTTCACATTTATCTGAAGCAGTTGGTGCGGATATAAAACAAATTGCTAAAGGTATGGGTTTAGATGATAGAATAGGATCAAGATTTTTACAAGCAGGAGTTGGATATGGAGGAAGTTGTTTTCCAAAAGATGTAAGAGCACTTGCTCAAATACAAGAAAGCTTTGGTCATACTACTAATATTTTAAGAGCTGTTGATTATGTTAATGAACGACAGAAAAGATCAATTGTTCCTAAACTTAAAAAATTTCTTCCAAACCTTGATGGGAAAAAAATAGCTATTTGGGGACTTGCTTTTAAACCAAAGACAGATGATGTAAGAGAAGCTCCAGCTTTAACTGTTATTGAACAATTAAAAGATGAGTTTGCAACAATCTCTGCTTATGATCCTGAAGCCATGCATAATACAAAAAGAATAATTTCTGATATAAATTATGTTGAAAATTCATATGATGCTCTAAAAGGAGCAGATGCACTGATTTTATTAACTGAATGGGATGAATTTAGAACTCCTGATTTTAAAAAAATGAAAAAGCTAATGAAACAAAGAATAATTATTGATGGAAGAAATATTTATAATCCAAAATTATTAAGAAAAATAGGATTCAAATATCTTAGTGTGGGGAGAAGTTAATGAAATTAAAAAATTTAAAAAATTTTTTAGTCCATAAATATTCGGAGGATTATTTATGAAATTAAAAAATTTAGAAAGTTCTTTAGTTCACAAATATTCGGAGACATATTCATGAAGACTATTTTAGTAACTGGAGGAGCAGGCTTTATTGGAAGTCATTTATGTGATTATCTTTTAGCAGAAGGACATAAAGTTATATGTATGGATAATTTAAGTACTGGTTTTAAATTTCATATTAAACATTTATTAAATAAAAAAAGATTTCGGTTCATAAAACATGATGTTGTAAAACCTTTTTCTATTAAAGGAAATATTGATCAAATTTATCATTTAGCTTCAAGAGCAAGTCCTGTTGATTATCAAAAATTTCCTGTAGAAACTGCCTTATCAAATTCTATTGGAACAAATAATCTTGCAAAGTTAGCTTTGAAAAAAAATGCTACACTATTATTTACATCAACAAGTGAGTCATATGGAGAACCAAAAGAACATCCTCAAAAAGAAACTTACTGGGGAAATGTAAATCCTATTGGAATAAGAAGTTGTTATGACGAAAGTAAAAGATTTGGAGAAGCATTATTAATGGCATATCATAGAAGTAAAAAAGCTGATATAAAAATTGTAAGAATCTTTAATACTTATGGACCAAGATTAAGACCAAGTGATGGAAGAGTTATTTCAAATTTTATAACTCAAGCATTATCTAACAAACCCATAACTATTTATGGTGATGGAAAACAAACAAGAAGTTTTTGTTATGTTGGAGATTTAGTTGCAGGTCTTGTTACTATGATGAATTCAAGATTTATAGGGCCTAAAAATTTAGGAAATCCGGATGAGTTAACAATTTTAGAATTAGCAAAAAAAGTTCTTCAATTCACAGGTTCAAAATCAAAACTTATATTTCAGAAACTTCCTCTTGATGATCCTACAAAAAGACAGCCAGATATTTCTAAAGCAAGAGATCTTTTATTATGGGAACCAAAAGTTAAACTTGATGAAGGATTAAAGTTAACAATCGATTGGTTTAGAATGTTACCGATGATTAAATAAGACTGTTTTTAATTTCTTTTTTTTAGTAATAATTTATAAATAATCTTTATTTATTTGTAAAATAATGACCAACTATACAAAAAAAGCAGTTAGAGGAACAATAATGCTTATGATAAATTCATCTTTAGCATCAGTGTTTTCATATTTACTTAGACTTTTATTAGCTCGGACTTTAAGCATAGAAGAATTTGGTCTTTATTATGCAGTATTCACATTTTTATCATTTTTCATGTTTTTTAGAAGTTTTGGTCTTGATTCTGCTTTAGTAAAATACATTGCAGAGTTTGAAGTAAAAAAAGAATACAATAAAATAAAAACAGCAATTGCTTCTGCTTTATTATTTCAATTAGTTTCTTCAATAATTTTTATTGGTATATTATTTTTTTTATCAAATTTTTTAGCCGCGACTTATTTTAAGAATCCAATGGCTTCTTCTTTAATGAAAATACTTATTTTATATGTACCTTTTAGCATGTTGTATCTTTTTTTAATGGATATATTGCAAGGATTTCAAAGAATTAAAGTTTTATCATTTGTAAATCCAGTGCTTAAATTTTTATTTTTATTATTAACATTCATATTTTTTAAATTAAATTATAACATTTTTTCTCCAGCATTAGCCTTAGTCATTGGTTCAGGTTT
>CALDOJ010000047.1 GCA_937912225.1 Candidatus Woesearchaeota archaeon | reverse complement strand
AAATTTAAAATAAAAAATTAGAATAAATCTTCTGGTTCAAAATATTCTCGTTCATGTTTACAAACTGGACATTCTTTAGGAGGTTCTGTTCCTGTATGAATATGACCACATTTTGAACATTTCCATTTGATAGGTTTATCTCTTTTGTAAACAGTACCATTTTTAACCATTTCTAAAAGTTTAGCATATCTATCTCTATGTTCAGCTTCAACTCTTCCAATAGTGGTAAATAATGTTGCTGCTTTAGTATTACCTTCTTCTTTAGCAACTTTTGCAAAAGTAGGATACATATCAGTTGTTTCATAATCTTCTCCTTCCATTGCTTCCTTTAAATTATCTGCAGTATTACTAATTCCATTCAAAAGTTTAAATTCTTCTTTTGCATGTTGCATTTCATTTATTGCTGTTTCTTCAAAGATTTTTGCAATATAATGGTAACCTTCTTTGGTTGCTACTTTAGCAAAAAAAGTATATTTATTTCTTGCTTGACTCTCTCCAGAAAAAGCTGCTTTTAGATTTTCATTTGTTTTACTCATATTAAACACCTCGTTTAAAGTTTTAATTAATCAGTATCCACTCTAGGAGCTAGAATAAATGCTAGTTGAACTTTATTTAGAACTTTATATTCAATTCTTAAAGGATAGTCTTGATCTAATTGAATAATTACTTGATCATGTAATTTACTTCCTTGAATCATTTTTTTTAAATATTCAACTGAGAATTTTGATTTAACTTTTGTGTCAGCAACGATTTTTGTTTCTTTATCAGCTTTAATACTAATGGTTGCTTTACTTAAATCACCTGTTGCACTAATAATTAGTTCATCTCCTTCTGCTTCAAAAACCACACTTTCACCAATAATGTCAGTGTCTTCAACAGCTTCATTAAGAATTGAAGAAGAAGTTGTTATAGTTGCTTTAAATTTCAAATCAGGAATTTTTTGTTCTCTATCTTCAACTTCAATAATTGGTAAATAGAAAGTTCTAGTTGTATTACTTTTAAATGTAATTTTAAATTTATTCTCTTCAATTTCAAGAGTTACAGCATCGTTTCCTTTTGCTCTTCTTAAAACTTGTTTGAAGTCATTCATGTTAATTGATAATTTTTCTTCTTCTTTTACATCATATTCAGTAAATGCACTACTTAGAAGTTTGAATATTACCATTGCAACATTTGCAGGGTCCATAGCTACTAATTCAATAGCGTCAGGAGTAATTTTAAATCTAGCTTCGGTTACAAGATCAGAAATAATACTGATACTGTCTTTCAAAAATTTTGGTTCAGCAAGTGTAAGTTTCATAATTTCACCTCGGGGAAAATTTTCTTATCGCCCCCATTAATATAGATTTATGAATATAAATTTGTTTAAATACTTTTTGTTTAAACTACTCTACAAAAATATTTTGTCCATTAGAAAGAATATGAACCTTATGTTCGTCGTAACCCATCTCAATAGCGAGGTCTCTCATCGAGTCTAACCGTTCAATACTTCCATGAGTTGGAATAATATGTTCTGGTTTAACCAATTCAAAAAAATCTCTATGGTCTTCTCTAGAAGCATGACCTGATGAATGTACATCTCTAAAAATTCTAACATGTTTTTGTTTTAAAGCAGTTTCTAATTTATCACGGTTTTCAAAATGAATTGGAACAGGTATTATTTGACAAGAAAAAATAACCATGTCGCCTGGTTTAAATTTAAAAAAACCATTGTATACAATTTTAGAAAGAATTGCTTTAGGTTCTCCTTGGTTTCCAGTCACGACAAACAAATTTTTTTCAGGATGTTTTAAATGTGATAAAAAACCTCTAACTTTACTACTATATCTAACTATTTCTGCTTCTTTAGAAAACTTAACTATACCCGCTTCTTCACCAGCATCAGCATATTTTGAAAGTGATCTTCCTAAAAACACAACTTTTCGATTTAATTTTTTAGCAATTTGAATTATTGCTTTTATTCTAGCAAGATGACTTGAAAAAGTAGTTACAAAAATACTTTTCCCTTCAGTATTTGTTCCAAGTAAAACATCTTCTAACATTTTTTTTGCAATGCTTTCAGAAGGTGTTCTTGCAGGATTATGAGCATACAAACAATTTGTAATTGCAACTTTTACATTCATTTCTTTTAATCTTTTATAATTAGTTTTCTGACCAAGAGTTGGATGATTATCTAATTTAAAATCATTAGCGTAAAGAACAGTTCCATATTTTGTATGAACTGCAATCATAACTGTTTGAGGAGTTGAATGGGTTGCATTAATAAATTCAACTTCTATATTTTTAGAAATTTTAAATCTAGAATTAACTTTGTGTTCAATTAACTCATTTCTCAAATCTATCTTTTCATCTCTAAGAATGGCTTTTAAAACTTCAATTGTGAAAGGAGTTCCATGAACAGGACATTTGAACCTATTTCCTAAAAAAGGAATTGCCCCGACATGATCTAAATGAGCATGACTTACACAAATAGCTTTTACTTCGTCTTTTATATCGTCAATTAAAGTAACATCAGGAATAGCTCCAATTTCTAAAAGTTTTTTTGAAGACAATTCAACAAAATCATCTGAATCAGTATAATTAATATATCTTTCAAGATGTAAACCCATATCAAGAATAACAACTTCATTATCTGCTCGTATTGCAATGCAATTTCTTCCAACTTCACTATATCCTCCAATTGGGATAATTTCTATAGGCATTTAATAACAAAAAAAGAAAGCATATAAAAAGCTTTGTAATGAGTAAAAAAATAATTTTAATATAAGATAATTGTTATTTATATAAATTTTTAAGAATCTAATGCAGAAAAAGAGAATGATGAATTTTTAGTATTATATTTCATTTTAGAATGTTATAAAAAAGTTTTTATATTGATTCTGCATTTATAATATTAAATATGGAATTAATAATTTCTGAAAATAATCTTAAAGTTTTTTTAGATATTGATAAAAAAAATTCTATTTTAAAAAAACTAAAAAAAAGTGTAATTAAAACTTATAAAAAGTATCCTGTTATGTTTGATTTATTTCAAGAAATAATAATTAAAGTTGAATTGATGGATGGAATGGATTTAGCATATAATCCTGTTAATAAGTGTATTTATGTAAATCCTTTTACTTATAAAAAAACTAATGCTTGGTTAACTAAATGGATACATACTGAATTACATGGCGGTTTGGTTTGGTTTGAACAAGCTTTAATTCATGAATTATTACACAAATATCAAAGAGAAATAGGATTTGATGAAAAAATCATCTCACAAAGATCAGAGCATATTTCAAATTTAATTGAAAAATTAAAAGTTTCTCAACATTTAGCAAACTTTCGTGAGTTTATTGAAATGGTTTTTTTATTAATTAAGTTTGAAGGCCCTGCATATCTTTTATCAAAGAATTTTGTAGTGGATCGTACTTTCATAAAAAGTCAAGCTAAATCTAAAGCTCAACAGTTATATGAAAACTTATCTCTTTATTTAAAAGAAAAAAAAGAAATTATTATATCTGAATTAGACATATGTACAGGATATATAGGTATGGAAGTGTTTACAGTTATTTCTCGTTTTATAAACATTAAAGATCCCATAAAACTTTCTGATTTAAAATTCATTGAATATATCGAGTTATATGAACGAGCATGCGATAGTATGGATATTGAACCAATTATATCTTATTCTTCCAAAAAAGGAATTTTAGATTATTCTGTTTTAACAAATATGTTTAATGAAGAAGTTAGATTTGAAACAACAATAGAATCAAAATTATAATTTCTTTATTAGTAGAACTTTAACAAAATTAAATGTTGTACTTGTTTTTCCCAGTTTTTTATTAAAAAACTGCGGGGGAAGGGGTTCGAACCCTCGTAAGCACTAAGCTACTGGATTGCTCAAATCATCGGCTTTCGCCTCATCATTCAAGAATATTTCTTGAGTCCAGCCCGTTTGACCACTCCGGCACCCCCGCAACTGGTAAAAATTTAGAAATAGAAATGTTTTATAAAATTAACTCAAACGATTAAGTTTTTCTTCAATGCTACTAAGTGCAGATTCAAGTCGGGTAGCTTCAGAAGGTTTAACAACTTTTTTCTTAGGTGCAACTTTTTCTTTTACATTTTTGTTCTTAGTAGTTTTTTTCCCTTTTTTCTTTTTAGGTTTATCTTTTTCAAGTTCAGTCATTATTTCATATGGAAGAAGATCTCTTAATTTATCAACAAGAAGTTTTATTTCTTTAACATCTGTTTTCAAATTATTCATAGCAGAAAGTTTTTTTTCTCTGATTGCAAGAATTTTTTGATAACTTTTAAGATTTTGAATTATACTTTTAGATCCTTCTAATAGATTCTTTCTTACTTCATTTGGTTCAGTAACTCTAACAAAAAATCCTTTTTTAACCATTTTTATTTATTCACGTTTGATAATATGCTTTCCATACTTGAAATTTTCCCTGAAACATCTTCTAAATTTTTAGTCCATGCTTCAAGTTCAGCATCTTCTTGTTTCTTTAGTTCATTAACTTCAGAAATTGTTTCTTTAGCTTTAGTGATTTTGTTTTTTACTACATCTACTATGCTAAGTATTTCATTATATTCATTGATTTTTACGAAAATTTGATTTTTTTGGACCATTTAATTTCACCTCTGCACTATTTTTCAAAAAGCAAATTATCTATTTGCATTAATTTTTCTTGAGCAACATCTAAGCTATCATGAAATGTTTTATAAAGTTGAATTCTGCTTTTGTTACCATCTTCATTTTCTGTAAATTCTTCTAAAGAATCTGTTAATTTTTTCTCTGTAGATTCAATAATTTCAAATAATTGTTTACATCCTTCTCCTGACATAAAAAATTCTTCACCAGTTTCAGCTTTATTTGTAGTGAATATTGGTTCGATTTTAGGAGCGGAGTTCTTTTCTTTTACAATAGGTTTAATTTCATCTGAAAGTTTTTCCCCAGGCACGTCAGAAATTTCAGTTGTTTTTTCAAGTTCATAAGGAAGTTTAAAATCATCAATTTCTTCAGTTTCAATGGTAGGTAGTTCTGGAATGTCTTCAATTGGAATTTCTTTTGTTTCTGGTAATTTAATTTCTTCAATAGGAGCAGAACTTTCTTCTTCTAATTTTAGTTCTTCTTCATCAAAATCAGGAAGGGAGAAAGTATCTTCATCTTGTTTAGGTTCTAAATTATCTGTTTCAGGAGGAGCTTTTGGTGTAGCTTCTGGTTCTTTTGCTTCATCAGAAACTTCAGTTCTTTGTGCATCAGAAGATCCTAATCCAGCCATTTCTTCTTTTGGTTCATCTATTGATGGAGCAGATAATCCTTCTTCAGGTTTAGGCGGTAATGGAATATCATTAATAGGAGGTAAATCTCCTTTTAAATTAGGCATTAATTCATCCATAGAAGGAGGAGTATTATTATCTATAGGAACAATTGTAGACTCTTGCCTCTTCTTTTTAAGAAAATCAAACATACCCTCAACACCTCTTTTTTTAAACTAAAATAAATTAATTACTCTTAGATATATAAATCTTTCTTTTTTTTCAAGAGGATGAATAAGAGTTTTTTTGTCGAAAATATTCCATTTATAACATGATTTTCACGGATTTTTTTAAATAAGCTTTATTAATTCTCTTTTAGAAATTAATTTTATGAAAAAAACACTTTTTTTCCTTATTTTATTTTTATTTTATAATGTTAGTTTTACTTCTTCAGAAAATATGAGTTTTTTCTTAAATATAAGTTTGAATATTTCAAACTTGAATAATATTTCTGAAGAAAAAATTAATTATTGCAATGTTTCAATTAATATTTCAACAAATCAGACATTATATAATAATAGAGACCAAATTAAAATTCAAAACGTTTTAAGTAATGATTCTTTTAATTATGAAATTGAATATTGGGTTGAAGATCTCTTTGGAAGAGAAGTAAAAAGAAAAATAATAACTTCTAATCAAAATAAAAAATCTTACACTCCAAAAATTGAAGACGAAGATAGAGTATTATTTGTAAAAAATAAACTTACTTTAATAAATTGTACAAATTTAAACAACCAAACTTCTTCTGAAAAAATTATTTTAATAAAAAATAAAATTTTAGAAGAACAAGCTTGTGAATCTAAAGAATCAAGTTCTTCAACTGTTTGTAATCCAGAAATCATAATTAAAGAAGTAAAAATTAACGAATACAAACCTATAATTAATTCTTTTTATACAAGAGCTAAAAAGTTTAATGAAGAAATTAAACTTTATGCTAATATAAAAGGAGAAGGAGAGCATACTTTAATTTTATATTCTTTTCAAAGTTTTTTTGAACAAAATATTTCTTTAAATGGAACAAAATCTTTTTCTTTTAATATATCTGCAATTCAAGGTTTAAATATTTATTATTTAGAAGTGTATTATGAAGGTGAATTATTAACATTTGAAAAGTTAGAAGTTAATTTTGAATCTGAAAAAAAAATTATTAATCAAACTATCCCTAAACAAATATTTATTGGAGAAGAAAAATTAGCTCAACAAAACTATACTTCAAAAATTACAGGAAACACAATATACGAGTCTGATGAAGTAAAGAATAAGAGTCACGCAATTTATTTTTTGTTTATTCCGTTTATAATTTTATTAGTTATTTTAATTATTAAAAAAAGATTTTAATAACTATAGTATCGATAAATTTATAAAAACAAATTTTATATCAAGAATAGGTGTTTTTATGAAAGAAAGAGAGATAAAAGAAAAACTTCAACAAGGTTATATTAGAACAAATATTATTTTTGAAATAATTGGAAATCCAAAAGAGTATGTTGAGAATGCTTTAAATGAATATATGGCGAATCTGAAAAAAGAAGAAGATATTATTGTTATTCATGAAGAATTTGAAAAAGTCGAGAAACAAGAAAATTATTGGAGTGGGTTTGCAGAAGTTGAACTGCTTGCTAAAGGTTTGGAAAAATTTACTTGGATATGTTTTAATTATATGCCTGCGTCTGTTGAAATACTAGAACCTGAAATGCTTTCTTTTGAACAAAATAGTTTAACTAATTGGATTAATGATATGTTAGCAAAACTTCACGAGGTCAGTATTGTTGCTCAACAAGTTGGTTCTCAAAATAAACTCATGTTACAAAGTATTAATGCATTAATAAGAAATTCAATTCTTACTTGTTTAGATGCAGGGTTTAACACTCAGAAAGATATTGCTGCTAAAGTAGGCGTCGATGTTAAAGATTTAGACCCTGTTCTTGAAGCTATGATTCAAGAGAAAAAAATTAACAAAGATAAGAACAAATATTCTAGAGTAAAATGACTGATGTGAAAAACCAAATAGAAGCATTGCTATTTTCTAGTGGAAGATCTATGGCTGAAGCAGATATAGCCCTTATTATTAATGTTGATAAAAAAGAAGTTAAAAAAGGTTTACAAAAGTTAAAAGAAGATTATGAAAATAAAGATGCTTCTTTAATGCTTGTTCAAGAAGGTGGTTCTTGGAAGCTTAGTGTTAAAGAAAAATATATTACTATGGTTACAAAAATAGTTTCTGACACTGAGTTGTCAATGACTGTTTTAGAAACTTTATCTGTTATTGCTTGGAAAGCTCCAGTATTACAGTCAGAAGTTATTAGAATTCGAACAAATAAAGCTTATGAACATATTAAAGAATTGTTAGATTTAGATTTTTTAACTAAAGAGAAAACTGGTAGAAGTTATAAAATTAGATTAACTGAGAAATTCTTTAAGTATTTTGATGTTCCTGGAACTAAAGGAATTAAAGAAGCATTTTCTGATGTAAAGATTCCTGAGAAGAAGAATTCTGAAAAACTTGGCGATTTAGATGTTGTTGATGTTGAAAATAAAGAATCTGTTTTTGTTGAAGGCGAAACATCCGAGTTTAATGAAGAAACAGTTGTTCAATTAGAAAAACCAGAAGAAAAAGTAATTGACACTGATTTTTTAGATAAAATTAACAAACAAATTGATGATATTGCTTCAAAGAATGATGAATTAGATCAAGATGAACTTTTCAAAAGAAGTGAAGACTCTGAATCTGTAGAAGGTGAAGAAAATGAATCTGACGATGAAGAGACTTATAATTCTGAAAACTCTAAACAAGAAGATTCAAGTGAAGAAGTAGAATTAAATGAAGAAGAGTCTGCTGAACCAGACAGTGAAGTAAGTGATGAAGAAGTTGAGAATATAAAAGTTGAAGCAGATGAATCTGAAGAGCAAAACGAATCTGTTGACGAAGAAAACTCTAATAAAGAACATGCTGATGAAGAATCAGACGAAGATGAAAATTCTGAATCCGATGAAGAAAATAATAAAGAGTTCTAAAAATGCTATTAGTTCAATGTCCAAAATGTAAGAAATCCATGAAGACTGCGCCAAGAACTGATATAACAAAAGCTGTTAAAAGATGTGTTTATTGCGGAAGAAGTTTCAAAATACATTCTGGGCTTCTAAAAAGTCAGATTTTGAAGAAAATTTAAGTGTTTTTTTAGCCTAAAAATCGCAATACTTATAAAGGGGTTAACATTTATGTTTATAGAGGGTAAATTCTCAATTTTCATAAAAAAAAATGGCTAATAATAACGAAGAAAAACCAGAGGAACGAATCATACCTCAAGTAATTGAAGATGAGATGAAATCTGCGTATCTTGATTACGCTATGTCAGTCATTGTAGGAAGAGCTTTACCTGATGCTAGAGATGGACTAAAACCTGTTCATCGAAGAATTCTATTCGCTATGAATGATATGGGTATGAAATTTAACAGCCCATATAAAAAATGTGCTCGAATTGTAGGGGAAGTACTTGGTAAGTATCATCCACATGGTGACTCTGCAGTTTATGATTCTCTTGTAAGAATGGCACAGCCATTCTCGTTAAGATACATGCTAATAAACGGTCAAGGTAACTTTGGTAGTATTGATGGTGATAATGCAGCTGCTATGCGTTATACAGAAGCTAAAATGGCTAAAATAGCTGATGAAATGCTTCAAGATATAGACAAAGAAACTGTTAAATTTACTGAAAACTTTGATGGTTCATTAAAAGAACCGTCAGTTCTACCTTCAAAACTTCCAAATCTTCTAATAAATGGAAGTTCTGGAATAGCTGTTGGTATGGCAACTAATATTCCACCACACAATTTATCTGAAATTTCTAAAGGAGTTATTGAACTAATTAATAATCCAGATATTACAGTTATGGAATTAATGAATATCATTAAAGGACCTGATTTTCCTACTGGCGGTCAAGTCGCTGGAAAACAAGGAATAATTGATGCTTATTCAACTGGTAGAGGGAAAATTATTGTTAAAGGAATAATTATGGAAGAAGAAAAGAATAATAGAATTTCTTTGATTATTTCTGAAATACCTTACATGGTTAATAAGTCAATGTTAGTTGAAGAAATTGCTAATGCAGTTCATGATAAAAAGATTGAAGGAGTTTCTGATTTAAGAGATGAAAGTGATCGAAATGGAATTAGAGTTGTTGTTGAATTAAAGAAAAATGCTAATGTTGAAGTTACTAAAAATCAACTTTTTAAATTTACAAGATTACAAGTAACTTTTGGAACTATTATGATTGCTTTAGTTAATAATGAGCCTAAGCTTTTATCTTTAAAAGAAATATTAAATCATTATTTACAGCATAGAAAATCAATTATTAAAAAAAGAACACAATTTGACTTGAAAAAAGCAGAAGCTAGAGCTCATATTTTAGAAGGTTTAACTATTGCTTTAAATAAAATTGATGCTGTTATTAAAACAATTAAATCTTCTACGTCTGTTGATAATGCTAAAAAAGATTTAATATCACAATTTAAGCTTACAACTATTCAAGCAGCTGCTATTCTTGATATGAAACTTCAAAAACTTGCTAAACTTGAGCAAGATAAGATTATTACAGAATACAAAAGCTTGATGGAGTTAATTAAAGAATTAAAAGATATTTTAGATAGCAAACAAAGAATTTTAGATATAATTAAATCTGAATTAGAACATTTAATTGATAAATTTGGTGATGAAAGAAGAACTCAAATTTCTGAAGATTATGGAGATTTAGATATTGAAGATTTAATTGTTCAAGAAGATGTTGTAGTTACAGTAACTCATGCTGGTTATGTAAAGAGAATGCCTATTGAAACTTATAAAGTTCAAAAAAGAGGCGGTAAAGGAGTTATTGGAACTGATATGAAAGAAGAAGATTTTGTAGAACATTTGTTTATTGCAAATACTCATTCACACCTGCTTGTATTTACAGATAAAGGTAAAATTCATTGGTTAAAAGTTTACAGACTTCCAGAAGCAGATAGATATGCTAAAGGAAAACCAATAATTAATTTTTTAGAAGTTGAACAAGATGAAAAAGTTAAGGCAGTTATTCCAGTAGCAGAATTTAGTGAAAAAATCCATTTACTTTTAGCTACAAAAAATGGAATTGTAAAGAAAACTAATTTAATGGCTTATTCAAAACCTCGAAGAGGAGGAATAATCGCTTTGAATTTAGATGAAGATGATTCTTTAGTTTCTGTTAAATTAACTGATGGAAATCAGAATATTTTATTAGCAACTAAGAAAGGTTATGCAGTTAAATTTGATGAAAAAGATGCAAGGCCTATTGGAAGAGTTAGTAGAGGAGTTAAAGGTGTTAGTCTTCGAAAAGAAAAAGGTGATGGATTAGTTGATATGATCATTGCAGAAGATGATAAACAACTTTTAACAATTACAGTTAATGGATTTGGAAAGAAAACAAACATTTCTGATTATAGACTTATCAAAAGAGGCGGTAAAGGAGTTATTAACATTAAATGTAGCGAGAGAAATGGTGATGTTGTAGCTGTTAAGTCAGTCGGTGAAGGAGATGAATTAATGTTTATTAGTAAGAATGGTATTGTTATAAGAGTTCCTTCTGAAGGCATTTCAACTATTGGTAGAAATACTCAAGGAGTAAGACTTATGAGAATGAAAGATGATGATAGAGTTGTTTCTGCAGCAAAAATAATTGCAAGCGAAGAAGATAGCGAACCTACCGAATCTGAAGAAGTAAAACAAGAGTAATTCTGAGAAAATTTAAATATTAGATTCTAAAATAAGTTATTTATGGAAACATTAAAACAAAGATTTTTTTGGTTGTTATAAATAATTGGAGCTAAATTATGAAAATTACTAAAGATAGACTTCTTGCAAAAGGATGGTCTGATGATGAAATTGATAAGACTATTGAAATATTACAAAAAAAGAAGCAAGAATTACATCCTATTTCAAATTTCTTAGATAAAACAGTTTATTGGTTGGTGTTGTTTATTAGTATAATTGGAAACATCGTTTTTTCATTAGTCTTAATACCTTTAATAATAACTATGAATAATATTTCTCTTTATTTTATTGTTCTTATATTATCAATTTCTTTTGGAGTTTTAATGAGTATTATAATTAAAGATATTGAAAATTTACAAACAAAACATCATATAGGGTTGTTAGCAATTATTCCGATTGTTGGAATAATTAATTTTTTTATAGTTGTGAAAGCAGCTAATAATATCGTAACAAATTTAAATGAATTAGTTTCAATCAGTGTATTGCACCATTATATTCATCCAATATTATTGGGTGTTGTTTACATAATTGGTTTTTTAATACCATATTTTTATTTAGTACATGAAGAAAAATGGACCAAGAGATGACATTAAAGGAATGGACTATTTGTTTTATTAAAAACAAGGATTTAATATTTCGAAAACTTGTTGATTATGAAGAAAAAGAAAATTCTATTTTATTTCATTTTAAAGATAAAGATCATAATTATTTTATTGAAGAAGAATTAAATACTTTTTCTTTAGAATTAGTTAAACTATCTGGTTTAAAAACTATTGTTTGTTTAGCAACAAAATCTAATTTAAAATTTTTTATGAGTAATTGGAATAAATTCAAAGTTGTTGAAGAGTTAAGTTTTATTTTTGCAAATCCTGTTTCAAATACAAAATGGTTAATTAATCCTTTTGTTCATAATAAAATTTGTGACGAAGATTCTCTTAAAACAGGATTAGAAAGCATGTTTTCTAATGCTTTTTCTTTATAGAAAACTTCTTAAACACCTTTTCGTTCTATTTTTTTATGGAAAATAAAATTAGCACAGGATCTGCCATAATGGATTGGCTTCTTGAGGGTGGATATGAAAAAGATGTTATTACAACAATTTATGGTCCTGCTGGAAGTGGAAAATCAAATATGTGTTTGTTATGTGTTGCTAATTCGGTAAAGAATAAAAAAACAATTTATATTGATACAGAAGGTTCATTTTCTATTACTAGGTTTAAACAATTAACTGATGATTATGAAGAAATATTAAAACGAGTTATATTTTTGAAACCGACCAATTTTGAAGAACAAAAGAATTGTTTTGAACAACTTAAAGACATAGTTGATGATAAAGTGGGTTTAATAATTTTTGATAGTGTAGCAATGCTTTATCGTTTAGAAATTGGTAAAAGTAAGGACGTTTACAATGTTAACCGTGAATTAGGTTTACAATTATCTTATTTAACTGAAATCGCCAGAAAAAAAAATATTCCAATTGTTATAACTAATCAAGTTTATTCTGATTTTGATAATAAAGATAAAGTTCATTTAGTTGGTGGGGATATTCTTCGTTATCAAAGTAAATGTTTAATTGAATTGCAAAGGGTTGAGAATTATAGGCGTGCAGTTTTAAGAAAACATAGAAGTTTACCTGATGGAAAACAAGTTTTTTTTAGAATAATTGATTCTGGAATTATAGAAGTGGAAATGCAAAATATAGAAGATAATGACATGTCAAATAATAAAAATTTAAGCGAAAGAAAAATAAAAAATCACAAAGAAAACTAATCCTCTGTGAAATCTTCTAAAGAATATTTTAACTTTTCATCTTTCTTAATCAATTTTTTATTTTCTAAATATTTTTTTGTTATCAAGTAAAATAACAATCCAATACTTTTTTTACCTTTATTATTACAAGGAATGATTAAGTCAATATTGTTTGCTTGGTTGTTTGTATCACATAATGCAACAACAGGTAAACCCATTTTTAAAGCATCACTGACAACATTTTTATCAGGCCACGGATCAATTACTACAACTACTTTAACTTCGATGAAGTTGTCTAAATCAGGGTTTGTTAAGATTCCTGGAGGGTATCTTCCTGCAACAAATCTAATTCCTGTTAATTCACCCATTAATTCTAATGGTTTCCAACCGTTTTCTCTTCTAGAAACAACTAATATGTCTTTTGGTTCATAATTTGATAAGAAATCAGACATCATTCTTATTCTTTCATCAATTTGATGTATATTTAAAACAGATAATCCGTCAGGTCTAGTTTTATAGATAAAATTAGCCATGTGTTTTGTTTTAAACTTTGTTCCTATATGAATACCTGCTTTTAAGTATTCTTCATTTGCAATTAATAATTCTTTTTCACTCATTATTTTTCACCTTGTGTTTGCAAAAGTTATATTAGAATAACTTCCACCATTTTTTTTACCTCAGGTAGCAATGCTTCCAAGTATTTTATGGATGCGTCGGTAATATTTAAATAGAAAAATTATTGATTTATAAATCTTACTATAAAAGTCGTATTTTTTATAGAACGAGAAGATTGAAAGTTTTGTGTCTCAAAATAATTTTATGATTTTGAAGAGTTCAAAAAATAAATTTTTTTGTAACTTACTGAAATTTTGGGAAAGAAAATATAATAACCTTATAAAAATAATATAAAAAAAATTTAATTTAGGTTTTCCTTTTCTAGAAATCCTCTGAAGCTAATGATTCGTCATATTCGACTTCAGGTTCTTTTGGTTTTTCTGGTTTAGATTCTTCTTTCGATTTCTCAATTTTACCAGTTACTTCTGCAAATCCTACTTTTGCTAGAACTTTTGTAATTCTTATTCTTACTTCATCTCCAGCTTTTGTTGATGCTATAAAAAGAACAAATCCTTTAACTCTTGCTATTCCATCGCCTTTTTCACCAACAGCTTCTATCTTTACATCGTACTCTTCACCCTCTCTAACTGGGGCAACTCCACCAAATCTATTCTCGTTCATAATATGTTTCACCTACCTATATTTTTCCTTCTGTGAAGGATTTGATTTTATGTTTGTTTAGAAGTATTTAAAGTTTCTTAAAAACTAAAGTTTTTTTAAACTTTATTAAAGAATTTATAAAAAAACAAAAAATTAAGAGATTTAAACATCTCTTAGTCCTTCATCAACAATCATAAATATTGCTTCTCCGTCAGGAAGGTTTGGTGCATCAACTAATTTTGCAACTCTAGTTCCTTTCTTTCCTCTTCGAAGGTAAAGTCTGAAAGTACTATTATGTGCAACTACATGTCCACCTATTGCTTCTGTAGGGTCACCAAAGAACTGGTCTGGTTTTGACATAACTTGATTAGTTACATAAACACAAAGATTGTATAAATCTGCTACTTTTGCAAGAACGTGCATATGTTTGTTTAGTTTTTGCTGTCTTTCTGCTAGAGTTCCTCTTCCAATAAATTCAGCCCTAAAATGTGCTGTTAATGAATCTACAATAACAACTTTAACATTTAATCCACTTTTAGCTAATTCACCTGCTTTTTCAGCTAATAGCATTTGATGGTCTGAGTTAAAAGCTTTTGCAACTTTAATATTTGCTAATACTTTTTCTGGATCCATTCTTGCACCTTCAGCTATTTGTATAATTCTTTCAGGTCTAAAAGTATTTTCCGTATCAATATAAACTGCAATTGCTGTAGGGTCTTCTTTTTGGCAATTTACAGCTAGTGCGTGTGCGACTTGAGTTTTAGAACTTCCATAAGCTCCGAAACATTCTGTAATACATCCGGATTCAAATCCACCACCCATTAATTCATCAAAAGTTTCACTTCCAGTTTTTAGTTTAATAATTGTATCTCTTTTTATTAATAAGTCTGTTCCTGATTGAAATCCCATATCTAATGAATCTCTTGCTGTTTGAATGATTTTTCTTGCTATGGTTTCAGAAACGCCTGATGAATTAATTATTTCTCCAGGAGTTGCAACTGCTATACTCATCATATTATCATATCCTACAGCCATTAATTTTTCAGCTGTGGCCGCGCCAACACCTGGTAAGTCTTGAATTTTTTCTTCTTTGTTCATTTTTGGTTTGATTTTTACTTCTGTTTTTTTAGTAATATTTACAACTTCTTTCATATCTTCTGTTTTTGTTTCGGTCATTTTTTTTCTCCATTTATTATTTTTAATTGTTTATTTATTATAAATCTTTAGGTAATTTTTTCGAAATATTTTTGTTTTCTTTGAAAAAATAAAAAATAAAATTTGGAAGCTTATGCTTCCTCTTCGACGATACTTTCACTTAATGCTAAGTGTTCATAAGCTTTATTTAGTACTAATGAAGCTTTTGGTAAATCGTTCATTCTTAGAGAATTAGTTGTTTGCCAATTATCGTCTTTGTCTTTATACGTTCTTTCAAAAGAAACAGTTTTGTAGACGACTTTTTCGCCTTCTTTTGTTGTGTTTTCGTTGTTCCAAATGGTTGCAACGATAGCTCCTGCTCGGAACTTTATCTCTGGAAGGTTTTTATAACCCTCTCTTAACTTTATGGTTTGTGTTTGCATTCGCAACACCTCCATTTGCTTTTCGCATTTTATTTCAATCCTCCTTAATTATGAGCTACTAAGGCTCCAGAGGGGGAGGTTGCTTTTTTGACATACTAAAATCCTTATTTTGGGATTCATCGTATGTGGCAACAAACTATATTAGAATTAATGTCTTTATATACCTCACGAGCTCATGTCCAGTGGCCAGTGAAAACAATTTTTTAGTCGATAAAATTAGTTTTTTGTTATGTCCAGTGTTTATTCTATGTAAACGAATTTTGGTGGTTCATGACCATTGAATCTTGTTGATTCTGAAAAAGTGTATGCCCCCATGCTTCCTGCAATTAATAAATCATACATTTTCATTTTAGGAAGTTCTACTTCACACTCTTTACCATTTTCATCTCTGCTAATGACATCGATACAATCACAAGTTGGTCCTGCTAAAATATATTTGTTTAAAGGTCCTGTAGTATTTGTTTTCATTGGAAATTTCATATTGTATAGAAAAACTTCCAAAAAACTTCCGAATAGCCCGTCATCAAGGTATAACCAATTTTTATCATTTCTTACAGATTCTCCAACAACTTCAGTAACTGAGATCATAGCATCTCCTACTATGCTTCTACCTGGTTCTGCAACAAGTCTTACGCTCTCATCAAATAATTTATTATATGTTGAAGTGATTATTTCACACATTTTTTCTATATTTATTTCTTCGTTAATATATTTGACAGGAAATCCTCCTCCAATATCTACTTGATTAAGTTTCATTCCTCTTTTTTCTGCTTCTACAAAAATTTCTTTTGTAGTATTTAATGCTTCAACATATCTTGAGGAGTCTAAACATTGACTTCCTACATGAAAACTTATTCCATCAGGTCTTAATCCTGCTTTTTTTGCTTTTTCTAATAAATACATTGCGTCTTCAGGTTTTGCTCCGAATTTTTTGCTTAATTGTGCAACACTTCCTTTATTTGAAACGGCAATTCTTAAATGTACTTTTGCATTTGGAGCGTGTTTTGCCAATTTAATAATTTCAGATTCGTTATCGTATGTGAAATCATCAACGCCTACACCATCTGCAAAGGCGATTTGTTTAGGAATTTTTACTGTGTCTGCAAAAATTAAATCTTTTTCAGGGTTTGCACCTGCTTTTATTGCGGCGATTATTTCTCCTTTTGAAGCCACGTCAAAATCTGCTCCTGCTTCATGTAAAATTTCTAAAATTCCTTCATGAGGATTTGCTTTTACTGCATAGAATAAATTTGCTGCTGGTAATGCGTTATTTAATCGGTTGAAGTTTTCAATAAGTTTGCTTTTACTGACAATATAGAGTGGTGTTCCGTGTTCTTCAACTAATTCTTCAATTCGTTTTATTGGTAGGTCAAAAGGATTCATTTTAAGTTTGAAAATAATTAATGATATTTAAATGTTTTCATTTTAACCATTATTAAGTAGTAAAAAAGACAAGTTTTATAAATTGTATTTTATTTTGATTATTTATGCATACAGCTTATCATCTAACGCCAACTAAATTGTGGGAACAAATTAAAGAATCAGGAAGCTTAGAACCCAGGTCTCTTCCAACAATTGTTAATCATCCTAGTTTTTGTAGAGGTTTTCTTCAAGCTGAAAAAAAATTAGAATTAGGTTTTAATTCTAATCATGTTGTAGGTGCTTTAGACTCACCAGACTTTAATGATTGGAATGAGTTTGGTTTGTATGACTCTTTATTAAGAAAAGTATCTGGAGCTGGAAAAAAATGTGAGGATGCAGATTATAAAGAGCTTGCTTTATTAAGTTTTAAAGTTCCTAGCTCGGCAGTTGTAAGAGATCATTATCATGTTTCTCCTAAAACTTTTATAGACATTTATGGAGAAGATCTTTGGCATATGGCTTCTGAAACTGGTTTACAAACTGAAGAGAGATGCATCATTATGGATTTACAATTACATAATTATTATGACTCTGTGACAAGAATAACTGATTATCAAAATGATTTTAAAGTACCTGAAGTTTGGATTCCAGAACGAATTTCTTTAGAAAAAATAACTTTAGAGAAGGTATTTACTATTTAATTTCTTTTTAGGTTCGCCAAAGATTAATCTTTTCTGAGCTTTTTTCTCAGCATAAGTGTAAGGTACATAAATTTTTTTCTTGGTCTTAGGATCCATTCCTGTATAATACATGCAAGTTGAAATAGACATTGGAGTAGGAGTGAAGACCTGAACAGATTCTGCATTCTTTAATTTTTTAATTTCATCAGATAGTTCTTTTGCTTCTTTCATTGAAGAACCAGGATGTGCCGTCATAAAATAAAAAGAAAGTTTTCGACCTGTTTTCTTAAAATCATTCATAAACTTATTTAAGTCTCCTTTATCTTTATTCATTAATTTTAAAACAGATTTACTTGTGTGTTCTGGAGCAATTCTTAAAGTATTAAGGATGTGATGTTTTGCAACTTCTTTGATATATTCATCAGTTGCTAAGTCATATCTTATACCGCTTCGAATAAATATTTTTTTAACTCCTTTTATGTCTCTTGCTTTTTTCAAAAGTGCAACGAGTCTTGTATGACTTCTGTTTAAAATATTACAGTCAACACATTCTTTATCACATTTGCCACAATCCATACCATACATATTTGCTGAAGGTCCACCTAAATCATCAATATTGCCTTTGAAATGAGACATCTTAGTAATTACTTTAATCTCTCTAAGAATTGATTCTTCACTTCGAGAAACAATATCTTCTCCTTGAGTTAATGCAATAGAACAAAAATTACATCCACCAAGACAACCTCTGTGAGTTACAACACTAAATTCAAACCCTGCAAGTTCTTTAGGAGCTTTTCTAGAAAAACCTAATTCATAATAAGAATCTAAATCTTTAGGAAGATACTTTGGACTTTTATATTGAATTACATATCGATTATCAATTAGTTGAATTAAATTCTTTTTAATTGTAAACGCGTTTTGCATATCACAAAATTTTTCTTTTGATTTAGTAACTTCATCATAACTTGGAAGAATAATTGCATCATCAGGCACATCTTTAGTAATAATACAAGTTCCAAGAATGCCAGCTAAGTCTTCATTATTTTTTATTCGTTTTGCGATTTCTAAAATTTGTTTTTCGGAACTTCCATAAGCAAGAATATCTGCTCTTGTATCAAACAGAATTGGTTTTCGAAGTCTATTTTCCCAATAATCATAATGAACAAATCTTCTAAGTCCAGCTTCAGTTCCACCCAATACAATTTTAGAACCTTTAAAGTGTTGTTTAACCCAGTTACAAAATACAATTGTTGATCGGTCCATCACATTTTCTTCATAATTTAAATGATCATCATCTTTTCTAGATTTTTTAAGAGGGGTATAATTTCTAACCATAGAATCAATTGCACCAGCAGTAATTCCAAAGAATAGTTTTGGAGTTCCAAGTTTTTTAATTTGAGTATCTTTTGTTGGTTTTTCAATAACACCAACTGTATAACCATTTTTTTCAAGTAAACGTTTTAGAATAGCAACACCACATAAAGGATGATCGAAGAACATTTCACCTGTTAGAAAAATTATATCAAAAGCCATTATGGAACCAACATAATTAATTTCTTTTTTAGAACTTTAATTTCTACAGGAGTTGTACCACCAATTTCTGCTTCTCTATGATAAAGAACAGGTTCATCTGCAGTAATTATAGCATGTTTTATTTTAAGATATTTTAATCCTTTTACTTTTGTTAAATCTCCGCTTGCAATACCAATAGTGTATTTCATTAAACTTAAAACATCTTTTTCTTTAAAAACACACATCTCTAAAAACCCATCATCTAATTTTGCATCAGGAGTAATAGGAAATAATCCTCCATAAGTTGTTAAGTTATTGAAGATGACAAAATATCCTTTAATAATATCTTGTCCAGGTACATCAATTTTTAATTCAACTGGTTTATAGCTAAATAAAGATTTTAATGCAGCAATTGGATATGCTGGCGTTCCAATGAATTTTTTAATTAAGGGTTTTACTTCAGTAACTGCGTGAGCATCAAATCCAACTCCTGCAGTCATCATAAAAGTTCCTCCATTAGCAGTTCCTAAATCTATTTTTCGAGTATTACCTTTGATAATTACTTCGCACGCTTTCTTTAAATTAAAAGGAATACCTAATTCTATAGCCATACCATTAACAGTTCCTAAAGGTAAAATTCCAAGTTTAATATTTGAATTAATAATACCATTTATCACTTCATTATGAGTTCCATCTCCACCACCAGCAATAACTATATCATAACCTTCTTTAACAGATTTTTTGGCTTCTTTAGTTGCATCTTTTGGAGCTTTAGTAATATAAGTTACAATCTTAATTCCTGCTTGTTTGAAATAACCTTCAATCTCTTCTTCTAAACTTTGAACGTTTAAACTAAGAGCTCTTTTTATTTTATTTTCTCGATTTCTCTTTTCTCCAGCTTTAGGATTAAGAATGAGTTTGACCTTCATAATATCTTGATATGATTAAATTTATATAAATCTTTTTCATTATTATATAATGCTTGGAAGAACGCATCTTGCAATTGGATTTTTAATATCATTTTTATTAATTAAATATTTTGAAGTTCAAAATGAAATTTTATTAACAATAATTGTTTTATTCGGTTCAATATTTTTAGATATAGATGAGAAACATTCTTTTTTAGGTAAGAAATTTAAATTAATATCTTGGGCTTTTAAGCATAGGGGTTTTTTTCATTCAATTTATGCATTATTATTATTCTCATTGTTAATTCAAGTATTATTTAGAAATCAAATTTATACCGCAGGGTTTTTTATTGCATATTTTGTTCATTTAGTTTCTGACTCATTTACTAAAAAAGGAATTAAACCATTTATTATAGGATTAAGATTTAAAGGATTCATACGTTCAGGAGGATTTTTAGAAAAAGTATTATTTGTTATTTTAATAGTAGTAGATTTCTATTTATTATTAATATTATAAAAAAAGAAAT
>CALDOJ010000046.1 GCA_937912225.1 Candidatus Woesearchaeota archaeon | reverse complement strand
TATATTTAAAATGAGGTAATATATTTTTTATAATTAACTTTTATATTTTGTAGCAATAACACCTATTTTTCTAAATTCAAATTCTTCTGTTAATTGGGAAAAAATAGGTTCAGTTGCTTTATAAGAATATTTATCTACTTGTCTGGCAATTATCCAAAATGAATTTGGTTTTTGATTCAAATTATTATACTCTTTAAATAGAAAGGTGTTTTTATAAATTTCTGGAGCATAATATTTAATAGTTGTTTGAACAGTTGAATCAAATATGAAAATTGGTTCTTCTTGCTGATGATATTTTAATTCTAAAATTGCTTGTTTCCAATCTTCACCATTTATTTTAAGTTCATTAGAATAGTAAGGAATTAAGGAATTAATAAATAAAAATAAACAAATAATGATTGTAATTAACCAATTATATTTAATTTTACTAATTCCTTTTCCAACTAACATTAAAAAAGGAAAAATCATAAATCCCACATATCTGATTGTGACAAAAGAGTAATAATTACTAATAACTATTGATATTAAAATTGAAATTATGAAAGGAATAATAAGAAAATAGAATACAAACAAGCTATTTTTATCAAATATTTGTTTTTTTAGAGATTTGAAAGATGTTAATCCTATTACCATTAGAAATAAAAAAATGTATGAAATTAAATTTAAAGTAACAGGTTCTAATCTAATATAATTTCCACTAAATAAAATAATTGTCTTTATAATTGCATTTAAATTAAAATTAGGAATATAACTAATCATTTCTCGAGAAAATAATGTTGCTAAGAAAATTTTTAATAAAGCACCAAAACTAAAAATCATTATAGTAATATATATTTTCAACCATTTTTTTATTTTGGAAAAAGATTTAATTTTAAAAATTAAAACAAATAACCCTTGTGAAACAATAATTATTAATGCAAAGAAATGGGTGTATAGAGCTAAAGTTGTAAATAAAATATATTTCCAATAAGCAGAATGACCGTCTTTAATTAATTTATAAAAATAATACAAACTCATTAAACATAATGACCAAAGCATTGAATACATTTTAACTTCTTGAGCATAATTAATTAAATAATTAGAAAAAGTAGTTAAGCAAACAACGATTAAACCAGTTTTTGAATTCCAAAGGTTTTTAGTAAATTTGTACAAATAAGTTAGTCCTAATATAGAAAAAATAACTGAAGGAAATCTTAAAGCAAACGAAGAAATTCCAAAAATATAAGTCCAACTATTAAGTAAAAAGAAATAAAGTGGCGGATGTGTTTGTCCAGTGATATTTAATTGTTCAAAAGAAAAATTAGATATGTACATTAAAGTATGAAATTCATCAGTCCATAAACTAAAAGTTGATATTTTATAAATTCTTAAAAAAAAAGCGATGACTAATAATAAACAAAACATTACTGAGTATTTGTTTTTTTTAATTAATTGTAACACAGAATTTTTAATTTAAATTATTATTAAAGTGTTTTGTTTTTTAATAAAGTTTTTAAGATATTAATAATATATTTATTTGCCTTTACGATGAAAGAAAAACAATCTACTTTTAGACCTGTGGTGGATGCTTGGGTAATGTTCTTCTCGTGCAGAACGAACATCTTCAACAGAATAAAAAGCTCGAGGATTGGTTTTTTTAATTATATCAAGTGCTTTTTGAATGTTGTGTCGTTCTAAAACCATGAATATGATTTTAACTGGTCCTTCTTGACCTTCAGCATCCATGGTAGTAATTTTAAAATCATTTTCTTTTAAGTTTTCAATAACTTCAACGGATTCTTTTCTAGTAACAACTCTGAGAATTGCTTTACCTTTAGCAAGTTTTTCCTCAATTCGCATACCAATATATGTTCCAGTTGCAAATCCGCCCGCATAAGCAATATAACCAACAAAATTAGTAACACCAGTCATTACTTGTTTTACAACAACTAACCAAATAAGGACTTCAAAGAAGCCTAAGAATGGAGCAACTCGTCTCATACCTCTTGATATAAAGACAACTCTAATAGTTCCAATACTAACATCTAAAATTCTTGCAAAAAAGATTAACAGCGGTATAATTACAAAAGAGAATGTTTCTGTGTTGATGAAAGCTGTAAAATCCATGATTAGAAAAGTGAATAGATGATATATAAATATTGTTAAAAAGAAAATAAGCCTCCAGCGAGAGTTGCACTCGCGACCTTCAGATTACAAGTCTGACGCAATAGCTACTATGCTACGGAGGCATAACAAGAGAAAAAAAGAAGTCATTTAAAAAGATTATCTTTATTCTTTTGAGTTGGCCCAAATTATATCAAAAAATTGTTTATATGAATATGCAACATCCTTACTTCTAATGACTGTTGCAATTGGTTGTTCTGACCATACAATTATGGCTGTTTTGTTTCCATAAATCCATGTCGTTGCAGGAGTATCTTCTATTGTTGAATTAAATCTTCTTTTATATTTTGAATAATGTGATTTTGATCTTAATTTTCTTCTTTTTTCATTATAGATTATTTTCAAGGTTATATTTTCTTTAATTCTTTTTTTTTGCCATAGTTGTCCGTAAGGACCCATTAATTTCATGAATTCTCCTTCTGCACCATACACTTGAAGATTTTGTTTTGTTCTAATAACATCTTCTGCCAATGATTTAATTCCTTTTTTGCCTTTGTATATGGTTGCTTCTTGAGGCTCTTTACTTAATTGTCTTTTGATTTTTAATTCTGGCATGATTTGATTTATTAATTTCTTTTGTTCTTTTATTGCATTTTCTTTTTCTTCTAAATAGCTTATAATTCGTTCTGGATTTGTTGCTTCGAAATATTTTCTGTTTGCAGTTATTACATATGAAACTATTCCTTTTTCGATTAACCTATCGAGCGCATCATAAACATTGGTTCTATTTATTCCTGATTTTTTTGTGATTTCTCCTGCGAGCGCAGAACCTAGTTCTAGAAGTGCTAAATATATTTTTGCTTCATTTCCTGTTAAATCTGCTTCTTGAAGTGCTAATTTCGGATCCATGTTAGTTTGTTTGTTTTTCGAGTTTAAATAGTTTATTGTTGTAATTGATTATTACAACAAATATTTAAATAACGTAAGTACTGAATAGTAGTTAAAACTTAAAAGAGGTTGAATAAATAATGATACTTGTAAAAAAAAGAACAAATCATCTTTATATTGAAATTTAAAAATGATTGAAAAACCTTCAATTTCTATTAAAAACTATAATAAATCTTATTCAAATAATAATTTATTTTTAGATTTGAATCTTGATTTTAAAAAAGGAGAGTTTGTTTGTATTCTTGGTCCGAATGGTTGTGGAAAAACAACTTTACTAAAATCAATTGGAGGATTAATTTCACATGAAGGGCTTATTAGAATGCAAAGTTCGAATATTAGTTATGTGAGTCAAGACCCAAATGAAATGATTCTCCCGTGGCTTGATATAAATGCTAATTTAATTTTTCCATTAAAAAAAGAACAAGCTGATTTAAGTTTATTATCAGAACTCTTAGAAATAACTCAATTGAATGATTATAAATCTAATTATCCTTATCAACTTTCAGGAGGAATGGCTCAAATCTTGTTAGTTGCAAGATCTTTAATGAATAAATCAGATATTATTCTTTTAGATGAACCGTTTAAATCTTTAGATTTTGAAATGTCTAGAAGAATTCAAAAAATGATTCTCAAACTATGGCAATCATATAAACCAACAATGATAATGGTTTCACACTCGGTTGAAGAAGCTATTTCTCTTGCAGATAAAATAATTGTTTTATCTCAAAAACCAGCATCAATAAAAAAAGTAATAGAGATTAATTTATCAAGATCAAGAAATCCTAATTCATCAGACTTCTTAAAAATAAAAAAGGCGATTTTAAATGAATTCTTCAACTAAAAAAACCACATTATTAATTTTTGGATTTATAATTGTGTTAAGTATATGGATTATAATTTATCTTTTAAAAATTTATAATCCTTTAATATTACCTTCGCCTTTACAAGTTTTTAAAAAATTTATTTTTATGTTTACAAAAGTTAATTTTATTCAATCTTTTGTGAATACATTCATAAGAATAATAATTTCATTTTCCATTTCAGCAGTTATAGGAATTATTATTGGTCTTATAGTTGGTTATTATAAATTACTGGATGATTTAACAAAAGGAATTGTTGATTTTATAAGATCTATTCCAGGAATTGCTTTTTTTCCATTATTTATTTTATTTTTTGGAGTTGGAGAATTATCAAGATTAATGGTTTCCTTAGTAATTGCAATTCCAATTATAATTATTGAGACAAAATATGGTGTAATTTATTCAAACAAGTTAAGAAAAAATTTGGGTAAATTATACAATTTATCAAAATATAAATTATTTACTAAAATTATTATTCCTGAAGTAAGTCCTTATATTTTTACTAGTCTAAAAGTTGCTCTTTCATTAACAATTATTGTGGTATTAGTTACTGAGATGATAATAGGAACAAGTTTTGGTCTTGGTAATTTGTTAATACTTAGTCAATTCCAGTTTGAAACAGATATGATGTTTGCTTTGATAATTCTGCTTGGATTAATAGGTTTACTGCTTAATTTAGTGTTTAATTTAATTGAGAAAAAAATATTTCATTGGAGGTAAACAAAAATCAAAAAGATTTTTGGACCTCAAAAATTGAAAATTTATGGAGGTAATAAAATGAAACAAAACAAAATAAGAACAAACACACTTTATGTGTTATTAGTGGCAGTATTAGTAATTGGTGCAGCATTTTTTTTATTTAGTGCTAATTTGAACAACGAAAGAACTATAAAAATTGGATATAAAAACCACGTGGCTTATGCTCCTTTATTTGTAGGTATTGAAAAAGGATTTTTTGTAGATGAAGGATTAATTATTGAACCAATAGTTTTTGACTCAACTAATCAAATGGTTGGAGCAATAGTTTCAGGTCATCTTGATTCATCTTTAGGTGGAGCAAATCTTCAAACTATTTTTAGTGTTGAAGAGAAATTACCAGGTTCAATAAAAATATTTTCAACTCTTGATTTAGAAGAAGATTCTTTATTTACTTGTGTGATTGTAAAAGAAAATTCAAAAATCCAATCAATTAAAGACCTTGAAGATTTATCGGCTGCAACTTTACCAGGAACCTTTGCGCCTTTATGGATAAAAGCTTCATTAAAACAATTTAATCTAAATATTTCAAATATTGAATTGATTCAAATAGCTCCAAATTTACAATTAGCAGCTCTTGAATCAAGTCAAGTAGATTCTTTGTTTACTGTTGAACCGGTTTGTAGTTTTAGTTTGAATAAAGGTATTGGGAAAATTATTTACAAAGATCCTATGAATGATTTGACAAATGTTTTTGCAGCCAATATTGTTTCTTCAGACTTTGCAGAAGATAATCCTTTAGTTATGGAACAATTAATTAGAGCCAGTGATAAAATTGTTGATTTTATTAGAGCCAATCCAAAAGAAGCAATAGAAATTATGGCCAAATATACTGGTTATGAAAATGATTTAATTCAAGGAATGGAATTACCTTCTTTTTCAAAGTCAACAGAACTTAATATTGCAGAGCTTCAAGAATTAGCAAGTATTTTTTATTCTGAGGAAATATTAAAAGAGAGAATTGTTGTTGAAGATATGATTCTTTCTTAATTTTTTTTTTCTTTTTCCTTTCTATATTGCATAAACTACTAAAGGAATTATAACTCCAAGTATGAATCCAACGAAAACTTGTGCTGGAGTATGTCCAACTCGTTCAATAAGCTTTTTGTGTTGAACATTTTCCATCTCCATTAATTTGTTAATAACTTGTGCTTCTTCACCAGTAAGTCTTCGAACTTTAACAGCATCATTCATTACAATAATCGACAATACAACACAAACCATGAAAATTTCTGAAATTCCAGTTTCAAAAAATATTCCAACAGTTAATGCGATAACTGAAGCAGTATGTGAAGAAGGCATACCTCCATTTTGTAATAGCATTCTCCATTCAAATTTCTTTATTTTTTCAAATTCAGTTAATATTTTTCCAAATTGAGTTAAGACAAATGCTGCAACTATGCTTATTATTAAATCTTGTATCATGGTATTTTTCTAAACCTCGTATTTATGGCACCCCATTCAATGAATAATAATAAAACAGCAAGTATCATCAGTCCATATGACAATTCAACTTTTAACATGGCTTTATTTGCATTCTGGGAAATTTTATCATATGCAGTTATTAGCTCTTCATTATTTAGAGCTTGAAAGTACATTCCATTAGTAGAGTTACTTATCTTTATAAGGTTTTCTTCATTATAGACTCCTGTAATATTATAATACTCTGGTAAATAACCAATAGGGTTTGAATCAGAACCAACTCCAATAGTGTGAATTATAACTTGAAACTTTTTACCATAATTAATACTTTCTTGAATTGAATCTTGTAAAAAACGTCCAACAGTACTGCTTCCATCAGTAATTAAAATGATAGTTTTTCCTTTTGGTGAATTTAACATTAGATTTGTTGAAGTAATAATTGCTCCAGGAATATCAGTTCCACCTGCATGTTGAATTTCGATTTCATCAAGAGCTTTCTTAATTAAATATTTATTTTTAGTAGGGGCTAATTCAACAAAACTAACTCCAGAAAAAGTAACTATTCCAATATAAGAATCCGTGTTTAATGAATCAACAAAAGTTTTAGCAATAGTCTTTGCAGAATCTAATCTTGTAGGTTCTAAATCTTGAGTTGACATAGAAGCACTCACATCCATTGCAATAATAAAATCATTAGTATTACTAAGTCCTTCATACCAATAAACAGATCCAGAAATAGCTAATATTGCACATAGTAATACACTAAGTCTTAATCCAAGAACTAAATAATTTTTAGTCATTAAGTCTTTTCCATCAATTCTTTTCATAGTTTGAAAATTTGCAAATCTCATTCCTTTACTTCTAGTATGTCTCAACAAAAAGAAATGACTTATTATAAGCAATGGAATACTAAGTAATAACCATAAATATTCAGGATTATTAAATACAATTTCAGCCATTTTAACCTGTTTTTGCTTTTGCAGCAATAATTGCCCTCTTCTTAAAAAAAACTATTAAATCATCAATGAATTCTTTATCAGTAGATAAATTTAGTATTCCGGATCTCATTTGTAAAAAGGTGTGTTCAATTTCTAACTCGTTTTTTTTAGCAGCTTCACTATAGGTTTTTGCATATTTAGTTGCATCAATATATAATTTTTCATTTGAATAAGGATCTTCAACAACGTATTGTCCTGCTCCTGTTGGAATAGTTTTATCTCTTGGGTCACGAACCATTATTCCAAGAATTTCAAAATTAGGTGACATCATTTTTAATTGATGAGACCAACTTTTTTGTAAGCCCATAAAATCTGAAATAATAATAACTAAACTTTTTCCACCTAATAAAGCACGTGCTTGCATTAAAGCTTTTCCTAAATCAAAATTTCCACCATAATTATTTGGATTTGTTAAATCTTGAACCATAGAATAATAGTTTTCTCGTCCAGCTCTAGGAATTCTTCTAGTAACTAATTTATCGGTAAATAATGCCAAACCAATTTTATCACCAACATTTACTAAAGAATCAACTAATGAAAAAGCTATATCTGCTGCATATTCACATTTCAATTTATTTGTAGAAGAAAAAAGCATACTGTTACTAACATCTAGCATTATGAAGATTTCGAAGTTTCGATATTCTTCAAATTCTCTAATTAGTGTCGATTTAGCCCTTAAAGAAGCAGGCCAATCTATCTGACTAGCATCATCTCCATAAACATAATCACGAAATCCAGTAAATTCCATACCTCTTCCTTTAAACATTGTTTGAAGTTCACCTTCAAGTGTTCTACTTAGCAGATTTCTCTTTACTTGGAATTTAGGGTCTTTGATTTTTCTAACAAAATCTAGCTGTAATTCTTTAATAGGCATTTTTTAAATTTTAAAGTATAGGAACTTTTTTTAATATCTCATCAATTATATCTTCTGATTTGATTTCTTCTGCTTCTCCTTCGAAATTGATTAGAATTCTATGTCTAAGAACGTTATAAGCGACTTCTTTAATATCTTGAGGCATAACATATGTTCGGCCTTTAACAAGCGCATGAGCTTTTGCAGCAATGAATATTCCAATGCTAGACCTTGGAGATCCACCATAATCAATATATTTACCAAGTTCTAAAGCGTATTTTTCAGGATGTCTAGTTGCTTCTACAATTCTGACTAAATATTTTTCAATTTTTGGGTCCAGATAAATTTCTCTTACAAATTTTTGAGCATTAATAATGTCATTTGGTGTAAGAACAGGTAATAAATTGAAATCTTCTATACTATGTAAAGTCATATTAGTGTTTAAAATTCTAATCTCTTCTTCTGGTGTTGGATAAGTCATGATAACTTTATATAAAAACCTGTCAACTTGAGCTTCTGGAAGTTTATAAGTTCCTAATTGTTCTAATGGGTTTTGTGTTGCCATTACTAGAAATGGTCTGGGTAACATGAAAGTTTCTTTACCAATAGTAACTTGACGCTCTTGCATTCCTTCTAATAATGAAGACTGAACTTTAGGAGGACTTCTATTAATCTCATCTGCAAGCACAAAGTTAGCAAAAATAGGTCCTTTTACAGTATAAAACCCTTTACCTTCTTCATAAGTTGTTAAACCAAGAATGTCTGTTGGTAACAAGTCTGGTGTGAATTGAATTCTAGAGAACTGACTTCCTGTAATAATTGCTAAACATCTAACAAGCAAGGTTTTTCCAATTCCAGGAATACCTTCAACTAATACGTGACCGTCAGCGAGTAAACATTCAATCATAGAATCAATAACTTTGTGCTGTCCAATAACGATCTTAGCAACTTCATCCTTTATTTTTTGAATCTTATCTTGGAGTTCTTGAACCTTTTTATTAAACTCTTTATCTTGATTAACCACACCTTCTTTTTCCATAATAAGCATAATAACCTTACTCCTATAAATATTTTATTGACCCACTCGAGAAGAGTAAATGATTTAATCTTGAAAAACGAAGCTTTTAAATATCCAGCGTGTTATTATTTACTTAGATGGTAGAGGAAAAAAGTGGTGAGGAATCAGGCAAAGCCTTATTAAAAAAAGATACTTCTAAAAAAATTAAATATTTTTTAAGTAAAAGAGTTATCAAAGATAATGATGTATATTATTTGTTGAAAGATTTTCTAAGAGAATACACTGGTGTTGATTATCATTTTACTCATCAGGAAATAATTACTGAATTGAAAAATGTATATGTTCCTGCAGGAATTAGAAAGGATTTTTTTGATTTAATTGACGAAGTATTCTCGTTTGAGTATATAAAAAAAGATTATTCGGATAAAGAATTACGTGGTTTTTTAGAACGATTTGAAAAATATCTTGACGAACTAATAGTAATTCATAAACGAGAAATACCTCGTTCTGAAAAGTTCAGAGCATTTATTGAAAATATTTTCTTAAGAAAAAATAAAAAAGAATTAAAAAAAGAATTAGTTGATGAAGAAGAGCCGGTTGAGTTGATGTCTGTTGAAGAAAAACTTCCAGTAATTGAAGGGAAAAATAAATTTGAAATTCAATTCAAAACAGTTATGGAACAGATGTATTATAGTTTAGATAATGATGATGCAGAAACAGCTAAAAATCATTATTATGAGCTTATAAATCTTTATAATACTCTTTCATCTAAAGATAAACAAGTTTATTATGAAAAACTTAATTTTGCTTATAAAGATTTAACTTCAAATTTCTGATAATAATGAAGAAGTTCTTTTTTATGCCAAAAATTTAGTATTTTAAATTAAATTTTAGGTTTTGTTTTTCTAAAAATGAATGTACCAAGAACTATTATTAATATTGCTCCTAGCCCAATTAATCCATATGAGAAATATTCTCCTTTTAACTGGAATACGACTTCTTGGAATTTCTTAGGACTTTCTTTTGATTTTTGTGATTGACTCATTAAATATTTACAACCATTAATAACTGCATCAACTGCTTTTAAAGTTTCACCATATTCTCCTTGTCGGAATTTGACAGTTGCTTGGTCAAGATATTCATTCAGTTCTTGACATTCAGGATTCTGACTTAATAAATCTTGAGCGAAAGTTACTTTTGTTTCAACTTCTTGTCCTTTTGAAGATTGTTCTAAAGAATTAATTAGAATCATTGCATTGTCTGTAAATTCAGGTTCAGAAACATTGGCATAAACTAATAGTTCAAAATTTTCACCTGTACGATAATTAGAAACAGTCATGGTTGTTTCAACAGTTTCTCCAGATAAAATTTCATAAAAATAATCTCTGGTGAAACTAACTTCAACACCTGAAGCATTAACACGAGCACTCATTCTAGTTCCAAATAAACTTGTATTCCAATTATTTCTTAATTTGACAGGAATACTTAATGAATCATTATTTAAAATTGTAACTAGTTCAGGAAGAACAACATCTAAAGGAACTGGTTTTTGAACTTCTTCAGGAACAGGTACTGTAATTGTTTGAGTTAAAACTCTTTGTGAAGAACCTGTACTGTAAGTAACTACTTGTCTTGAAGCAGCTGTATCAGTAATATTTATTAAAATATTATTGCTAGTAACAGTTAAATCACCATCGGTGGCGGTAAAATTAACATAACAAGAATCAACTTCTCGTCCTACAATGTTAACTCCGTGTCCATCATCTGAAGTGATATATGTTATTGTTGCTATTCCGGCACATCCACTATAATTATAAGTTAAAGTGCTTAGTTCTGTACTACAATCAATTTCTTCATTGCTATTATTATCATCGTCAGGATCATAAAAACCTTCACTATTATCACCGCATCTAAATAGGAAAGTGTTAATTTGGGTTGTTGAGTTTATTGTTAAATCACTAAAGTTAGCAAATAAAATTGGAGGTCGATTAACATCTGCAGTTGTTATATTCCATGTAAAGCTAGTGTTTTCTAGTTTTTCATCAGATGCTACTAAAGTTATATTATGATTTCCTGAAGAAAAGAAATCAAAGCTATAATTTAGTGTGTGGTTGCTTTCTATTAAGTAAGTATTATTAGTTATTTTTGTTCCATCATAAAACCAATAAAAACTTAGGTTTTCAGCACCTTCATCATCAGTTGTAGTATGATTAAACAAATAAGTATTATTTTCTGTTAAATTAATATTGGTTATTGAATTACTAAAATCGTTATTTGTCCAAGTGAAATTTGTAAAATTGCTTTTTGGTGTTCCGAATGGTATAACTTGTGTAATATCTGGAGGTGCTGTTTGATTATAAACCCAGAAAGTTACTGTTTCTACGTCTGTTAAGTTTGAAGTATCAAACACGGTTATGTTTATAGAATAATTTCCAGGTTCAGCTGAATCTAAATCAAGCCAAAGTATTTGTCTACTATTATTAAATCTTGTAAGATTTATGAAACTAATATTTGTTCCTCCAAGGTTATTGGTATAATTAAAAGTAATATTTTCTGTGCTATTGTCATTATTAAAATCGTCATCTGTTACATCAACATATGCGATTGTTGGATGTCCTGTTACTAGTGGGGTCGGTAATTCAATAGGTTGAATAGTTGGTCCGTTATTTGTATTGTTTATGATTAAATACAAAGTTGTTTGGTTATTTGCGCCTCTGGCATCTGTAATATTAATTTGCACACTCCAATTTCCAATTTGAGTCCAATTAGGTGTGAAATTTATTATTCCTGTAGTTTCATTTATTACAAAAAAGCTAGAGTTGTCATAAAATGTGATGTTGTCTCCTGGGTCTGTATCGCTAGTGTTTAAGCTAAAATTAAAATAACAACTTTGATTATAATAATTAGCATCGTATTCTGAGCAATATAGAGTGAAATTCTGAGCTCCATTAAATGTTGGTGGACTATTTCCAAGAATTTCAAGAGACATAGTTTTGTTTGTTATATTATTATGACTATCTTTAACAAAAATCATTATACTCCAATTGTTGCCTGCGAGTGTAGAATTAGGTGTGAAACTAATCAAACCTGAATTTATATTAAGACTATTATTGATAAAAGTAGTGTTGGAGTAATAAGTAATATTATCTCCTTCATAAGTTAAATTATCCATATCTGTTGCATTAATCTGATAGATAAAAGGAGCATTTTCATATGCTATAAGATTGTTAATATTAACATTATTTAATGGTGAATTAAGATTGGTACTTGTATTAATTATTGTTGGCGGATCATTTACGTTTGTAAGATTTAATAATATGGTTTCTGAGTCATAACCTTGTAATCCGTCTGTAACTGTTAAAGTTAAATTGTTGCAGACTATATGACTATTGTTTAAAGTAATATTTATTGTTCCTTGTCCAAAAGTTGATGTTCCGTTCGTTGTTAAGTTCATAACAGTTATTGCTGGCCAAGGATTTGCCAAAGAACAACTTCCCGTGCTAGTTGTCAATGTTAAACTATTATTATCTATGTCTGTTGCATTAACTGTAATAATATAATTTTCATTTTGAGTTCCACTTGTATAAGTCCAATTAGTAATTACTGGTGCAGTATTCGCTCTTAATATTTGTAAAGTAAAATTGCTTAAAACAGTTCTTTTTTCACTTAAATCAACAGGATTATCACTAATGTTTACAATTACAGTCCAATTACCAACATTATTTATTGAAGGGTCGCAAAATATTTCTGCAGTTGTGTTGCTAGTTTGAGTAATATTAAGACAACCAATAGGAGTGCTAACTAATGAAAAATTAAGAGGGTAATCTCCTTCTTCATCTAATGCTGTAATTGAATAATTGAGAGTTGCATTAGTATAAACTGTCTTATTAATCAAAACAGGACTGAAGTATGGTTCGTCGTTATAAGGTTGAATAACAAATTCCACAATGTTTCCTGATAATTTAGATCCGTCTGAAGCAATAAATTGTGCACTATGAGTACCTGCGGTATTACCTGCGCCTAAATTGCTGCTTGTTGGTGTACAGTTGATTCTCGATTCTGATGAATTTAATTCTGTACATATTGAAGAACTTAAAACGTAAGTTAGAATGTCATTATCTGGGTCTGTTGAATTAAATATTAAGATGTATGAAATATCTTCTGTTAAATTAGTTCCGTTTAAGATTATTGCGCCATTACTTGCATTATAAACTGTTGGGGTGTTTGGGGCTGCGTTTTCTATTGTTATGCTGTCTGAACTGCTAGTTAATATAGTTCCATTTGTAATTGTCACATTACAAATCCATGTTTGTCCTTTTGAAGTATTGAGATAAGGTATTGTTGAATTTGTACTGTTAATATCTGTTAAATTCATAAAATGAATTCCGTTTTTTAACCAAGTAACATTCATTTCAGTCATATCTGCGGTTGTATTCCATAAACAAACTAAATTCTCTGTTGTAATTGCGTTAGTAGCACCACTATTTATACTAACAGAAGTGTTAAAACTTATTGCTCCAATTAAAATTATTGAGATTAAAAGTACAAATATTCCTAGTTCTATTTTATTTTTCATTAGTTATTTTTTCTTTTAAAGTTTCAATTATTAATTGTTTGATTGTAGTATCTTGTTTGACTGATGCAAGTTTTATTTTTTTATGCAAGTCTCCAGGTATTTCGATATTTATATTAGTCATTTTATAGATTTATCTAGTGTTTGAATTATATAATCTTTAATGGTGATTTCTTTTAGAACGGCTTTTAATTTAATTTGTTTGTGTAAACTATTAGGTATTTCTATATTGATGTTTGTCATTGGAACTAAGTTATATAAGTTAACTTAGTTAAATAACTTATTTTTAAACTATATAAATCTTTTTGTTATCAAAAAACATTAGACTATTAATTTAATATGCTGTTTTTTGGAATACCAAAAATTTAGAATTTTTGCTTATTTTGGTGATTTATTGAGGAGAAATTATTTTTTAAGACTTAAGAAATAAGTAATTTCATTAAACAATCTTGTAATATCTTCATATATTTCTTGCTTCTTCTTTTCAGAAAGAGTTTCATAAATCTTTAGAATCTCAGAATATTTATTCTTAGCAGTTTCAGTTTCTTCAAATAACATTGTTATATAGATATTTCTCATAATGGATTTAATTTTAATAACTGAAGACGCACTAGTAGGAATTTGTTTTTCAATAATTTCCTTACCAACATCTTCTTTTTTGAATTTAGAAGTTTCATGAACTAACTCTCTTAATTCTTCAATCATCATTTCTAAGTCTGTTTTGTAAATATTGGTTTTTTCAAATTCAAATTTTTCAACTTTATTAAAAAATGAAACAAATACTTTTTCATATAATTCATCAATTCTTTTTTGTTTAATGCCTTTAGCAAGTTCTTCTTTAACAAATTCAGGTTTCAAATCAACAGCATAAGCAAAATATACCCTTGCTACATGAGCAACAGCTTCTCTATTTTTAATTATATTATTATTTGTTAATCCTTGTTCAACTTTCAAAAGTTCAGCTAATACATTTTTCTTTTCAGGTTCACTTAATAAGAATCTTTTAATTTTTTTACCTGTAATCATCCAAACCATTTTTACAATACCAGAATTAATCTGTTTATGGAAATACTTGTAAATAATTAACAGAGAAAGAATTATGATTATAATTAAGAATAATATATTTGTTAAAATATTGCTTCTTTCCTTTATAATTCCTGGTATTTCAATTATAGTACAAGCAGGGCATGGACCTCCGCAATCAGTTCCAGTTTCTCCTTGGTTTTGAAGTCCATCGCTACAAGTAGGAGTATATTCACAATCTTGTTCTTCTTCTGGTTGATAATGAATTGTTCCGCATTCATTTAAATCAGTACAAGTTCTTGTTTGGATGCCTGTATAAGGACAAGGACTCCAAATAGTACACTCCCAATTTTCATCGCAAAGAGGAGGCGCAACATAAATGCAATCTCTTTCAAGAACATGAATGTAATGATTCAGATCACAATGATTTAAATCTTCACAAGTTTTTGTTTGTATTCCTTCAGCAGTACACCTAGTCCAATCTGCACATTGCCAATCAGGATCACAAGGAGTATATGAGCCGGCTATTGATCCAGTATGAGAACTTGTTCCTGTCGGATTACTACTAGTAGCTTCTGTTGCACAACTAACATTTAAACGAACTGAATTGCTATCAGCAGTCTGATTTATTGGATCTTTTGCAGTAAAAATAACATTTTCTTGAGCATCACAAACAGTTGAATACATTAAAACTTCGCTAGTAGATTCAAAAATTTGAATATCGATATTTGAATTTCCAGAAACAGTATAAGTTAAATCTTCCCCATCAGGGTCTCTAAAATAACTATCCAGATAGAATACACTTACTTGAACTCCATCAGGTATACTTTGCCCAGGAATATTAGCTAATAATTCCGGAGGATCATTAATATTAATTATTTCAAAATCAAAAGTTAATGCATTTTGAGAATTCGAACAACCAGTATTGTCATCAATAGTAATTATGACTGAATGATTACCTTCATCTTCTGCAGCAAAATAAATTGTTCCATCTGAACTAATATTGAATTGTTCTGGTTCGGTTGTAAATACTGATGTGAAAGTAATAGGATTATTATTTTTATCTGTTGCATTAACTTCGCAATTATAAATGGTGTGTTCAATAATGGTAGAATTACAAGAATTATTAAACACAGGTGCTGAATTTATACATAAACCAACAGTTCCGCTATTAGTAACTTTAGCACTTACAGCGGTTTGTTCTATTGTACTAACTTTATAGATCATCAAACTACTCTGAATGAGCATTATAAAGACCCACACCCAAATAAAATAAACTAGCTTATTTCTCATAACCAATATGTTTTTAGAATATAACTATATAAAAATTACGATTAATTATGGTCGTAAAAAGAAAATTTTCACTTTACCAGTATGATTTCCTATATATTGTTCCTCGTTGGGCGCAAATATTGTAAAACTAATATTTTTATTTTGTTTTGGTTTTAATAAAAAATCATTATTAGAATAAGTTAGCCATTCTTTTGTTTCTCCATAATCTTTGATTTTTACAAGCATATCATAATCTTTATTATTAGCTAAATTAATTTCTCTAGTAGCAACACCCTGAAGAGATATTTTTCCAAATCTCAAAGCATCAGTATCGGTTATAAAACTTATTGAATCACTATTTTTAAATTCTACTGTTACATCAATAGTGTTAACTTCTTGAATTTTATAGATATAAAAGAATGAATAAGTTAAACTTATTGAAATAATGAAAATCAAAATTAATAAGAATAATAATTGTTTTTTTTTCATGATTAATCTTTCTTTTTATTCTTCATCATCAAGAAAACATTAAATGCAATTAATACAAATACCATTGCGCTTAAGATATACATCATAATTTGAATACCTGCCAATTCATTTTTAACAGGAGCAGGAGCCTCTTGAATAAGTTTTCCTTTTTGTTCTATTATATTAATAGTTCCTGTTTTTGTTGTAATCTCTTCTTCACCATAAAACACAGTTATTGTTATTGGATGCTCCCCTAAAGTTAAACCTTCAGTATTCAAGTATCCTTTTAAAAATTGTTTTTGCCAAGGTTCTAAATCAACAGTTGGAGTTTTTATTGATTCTTCATCAACAGAAATAATTGCGTAAACATCTTTTAATAAATCATTCCACAAACTTTCAATATTAATACTTACTTCATTAATTGTATCAAGTTCCATTTCTTTTGTAAAGCTATTAATTGCAATATCTAAACTTCCAATTCGGAATTTTGTTTCAGAAACACTATTATTTTCATCCCAATTAATAAAAGCTTTAGCTGAATAATCTCCTGGTTTTAATCCAATGCTATTTCCTTTAGCAATTAATTTTGAATTAGAATTTGATTCTAAAAATATTTTTGTATTAGTGTTTAAAGTTTTGACTAAAGTGTTATTAGAATCATATATTTCAATAATTCCCTTTACCGCGTTTATTATTTCTTCTCCATAATTAGCAATAGTGATTTCTGCAGTTATGTCTTCATTTTCATTTATGTTGGCGATGTTTAAAGTTGAGCCTAAATATTTTGTAGGATAAAGAACTAATATTCTAATTAGAATATCTACTGCAGATTTTGCACCTATACCGTCGGCTGTAATTGAAGATAAATTTTCTTCAACATGAATAAATACTGTGTGTCCTCCTGGAAGGATTTCTGCTGGAAGCTCTGAAGGTAATTTTATAGATGCTATAATTGAAGGATTTTGATTAGGACTGATTTCTTTTAAAATAGTTGGAGTTACAGAAATGTATTGTGCTAAATCGCCTCTTAGTCCAATTGAGTAGTCTAAAGTATGAGGAGAAGTTGGAATTATGGTATAACTATAGCTTGTTTCTAAATTAGGTTTATAAGTTAATTGGGCCTGTTCATTTTGTCCAAAACCCATTGCAGAAGAAAATTTTGTTGATATTAAGATGACTAAAATTAGTATTAAGAATGATGAAACTTTTTTCCAAACTAATTTGTTCATTTTAAAAAATATAAAAAAAGAATTTAATAAATGTTTCTGTTTATACGACTGAAGCAGTAAAAGTTACTGTTTGAGATTTTGCTCCTGCTAAACCTTCAGTAATATTAACCATTATAAAAACTCCTGCTTCATCATTTGCAGCAGCTTCATCTAGATTACTAATACATGGTTGTGCAACTGCAGTCATGTCAGTCCAAGAAGTTGCACCATTTGGATAAGATTCAGTTCCTGCTTCACCTTCTGTATCGGCACATTGATATTTATATTCTCCTCCACCTAAAAGAGTACTAGCTGTAGTTCCGGTAATAGTAACGTTTATATTAGTACTTCCAATATTTTCTAAGTGAAAATAATCTTTTGAGAAAGTCCAATTACCGCAATCAGATGGTGTTCTATTATTTGCACTTGAAGAGTATAATGCACAAGATGTTGCTCCACTACTTGCATTAAGTGCACCTACACCAAACCATACTAATGTATCAGTAAGGTCTACTATATATGTTGCAGTGATTGTAACGTTTGCTTTACCATCAGTTACTTTTCCAGTAATTCCAGGTAATTCTATTTGTCCTAATTTGTTGAGGCTTACAATTGTTCCTCCTAAAGAGACAACGATTGCAGCAACTAATAAAAGAGCTAAAGTTTTATTTGTATCATCCATTTTTTTATCCTCCTAAAATATCCCTAAAACTACTTTACCAGTAGTTTCAGATAAAGGTTTTGGCGGTTCAGTTGAACCAATTACTAGACCAACTTCTCCTTGACTAACAACATTTTGTTGAGAAGGTCCTGTAACTGCTCTTCCGCCTGTATTTAAATTATTAACTTCAGTTAGAACAGTCCATGTTCCTAGAAGAGAGATTACAACTGTAAGTACAACTAACGCTACCAAAGTGGTTTTTGAAATGTCTTCAGCCATACTTTTAATCCCTCATACTAATATCTACCTTACTTTTTTGTTACTTTACTATATAAATCTTTCTTTTTTAGTGTGAATAAGATGTTTAAAACAATAATTATGATTAATAGAATAATTAATCCAATCATTTCAATAGTAATTTTTTCTTTTTTTACAATTGCTTCTTCTTCTTTCAAATTTATTAAAATTGTTTCTTCAGTAATTGTTTCATCATAGTATAATTTAACATTTAAATCATAAATTCCTAATTCTAAATTTCTAGTGTTCCAAAACACTGAAAGAGTTGCTGTTTTGTTTAAATTAATTCTTTCAGTTTCAAATTTATCCACTAATTCTCCTGCATTATAAACTTCAATTTCTGCAAAAAGATTATTTGTAAGGTAGTTCCAATTACTATCTAAAAATAAATTAATTTGACCAATATCACCTGCTTTAAAATCGTGAATTTCAAAATTACTAACTTTAATTCTTTTTTCACCAACAACAAAAGTTTTTCTTAATTCTTTTCTTTGGTCATCAAAATCCAGTATGGTGATTGATTGATAAATTCCAGGATTTAAAGTCAAATAATTACTCATATTAAACTCTTCATCAGATAACAACTCTTGTTTATTAATAGTTATGTTTAACACTTCTTTTTCATGATCTAAAAAAGTAATTAATCCTGATAAAGAAGAAATATTTTGAATACCAATATTAGTAATTTTAAAAAATAAATTTCTACCTGTTAGTTCAAACAATTCTTTAATATATTTTCCGTGTTGAGGAACTAAAAGAGTTATCTTATGAGAAACGCCAAGAACCGCTCCAATAATATTGTCTCCTTCTAAACTGTTCGCATCTTCTAAAATAAAAATTTTAGTATTATAACTGCCAGGAGGATAATCTCTTGGCATTGAAATATTAAATGAAACTTTTTGAGAGTTATCACTTTTATTAAAAGAGAGTTTGTTTTTATCTAAAATAACGAATTCATTTATATCTCCACTCAAATTAAGAATAGCGGTAAAGTTTTTATTATCAGTATTGTAAACATTGAAAACTTTAGTAATTGTTAAATTAGGTTCGAAATCTATGCTTGAAAATGCTGGTCCTACACCTATTGCAATAACATCTAAAACTAATAAAGAAAATAAAAAAAAGATTATTGCTATTTTTATTTGTTTCATGTTGTTTTCAACTCTATTATTGATTCTTTTGTACCTGCAGACTCATCTAATGGAACTTTAATATATAAGTCTATTTCTGCTTCATCAGCACTATCGCTGTAATTTAAGTAATACATGAAGGTAGTTGTTAATGAAGGCATATTGGTCCAAGTAACGGTTGTTGATGAATTAAATGAACTCTCTTCTCCAGTCACATTATCTGCTTTGAATCTGAAGTAAGCAGTATCAAGTCCGCCAACAGGGTCGACCCATAATGCGCTTTGAGCACTGATATTTAAATCAACATAAGTGTTTCCAATATTTCTAACAATTAATGGAGCAGGATTATTATTTGTTGTATCATTTTCATCACCTAAATCTTTAGCCCCAAAGTCAGTACTATTAACAACTAAAGTAATTGCTTCATAAGAGTCGATTGTAAAATTAAAGACAGTACTATTTACATAATTAGTTCCATCATCAACTTGGACCAACCACCAATAAGGCGTATCTAACTCAAGGTCTGAAAGTATAGTGTAAGTTAAAGCAGTTCCTTCAGTACTCCAGTTTACTATAGGAGTCATATTACTTGCCGTACTAATGAAGATTATATGAGTTAAAGTATCTCCATCAGGGTCATTAGACTCCCAAGTGAAAGTAGGTGTTCTATTTGCAAGCTGAGGTATTGCAGTATTATTCAATGGTAGAGTTAAGTTAATTACTGGTGCACCATCACCAAGTTCAATAGTATCGCTCTTAGCAGTTCCATCTTCATAAGTATCTGTTGGTGTAACTGTACAAGTCCAGTTCTGGTATTTGACAGTTTCTTCAGATGAAATTATGTTATATCTGGTTGCATTATGTTCTAGAATCTCTGCAGCAGATAACATTCTATCATAAATCATTACTTGATCAATACTTCCATTAAAGAATGTTGTAGTTGCATCGCCTCTTGTTCCTATTTTAACTGAGTTAACTCCGCCGTAAGTACTAATTACAGGATCAGATGTTCCAATACTTAAACCATCAACATATCCTTCATAAGTTTTTGCACTTACATTCCAAACCATAACTAAATGATGCCAGTTATTATCATCAATGTCTCCATAACTTCCTAAAGTGATAGTTCTCATCCAGAAAATGGCATCTCCTGAAGCTGCCCCTTGTACTATGATCCAATCAGAACCATAGCTTCCTGTTGTGTGAGATTGAGCAACTGCATAAGATGATTCAAATCCTGCAGGTATTTTTATCCAAGCTTCTACTGTGAAATTATTCTGACTTAAATTAGTTGAAAGTCCAGTATCGATGTATTGGTCAACACCATCAAAAGTGTAAGCTCCACCATATTTACCGCTACTAGTCCAAACAGCCCCATTATTAGTTCCGTCATTTCCATAACTTGAATAATCAGTTATTGTGCTGCTTGTAACATTTGTATCGAATGGCATATTTAGTACTGCGATACTTGTTCCTTCAAGTTTCCAATCAGTTATATTATAGACTGAATCACTTTCTGCATCGAAAATTGTTTGTGCAGTACATGTTAAATCATTCTCACTATATGCTGGGTCTGGAGTAATTGCCGGAGCATCATGAGTTGGTTTAGTGTTTTCTGTAAACTGCCAAGTTCCAGTTGTTGTTTGGTTTTCATATCCATCATTAGCAACAATATTCCAGTAATAAGTTACTCCATCTGTTGTTGAACAAGCACTACTATTCAAGTCAGTTGTTGTTCCATTACAAGTATAAGTTGGTGCAACTGGGTCTGTTGTGTCAATTCTCCAAGCATAAGTAATTGTATCTTCTTCAGCATCTGCTCCGCCTGCAGTCCAATTAATAAATTGACTATTGCCAATAACAATACTTTCATTTTCTGGTTTGAAATGTGTTGGAGCTGGAGGTTTAGTATTTTCAACATTACTTTGGTTTGTTGAATTCTCCATATTGTTTAAGCTGTCATTAGCAAAGACTCTGTAAGTATAAGTTTTACCGTCAGTTGTGCTCATATTTAAGTAACAAGATACTGATGTTCCGCTTCCAACTTTTGTCATGGAGTTATTGGTAATTGTAGTTCCATCGTCCCATTCTAACAAGCATACACTAATATCATTGGCAGGGTCTACTGCAGTTACATTAATGTACATCCAGTTATTAATTTGTCTTACTTCATCTGTTGGAGTTGGACTTACAAAGTTAATTGCTGGTCCGCCACTATCTTCACAATCATAAGTTGCATTACAAGTTAATCCACCACCACATTGGCCATCTGTTAAACAATCATTCCAAATACTATTCAAACAGTAATCATCATCTGAATCTGAGTCAATATCTGTTAATGAAGTTCCGTTAGCATAACAAGCACTACCAAAGACACAACTATCAGTTGCATTACAACATGCTTGTGATAATGTTGGAACTGCATCAATTGTTGCAGCGTTATAACCTGTAATATTGAATGTTTCATTCTCATCGTCTCCACAACAGTTTCCACCATAACCGGCTCCACCATCAGGGAATGCAATTACATTACTTGCGTTATTATAACAACTTGTTGTGTTACAAGTAGTAGCTTCAAGATAACAATCACAATCTGTTTGATCAGTATCCCATTCAATATTATATGTGCTTACAGTTTCCCAACCTTGAGTATCTAAGATTCCAATGTCATAAGTCATTAAGTCGAATCCTCCAAGACTTTCTACAGGGTCATCTCCTATGTAAGTGTAATTATCTGAACATGTTGGGTTACTACAATCAGAATATCCTCCTTCTGCTAAAATTGCATTTCCACAAGTTGATGGGCCACAAGTTTCGTTTATGTATAATAACATATTATCGTTTCCACCACCATCATCACAAGTTATGTCAAATGTAGTTTCGTCTGTTGAATCTGCAATACTTACATTATGATAGAATTCAATGTAGTTTGCTCCGTTCCAATATCCATCTGTTCCTTCACCAGTTCCAGTAACACTTGTTATTGCACAATTACTGCTTAATTCAAGTCTTCCACCGAACAGTTTAGTTGTTGCATTTGAACTAATACTTTTTATGTGGACTGTACAATTAGTTTCTCCTGTTCCTGCAATTGTACATCCTTCAACCCAGTATTTGATTGCTTCTGTTTTACTTCCAACATCTGGCTCTGTTCCCGCATTTCCAACGCTTAAAAGCTCAGCGTATAATTCATAATCTCCTTCTACAGAACAATCTTTAGTGTAATTATATTTCCAAGTAGTATTATATTGAGTTGTAGTATTTTCTTGTACTGAATCAAGATACATGTATGCACCAGTAATCACTGCGGCTCCTGCACTTGGTTTTCTTATGCTTATAGTTGCATTAATTGTAAGTGAAGTTGCGTTTTTAACAGCCCAGTTATGTGCACTTGCATTGCTTGGTCCAAAGTCAAACCAGATGTGGTGAGCTCCTGGCGTTCTGACTATATCTTTTAAGTATGAAGTTTCATTACAACTGTAATTGTAGATGTATACAGAAGTCATATTAATTGATAATTCTGTTTGCATTAACTCTGTATAATTCACGAATGTCTTATTGTTTTCAACGTAACAGTAAGTTATTCCATCTTCATCTAATGTATTGTCTGTACATGTGAATGGAGTTGTTATCCATACATCAGATATTAATGATTCATTTCCACACATAAAGTTATTGAATTCTAAGTCATCTCCTCTTAAGTTTCTGTTTTCATCTGTAGGTTCAGGTAAGAATGTTGTTAAGTCATATGGAGTAATTTCTAAGTCTGCTTCTCCACTAGTATTTAATCTAACTGTCCAGAATCCACCAACCATCGGGTAACTTTGCACATTTAATACAGTGATGATTATTTCAAAGCTTTGATTACTTAAGTGAGGTGTTACCCATTGTAGTTTGTCAATTAGTCCATTTTCATCCGAGTCAATATAAGTGATATTTGTAAATAATGTTCTAGTTCCGTTTTGGATCCAGTACACACCAATTGTTTCTCTTGGAGATTCTGTTATGTTGGTATAAGTTAATATTTTCTCGTAATGTAATGCTGAGCTAATTGTTACAATCTTTTTGTATTCATTAACTTCTTCTTCGATCATTTCTGGAGCATCTGTTTCATATTCTACTATGTATTCATCTCCTACTTGGTCAACAATTACATCGATTAAATTTTCAGCTCCAACATCTGCAATAACTTGATCAATAATTTCTTGAGTTGGTTCAGTTACGTTAATTACTGGTTCAACTATTGGCTCATCGACAGTAATATTTTCTTCTATTATAGGTTCACTCAGAAGCTCTGCTTCTGGTGCAACAGTAGCTTCGCTACTATTTGCTTCTACTATTGGGGTTTTGATTATTGGTTCTGTTACATTTTCAACAGTTGTGTTTTCTGTTACATTAGTACTAATGTTTGTGCTGATGTTTAGAATCTCTGATTCTGTAACATTAATTGTAATATTCTCTGTGATGTTTATTTCTGGAGTTACATTAATGGCAGTATTTTCTGTAATGTTAATACTAATATTCTCTTCAATAGTTATATTCTCAATTAAAGTAGTATTTTCTTCTGTAACATTAATTGTTATATTTTCTAATACTTCCTCGCTGATAGTTTCGATAGTTAAGTTTTCTTCACTAATGTTGATTATTGGTTCAGTTAGATTGTCTTCTATTGTGATGTTTTCAACAATTTCTTCAACAGTAATATTTTCCACAACTTCTTCTATAATTATTTCTTCTGTTGTTGTGTTTTCTTCTACTATGATTGTAGCATTCTCAAGTATTGCATCAATAGGTTCTTGGATAACGCTACCAGTAATTCCTGAATCTCCAGCTAAGTTTGCAAGTGCTTTGAAGAACTTAGTAATGATTCCTTCTTTGCCTATATCAACAATTACTTGTCCTGTTATCAAGTTTTGAACTTCAGTTTCAAGATCTTTGAGTTGTTTCTCTAAATCTTTAACTTCTTCATTTTGTTTTTTAGTTGTTGCTTTATCGATCTTATCTTTAATTTCTTTTATTGCTTTTTCTTTTTCGTATTGAGGTAATGTTTTTCGAACTTTATCTTGAACAATGCTGATTTTATTATTTGAAACAGTTTCTAATGTTGATGGATTAAGTATGTTAATATTTCTAGCTTGATCTGGTAATTTAATTGTTAAATTGTCAGTTACATTTTCTGTTCTAATTACTTTTCTCCACTTAACAGGTTTACCAATTTCTGCAGTGTATTGTGTTATTTCTTCATCAACTGTTTCTGTTGAGGTTATATTTTCAACAAACTCTGTTCCAACACCTAATCTGAAAACATTGCTCTTAACTAAGCTTGAACCATCTGTTGCATATAAGAACATTTCATAGATTCCAGTATTGTTGCTTGTGAATGTAATTGTGCTTCCAGTTACATCAACATCGATTGCAGCAATGCCTTTTGTATCATAGATTACAAAGTCTCCTTCTGGATCTGAGAAGTATTCTGAAGCATCTAAAACATACTCATCATAGAATGTAATGTCTGATATTTCTTTAGTTTGTATTGGAGGTTTGTTTTCTCTTTCTTTAGTATAAATTAATTCATCTATGTGTAATTTTGCATTTGTTACTTCAATTATTAATTTGCCATTTGCAATTTTAAGTAAGCAAGTTTCAACACATGCTTCTGAGAATGTGTAGACTTCTGGAGTAACATTAATTGTGATGTTCTCTGTTGTGTTAACTGAAACATTCTCGGTAATGTTAATTGTTATATTTTCTGTAACATTGATTTCTGGTGTGATGTTAATTGAGATATTGGTAGTAATATTTGTTGTTAAATTCTCACTAACATTAACTATTGGTGTAACATTTATGCTGATGTTTTCTGTAATATTTGCACTGATATTTGTGCTAATATTCAGAATCTCCGATTCTGTAATGTTAATACTGATATTTTCTTCGATTGTAATATTTTCGCTGATATTTAGAACTGGTTCTGTGATGTTAGTAGTTGTGTTTTCACTAATATTGATTTCTGGAGTTATATTCATGGTTTCATTTTCAATTATTTCAATAGTTGTGTTTTCACTAATATTTATGCTGGTGTTTAGTTCTGGCGTGATGTTAACACTAATATTTTCTTCACTAATGTTTAATTCTGGAGTAACATTTATTGTAGTGTTTTCTTCTATTGTGATGTTTTCAGCTATAGTTGCATTTTCAGTAACTTCTTCAACAGTAATGTTCTCTATAATTTCTTCTGTGACATTCTCAATTACTATTTGGTCTTCTACAACAATCTCTGTAGTTACATTTTCATCCGAGATATTCTCAATAATAGTTTCATTAATTTCAACAATATTTTGTTCTTGGATGACTCTTCCAGTAATTAAGTTAAATCCTTCTGTTGGAAGTGCTTCTGCTTTATCAAAGACAGTGAATAGAGTTCCATTTATGTCAAGCAGCACTCTTACTGTTCCTTCACCTATGAGACTTCCTGAAATTCTTAATGAAGTTGCGTTCGTGAAATCCAAGTCATAAGTTGCGCTTTCAGTGAAGGTTTGGTTTATTGCTGAGGTGAATGTATCTTCTGGGCTGAAAGGAACTAATCCTGTTAATCCTTCGAAGTTTGTCACGAACAATAAACCTAGAAGTACTACAATTATTCCTGCAAAGCTTAGTCCTGCTAAGTTTTGTTCTTTGAATCTTTGTTGTTCTCTTCTATCTGAAAGTTCATCTTTGTAATCTCTTAATCTATTATTTATGTTTCTGTAATGTTCTTTTCTTGAGTCGTCGTCGGTTTTTAGTTTCTTGTGGAAATTGTAATCTTCTTTACTAATCTCCTTTACTCTTCTCTTTCTTAGCAAGGCAGGCTTGGAGCTATTCAAAAGCTCTATTTCGAGTTCCAGCTTCCGGATATTATCTCTAAGCTCTTTCATTCTGCCTCCTTTTATTTTTGGCTCTGTTGTATACAGTCCAGATTGTCCTATCGTTTCTGTTTAGAGCTACAGCTATCTCATGGTAGGTCATTTCGCGAGTTTCTTTCAGATACTCAACAGCAGATTCTAAAACAGCAAGAGTTCGGTCTCTAAAGATATAGCTGGGTAAGCTGCACTTTGGGGTTCTAGAAATAGAGACCGACTTGGCTGTTTTCCTCTTTTGTTTTGCCCTGTTATAGACTGTCCAAACTGTACGATCGTTTCTGTTTAGAAGTATTGCTATTTCATGATAGCTGAGTTTATTTTGCTCTTTTAAATACTCTACAATGGACTCTAGGACTGCGATAGTTCTGTCTTTTAGAATTGAATTCGGGATTGCGAGGGTTTTAGAACTAGAGAAATGTCTATTTTGCTGATTATTTTTGTTTGCTGCTTTCAGTTTGCTTACCCACGCTGAATTTTGAAAACAATACTTACATTGTAAGTATACTATTTATATCTTTTGTTTTTAGAAAAAGTTGTTTATTAATACTTACATTGTAAGTATTATATTTATATTTTGTGATTTTTAATATACTTACATTGTAAGTATGACTATTTATAGTTTTTCTTTTTATTTTTAAATCGAAAAACTTTTATAATAAAGAAAGAAAATAAAGAAAGGGTGAAAACTAAATGAAAAAATATCTTCTATTAATCTTGCTTTTAGTACTAGTTACAGGATGTTCTCAATATGAAGTAAATTTAAGTGAAGTAAGTTTTGATCATGATGAAGATGTAGATATCATTTCATATATTGCAGAAAACCCAACCGAAGAAAAATTAACATGCGAATTAATCATAAAATTTGAAGGACAAGATGCAATTAAAGACACGTTTAATCTTGAATCAAAAGAAACAAAAGAATTATCTACAAGAGCAAAACTTCCATCTGGAGAAACAAAATTAGTAATGCAAACTAGATGTAAACCAAGAAATTAAATCTTGATTTTACAACCATTGTTTTGACAAATAATATCTAAAGCTTCTTTACAAGAAACTTCTTTTGTACATTCAACATTTGCACAACCATAATTATGGGCTGAAATAAATTGATTATTAGCAACATCACAAAATTTGGCTTGAAAACAATCACTACCAGAGCAAGGAATTGAACAACAAGCAAAATTTACAGAACAGTCGCTATTCTGTTCACAATAATCTTGATTTCTTAGAAAGTTATTATCCTCACAACCATTAAATCCAATACATTCTTCATGAAAAGTATTATCAAATAAAGTACAATCTAATTGACAAGATGCTAACTCTGCAGAAATAGGATTTTCGAAAATTAAAGGATCAATCATCTCATTATTTCCAATAAAAAGACTTGCTTTTTTAGAAATAACTATCAAAAGAAAAAACACAATTAAAACAATTATGATGGTTTTAGCTTTGAACATCTAAATTATAATCCCTCTCAAAAAATTCTTTATTTCTTAACAATAGACTTTTACTAAATTCTTGTTGATAATCATAATTTATTTTAATAATGTAAGAAGAATCTTTTTTTAATTCTGATTTTTTGGCTTTACAAGAAAAAATTAATTTGTCATTTTGTTCACATTTAAATTTTTTAGAATTAATTTTTACTTCATTTGTTTCTTCATATTCTTCACAATTTTCAATAGAACCAATAATACCTTCTGCAGAATTAACAACAGAAAAATTCAAGAAAACATTTTCATCATCAAAATAATAATTAATACTATCCAATCCAACTGGTGCGCCGGAAATATCAGAACTACAGACTTCAACAGAATCTTTGCAAGTATCAATTCGTAGTTTTGTTGTATAAGGATAACAAAGTCTAACACTAGCATCTATGACTTTTGATTTAACAGTTAATTTGTATTGATAACTTATATTGCCTAATTCAAATAAAACTCTGCCAGGATTTAATTCATTATTTTCAAAACTAACTGATTTAAAATCATAAGGAATAAAAACAGGTTCTTTATTAGAATCGAAGAAATCAGTTGCAAAATCTTTAGAGAAAACCAGTTTTGCTTTGTTTGCAAGAATTACTTCTTCTCCAAAATTATTAATTTCTAAATTAACAGGAAAAGGATGACGATCCCAAATAAAATCTGGAGGAGAGTCTTTAGGAAAATCAGCAAAGTACAATCCCAAACTACCGCCAATAAAATTAGTATCTGCTTTACAATGATATAAATTTGTGTCAGCTGTTAGAGCATAACCTTTACAATTTTGAATTTTCTCTAAGTAGTTTTTATTATTAGCACAACGAAAAGCATTATTGACATACACATTGAAAAAATTACAACCACCTTCTAAAGGCTCTTTTTCAATAATAATAAGTTCATCACGATAATTGTTAATAAAGTCTTTTCTAACAGGCCAAACCATTTGAGCAACATTATCAGTGTAAAATAATAAAGGAAAATGTTCTGAAGTTGTAAGAATTAAGGTATTATTATCAACATCATTTTCTTCTAAGAAAGTTTTAATACTTGAAATAAACTCATTATCTTGTTTTTGTATGATGCTTGAATACTCTAAAAAATTATGTCCTTTTCTTCCAAAAATAGAATCAACATGAACAAAGCTAAAAATAATCAATAATAAAATTATTGCTATTTTGTAATGTTTATTCTTTGAAATTTTTAAAATAGAATCAAAAATTTTTGCAGCAATAATTATGAAAAAAGGCAGTAATGGTAAAAATAATCTTTCTTCAAAACCTGTGAATGGAGCTATAATTGCAGGAAAAAAAATAAAACAAACAACAAATGTTAACAGAAAATAATTTGTATCTTTATTTTTCCAATAAAAGAAATAATCTTTAATTTTTTTATGAAATAAAATATTTAACAACAGAATAATAATCCCTAATTCTAAAAATAAATACAGAAGTCCTTGATTAGCAATACTTGCAATTACACTTTGAAAGAAAAACCAGTTAGGAACCATGTTTGAAAACTCAAAAAATTTTGGTTGAGATGCAATATTCTTAAAAAAACTAACTCCAAGAATCCAAGGCAAAGTAAAAATTGCAAATAACCCTGCAGAATAAAGATTTTCTTTGTTAATATTTTTATAAGTAATTAATCGATAGACTAATAATACAATACCAAGTGTGAAACAAGCAAGAATATGTGTATAAAATAATAAAACAAAAGCGATAGTTCCATACAAATAATATTTTCTATCTTCAGTCTTAAAAGCTTTAATAAAAAAATAACTGGACGCTAAAAGTAGTAAAATTAGAGGAGAAAAATATCTTAACATACGATTATAAAGTAAAATACTAGGACTAACTGCAAAGAAAAACGAAGCAATTAAAGCAGTTCTTTTATTGAATAATAATTCTGATAACTTGTAAATCATGAATAAGGAAAAAATGCTCATTAAAGCAAAAGGAAAACGAAGCCAAAATTCAGATTTACCAAATAACAAAAAGAACGCAGTCAAATAATAAGTAAACCAACCCTTCATAATAACCAAATCAGAATTAGCATAATTTGTTGGCTTAAATTCATACATTGAAGAATTAGATTCTATATGAAACGCGTTTTCATAGAAAGGAACTTTGTAAAAACCCTTTGGTACTCCGCTTTCAAAAATATTATTTGATGCTAAGATAATTTCTGCTTCATCAGTACCAAATGTGGATTGTCCAAGATGAAAGAAATTAAGAAGAATTGCAAGAATGAAAATTGCTATTAGAATATTTTTTGTAGTTAACAATTTTTTAATCATTTTAAATTAAATTGTCTTTTCAAAGGTTCAACTGGTTTTAAAGCGCAGTTCTTAATATAAAAACATTGTCCTTTAGCTCTATAATCACAATCTTTACATTTATTAAATAATTTAGGTTTATCATAATCTTTCATCATTTCAAAGAATTCCCAAATTTGTTCTCGGTTATTCAAATATTTATAATCAGGACCTTTTCTTCCATCACAAAGAATAATTCTTTTTCCTTCAAGTTTGAAAAGATTTGGACAATCAAAACAATTTTTGAAACTTTTAAATTTGACAAGCTCTTTAATTATTTCTTGATTTAAAATACAAGGAGGAAGAGGTCTGCCAAGAGTGAAATCAACTTTTTCATCTTGAAGTTTTTTAAGAAAAGTAATGATTTTCTCACCAGTTTTTTCATTAAGGTCTTGTTCTTCTAAATCAAACATTAAATAATCAATCTCGCTCTTTTTAACTTTATCAAGCTTATTTATTTTAATAAATCTCTTCTTTCGCTTAGTTTCTTTTAAATCTAAAGGAGAAAGATCTGATCTAAGATTAGCAATATATCGTTTGAAATAAGTAATTGTTTCTTCATCCATTTCTTTTTTATATTTTTTATCTGAAAATCCTTTAAAAGTATGCCAACAACCAGGATCAGGGGCATAAGGAGTTCCAAAGTAGCCATATGCAATACATTTACCAGAACCGTGACAAACTTTTATACTATCACAACTTTTACATTCATCACTTTGATTATCCCAGTTTTTTAATTCCCACATCTTATTTTTTGCATAATAAATTTCTAAGAAAGTATCTTTTTTGATATTACCCATAACAATCGGGAGTCTTCTGCAAGGAACAACATCCCCGTTAGGAAGCATTGTAAAAACATCAAAAGGAGTAGAGCAGGCATGATTAGTTTGAGGGCTATTGGCTCCAGGTCTTATTGTATTGTAAAGACCATCAGAACAATGATAATCAACTCGAAAATTTATTCCATCATTTTTAAGTCTTTGATTAATTCTTTCAGCTTCTAAATACCACTCTTTTGTTTCTTCAGCAGTTAGCATAAGGTCTTGCATTTGTTTTCCAGCACCAATTGGAACAATTCGTCCAACACCCATTCCAGTAATACCAATACTTGCAGCAACTCTAGCAAGAGGTTCAACCTCATGAAGATTTTTACGAGTTAAAGTAAGCGAAAAAGAAAGAGGCATTCCATTTTTTAAAATGATTTTAGCACCTTCAATTGCTTTTTTAAAATTACCTTTGCCACGAATTTCATCATTAACTTTTTCTGTACCTTCAACACTAATCTGCATGTAATTAACGCCAAGTTCTAAATAACGTTTAATAATTTCGTCAGTAACAGTAGAACCGTTAGTCATAACATAGAATCGATCCATTAAACCCTTCTTTTTATACTCGCTAATGTATTCTAGAATTTTCCACCAATCCTTACGAAGGATTGGTTCGCCACCAGTAAGAGTCATATTTCGATTTTGTGTAATATTAAGTTTTTTACAATAATCAATCCAATTATCAACAACACGAAGACATTCTTCTGTAGTTAGTTCGTTCTTCAAATACTCTTCTGTCAAATAGCAATGAGTGCATTTAAAATTACATTTTTCCGTAATATGCCATTGAAAATGACAAGAGTGCGGTTTAGGCAGATATTGAACCATTTTATATTAATTAACCCTTGTTAATTAGAAAGTATGAACGTTTTATAAACTTTATTTATTTAGAAAGGTTTTTATAAATCATAATTTTTAAAATCAGATATGAAACTTTCTGTAGTAATTCCAGCGCATAATGAAGAAGGACAAATATCTTCTATTGTAAATAAAATTTATGTTGAATTAAAAAACAAACACATTTCACATGAAATTTTAGTTATTAATGATAATAGTTCGGATAATACTAAGCAGATTCTTCAACAGTTATCAAAAAAAATTTCTTCTTTAAAATTCATAACTAAAAGCGCACCTAATGGTTTTGGATTAGCAGTAAAAAAAGGTCTAGAAAATTTTAAAGGAGAGTATGTTGTAATTATGATGGCTGATGAATCTGATTCAGTAAAAGATTTGATAGCTTATTATAAAGAATTAGAAAATGGGAATGATTGTGTGTTTGGATCAAGATTTATTAAAGGCAGTAAAATAGTTAATTATCCAAAATTTAAACTTTTATTTAATAGATTAACAAACTATTTTATTAAAACAATGTTTCATCTTAAGACAAATGATATAACTAATGCGTTTAAAGGTTATCATAAAAATGTTATTAAAACAATTCAACCATTTATTTCTGATGGTTTTGAATTAACTGCAGAAATACCATTGAAAGCAATTATTAATGGCTTTTCTTATAAAATAATTCCAATTTCTTGGAAGAATAGAAAAAAAGGTGTTTCTAAATTAAGAATCTTAAAAGAAGGCAAAAATTATATCAGAATAATATTGAAACTGAAATTTAATTCTTAGTAAATATTGCTCATTATTTTACTAGTTGGGGCTGAAGGTAAACCTAAATGATTGGCCATAATCCACGGTACTGTGTGGATTAAAGCTATAACTATTAGTATAATTACCAAATATTTTAAATCTTCTTTTCTTGTGAAAGTTAAAAATAAATAAGCACCTAATATAGTATATGGAATGCTAGCATCAATATGGTCCCAATCTTGTCTACCACTAAAATGCATGATGCCAATCAAACTATAAATAATGTAGAAGATTACTATTATTGCAAGGAAATTATTAATTTTAGATTTTGAATTTTTATTCTTTTCAAACACTTTTTTTCTAGAAATCCACATTGATAATAATAAAAATATTCCAATAGGTGCAACTAATAATTGTTGATTAATTATTTGATTATAATGATACCAAGAAAACATTGTGGCAGGAGCTTCACTTCCGGGTTTTATTTTTATAGGATAAAACCTTTCTTCAACACCACCATAACCAAATCTTCCAAATTTATCAACAGGACTTAAAGGAATTGTTTCATCCCATTCAATAAAATAAATGTATAGACTAAAACTAGATAATAAAATTATAAAAACAATTGAGGCTTTGAAGAAATCATAAAATATTTTTTTCTTTTTATTTTGAAATATGAGATAAAGTAATGAAGGTCCTACTAATATTGCTTCTAAATGAAAGAGAATAGTTATTATAAGAACTAAACTAGGAATCATAATATTGACTTTTTTTCTTAAATAAAGAAGTCCAGTGTAGACATAAACCATTAAACTGGCAGATAAAAATGAAGTATATTCTATAAATCCAAAATATAATTGTATGCTTCCCATTGTACACATGAATAGAAAAAAGAAAATTTTTTTCTTTGTATCTTTAAATAGCTGGTTTGAAACCAATAATGTAGATATGATAAATATAGCGCCTGCAATAACACTAGAAAAGGCCATTGTTGTAAGAGGTTCATATCCTATTTTTGAAGTAAAAAAATGCAACCAATGAAAGACTAAATACGTTAACGGACTAGTCATATTAATTGAAACAGTATAAAAGTCACCAATCATATCCCAAGCATCACCATAAAGTATTCTTGTTCGAAAATTCCAAAATAATAATATAAACCCTAGAATTATTATAGTATAATTTATGGTTTTATTAATTTTGTTTGATTTTTTGATTAAAGAATTAATCCATGCACATATTTTTTGATTAACAATTGGAATAAAAGGTAATAAGCCTAATATTAGAAAAATAATTCTAATCCAAATAGGAAAATATCTTAAATGATTAAAACCATAATTCCATTCTTTAGGAATGAACGAACTTATGAAGCTAAGTATTAGAAATACTGAACAGAAGATGATTGTTATTCTTCTAAAATAATTCATTTTATTATATATTACCAGGATGCATTATCTCGACTTTGACCAGCACCAGTTTGTCTATCAGTTCTAACAACAAACTTAAAAGGATTACCTTCAAGACACGGAATAATGATTTTATTTTCACCAGGCTTTAAATTTAAACGACAATTCATAAATTTAATACTTTCAGTCATATTTGAAGAATATTTAACGCCTTTTTGAATTATGGTAATTATTTTAACATCCATATTTGTTAAAGTGACTACTAATTGACCAAATTTAGAATCATAATAAACATTTTCAACTAAAATATCTTTTTCAACAGGCCAAACAGAATTTGTTTGTTTTATTAATTTAGAAGTTTGAACATTTGAAATGTCTTCATTATTATCTTCAAGAATACTTTGACTAAGTAAAGCGTGATTTTCATCAGCAGAATCTTGTTTTATGGAAGAATAAATATTTTTTTTCATTGAAAATAACCTTTAATAAAAGGAAAACTTGTCTTTTTATAAAACTTTCTTAGTAAAAAACAAAACCTATTTAATTGTTGAAATAATTGTTTATTAAATGAGGCTTAATACATGATTAAAAAAGATTTTCCTTCATCAGTACAAATACAAACTAGTAATAAATGCAATGCAGCCTGTAGATTTTGTCCTTATGAAATAACTTCTAAAAATGAAGATTTTCAATTAATGGATTGGAACCTTTATAAGAAAATCATTGATGAATGTTCAGAACATGATGTTAAAACAATACATCCTTTTTTAATGAGCGAACCATTATTAAATCCCAATCTTGATAAATACATTAATTATGCAAAAGAAAAGAATCAAAAAACAACAATTAATATTTTTACAAATGGTTCTTTATTGACAAAAAAAAATTCTGAGAAGTTATTGAATTCAAAAATAGATGAAGTAATATTCAGTTTTAATGGCGCAACAAAAGAAACCTATGAAAAAGAAATGAAAAATCTTGACTTTGAAAAAACAAAAGAACGAATTACAAATTTTATTAAGTTAGCTAAAGAGAAAAAACCTTCTCTTCAAATTGCAGTTCATATGTTAAAATTATCAATAGAACAAAAAGAGGTTGAAATAATAAAAAATTACTGGAATTCTTTAGGAGTTGCAGTTCATCTACACAAGTTTGAAAATAGAGGCGGAAATGTTAGTGCTGAAGATGCTGTTTCTAATCAGGGAGTAAAAAAAATTCCTTGTAGTAGATTATTTAATCAAATATACATTTTAGCAAATGGAGATGTTATACTTTGTTGTGTAGATTGGAAAAAAGAAGTTATATTGGGAAATTTAAAAGAAAATTCTATTAAGGAAGTTTGGAATAATAATAAATACAAAAACTATCAACAAAAACATTTAGAAGGAAAATATTCTGAGTTAAAACTTTGTAATGTTTGTAATTATAATGAAGTTTTAGAAAATTAATGACTTTTTTATAAAAAAGAATTATGAAAGATTAATTTAAAAAGTATGATTTTTTATTTTATATAAACATTAATATCCATTAATTGCTCTTTCTTTAAAACTTGGTAATTCATTAATATTAGTTATTTGTTTGCCTTTTACAGGAACTAAATCTTCAAAACCATAACCATGTACATAATCATCCCATGGACCTTCACAAATTAAGAAGTATTTACATTCTTTACATTGAGGGCCTTTAAGTTTTGCAGTAGTTTTCCTTGTTTTAGTATAATTCTCATCAGAATGCGATAAATCTCGGAGTTTTGTATGATCCGACATTCTAAATTCACTAGCATATGCTTCATTTTCTTGAAGATAACAAAGAGGAATCGCTTCAAAATCAACATGTTGTTTTATTTCTTTAGAAACATTTATAGCTTTTGTAAGTGATTCATGAATTTCAGAATATTTAGGAATACAATTATAAAAGTTTAGTAAAGCATTTCCCATTGCATGTGGAAACGCAATATTAATTGACCCACAACCAAGTTCTTTTGTAAATTTAATCATATCAGGCATTATATTGAAATTTTTTTTTGAAAGAACAAACTTTGCACCTATTCTATTATTTACGCCTGCAACCTTCATATTTTTAATTCCTTGTGTTGTTTGTTTAAAACTGCCTTTACTTCCTGTTATCCAGTCGTGATCTTTTTCATAAATAGAATGTAGAGCAACAGTAAAATGAACATTTGGATATTGTATAATTCTTTCAACAAATTCTTTATAATAAAACATTCGACCATTTGTTTGCATGTTTATGTGATGAAAATTTTTACTTTTTACATGATCTAATATTTCAAAAATATCTCTTCTAATAGTAATTTCTCCTCCTGTTAAAACAATTGATGTTGCACCATCAGATGCGGCTTCATCTATTAATGCAAAAACTTCTTTTGTTGATCTATCAACAGATTTTTCTTCCTTTAAAAGAGTTCTTCTTTTATCAGCAATCACACAATGAAAACAATCGTTATTACATGAATATCCAACTTTAATATCTACAACATCTACCATTTTATTTTTTTAAATTTTTAATAAAATTTTGTCTTTCTTCTTTTGTTTTTAATTTAACTTCTTTATAAGGAAAATGATATTTTTTTGGAAATGCCCAATGCATTAAAATTTTTCTGGCTTCTTTATCAAATATTAATTTTTCAAAAAGGTGTTCAACTAGTGCGCCTCGAATTTTACATTCATAATCTTCTGCTAATTTTGAAATGGCATTTCCTTGAGATCCTTGTGCCCAGACCATACAAGTCCCACAATATGGGTGCCACACACAATTATCACAATTTAAAGATAAACAAGAAGTATGGTCGATAATTTTCTTTCCAGGACCTTTAATAATTTCTTCATAACTGTGTGTAGCAACATTTCCTAATATGAACGTTTCATCTGATCGAGCTTCATCACAAGTATAAATATTTCCATGTTCATCATAAGCAATTTGTCCAACAACAGCACCACAAGGAGATCCAAAACAAGTAAATGTTCTTTGTTCAATTGATATCAATCTTTGTAAGATAAACTTAGCTTTGAAATCTAAAAATTTTACTCCTCGTTTATTTATTTTAATCATGTAGTTAAGTTGTTTTTTAAAGAAATCAATGTATGCGTCTGCATCATAGCCTAATTTATCCCATAAACTTTTTGCAAAACCCATACAATTAAGATTTCTTGACATAATTGAATTAAATCCTCTTAATAGATATTCATCAATAATTTCTTCAGGATATTCTAATGATTTTTTTGTTATTGTTGGTAATAAACCCATTCCTTTACCTTCTTTTTGAAGATCTTCAATAGTTTTGGTTACAACATCATAGGAGCTTTTTTTAGATCCATAGAAACGTCTATTATAATCATGGAGTTCTTTTGGTCCATCTAATGATGTACAAAGATCAATATTATTATCTATGAAAAATCTTTTTTTCTCTTCATCCATAATTGTAAAATTAGTAACTATGACAAATCTGATTTCTTTTCTAAAAGTTTTGTTTTTTTCTAAAGCATATTTATGAATAAACTTTATAATTTCAAAATTAAGAAGTGCTTCTCCTCCTTGATATTCTATTGTAATGGCAGGACTTGGACTTTGAAATATGAAATCAACAACTTTTGTAGCAATTTCTTCAGTCATGTCATTACCTTTTGAATTTGGATCTTTAGATTTAGCATGACAATAAATGCATTTATGATTACATCTTAATGTAGGAACTAATATGTGTAAACTAGTTCCTCTCCAAGTATGATGATATTTATTTTTAGTAGCTCTTAATAATTTGTCTTTGTTATTGGTTGTTAAAATAATTGCTTTTTCTTCTAAAAGTTTTTTTAACTCAGAATTTTCATTAAGTTTGTTAAATCTTAACAAATCAAATTCTTCTTGATTTAAAACAACCCAACTACCATGATCAACAGTTATTAGGATGTGTTCATCATCATATTTTTTTGAATGATAAAAATTAACAACATAATCATCTTGAGAAACATTTTTTTTAGCTGAAGTTGCTTTTTCATCAAACATTGTGAATGCCATTTTAGAAAGAACTACCTCCTTGAATTATGTTAAGTAAATGGTCACAAAAATCATAACCAATTTCATTTACATCAATTGTTTTATTTGGAGTTATAATAACTTTATCTTTTTCAGTAAAAACAATAGTTCCAAATCCTTTGAAACTTTCAACTCCTTCTTTGATAACTGGTTTAGGATAGAACCTTTTATTCAATTCAATTATACATTTACCTTTTTCAATTTTTATAACAGTCATCTTAAAATTAAGAATATTTAACGAAAATCTTTAGGACTATTTCTAGCAGGCCGAATATTTGCAATGCTTTCAGGATCTTCAGTTGTAGGTAACCAATCAGCTTCATTATTTATTGGAGCTCCACAAGGAATACAAGCTTTCTCATTGTTTTTTTGTTGAGAATTTTGATCAAATTTTGGAGGATTAACCGGACCAGTTCTCAAGTTTCCAGATAATGCATTCTCAACAATCATTTCTCTAAGTTTTTTATTTCTTGTTGCCTGAACAGTATAGACTGCATAATTAATTAATTCATCGTTGAATTTATATCCTAGTTCTTTTAAATCAACATTTTTCACTCGTGGTCTAATTTCAACAAGAATCTCTGTTTCAGGATCTCCATCAATAATAACGTGTGCCTTATCTAATAGCCAATAAGCTGCAGAGTATATAACACTTAATGGATAAAGTTTAGGATTAATAGAAATAATTGCGAACTTTTTGTGAACTTCAATATTGTCTAATATACTTTCTTCTTCAATCATATGAAACCCCCTTAACTATAGTTTATTTGAAATTTAGTTTGTTTTATATACTTTTTGGTTAAGAAAGAAGAAACGGTTTTTAAAGGTTGATGTTTATAATCTGAAACTTTATAAACAATTCTTGTTTTATCTTATTAATGGGGGCAACACTTAGTCTTTGTATGATTACAAAGAATGAAGAACAATTTCTTGCTGATTGTTTAAATAGTGTGAAAAATATAGTTGATGAAATAATTTTGGTTGATACTGGTAGTTCTGATAAAACTGTTGAAATTGCAAAGAGTTTTGAAGCTAAGATTCATTTTTTTGAATGGTGTGATGATTTTGCAGCTGCAAGAAATGAAAGTCTTAAGTATGCAACAAAAGAATGGATTCTAATTTTAGATGCTGATGAAATAATTTCAAAATCTGACGGATTAAAAATAAAAGAGCTTATTAATAATAAAAATGAAATTGCGTATTATATAACTCAAAGAAATTATCGTAATACTAAACATATAATTAGTTCAGTTGAAACAGTTGGTGAACCTGAATCTAAAGGATTTCATTTTTATAATGATAATAAAATAATTAGGATATTCAAAAACAAAAAAAGTATTTTCTTTGAAGGAGTTGTACATGAATTAGTTGAAAAAATGGTTTTAAAAATAAAAAAAATAATACCTTATTCGGAAGTTTTTATACATCATTATCCTGAAGCAAATGTGGAACGATCGAAAACAAAGAGACTCTTTTACTTAAAAATAACAGAAAAAAAAGTTAATAAAAATCCAGAAGATTTATTAGCACTTTATCAGTTAGGAAAAGAATATTTACAAAACAGATTTTATATGAAAGCAATTTTATGTTTTAAAAATGTTTTAATAAAAAAAAAATTTTCTGTAGAAGATCAATATTTAAAGAGCAATTCTTATTATTTTTTAGGAATTTGTTATGAATCATTAAATAAATTATTTAAAGCAAAAAAAATGTTTAAAGAATCATTATATACAAATAAAATTAATTTACCAGCTTTATCTAAATTATTACAAATTTCAATAAACGAAAACAATAATAAAGAGTCATCAAACATATTAGTTGAAATTTCTCAAATTCAAAAGAATATTGGAAAAAAAGAAAATGCTGTTAAATCTTTGGAAAAAAGTTTAGAATATAATTTTTCAAATAATAAAGCAAAAAACTTAATTAAAAAATTAACAGAAAATAAAATAGAAAGAAATTAATAATTTCGGTTAAGAATATAAAAATAAGTATTCTCTAAATAAGTTTTATAAACTACTCTTATTTTTCCTTTATTATGGGGTCAACACTTAGTCTTTGTATGATTGTGAAGGATGAAGAACAATTTCTTGCTGATTGTTTAAACAATGTAAAGGAAATAGTTGATGAAATAATTCTTGTTGATACTGGTAGTTCTGATAAAACTATTGAAATTGCAAAGAGTTTTGGAGCTAAAGTTTTTCATATGAAATGGGATGATGATTTTAGTAAACCGAGAAATAAAAGTTTAAAAGAAGCAACTAAGGACTGGATTTTATTATTGGACCCTGATGAGGTTATTGCAAAACAAGACTTGAAGAAAATTAAAGATTTGATAAATAAAAATAAACAAGAAGCTTATTCTATGCTTACTTGGAATTATGTTTATAAACAAAAGCCTTTTATGAAATTTCTTCCAATACAGCAGGAGTATCAAGGTTATAATCACGATATGAATTTTTATTGGATTAGTGCAAAAGTACGATTATTTCCAAATCATAAAAATATATGTTTTAAAGGAGTAGTTCATGAAATGGTTGAACTTTCTTTGGAAAAAAAAAATATTAAAATTGTTGATTTTGATGTTCCAGTTCATCATTATAATCAGCTTAATAAACAGCGTTCAAGAGAGAAAAGATTTTTTTATTTGAATATCTCAAAGAGGAAATTAGAACGAGAACCTGATAATTCTAAAGCATATTTAGAACTAGGACGAGAATATTTTGGATGTCGAATGCATCATAGGGCAATTTATACTTATAAAAAAGGATTAAAAAAATGCATTAGTAAAAAGGATGATTCTGTAAAAAGTATGATTTTTTCTGAGTTAGGTTTAGCTTACAAATTTTTAAAAAAATATTCTGAAGCTGAAAAGTATCTTTTACAAGCATTAGAACTAAAAAGTGATTCTAGAAAAAGTTTAGATGCGTTAAGTGAAATCCGCAGATCTAAAAAAGAAGGAGTTTTAATTCTATGTTATCATAATATTTCAAATTCAAAAAATGAATGGTCTCTTACTTTAGAAAAATTTAAAGAACAAATTAATGATTTAATTAAACAAAATTATAAATTTGTAACTCTTGATTATTTTTTATCAAACAACATTAATTTTTCAAGAAAAGTTGTTGCAATAACTTTTGATGATGGAAGAAAATCAGTTTATACAGAAACTTTTTCTTTCTTAAAAAAACAAAATATCAAAGCAACTATTTTTATTACAACTGATTGGATAGATGGGAAAAATATTCCTAAAGTTGAACAATATTCTGATTTTATGTCTTGGAAAGAAATTAAAGAATTACATAAAGAAGGTTGGATTGTTGGAAGTCATGGAAAATCTCATAAAGATTTAACTTTTGTAGAAGAAGAACTATTGAGAAAAGAATTAACAGAATCAAAGAATATGTTAGAGAAAAAAATAGGAACAAATATTGTTCATTTTGCATATCCATACGGGCATTATGATGAAAAAGTTAAAAGAACTGTCTTGGAATCTGGATATGAAACTATTTCAACAATTGATGAAGGCTTTACAGGCACTAAATTACATCTTAAGAGATATATTATGAGAAAAGACTCGCGTCTTCAAATAATTTCTAATAAAGTTTAAATAATTTTTTTATCAATTATCTTATAAAAAATGTATTCTTTAAAAGAATTTTTATATGAAAAATTATATTTTTTAAATTCTTTGAGTTGATAATCTTGTTTTATGGTTTTACATGATTCGCTTAGTCCAAAAGTTCCATCACACATTATATCATCAAAAAAAAGAAAGCAAGTTTCATTTTTTTTTTTTAAAATATTTTCTTCTAAAAAATATTTTATACTAATTGTTTTAAGATTTGTGGTTGATGTTAGAATAATTGGTGATTCTGTTATAATAAAACAATTTAAAGGTAATTCTTTTTCAGCTAATTCTGGAATTTTAGTTTCTAATGAATGCGCAACCCATGGTTGATTAAATTTCAGAATATAAGGCACAAACAAAATTATTATTATTAT
>CALDOJ010000045.1 GCA_937912225.1 Candidatus Woesearchaeota archaeon | reverse complement strand
TTAATAAGTTTAATTAAACAACTTTTATGTTAAAAAAGAGAATAAAGAAATTTTTATTACTTTTTTCAACAATTATTTTATTAGTTTTATTATTAGAACTTGTCCTAAGAATAGAATCTATAATTTTAAAACAAACACGAGACAATAATAATTTGTTGTTAGAAAATTTTAACGAAACTATTCGTATATTAACTTTAGGAGAATCAACCACAGATTATGCCTTTGCAAATGAAGATTCTTGGCCTTCACAATTAGAAAATTTTCTTAATAAACAAAATACAACAATAAATTTTAAAGTTTTTAATGAAGGAATGACCGTTGCAACAACTGATTATATTGTTAATCATATTGGCTCTTTTGTTAATAAATATCAACCAAATATAGTTATTTCAATGATGGGTATAAATGACCCTAATTCTCAGAATCTTATACCTGGTGAAATTATTTATAGAACTTCTTTTTTAGCCAAATATTCTAAAACATATAATTTTTTCTTTATGATAATCACAAATATTAAATTTCAATTCGAGAAAAATTCTTCAAATCTAATCTCTAAAGAATTATCCTGTTACAATTTATCTTCTTCTCAATTAACAAACAATTCTTTTGTTTTTGAATATATAAATTTGACAAATAAATCTTTACCTTCAGAAATTAGTTGTGAGTTTTTAGAAGAAGCGAACGATTTCTTAGCAAGAAGTTATTTATTGAGAAATAACTGTTCAAAAGCAAATATTTTTGTTGAAAATTATATTTCTTTTCATCCAAATGATAATGGTTTATACAAAGAATTATTCTATTGTTATAAAGATAAAAACATTTTTTTTAATGAAGAAACATTTTTGAAATATCAGCTATCACGAAATCCTATGTATGATAGATTATATGATTTATTAGGCAAATATTATGAAGAAAATAATTATTCTAGAAAAGCTCAAAAAATGTTTGACAAAGCTTCTGAAATCAGAGTTAATTCTAGACCTTCAGTAAAAATAGCTCATGAAAGTTTATACTATATTTTAAAAGATCAAAATATTGCATTTATAGTTATGCAATATCCAACTTTACCAATTGAAGAGATGAAGTCTTATTTTAGTGAATCTGATGATGTAATATTTATTAGTAATGAAAAAAATTTTGAATTTGCTTTACAAGATCATGATTATTATGATTTATTCATTGACCATTTTGCAGGAACATGGGGTCATTGTACAAAAAATGGTAATTTATTAATTGCTGAAAATGTTGCTAATAAAGTTGTATCATTATTTAATAAAGAAATATGAAATTTTTAAAACTTAAACAAAAAAAATATTTGTTATTATTGTTTACAATAATAATTTATGTTATAATTTTGTTATTTGTTTTTGATTATTTATTGTTGGAAGATTTGTCATCTGAAAAATATATTCAAGAAATGGAATTAAATTATATCAATGTAATTGATATAAAAGATTTTTTTTACGAATATGTAGATTCTTCAAGACCTATTTTTAATAAAGAAAAAAACACAACTACGAAACGAATTGTTTTAGTTGGTGATTCAGTTGCTTATGGTCTTCATGTTGATTTTAATCAAACTTTTGGTTATTTATTAGAACTTCAATTAAATAATTTTTTTAATGAAGATTTTGAAGTTATAAATTTGGCAGTTCCAGGTTATAATCTAAATCAAGTTTTGAGAGTTTTTGAAGAACAATTATTTGATTATCAACCAGATATGATTATCTTTGTGACGTTTCATAATGATTGGTTATTGAATAATTATAAGGAAGGAGTATTTTTTGAATATTCTATTTTTATTCCGAAGTTTCATTTTTTTTTATATGATAGTTTAATTTCAAAGTCGAATATTTATAAAAAAATAATGTTTTTGTTAGGAAAAATTTTACCAAACACTTTTGAAAGAATAAACTTAGGAGAATTAGAGGCAGAAAACTCCTTAATAAAAATAATTACTCTTTCTAACAAAAAAGAAATTCCCCTATTAATAATTAATTCTCCAAATGAACTTGAGATATTGCTTCAACCTTCAGATTATGAGCGTTGGTTTAATTCAATTTTATCAGAACAGAAAAAAATTGTTTTTAACTTAAGAAAACCATTAATGAATTATCAGAATCAGTCTTTATTTTTAGATACTGCTCATTATAATCCTCAAGGGCATAAAATTGTTGCAGATATAATTATGGATTATTTATTAAATAATAGTTTTGTATAAGCTTTTAATAAATTATTTGCAGTAACTTTCCAATTATACTTGACTTCGGCTCTTTTTCTAGCTTTTATTTCATTTTCTTTTCGAAAGTTATTATTTCTTAAGAATTTTAAAATGCCTTCTGCTAAAGCTTCTTTGCTTCCTGCTTTAACTGCAATTCCTGAATCTCCAAGCATTCGTTTTACTTCTCCAACATCACTTGCAACAATTGCTTTGCCTGCTGCAAGATATTCAACAATTTTTAAAGGGCTTTTACATTTGGTAATATTATTATCTTCAAATGCTGCAACACAAACATCTGCTGCTGCCAGATATTTTGGAATTAAATCATATTTTGTATAATTTGTAAAAATAACATTTTTGTCCAATTCTAATTTCTGATTCTTTTGTTGCAATGAAGGCAAATAATGTCCGCCACCAACAACCATAAATTTTACATTTTTTTCTTTTTGAAGAACAAGTTTTGCTGCTTTCAGGAAAAGTTCTGCGTATTGTCCACCATGTAATTGTCCTAGATAAAGAACAAGTTTTTCTTTTATTTTATATTGTTTTTTTATTTTGTCTCCATCATTTTTTGGATTGAACTTTTCTAAATCTGCACCTACATGTGAATCTGAAATTTTATCTTTTGAAACTCCTGTCTTTAAGGCTAGTTTTTTAAGATGATGACTTGCAACAGAAACACTATCTGCAAGTTTTGGAATAGTTTTTTCCATAAAGTTAAGATATTCGCCATAAATTTTTGATGGAGGGTCCCAGTTATAAATTGCATATTCCCAATCATCCCAATCATAATGAACAGGTAATTTTCGCAAATAAGCGGCAAACAGTGCTGGTAATGCTGCAATTGCAAAACATTTTTGGAAATGGATTATATCAGCCCATTTAGAAAGTTTATACATTCGACCAATATTGTAAGGCAGAAACCATTTACTTCTTTCAAAAGGAATGGTTTTAAACTTTTTATGTTTTGCTTTTAGAACTTTTCCTCTTTCTGATTCTGGAAGTGGGAAATAAACTAGTTTTACTTCATGACCAAGTTTAGCAAATTCTTCTGCAATATGAGTTATTCGAATAGTCCAAGGCTCTGAAGCAGAGTAAATATCGTGTGGATGAACCATTAAAATTTTCATTTTTATGAACCAGGAAAAATCCTGTGCCTCCTAATTGTCTCCCAAAATAATAAGAATATATCTAAAATTAAAGTTAAACCAAGTAATAGTAATAATGTGATAAACTTGAAAAATTGGTTCATAAAAGAAGCAAGTATGTTTTTTTATTTAAACATTTTCATACAAAGTTAACATGTCGAGGTTTATCTTTAACTAAATAATTTAAGAATTCATTGTTTTTATCAAACCAACATGGAGGACAATCTTTAAGATTTTGATTCTTTAAATAGTTCTTTCGCTTTTCTCCAAACCAAATATCTTTAAAACTTTCTTCATTAATAGAACCTAAAATATGGGGCGTTAAGTTTTTTGTCCAACAACAAGGATAAATATTTCCATTAGCTCCAACTACTGCGACAAAATGTTGAAATAAACATTTTTCATAATTTTTATTGTTTTCTAAAGCGATTTTTCTTCCAGTTAAACCAAAAATTTTAAAATTTTTATCTTCAAGAGCTTTAGCTTTATTTATTAGCTTGAAATATTTTTCATAATGAGGTAACATTATATCTTTTCCATCCATTGTTTGAACAATTGAGAATCGAATATTATTTGCACCTAATTCTTTTGCCATGACGGCTGCGTCATATGCTTCATGAAAGTTTTCAGGTTTTGTAAGAAAGGAAACTCCAAGAACAGTATCTTTACAAATTTTTCTTATAAGTCTTATTTTATTTTTTGGAATTCCATGAGTTGTTCCTTGAACTAATTTATAAGTTTCATCAGTTGCAGCGTCAACACTAATTCTAATCCAAGAAGCGTTTTTGAACAGAGCTACTTTTTCTTCATTAAAAAGACTACCATTTGATACAAGTGCTAGTTCTAAATCAAGATTTTCAATATGTTTTACAATTTTTTCAATTCCAGGATGAATAAGTGGTTCACCACCACCTAAAAGAAGAATTGCTTTAACACCAGTTTCTTTTGCTTCAGTTATTAAAGAAATAATTCTATCTGTAGAAATCATATTCTTTTCATCAAAGTCAGTCCCAGACCTTTTATTGGGGTTTCTATAAGTACAATATGAACAATCATGATTACAAACATTAGTTAAATCAATTTGCATCTGAACAGGACCAGGAAGTTCGCCTTTCTTTAGCTTTTCAAGTCTATCAATATGATGAGCTGCTTTAAATGGAGAATATTCTTCTTGCATATTAATTCTTTAAGAGTAAGGTTTGATTCAAAAACTTTTTGTTTTTAGATAAAATTATTTAAACTATTCTTCATTCAAATTGTTAATGTTAGAAAAAGAATTATTCTTGGATTTTTATGGAATTAATTTTAAAATTAAAGGTTATTCTAATATTATTAATAATTTAGGGAAAGATTTTCAATATTTTAGTTCTCGTGAAAAAAAATCTTCTTATATTGTTGTTAATATTATTTTTAAACATCCGAAGAAGAATATTTTACCAAAAAAAAAGTTTTATTCAAGAAAAGATTACTCTGTATATTGTAAGAAAAATCAATTGTTAATAATTTATAACAAAGAGTTATTAGCAGATTATAACTATAAGAATGATGTAATAAACCTTTATTCTAAAAATTTAGATTTACTTTATGAAATATCCTATTTATTTATTCATTCAAAACTTGGAGAATTATTAGAAATAAAAAGTTTAAATCGAATTCATGCAGCAGGATTCACTTATAATAATGAAGGTTATTTATTTTTAGCAAATACTGGTTGTGGTAAGTCTTCTTTAGTTCTTGAATTATTAAAAGATAGTAAGTTCAAAATACTGTCTGATGATACACCCATATTAAATAATCAATTAGAAATGCTTTCTTTTCCTATAAGAATGGGTGTTGGGAAAAATTATTTTCTAAATAAACAGTTTAAAACTAGAATTCTAAAACGAAGAGAGTATGGTGTAAAAAAACTTATCGATATTGATAATTTTAAAAATAAAATTGTGAAAAAATCAAATATTAAAAAAATTTTTCTTGGAGAAAAATCAAATAAAAATAAACCTCAAATAAAAAAATCAAATATAATTACTTCTTTTAAATATCTCTTTGTAAATTTAATTATTGGTTATGGAACGCCACAAGTATTAGAATTTTTAATTAAACCAAATATTAAAGATTTCTTTGAAAAATTACAATCAATTATGAAAAGATTTCATTTAAGTATCAAATTGTTAAATAGTTGCGAGTTTTATGTTTTTTATACGGTTAAAGATTTTAAAAAGAACAAACAAATTTTAGAAAAATATATTTAATTAATTGTTAATTTTAACAAATAACTTAAAAAAATGATTTCAATAGTCATCATGACTTACAATAGAGCAAATTTTCTGAAAACTTGTTTAGAGAGTTTACTAAAACAAGATATTTCAAAAAAAGAATACGAATTAATAGTTGTTGATGATAATAGTTCTGATGAAACAAAAAAAATAGTTTTATCTTTTCAAAAAAAGTTTTCAAATTTCAGATATTTTAAGCATAGAAAAAACAAAGGTGTTTCTGCAGCCAGAAATACAGGTATAAAATACTCAAAAGGAGAGATTGTGGCTTTCATAGCAGATGATTATGTGCTACCAAATAATTACTTAAAAACAATCAAAACATTTTTTGAAAAAAATAATTCTTATGATGCTGTTTCTTTTGATATTACTGCGCAAAAAAATAGTTTTTTATCAGAACTTAACGATTTATATTATAAAACAAAATTAAAAGGAACTTTAAACATCTTAAAATTTAACTTTTTAACTAAACATATTAAAAATTATTCAAAAAAAGAAGACGAACTCCTTCCTGTATCTGGTGCCGCAGCTTTTAAGAAAGAAGTTTTTAATAAAATAGGTTTATTTGATGAATTATTTCATTATTCAGAAGATAACGATTTGGCTGCAAGAATGAAAGCTAATAATTTAAAACAATATCAAAGTTCTTTAATTGTTTTTAGAGATAATGAACATTCAATTTTTAAATCCATAAAAAATAGTTTTTACTCTGGAAAACATTTTTTTTATTTGAAAACCAAACATGGTTCAAATTATAAACCTTTTTTCAAAAATAATTTTTTTAATTGTTTGAAATTGTTTATTTTTACACCTGTTTTATCAATTATTAGAATTTTTCAACTTAAATCTTTCTTTAAAAAAATATTCTTCTTTCCTTTTATATTATTATTTGATTATGCTTTTTTCATAGGATTTTCAAAAGAATTATTTTTAATAAAGTTCAGAAAATTATTTAATTATTAAGAAAAGTATATAAAAACTTAAATTTATCTGAGATTAGGGGGAAACTTATGTCAATACTTTTTTGGTTATTTAGTTTAATAGTTGTAGGTTACATAGTAATTCTTATTAGTTATTTATTTGTTAGAATAAACAAGTTTAAAATATATAGCTATTCATTTAAGAATTATTTTTCATTGTTAATGCTTCTTGGAGTGATTGTATTATTCTATCTTTTTGAAATTTATTTAAATTTTTTAAATCAAGAATTGCTTCTAATATTATCTTATACATTTTTATTTATATTTGTAGTTATAATACTTTTCAAAAGTTTATTTATCATAATTCAAAGTATTCGTTTTAAGTTTATGAAACAACTTTCCATACAAAAAGAACCTTTTGTTTCAGTTATAGTTCCTATTTTTCGAAAAGAAAAAATAATTTCTAAATCAATTAATTCGATCTTAAATAATAATTATTTAAATAAAGAAATCATTGCAGTTTATGATGATGAGAATGATCTTGCTGTTAAAATATTAAAAAAAGAATTTAATGGTAAAATTAAGTTAATAAAAAATATTTCTCGAGGTAAATGGTCTGCTTTGAATACTGGAATAAAAAATGCGAAAGGAGAAATTATTGTGAATGTTGATTCTGATACCATAATTGAGAAAGATGGAATAGAAAACCTTGTTAAAAATCTTTTAAAACAAAATGTTGATGCAATAGGTTCGAATGTTGTTGTAAAAAATAATTTTATTATAGAAAAAGAATATCAAATTAATGTTGTTGAAAGAAGACTGGTATTAGCACCAAACGGTTTTTCTTTAATAGCAGGTAACTTTGGAGCTTTTAAGAAAGAATCTTTTGAAAAAATAAATTATAGCAATAAAACACTTTGTGAAGATTTTGATTTAGTTCAAGAGTTTCATAAACAAAATTTAAAGACTAGTTTTGCACAAGATGTTATAGCATATGATTCTTTACCAATGAATTTTGTTAACTTTATCAAACAAAGAAATCGTTGGTTTCGAGGAATTGTGCAAGTAGTCAATAATAATCGAAAATTTTCTTGGAAAAATATTTGGATAAATTTTAATTTGTTAGAAATGCCAATATTTTCACAAATAATCTTTATTTGGTTTATAATATTCTTTTTTTTAACAAATAATTATTCTTTATTCTTTTTATTTTTCACAATGTTTTTTATTTCGGATTTAATAAGTATTACTATAATATCAAAAGATAATATTTTCAAAACAATTTTTTATACATTAATGTTTCAAATATATATTTATTACTTAAATTTTATAAAAGTTATTTGTACAATTGAA
>CALDOJ010000044.1 GCA_937912225.1 Candidatus Woesearchaeota archaeon | reverse complement strand
ATTAAAAAAGAATTTTTTTAAGAACCCAGAAATCATAACAAATTTCTGATGTTATTAAAAAAGAATTTTTTTAAGAACCCAGAAATCATAACAAATTTCTGATGTTATCAATATTTTTTGCAACATCTTCGCCTTTCTTTGTAAGAGTTAGAACTTTTAATCGTCCTTGTTTTTCAAAGTTGACAAGACCTGCTTTATTCATTTCTTGAAGGATTTTAACAACATGACTATAAGTACAATCAACGATTTTTGCTAAAGAAGATGCATAAATTTCATTAGTCTTATTTAATAAAGTTACCAACATCATCGCAGGCTTTTCTCTAAAGAAAATATTGAATACTTTTTTGTTTTTCATCACCGTACAAACCCCATTAATATATTGAACAATAGTATATTTAAATATTTATCTGTTGGATTATATACTTTCCATAATACACATATAAACGTATATGTTAGAAATAGAATACCATATATAAATGTTTCGTTTTAATAGACGAGAGAATTCAAATAAATTGGATGACATATTAAAAAATAAAAACTGCCGAGGAGGGGATTTGAACCCCCGACATCCACGTTGCACCAACTTGATAATCATTGACAAGAGTTTGTCTCATCGCTCAAGAGTTTATGAGCGTGGCGCTCTAACCGGTCTAAACTACCTCGGCATTCATCAAACAAAAAAAAGAATTTCTATAAAAATTTAACTATTTCATCCCTTGTTTTATCTATCTCGCCTTTACGATATTCCTTATTTGGCCAAGAACTTAAACCATCCTTTTCAAATCGAGGAATAATATGAAAATGTGCATGATGAATTACTTGGCCAGAAGCTTTACCATTATTCATACCAAGGTTAAAACCATCAGCTTTAGTCGCTCTCATAACAGCATCAGCAACTTTTTTTAAGACTTCCATTAAATCAGTTTCTTGAATTTTAGGAAAATCTAATAAATTTTTACAATGAGTTTTTGGAATAACTAAGGTATGACCTCTATTAATAGGATATAAATCTAAGAATGCAAAGAATTCATCATCTTCATAAATTTTTGAACAAGGAATCTTTCCACTAACAATATTACAAAATAAACAAGCAGTCATTTTAAGCTCCAATCTTTTTTAAGAAATCAATTAATTCATCTAAATCATTAATTTTATCATCAAACTCTCTTCGTCCACGTCTATCAACAAGGATTCCCCGAACACCTGCGTTCTGAGCACCACCCATATCAGACTCCATTGAATCTCCAACCATCAATACTTCTTCTGGTTTTAATTTTACTTTTTTCAAAGCAGCTTCAAACATTTTCTTATCAGTTTTTAGAAGACCAGTATCATAAGAAAAAATAGTTGCATCAAAATATTGCGAAAGATCGAATTTCTCAAGAAGCTGAGGAACAGATAATGAATCAGTATGTGACATTAAAATTAATTTGTATTTCTTTTTTAAAGTCTTTAAAAGTTCTTCAGTTTCAGGAAATGGTTTACAAAGAAAAGTGTTCTTATTCCACATCCCAACTAAATTATCATAAACAAATTTTGGAGGATTGATACCAAAATCTTTAGTTACATTTTCAAATGCTTCATACAAAGTTTTGAAATCTTTTGTCATAAAAGACTTCTCGAACTGAACAATGTAATCTGAAAATTCTAAGTTTAATCTAAGAATTCTTTTTGCTTGTCTAACTGGTGAAGGAAATACGCCGTTTTCAACTATCGTACCCCAGAAATCAAATATAATGCCTTTTATTTTAGGTTCAGTTTTTTTAGTTACCATTCATTAATCGCCCCTCTTTTCTAGATAAAGAACTCTTCCTTTTTAAATATTATCATTCATCGAGTAAGAAATTCACCAAGTTTTCTGGCTGCAATTGCTCTGTGTGAAATCTTGTTCTTTTCTTCCCTGGACATGAAACACATTGGTTCATCGTAACCAACAGGTTTGAAAAACCTCTCATAAGCAAGAACATCCTTATCCATTCCTTGAATCTCTTCAAGCATGCTTCCTTCAAGTCTGCCTTCGAATAAAACAGGTTCTTTACCAGGTTCACAATACCCAATAACAACTAAGAAATAAGCTTCTCGATTTTTTCCTTCTAAGAGTTTTAATAAACCTTCATAACCAATTGCTTGAAAAATTCTTTTAGTAATAACGCCAGGAAAATTATTATAAACTTTGAAGAAAATTCCTGTGTCTTCAACAATCAAGGTTTTGTTTAGTTTGTTAGCTAACTCTTTAGCAGCTTTCAAAGCAATCTCTTGAGTCGTATCATCAGTATCTTCAAAATAATCCATTGGTATCTGTTCAATTTCAACATCAAATTCTTTTAGAACTTCGCCTACTTCAGCTACTTTGTGCTTGTTTTGTGTTACAAAATATAATTTTTTCATTAATTAGATGCAACTAAGAATCCTTTAAAAAGTTTATTAAAAAATATTTGATTAAAAAATATGGACTCGCCGGGACTTTCATTACGTTGGGCTTTATGCCCGACACCGTGGGTACGGCGGAAAACGTACTTTTGAACCCGGGATCACCCGATTGCCAACCGGGCATTCTACCAGACTGAACTACAAGCCCATAATGAAATCAAGTTTTGTTATTTTGTTTAAATATTTTGTGAAGCTTTATAAATAAATCGTAATTTTAAAGTGACAAAAATGGCATTAGATGTATTGGCTTATGTATTAGCAGGAGGAAAAGGAACAAGACTAGCTCCACTAACTAGAGATAGAGGTAAACCTGCAGTTCCTATTGGAAGCATACATAGAGTAATAGATTTTCCGTTAAGTAATTTATATAATTCTGCTATTAGAAAAGTTGCAGTATTAACCCAATATGAATTTTTCTCAACACACGAACATATTAAACATGGATGGGATAGACGATTTGGTATTGGACGAAAAGAGTTTATAACAACAGTATCAGCAATGCAAAGAGAAAAAGAAGATGGTTGGTTTGAAGGAACAGCAGATGCAGTTATGAAAAACGATCGTTTTATTCAAGAAAATAAAGAACTTGATTTAGTAAATATTATTGGCGGAGATCATATATATTTCATGGATTATTCTCAAATGAATGATTTTCATATGGACAACTCAGCAGACTTAACAATTTCTGCAATTCCTGTTAAAAGAGAACTTGCAGCAGGCAATTATGGAGTTCTAGTCGTTGATAAAAAAGGACAATTAATCGGATGGGAAGAAAAACCAGAAAACCCAACACCAATGCCCGGAAATGAAGAATATTGTCTTGCTTCAATGGGCAACTACGCATTTAATCCAAAACAACTATTAGTAGAGTTTGCAATTGATAGAAATAAAGAACAAGCAATTTCAAAAGAACAAGTTTTAGAAAATCCCAATAAATATACATCTCATGATTTTGGATTCGATATAATTCCTTCAATGTTAAGAGAAGAAAAAAGAATCTTTGTATACAATCTTCATGACAATATAATTCCAGGCATGACTGAAGAAGAAAGAGGATACTGGAGAGATATTGGAACTTTAGATCAAACATTTCAAGCAAATATGGAAATTAGAGATACTGAATCTCCTATTAACATGTATAATGATGAATGGGAACCATTCACACATATTGAATCACACAGACATTCAAAAATAATTAGTACTGCAAACAACAGAGGTTCATTAATAAACTCAACTATTGCACCCGGAGTAATAATTAGCGGAGCAGACATTAACTGTTCAGTTCTAGGATATGAAACTCGAATTAATGAAAAAAGTTTTCTGGATCATGCAGTCATGCTTGGATACACTCAAGTTGGGAAAAATGTTAAAATTAAAAATGCAATTGTTGATCGAAAAGTTATAATTCCTGATGGAGAAACAATAGGATATGATCTTGAAAAAGATTTAGCTCGTGGCTTTACTATTTCAGAAGGCGGCATTACAGTTGTTCCTAGAAACTACAAATTCTAATCATCACAAAATATTTAAACACTCCTAGTACTCTTTCTTCTATGGAGAAACTTATTGAAAAGTATGCTCTGGAAAACGCTGTTCGACATGGAGGGAAGGCAAATCCAGGTGCAATAATTGGTTCTGTTATACAAGAAGATCCTGATGCCAAGAGTAAGGTTCAAGAGTTACAAAAACTTGTTGGTCCTATTGTTAAAAAAATTAATTCTATGAGTCCTGATGAGCAGAAAGAAGCGCTTTTAAAACTTGATCCTTCATTATTAGAAAAAAAGAAAGCTAAAGAAAAAGGTTTATTTGATTCATTCAAAACATCTGTCAAAGTTGTAACTGCATTTCCACCTGAGCCTAGCAAATACCCTCATATTGGTCATGCTAAAGCTCTTTTTGTAAATTATTCTTATGCAAAAGAAAACAAAGGAAAGTTCATTTTAAGATTCGAAGATACCAATCCAACACTTGCAAAAAAAGAGTTTTATGATATCATTCTTGAAAATTTCAAATGGTTGGGCGTTATTCCTGATGAAGTTGATTATGCTTCAAATCATATGGATGAATTCTACAAACATGCTGAGACACTTATTAATTTGGGAAAAGCATATGTTTGCTTTTGTAGTCAGGAAAGAGTTAGTGAATCAAGAATGAAAAGCCTACCCTGTGATTGCAGGTATCAACACATAAAGGAAAATCTCATTGCTTGGGAGAAAATGCCTTCTATGCCTGCTGGAAAAGCAATTCTAAGACTAAAAATCGATCTCAAACATAGAAATAGTACTATGAGAGACCCGACTATCTTTCGAATAATAAAAAAGCCTCATGTTAGGTTAAAACGAAAGTACACTGTTTGGCCAAATTATGATTTTGAAAACTCAGTTATGGATGGATTAGAAGGCGTTACTCACAGATTTAGGAGTAAAGAATTTGAGATGAGAAATGCTTTACAAAGATATATTCAAAAACTTCTTGGATTCAAAGAAACAGATATTTTTGAGTTTGCAAGATTCAATTTAGAAGGTGTTGTTAGTTCTGGAAGAGTCATTAGAGAAATGATTGAGAAAAAAGAATTAACTGGTTGGGATGACCCTTCATTAACCACCATTGTCGCACTTAGAAGAAGAGGTTTTTTGCCAAAAGCAATAAAAGATTTTGTTTTAAATACAGGAATTAATAAGTCTGAAGCAACTCTTAGTTGGGGCGATTTAATTATGCACAACAAAAGAATTCTTGATCCTGAATGTAATAGATATTTCTTTATTAATGAACCAGTAACTGTAAAGATTAGAAAGTCACCAGAACAAAAAATCAATCTTAAACTCCACCCTGACTTTCCTAGAAGAGGACTTAGACCTTTTCGAACTTACATGGATTTTTATTTAAGTAAAGATGATTATGATGATTTAAAGGAAAACAACCTTTTTCGATTAATGGATTGTTTAAACTTCATTAAAAAAGAAGGTAAATTTTATTTTGATAGTTTAGAATATGAGAAGTTTCGTTTCAGTGGGACAAAGATTATTCATTGGCTTCCTATTCAAAAAAATCTTGTTAGTGTCAAAATCTTAATGCCTGATAAAAAAGTTCTTACAGGATTGGCAGAACCGTTAGTTTCTAAGCTTAGAATTGGTGATACTATTCAATTTGAAAGAGTTGGTTTTTGTAAACTTGATTCTAAGAAAAAAGGCAAACTCGTTTTCTGGTTGACTCATTAACAAGTTATAAGCGCAACCTTTAAATAAAAAAGGTTGTATTATCTTTTAAAGAGGGGTGAATCATTGTCTGATATAAGTATTGATAAACAGTTTCATTTGAAAAATCGTAGTATTAAGAATATTTCTGAATTAACCTTTATTCTTGAAACAATGGAAGATTATCTCTATAAAGAACATGTTACTAAAAGAAAAAATGATTTTAGTCGTTGGATTAGAGAAGTTTTTCATAAACGAGACTTAGCTAAGAAAATTACTAAGAAAAGTCGAAAACAAACTATTCGAATTTTAAAGCATTATTTAAAGAAATATGATGTTTATGAAACTATTATAATTGGAGCGGGTATTGCAGGTATGACTGCAGCAATTTATGCTTCTAGAAAAAGAATGAAATTCTTAATTATTTCAACAGATTTTGGTGGTCAAATAAACTTGACTGGCCCAATAGAAAATTATCCTGGTTTTAAACAAACAAACAACATGGAATTATTAACTAATTTAGAATCGCAACTATGGTATAATAATATAAAGATGAATCAAGGAGAAGATGTTAAAAAGATTGTCAAACAAAAAGATGGTACTTTTTCAATTATAACAAGTAAAGCGGAATATTTCTCTGAATCAATTATTCTTGCAACCGGAGCCAGACCTAGAAAACTTAATGTTCCTGGCGAAGAAGAAATGGCTGGTAAAGGAATTACTTACTGCGCAATTTGTGACGGTCCTTTATACAAAAATAAAATTGTGGCGATTATTGGTGGTGGAAATGCAGCTCTTGAAGCAGCTGATTTCTTAATAAATATTGCTAAGAAAATCTACATTCTAAATAACAAAGATGAGCTAATTGCTAACAAAATCTTGGTTGAAAAAATCACAGGTCAAAAGAAAGTCGAAATAATTCATAATGCCAGAACTAGTAGAATTCTAGGAGATAAATTTGTGAATGGTTTGAAATATGAACAGAAGAATAGAGAAAAACATTTGAAAGTATCAGGTATTTTTGTCGAAATAGGACGAATTCCCAATACTGAGTTTGTAAAAGGTCTTGTTGATATTGATGAAGATAACCATATTAAAATTGATAAACAAACAAGCACTTCTGAACAAGGTATTTTTGCAGTAGGCGATTGTGCTGATGGTCATGAATACCAACTAATTATTGCAGCAGGACAAGGCTGTATGGCTTTATTAAGAGCTGCACGTTACCTTGCTAGAAGACATCATCACGCAACATAGGTTTAAATAAAATAACTTATTTCCGGATAATATGAAGGATGACGAATTAGAGAAGTGGATTAAGAAATTCGAAAGCAAATATCAAACAAATCCTTTTTTATCAAATCAAATAAGAGTTATTTATAATGGAATTCTAAAAATTGATGATAAAGAAATGAAACAATTATTCATTAGCTATATCGAACAAGCATATATAAACAGTTTACAAACAAAAAGAAAATTTCTTCCTGTAACAAAAACAAGTAAAGCATTGGATGAAAGGATTAATCAAATCCAAAATGTGCTAGAACAAAGAAGAGAAACATTTAATTTAAAATATGGAACTGAAAAAAGAAAAGGCGTTTTAGAACCTTGGCACCAATTACTTCGTATGAATAACATATCTACTTCTAATTTAAATCCTATTTTGCTAGTTTCTGAATTTGGAATGGAACCAAAGGAATACATAACTTACGCTTTAGCAGCAGATTCTTGTCTTAAAGATAATAGATTATACTTATTAGATGCAGAGATTCACAGACTTAGAGTCGATTCTAAAATAAGAAGGTTTACTTTAGCAGATGAAATCACTTTTTTTTCAGATAGAAGCCAACAAGTTACTTATGCCTATATAGAAGATGAATTGCAAGTAATTCCTGCAGGAAATAAAAACAGTTTAATCTGTCAAACATTACCATTCACAGCTTATAAAAATATAATGCAAATATCTGATTTTAGAAGTCGAGAAAAAGAAATTCTTAGTTTTATTGATAAAGAATTATTTGAAACACAAAGTACTTCTCAAGTTAATTCTTTAGAAGGTTCAATTACTGCTTTAGAATATCATGAAAAATTAATATGAGCCCACGAGGATTCGAACCCCGGTCTACCGGTCCGAAGCCGGTTGCACTATCCAGGCTATGCTATAGGCCCATAACAAAATCAAAATACTTCTAACTAGTATAAATATCTTTTTATGAACTGTTTGAAAAGTTTATTTCTTAATTTTACAAAGAACAATATCCATAGTGGATACTCGAACAGTTTTTCCTTCTTTGTTCTCGAACTCTTCAGAATCAACGATGATATCTTTAATATCTATTTGACCCTTCATGAATCTTTTTCTAGCTACTTCTGCAACGTCAACTGCTCTACTGATAAACTTTCCTCTAGACTTCACTATCACTTCATCTGCTTCTTTTGTCGTGAACTGCATTACAACTCCTGTAACATAGTTCATGAATGGTTTTCCCCCAATAAAGATAGAGTTGTCCTTGTCTTCACTCATATTTATCACCTGCTTTTCACAAGCCTCGTTAAATAACCTGCAATAATATTCCGAATCTTTTTAGATGGAATATCAGCTAACTTCACTACTAGTTCCTTGTTCTTACTAAATTCGTTAGTAAACTCTTCACCATGAGCTTCCATAAGCTCATTTGATACACTTTTTACTTTTTTAGTCTTTATTCTACCCATTTTCAAGTCGAATAGAATTATAAGCCATTTATAAATATTATGGAAAATCTGATGAAAATCGAAAATTTACGCAAACAAAAATGAAAAAAAGCTTTTTGAACATGAATTTAACAAAAAATTTATATAATCAAAAACCAAAAATTAACCCATAACTAATCTATGAGGTGATTGTTATGGCTAAAAAATGTAAAGGATGGATTGGATGGCTAATTCTAATTGTAGGTATTCTATTCCTATTAGTTGATTTTGGAATTTGGAATTTCTTTGGAATTAGTTGGTATAGTGCAGCTTTTGTATTAATAGGTCTGGGCGGACTATTCCATCATAAATAAATAATAAAAAGAAAAAAAATCTTGCTCAGATATCCTGAGCAGGAATTATTTTTTTATACTAATGTATCATTTGAAAAAGTTGTTCTTTCTCTTCCTTTGTTTGGGAAATTAATCTTTGCTTTTGGAAGCTTAATTGAACCTATAATTTTTAATTTTGATATTACTTCATAAGTTACAATTCTTTCTTCAAAAGGTTCTAAATTTTCTAAATCCCATTTTAAAACAGTTCCTTTTTTATCACTAACGGTTATTTTTGAAGGATGTAAAGTTCCTAAATGCTTCTCTTTCTTAAGATCCAACATACTTGAGAGCCTGTCAATTAACTTTGCTCCACGAATATTTTTTCTTGATCTGTTCTTGATAAACAATCTTACTTTTAATTCGGAAACACCATCTTTAGTTGAACCTTCAATAAACGCTTCTTTTAATACAATTAAAGGACTTCTTGTTAGATAATACATCACAATCAGAATTACAAAGAAAAATAAAATAACTAATGGTAATCTATAATTCTGCACAATAACTAATTCTGCAGTTTCTTGTGGTTGTAAAGTAACTTCCCATAACAAATATTTTTCTTCTTCAGATTTAACATATTCTGCTTTTGGTTCTGTTGAAGTAAAAAACTTTTTGTAAAATGGTAATTTAAATTGTATTTCTTTAGTTTTCTCAGTATTACCAATATTTTCAAGTACAATAGTTTCTGTTTTCTTAAAGAAAACTGAACTAGGAGTTCTATCAATTGATACTGTTGAAAAGCCTATAATTTCATAATTTTTATTAACTTCGCTAATAGTAACATTCAAAATTTCTAGTTTAACACTTAGCGGATAAATGCCTGGTTCTTGGAATTCATCTAGTGTGAATAATAATTCATCTCTTTTTTCATCAAGAGGACCTAAAGGAACCATGTATTCTTTATAGAATAAATTCCCATCAACAATTACTTTTGCTGAAGCGATATCAACCCCTATATCTAATCGGTTTCTATTTCTTAAAAATATTTCAACCGGAACATTTATTCTTGGATCGACTTGATCAGCAATATCCACTCCCAATACAACAGATGGCCTGTACGTTCCAAAAATAGGATCGAACGATTTTATTTGAACATTGAATATTTTTCTTTCAATTTCACCAGTTCTTGCTGATTTAAATTTAATTTCAACGTTATAAACACCTATTTGTAAATCTGAACCTGGTTTTAATTGAACTTCATATGTTTTCTTTTGATCAGCTTCAACAGTTACAGGTATTCCGCCCGTACTAACAATCCAATCAGAACTTACAGTTGATAATGAATAAATATCATCTATTGCATAGAAATTATTTATTGTTATTTCAAAAAGTGCTGATTCTTCTAAAAAGACTTCATTATTGACGACTTTTGATTCGATGTAAAAATTGCTGGCCGCTGATGCCAAACTTGAAAATAGAACGGTTAATACTAAGAGTAAAAAGATTTGCTTTTTCATACGGGTCCCTCCTCATGAATTAAAGTTATATCTCATATATATACTTTTCTATTGCATAATGAGAAAAATAAAAATAAAGATTTTAAGAATTAAGTTCTAAAATAAATATTTTTTATCAAATACCTAATTTTCTTAACTCTTCAATCTTTTCTTGTAAAGAATTAATAAGGTCTTTTTTTACACCTTTCTCCTCAAAAAAAGAATATACTTTGTCTATATTTACATAATGATTTTCATAATTGTTTTCATTTTTGTAAACACCATTTCCTTTAGTTATTGAATAACTCTTAAATATTATTCTATCATCTTTATCAAAATCTTTGTGTTGAATTAGTACTGGTACTTCTTTTGAATCTCTTTTCAAAGTAAAATAGAATTGTGGATAAAGAGAATATTTTTCTGTATAATATCCCCCATCATAACAATTAAAGCCCGATTCGTGTTCTACAAGTTTTTTAATTTTAAAATTTGAGGCTAATGAATAATCGTCACAATAAAGTTTAAATCCTTTATGATTAACATTAACTTTCAATGGTAAAACAATACTTTCAAGAAAATGAAGGTCGGAACTTATAGTTTCAAATTCAATTCTTTTCGATTCAATTAGTTTATTTATATTCATTTTAGATTCTGTTTATTTCATGCATAATGCGCCTTCTTTGATCCAAGAATATGCAACTGTTCCATCTTGAAAGACCACTAATTGTCTTACAAAATCTTTTCTTGGATTGTGCTTTGTAACGTAGTCTGTATATCTTAGAATATTACCTTTAAAATCAAAGACTCCACCACCCCATACATGTCCGTGACACATTTTAGCATTTTTCCGCAACCATCTTTGAATTTTATGCAAATTTAATCTTGTAGGTGTGTACTCTGTTCTTGTTCCATTCGGGTTTCCTACAGGCCAAGAAGTTATATTATCAATTCCTTTATCAATGAGAGTCTTAACTGCTTCTTCATATTTTTCGGCTGTGTCAATTCCTCCTTTTCTTAATAATAATGTTCCTCTAACTCCAAGTCCATGTTCTTCTACATTACTAATTATTTCTTCTAATTGGGGATAGTCTTTTAATCCGTAAATTGCTGCTTGACCTACTTCGTCAACTTCGTGAATTGATAATGCGATGTTGTTTAAACCCAAACTTTTCCATTTATCTAAATATTTATCACAATAGTCTTTGTTTCCAAATAATATTCCGTTTGTGAATAAGTTTACGTTTGGAAAATAAGCTCCTTGGTTTGCACATTTATTATATATTTCTAATGCTTTTGTTAATGCATTCGGGTCGCAAGTTGGTTCTCCGCTAGATGTTAATGATAAAGACCAACCACCGTATCGCGCAGATAATTTTATTGCAGCTTCTAAGTTTTTGTCATAAAGCTTATTTTCTTTTGCATCAGGTCTTAAATATTCTCCTGCACAAAAGTCACATTTTGCATTGCAAGCACCATTTCCAACTAATGCAGATACACTATATATTTTTTCAATACATGCCATTTATTACACCCTCCAGTTCTAATATTTTATAAGATTCAGAATTCAATTTTTCTTTAGCAATCTCTTCTAAAACAAAATTTAATCTTTCAGTTTTACCCATATTTGGAACATAAACAATATCAAAATTTAGTTCTTCATAGACTTTGCAAATATGTTCGTGGATTATTTTTGCATCATCAGACGTTTCTTTTCTTACAGAATCATTTTCGTAGATGGGAATTTGATCAAGAACGAATACTTTTGAGTAATTCACGGCAGTTAAATCATTGTAAAGATCATTATTTGGTATTAATCCTTCAGAATTAAGATACGCAAGACCATCAGGAAGTCCTCTGTCAAGAAATACTATTTCATGCTTGGAAACGTTATCTTCATTTTCTCTTTGTCTGTCTAAAACTTTATATTGAAAACCTATAAAATCAGTCCACGGCAGGATTCCTGTTTCTTTTATTTGTTCTTCTTCTATGATTTGTCTTGCACTTTCAGGAACAGTTGCAAATCCATAATCTGAAAGTTTGTTAAGAAGGGTTGTTTTTCCTGTGCATGGACCGCCTGTGACCACATATTTCCTCATAATAATACTATATAGTTTTAATTAATATATATCCGCGTTTTAATTAATTGTTCTAGTGTTTTAGAAAGCTATTTAAATCAAGCACAATTAATAACATTCATGGTTTTAAATCAACACGAAATTGATAAAATAATAAAGTTTGTTAAACAAGAACCAAAAACAGTTCAAGACATTTCTAAACTGATCAAAAGAAGTTGGGTTACAACAAATTCTTATTTACAAAAGATTAAAGATCAAACAGGCCAAATAAACATCAAAACTTTTAGAGAAGGCACACAAGGAGCTTTGAAAATAGTTTATTTTAATCATAAAGAAACTCTTGTTAGTGATGAGATAAAAGAAGAATTATTCAATCAAATTAGAATAGGAAAAGCAAAGACAGATTTTGATTTCTTTGAAGTATTCCAGTTTATTCCCGAAGAAGAAAAGAAAGCTTTTTATGAAGAATACGATAATGAAGACATATCTACAAATCAAAAGTTAATTCCTTTACTAAGAAAAACAGAAAGAACAATTTACTTCTTTTCTGGAAACCTCTCGTTCATCAATTTATCAGAAGATGAAAAAAATATTCTAGAACTTATTGAAGAATTACTTCAAAAAAAAATATTAATTAAAATTCTATGTCGAGTAAATATTGCAACAATCACCAATCTTTCAAAATTGCTTCCTTTAATTCAAAAATATCCTGATTTAATTGAAATCAAACATTGTTATCAACCACTCAGAGGATTTATTATTGACGAAACAGTTGCAAGATTCAAAAATGAAGAAGCTTTGGAGAATTATAAAAAAGGTGAACTTCAAAAAAACCTTAGAATCTTTTATGAAATTTACAATCAAGAATGGATTGAATGGTTACAAAGAGTTTTTTGGAATTTATTCAGAGCAAATATTGATTATAATTCAAGATTAAAACAGTTTAAGAAATTCTTTTAAACTTATTCATGCTTCTTATCCATTGAACCGTTTAAGTCGTAATCTTCGTAAAAACTTAGAACTTCACTAGTTTCTGAATTTAAAACTTGCAAGTATCTAGGATTATCTAAGTTTTTTATTTTTGGCGTTCTCCTTAAGAAACGTGGTTTTACATATTCATGGTATACAATTGCATCAATTATACCATCCTCATTAAGATCTTCTTTTAAAACCCAATATTCTTCACCTAGAAAATTAACTAATTCGGGTTTATCTACAGCTTTCTTCTTGTTTGTTTTTGGTGGTGCAACCCATGCCGAATCAAATCGTTCATACCATTCAAATAATGAATCTGTCCATGCTTCATCATAATGTCTTTTTATTGGTTTGCCAGTATCTTCATCTAAGATTTCTGCCATACTTGGTTTTCTTAATGTATTAAAATCATTACCAAAATTTTTAACCGCATAGTAAACTGCTACATCTGCAACTCCATTATTGTTCATATCGTAGAATTCTCCTTTGAATGGTTGTTTAAAATATTGTTTTGGAAACATAGCTACTGACCAATCACCCATTTTGTGCGCATCGTCATATTTTGGACTATATTCATATTGTGTGTAGATTGGCTTTGCAAATGTATGACTTGTTTCAATTGATTTGTTTGCACAAGCCGTTAGAAGTGTTAAGGTCGTTGCTAGAATCAAGCTTTTTATTCTCGACATTTTAAATACAAATTCTTTGTTGTATTTAAACATTTAGTAAAAAACAATTCGTTACTACTTTGTAGTTAGTAAAACCGAAACATTTATATACTAGAAATACCATTTATTGTCTATGCGCGCAAAAAATTTAGTTGATTCTGTAAAAGACACATTTAATTCTATGAATAGAACAACTAAGAAAATAGCTGTTGGAGCAGCATTCTTAACAACATTAACAGCACCTTTAGTAGCAGAAAATGCAAACATCAATGTTCACGTTGAAGACCTTGCAGGAAACCCTGTTGAACAAGTTGAATCATTTGTAGGCTTTGATGGGAGTTACCTTGATTCTATGACAACAAATCTTCAAGGGGACGGATTGTTACAAATTGTAAATGTTGCCATTAATCCTGAAAACCCACTGCAACCAGATGCTTTCTATCTTAATCAAAACTATCCAAATCCATTCAATCCAAGCACAACAATTGAATTTGCAACAACTTCGCCAGGACAATTAATAATTTACAATATTCTAGGTCAAGAAGTTGCTAAAAAAAACATTCCAAGTCCAGGACAATACCAAGCAACTTGGGGTGGTGGAAATGCACAAGGAACAAATGTTGCAGCAGGAGTTTATCTATATTCAATTATGACTGAAGACGGTAGACAAACTAAAAGAATGACTTTAGTCGATAAAGGAAATGGTGCAATGTTAGATTTGAATGGAACTGGAAATTCTATTTTTTCAAAACAAATTGCAAAAGCAGCCAATTCCAACTACTTATTCAGTTTTCAAGGAGCTCACATAACTAATTTAGACTCAATTATTGAAGTTTTAGGCGATATGGATTTAACAGTTGCAGTAAACAGAGCGCCTTATTTAGCAACAGCCTTTTCTAACCAAAGTATCGCATTAGGCGATTCAATTCCAACTGCACAATTCTTAAGTAATTTTTATAATGATAATGGAACTGTTTTAGTTCCGAGGTTTATAGTTCCTAGTGATACTGGAAACTTTGTTTATCAAATTACCGCAATTGATTCAATGGATACAAACCTTGTTGCAATAGCTAATTTAAACGTTGGAGTATATCAAGGAAATAGAGCACCAACAATCGCATTACCAGACACGATTTCATTATTTGAAGATCAAGCTTTAGGAAACATTTTAGACTTATTAGGTTATAGCAATGATGCAGATAACGACAACTTAATTTTTAATGTAACTTATCAAAGCAATCCAGCATTAGTGAATGCAATTGCAAATGGCGATAGTTTAGCAATTAATGCAATATTAGCTAACGGAAATGGTTCAAGCATGATTCGAGTTTCAGCAACTGACGGCGAATATACCGCAATTGATTCAACTGTTTTAAATGTTGAAGCAGTTAACGATGCACCTCATTTCTTAACTGAAATTGATAGTCAAAGTATTGATGAAGATCAAATGTTAACTTTTGCTTTAGATGGATTAGTAAATGATTATGACCACAATTTATCAGACTTAACTGCAGAAGTTACAGGCTTAGGGACCGATGCGACATATGTACACAATTCTGAAAATAACACTGTTGTAGTCATTCCTAACGATGACTGGAATGGAAACTTATCCGATGTAATATTAAGAGTCTCAGACGGCGAATACACTGCAGAAAGCAACCCATTCAACATCACAGTCAATCCAGTAAACGACGCCCCAAACATCAATGTTACAAATCAAAACATCGTAGAAGATAGTTCATTAGATTCATTAGTTAATTTACTTGAAAATAGTTCAGATATTGATGGAGATTCGTTAATATTCTCATTAACATCACAAGAGAATCCGGAATTAGTAAATTTAATAATTGAGAATAATCAGTTAATGATGGATTCATTGCAAGCAAATGGCTATGGTTCAAGTATTATTGGTCTAAGAGCATTTGATGGAGCATTAGCAGACACATCATACTTCACATTAACTGTTGAATCAAGAGCAGATATCACATTTATCTTAAAAGATGTTTGTGCAGACACTGTAATGAGCAGTGATACTAGCAGGTTCTTCTTTGATGGAGTTGAATATACAAGTCAAAATGGAATCTTAACAAGACAATTAGAACCAGGAACCATTGAGTTTGATGCAACCAACCCTAATAGCATCGATGGAATGGCAGGAACAGGCGGAGCAACTTATCTAATGTTAAGATTTCCAGGTCAATTAAGTAATTTTGAAGAAAGAGACAGAGTAGATACTTCTAGTCCAATAACTCCAGGAACAACAGATACAACAATTATTTGTTACAAAATACCTGCCGATTTTGATATATCTAATGCAAGAACTTACATGAACGCAGGAGGTATTTTCGGAACAATCAGAGTTGGCGATGCGGATTTATTTGGTCCTGCATGGTACAATACAGCATCAGGAGTAATTGATAGCACAACAAGAGCTTGGCAACAAGAGTTATTTGGAACAATATTATCTGCAGCAACTGGAAAATTAAATCTACAATATGTCGAACAAGATACAGCACCAGGCGAACAAAATGTTGACTTCTACCATGAAACATATTACAATTCAGGAATCACATCACCATCTCACGGAGAAGTTTGGAATGAAAATAATGAATTAACTTATGCAACAGTTGAAGGAAGTCCTGGTGAATCTAAAGCAACAAGATGGGCTGAAACAATGCAAAGTATTGGAGTAAGATATGGAGAACCAAGACCATTTATGTTAAATTATATAGATGGAGATATTAATAATCCTGAATTAACTCACACAGGCCATCAATGGTTAAGAGTTCTTTATCAAGCCAATCCAGACTTTTATTTCTAGAATTAATTAGCTAATATTTTTAAGATATTCTTCTAAATCTTTATAATTGTTTTTTCTTTCTAAAAAACAAACTAAAATTATATTTGGTTTTATTATAGTGTAGATTAATCTTGTTCTTCATAAAGTTTTTTAAAAAGTTTTGAAGGTAAAAAAATACTTTTTTTTAGTTCATTCATTTTTTCTTCTAAGTCTAAGAGAATCCATTGATTGTTTTCTTTTTGTCTTATTGCTTCATCAATTATTTTATCCCAATCCAAATGTTTATCTTTCTTAACAATAGTTTGTATATCTTCAAAATCTTTTTCACGATTTGTAACTGATTTAAGCAAAACAATATATTCTTTATTTAAAACTTTTACAATTAACTCTTTTTTTGTTATAAAATCATGTCTTGCAAAAAAATCAAATATTATATTTTCATCAATTTGAAAACCAAAAATATTCTTTAAGAACAAATCAAATCTTTCATCACCTCTACTAAACATTAAAGGTCGTTGTTGATTTAAAAGAGTTTTTTCAGAATAAATACCTTTTGCAGATATTTGTTTATACCCCAATTGTTCTATTGCGTTTATAAAAATAATTCTTTCTTTTTCTGTTAGAAATACTAAATCAATATCTTTAGTAGTAATTTTATAACCATAGAACATCATAGCCGTTCCGCCCAAAGCAAAACATTCAACATCTTCCTCAAGATAATTACTAATAAGTTCAAATAATTCTTCTTGATCTTGCACAGTTATCATTTTTCAACTTAATTAATTTTTGTTCAAATATCGTTTAGGCATTTTCCTGCATTTAAAGTTTGCCCTTGCTTTTTCGTAAAGTTTTCGAACTTCGTCGGATTTATGAAACTTTTTTGCTAAATTCATCAATCTTGGCCAGTTCTTGACTTGTTTAAAAAGATAAGATGTAGCTTCTAAAGTCCTAGCATCACCAATAAACAATCCATCAATTATTGCTTTTTCAATAGAGTAAGATCCATGAACAATATGGTTGAATTTTGGAACAAGTTTTATTTTGGAATATTTATTAACTAAATCATAAAAACCATTTGTTTTAATAAAAGGCAAAGATCTAATTTTGTAAATCTTTTTTTGTCTTCCACCACCAGAAACCATAACTAAATTTGCTTTTTTTAATTTAGAAATATAATTAATAGTTGAACCTCTAGTTAAATTAAGCGCGTTTGCTAATGTTTCAATAGTAAAAGTTCCTTCAGTAAACTCCATAAAGATATTGTGTATAAGAAGTAATATATAAATTTTTCTATTTTTCTATTGTGTTTAACAAATTACTCTTAAACTTAAAAAACACAATTCAAAATATTAAAATAAAAGAAATAATCTTAAGAACCCACATAATAAATTTCAACCGGAATATGCTCAAAAGTATGTTCATTATATCTAAATTCACTACAACAAACACCCATAACAGGACTTCCAGTCGTCGGATCATAATACGTAGCAGTTTCATCAAAACAATCTTTATAAACTTGATTATTAATATCACCCATGAATTCATCCATTTGAATATAAGGATTAAAATTACATTCATAATTATCAGGTTCTGAAATATCATAACAAGGGTCTTCTTCTCTACAACCAGGCAATGTCGGGTCCCAATATTGGCCACTCATACAAACATGTCTGCTTTCAACAACAGATTGAGTATTATAAGCTGGTAATGGTTGATCAGCATTATTTCCAGCACTACAATAAAAGTTTGAACAACGATAAATTCTTTCTAAAACAGAATTCCTACTTTCATCATCAGTTTCATCATTTAAATCTACAAGTACATTTCCTGTAAAAAATGAATCAATAGTTACCTCATCACAAGTACCACCCATTAATAATGAACCGCTTGAAGTACCACCATTTGAATCAAAACTCATCCAACATCCAGTGGCAAAGTCAGTCACAGTAAATCCATCAACCACATCATAAGCTACATCAGGAAGTTCTATTATTTCAAGAGGAGTTTCAGAACCCTCAACTCCAAATTGACATTCAGCATACTTAGTAGGGTCGCTTATTCCGCAACCTTTAGGTGTTGGAAAATAACAAGTTTCAAAATCAGCTGCATCAGTCCAAGAGTTATCATAAGGATCATCATTAACATTATTAGCACAATCTTCAGACATTGCACAACATTTTTCAGTAGGATAAACACCACATTCTCCAACATGATTTCCTAAACCAAAACCATCAGGGTCGTAATATGAATAAAGACAAGCCCTACCATCACACCCATCATAAGGATAATCAGGAAAACTAGGAATAGGTTCGTAAATTACTCCACAATAGTCAGTATCACAATCATTTCCGCAGCTCATTGGAAAATTAGAACCAGGTTCAGAAACATCCGCACAAACAATTCCAGAATCTTGATTTGCAGGAACTGAAAAAGAATAGTCTCCATTTTCAAAACCACAATCTAAAACTCCTACTCGGTCAGTTATAAACACTTCACCATCAGAATCCCATTGACAATTACAACGCGGACCATCATAATAATCAGTTACATCTTCACAACAGTTTTCAGGTGTAGGATTGGCCAAACAAGAAGCGTTTCTTGGCCTGTATGAAATTCTATCTACACAAGTAAGTGCAACAGTAGGATTAGAAATATCTAAACCCAATGTTTGAAATACAGGCGCATGAGAAGTATCTGAATGAGCACCACTTGTTGCAAGTAAAGAACTCAAACCATAAGACGTTGGAAAATAAGTTAAGAAAGATGCTTGCGCATTAGTATTAACCGATAAACCTTCCCCTATACAACAAACAGGAGTATAATTAATTCCAATTTCACTAATGCTTAATGGAGGATATACATGTGTATTAATCCATTCAACAGGAACAGTAACCATTTGCCCAGTTGATGAATCATAATAAGTAAACTCTTCAGAATTATTACTAATTCTTAAAACTTCTACTTCATTATCGGCAGGATTACATTCGCCCGTTGTTTTTAAATAACAAGACAAGGCCAATTCAACAGGAACATGAATATCAATAGTTGTTAAAGCTGAAGCATTTAACATATCAGGATTATTAGTTGCAGGGTCTCTATCATAAACAGTAACATTAACAATATAGGAAGTGGACTCTAAAGGATCAGGATTATACCTTATGGCAAAAGGATTCGCCGAATTAATCTCAGATAAAAAAGCAGCATTAACACTTGCATCTCCAAAATCCCAAACATACCATAAACTATCCCCATCAAGATCAGATGCATCAGTTAGAAAATTAATTCCTTCATCAGCACCCCATCCTAAACCAGAAGCAGGATAAGTAATTTCTACAGTTGGTGGATGAAACGCATCAATATTAACATGAGCAGTATCACGTCCTACAACCCCATTTTCGTCTGTAACAGTTAGATTAACTCTAAAATATCCTTCTTCGTAGAAAATTATCTCACCAATATTTTCTGAATTTATATTTGCTTCATTATAATCACAAACATCAGGATTAGAACAAACCACATAATCATGTGTAACAACCCACTCATAAATAGGATTAGCTGTACCAGAAACTGAACTATGAAAAGAAATTATATCTCCGACATACGCTTTAGGAGAATTTAAATCAACATAAGAAGATGCTCCAGGTTCTAGTGTAGTGATAGTTACCGATCTTATAATTCCACTATTATCAACATCTGATTTTGCAAACACTAAACCAGTACATAGAAGCATAAACACTATCCAAACTAATTTTTTCATTAATAGTACCTCTTTTCTCTAGTCAAACTATAAATAAGCTCCTATATAAATTTTACGAAAAGAAAATATGAATAAACTACTCTTCTTTCTCAGGAAAAATTATAGAAGTATAACCACAATCCAAGCATTCATGTTCAACTGGAAAGAAAGCTCCAAGCATTGTAACTTGTGAACCGCCAGTTATTCCAATATTCTTACTTTTGCATTTAGGACAAATTCGATGTTTCAAAGCTTTCTTTGGAGCAAATCTTAAAATTACAAAGTACAAAACAAATCCAACAAAAATTAAAACTAATATTTTTATTAAAAAAATCATTTCATTTGCTCCTTTAGTAAAGTTGATTTGTAAATTTCTGGTTTATAAGGTTTCATTCGAAGAACTTTTGCTTTTAAATCATGCTCTTCTAAGTATTTTTCAATATCTACTTCTTGAATTATTTGATCATAGCCTAAGCAAATAACATCTGGTTTTTCATTTAAAAGAATTTGAAACAAATCTTCACATTCACATCCAAGCATTGCTTCATCAACAAGTTCACAGTCATAAACATCAAGCATTCTTTGATGTTCTTTATTCATCAAATGTTTACCATATTTTTGAGCGTTAGAATCTCTACTAATAGCAACTACGAGGAAATCGCCGTGTTCCTTTGCTTGCTTGAAATAGTTTTTATGACCTTCATGTAATAAGTCAAATGTTCCAAACGCCATTACTTTCTTCATAAAAATACATTATTAAGTTGTTTTTATAAAAGTATTCATTGACTTAGATTTAGCATAAAGTTTATACAAAAACTTTATATAGTATAGAGTTTTAAAACAGTTTACAAAAAGGGGTTGAGTAATTGGTAAGCGAAAAACAAGAAGAATACGAACTTCTACCACATGAAGAAATTGAAGAGCTTAGAAGAGCTGTTCAAGAGATTAAAGAAGATCCTATCGGTGAAAAAAAAGCTGGTAAGACTTTAATGCAAGGTATCACTGAACTTAATGGTAATTTGATGAAGTTAATTCACATTTTTGAAAGTGCTCAAGAAGATTTATTAACAGCATATTCTGAATCAAGTCCAACAAAACTTTTAAAAGATATTTCTGATCAAAACAAGAAAATGGCTGAAGGAATGCTTGGTCTTGCCGAGTTATTAAAAGAACAGAAAACACCCGTTCAACAACAAAGACCAATTCCAAGAATGAGACCTAATATTGCACCACAAGGTCTGAATATGAATGCACCACCAAGCATGCCCCAATCAGAACCATTCTCACCAAATCTAAAATCCCCTCCTGAGACTAGAAGAGCTCCACCAATCAATAATCCTTCAATGCCACCAATGAATTCGTTAAATACTCCTCCTGGAGAATTACCACCACCTCAAGAACTTCCAAAGAAAAAAAGTTTATTCTCAAGAAAATGAGCAACTTAGCTAAAGATTTCTTAGCAGCAGCAAACAAAGCTACAAAAAAAGAATTTAAACCATCAGTAGAAGAACCTAGTGATGAATCAATAGAACAAAGTAACGAAGTTAAAGAAGATATTAAATCAGATTCTAACCTTCAAAAAGAACTCAAAAAGATTGAAACTCTTTATAAAAAATTAAAAAAGAAACTTAAAAAGAGTGAGTTAAAAAAAATTGAGAAAAGAATTAAAGAAATAAAATCAAAACTTGAACCTGTTAAAGAAATGTTGAGCAAACCTGAAGACTGTATTGAATTGCCTGATGAAGATTTCTACATTGAACCTCCTTCTCTTGACGATCTACAACAAGAATTAGATGACCTTGGAATTGAAGATGTTAATTTAGAAGATGGAGAGCTTGAACTACCTTCTTTAGAAACAAAAGATGATGAAGAAGCACTAAAAGAAGAAATTCTACAAGAACCGCCTGTAAGGAAAGGTTCAAAAGTTCTAAATATTCCACCTCCTCCTATGAACAACGAAGAGTAAATAGAAAATAGAATTCTTATAAGTCTTTTGCCATTAAAGTTCTACGACCGTTAGCTTTTGCTCTTTCAATAGCTACTTTGATATCTGCTTTGACTTTTTCATTTAGTGCATCTGAAAAATCACTAGCGACGTTGAAATCTCCTGCAATTTCTTTAATTTTTGCTTTTACTATAAATAAATCAGACATTGTATTAACCTCGTAAAATATGTCTCTTAGAAACTAAAGTCTATATAAATTTTTTGAAAACATCGGCTTATTTTTGCAGATGTTGCCAAAAACTTGTTTATGAGCAAAAAATCAAATAATACAAAAAGTTTTTTATGCGTAGAAAAACTTGCTTTTAAAGAAAGTTTTTTATATAAAGAAGAACCCTGAGAGTACTATGGATTTTAAAAAAGAAGTTGTCAAATTATTACAAACTCAAATTAAACTATTAGAATCAGATATACTTGAACTCATAGAAGTTCCTCCAAATCCGGAAATGGGAGACTACGCATTTCCTTGTTTTACATTATCAAAAGAAATGAAGAAAGCTCCAAATATGATTGCTGAAGAACTAGCTTTAAAAATTAAAACTTCAACTATTATCAAGCGATTAGAAGCTAAAGGTCCTTACTTAAACTTCTTTATCAACAAATCAATATTTTCAGAAACAACTTTAAAAAAAATATTTCAACAAAAACAAAGTTATGGTTCTGGAACTGCTAAAAAAGAAAAAATCATGATAGAATATCCAGCTCCAAATACTAACAAACCATTACATTTAGGACATGTTAGAAATATGTTGCTTGGCAAAAGCCTTTCAAACATCCTTGATTTTTCAGGATATAAAGTAATCCAAGTTAATCTAAATAATGACCGAGGAATTCACATTTGTAAATCAATGCTTGCTTACAAACACTGGGGTAATAAAAAAGCACCTGATAAAAAATCAGATCATTATGTTGGTGACTTCTATGTTTTATATGCTCAAAAAGTCAAAAAAGATGAAAGATTAGAACTTGAAGCTTACGAAATGCTTCAAAAATGGGAAAAAGGAAATAAAGAAGTTAGAGCTTTATGGAAAAAAATGAATAAATGGGCTATGAATGGTTTTGATGAAACTTATCAAAAATTTGGAATTAAATTTGATAAAGTCTATAATGAAAGCGAACATTATGAAGAAGCCAAAAAAATTGTTTTAGATGCTTTAAAAAAAAACATTTTTGAAAAAGACGATTCTAATAATATCATTGCCAATCTTGAAAAATTCAATCTTTCTAACAAAGTTGTTCTTCGAGAAGATGGAACTTCAGTATATATGACTCAAGATATTAATCTTGCAAAAATTAAATTCAACGATTTTAAGATGGACCGATCAATCTATATTGTTGGTTCTGAACAAAATCTTCATTTCAAACAATTATTTACTATTCTAGACCTTCTTGGTTTTAAAAACACTAAAGGTTTACATCATTTAAGTTATGGTATGATTTCATTGCCTGAAGGTCGTATGAAGTCTCGAGAAGGAACTGTTGTTGATGCAGATAATTTAATTGAAGAAGTTACTAAACTTGCAAGGGAAGAAATTAAGAAACGACATGAAATTGATGAAGATGAATTAAGTAAACGTGCTAGTCAAATTGGAATGGGTGCTTTGAATTTTTTCATTTTAAAATACGAACCATCAAAAGATTTCACTTTTAATCCTAAAGAATCTGTTTCTTTTGAAGGAGAAACAGGGCCTTATGTTCAATATGCACATGCCAGAATTTCTTCTATTTTAAGAAAGAACAAACTAGATGTAACTACCAATATTAATTTTTCTCTTTTCAAAAAAGAAAGCGAACAAAAATTATTAACTATGTTGGGCAATTATCCTAATGTGGTTGCTGAAGCAGCTAATAATTATAAACCTTCTTTGATTGCTCGTTTCTTAACAGATTTAGCTCAAGCATTTAATGAGTTCTATCACGAATGCAATATCTTGCAAGAAGTTGAAAACTTAAAAAAGTCCAGACTAATGCTTGTTTATTGCATAAAAGAAGTTCTAAAAAACGGTTTGAATCTTCTAGCTATTAAAGCTCCTGAACAGATGTAACTAGTAAGAACATGTACATTGACCCATAGTAATACAAGTTCCTCTACAAGCTCCTTTTGATCTTTGAGTGTTTCCACCTGAGCTGTAACATCCTTGACAAGAGTTTCCGCCATGGTAAGATCCGCTACTATTGTTTGTATTGTATGTCATCTTAACTATAGTTAAGCAAAACTAGTATATAAATGTTTCGATTTATAAGCACAATTTAATTAAATAAAAGTTTTCACTATTAAATAGAAACTTTTAAATAGCTAAGCGCACTCACCAAATTCGGGGAAATTAATGGGTTCAAACGCAACAAACATAAGTTCTATTATTGATGACATGTTAGATAGAAATTCTAATTATGATGAAATAGGTAAACTGTTTACTTACGGACTAAGATCAAAACATAGAGATATAGTTGCATTTTTAGATGACCCTGAAGAGAACAACAGACTACAACACATACAATCAGAATCCATAAGAAAAATGAAAACTTATATGCAAATAGTTTCTGAGGACCCTTCAGAAAACCCAACAATTTATCTTGAACCAAAAGGAATAAATCAAAACAGTATTTTAGGAACAATTGTAGATATAATAGACTACAAAGGAAACGAAGGATTTGAAGATGTTGGCAAAGCAATTCATCAAGGCTCAAAAGCATACTTACGAGAAAATCCTTTAGCTCAAGAGAAAAATTTCTGTCAATTTAAAGAATACAGAAGTATTAAAGCAGAATTACAAAAACTAATATAAACGCAGGGATAAATATGACACGACACAAATATAAAGTTACAGATACAAATATTTTTTTATTAGATGCAAAAGAAGCACTGTATTCTTTCAAACCAAAGAAACCAGACACCATTAATACATTAATGATTCCTTTCGTAGTTCTTGAAGAAATTAATAAATACAAAACAGAACAATTCACTACCAGAGGCTATAATGCAAGAGTATTTGGAAATGAACTAAAAAAAGTCATTCAAGAAAAGAAAAGAAGTATTAATCAACCCTTACAATTAGGTGAAAATTATTTTGTCCAAATAATGACTGAATATAATACTTCAACCGTTGAAAATCTTTCTGTTAAAGTTGATTTATCAAGTAATGACAATCTTATTCTTGCAATGGCTCTTGATTTAGCTAAACAAGAAGGTAAAGAAAATGTCGAACTTGTAACTAATGACGTAAATTTATTCTTAAAAGGAAGTGCTTTAGATTTAATAGTTAATGATTGGAAAGCAGCAAGATCAATTGATGATTATGCAGATATCTACAAAGGCTGGAGAGAATTAGCTGTAGACGAAAGCGTAGTAAATACTTTATTACCAGGAAAAACTGTTTTAGATATTAATCAATTAGATATCGATATAACAAATGTAATGCCTAACGAGTATTTTGCATTAAAAGCATCTGAAGATTACGAAATTCCTTCTTTTAAAGATGGAGCACCAAACAGTAACCAATTTGTATTAGCAAGATATGTTCAAAATGTTAAAGGATTTGACAATGGCGCATTAATAAAAATTCCATTTAGAGCAGGAAATTCTTCAGGAATATTAGGAATAAAATCTCGAAATTTCGAACAAAGTTTTGCATTAGATGCTTTACTTAATGATAATATCGATATGGTTAATTTAATTGGACCTGCAGGAACTGGAAAAACATTATTATCTATTGCAAGCGGATTATATCAATTAAAAACCAATAATGATTCGAAAGGAAATAACCATTACAATTCAGTCACAATTAGTCGACCAATAGTTCCGATGGGAAACCAACTAGGTTTTTTACCAGGAAAAATTATAGATAAAATGGGTCCTTGGTTAGATGCAATTTTTGATAACATAAAACCTGAAATGAGAGATCAAGTAATAAATAAACTAACAAAAAGTTCTAGTTTAAAAGCTGAATTAAAAAAAATGAATGCAACAGAACTTAAAGAACATTTAATGAATGCAGATTATATGGAAATTCAATCCTTAGAACATATTAGAGGACGAAGCATGGATGAAAAATTCATCATGATTGACGAATCTCAAAATATTGATCCATTAGAAACTAAAACTATTGTCACAAGAGCAGGAAATGGAACCAAAATAGTTATGACAGGAGATCCACAACAAATTGATAAACCAGGACTAAATGAATTAACAAACGGTTTATGTTATTCTTCAGAACGAATGAATGATTCGGCTCTTACTGCAACAGTATTCATGTCTAAAGGAGAAAGAAGTGAATTAGCAACTCTCGCTGCAGAAAGATTATAAATTTTATTCTAATAATTTTTTATT
>CALDOJ010000043.1 GCA_937912225.1 Candidatus Woesearchaeota archaeon | reverse complement strand
TCATTTAAATTTAATATTTAATAGAATCCTTAAAATTTAATCAATAAACATTTTTCGTATGCTTGAGTGAAACGAAACTTACAGAAATGTTTAATTTCTGAAGTTCAAAATTCTTTGAATTTTGTAACATGCTTCTTCTTAATGCATGTTCTTTGTAAGAACGCTCAGAAATTTTTAATTTCTGGCATCCTAAAAACTAAATAGTTTTTATGAAATGCAGGGAGAAGGATTCACGAACAACAACATTAATTCGTTGACACTTATATGCAACATAAAGTTGCACTTATTTTTCATGCATGTTCTTTAAAAAAAAAATGCGGGGAGAAGGATTCGAACCCTCGTAAGCACTAAGCTAACAGGTGTCTTCTTGTTATCAGAAGAACCTCCGACAACCAAACCTAAGCTTGGACTAATACTAATTCTTGATTAGAATTATCTGTCCCGTTTGGCCACTCCGGCATCCCCGCATGAAAATCGTTTATATATTCTAATCAATTTCTCTTTATTTTGGAGAGGGAAATTCTTTAAAAAGTTATCTATTTCTGATTTTTTTATTCTCAACCCAAAATAATTACGTTCATATTGTTTATTAATCCAAGTTTCTAGAGAATGACCAATTAAGAACTCTATAAATAATAAACTAATTCCATTCATAAGATCTTCACTTGCAGAAGTAAACCCGAGTGTTTTTCCTCTGAACCCACCATCAGTATCGAATAAACCTGCAACAAAATGTTTTTTTATTTCATTTGAAGAACTTTTTATTTTTTTAGGAACTTGAACTAAAGAACTTTTTGATCCGTTAGGAATGTCTAAATCTTTCGTTAGAAAGTAAAAAAAACTTTTATTTCTAAATTGAAAAACAAATCTTTGAGCTCTATTAGGTTTTGGAATAATAGGTTTAGATACGCTTTTGGTGTGAATAATTGATTTAACTAATTTTGAAATATAAAAAGAGTATTTTTTATCGATTAAGTCAATTACTATTCTATAATCAACAGATTTATCTGTTTTTGACTTTGAAGAGTTTGAGATATGTCCATCACCAATTATAACTCCTGCCAAATAAGCAGTTTTGTTTGTTAATTCAATAGGTACAATCTTGCCAATATTCATAATAATCTATCTGCAACATATTTATGAAACTCATTGTTAATAAAGCTTACATAGAAAAAATCGAAAAAATTACGAAGAATTTGAAAAGATAATTATTTTTTCAGCCAAGTGTAAGTTCTTAGTTTTGAACTTTTACCATAACCACAGCTACTACAAATTTTTGTTCTAACGTGGTATGTGTGTCCGCCGCATCTTCTACAAATTATATGAGACTTTTTTCCGGACTTTTTTCCCATTGATGCTGTTCCTTTACTCATTTTTAGCGCCTATAATTCGTTCACTTAAACAGTATTGATAATTGTTATTGTGTCTCCTCTGATGAAGATTGTTCCTAGTTTTCTTTTGACTTCGCCGTCAATTCTTTCTTCTGCATCATCTAAAACAGTGTTTATGTGTATATCGAATGAAATTAATGTTCCAACGAATTGTTTATTGTTTTTTAATTCAACTATTACTTTTTTATTTCTTGCTTTGTTTAAAGCGTCTAAAGGTCTGCTTGCTTCCATTTTTTTATTTCTCCTAAATAATATTGATTCTCAGTATTTGTGGTCTGTTTATAAATATTACGCATTATTCAATCATAATCTGCTTCTTTTTTAATAAACTCAATCTTAAAACCTAAAACTTCTTAAAACCATTTATCATTCTTTTTTCTATGAGAGAGGCGTCTTATTATATCAAACAAGAAGATTCTGTAAAATGCGTTTTATGTCCTAGAGATTGTGTTCTAAAGAATGGTGAAGTTGGTTTTTGTAAAGTTCGAAAGAATGAGAATGGTAAACTTTATTCGCTTGTATATGCCAGGCCTGTTGCAGTTCATGTTGATCCTATTGAAAAAAAGCCTTTGTTTCATTTTTTGCCTGGAAGTAAAACTTTTAGTATTGGTACTGCTGGTTGTAATCTTCGATGTCAGCATTGTCAGAATTGGAATATTTCTCAAGCTAAACCAAGTGATTTTAGCGACCGTGTTTTAGAGCCTAAAGAGGTTGTAAAGCAAGCCATTGAACAAGGTTGTAAAAGTATTGCCTATACATATAATGAGCCAACAATTTTTTTTGAATACATGATTGAAACTGCGAAGCTTGCTAAGAAAAAAGGTTTGAAAAATGTTGCTGTAACTAATGGGTTTATTCATCAAGAACCTTTGAAAGAATTGTGTAAATATTTGGATGCAGTTAATGTTGATTTGAAGAGTTTTTCAAAACAATTTTATGGCAAAGTCACTGCTGCTTGGCTTGAACCAGTTCTTGATACTATTAAGACTTTAAAAGAAAAAGGAGTCTGGTTGGAAATTACTAATTTAATTATTCCATCTGTTAATGATAGTGATATAACTATTAAAGAAATGTGTGAATGGCTCAAAGAAAATGTTGGTGTTGATGTTCCAATTCATTTTTCAGCTTTTCATCCAGATTATAAATTTCAAGATTATCCGCCAACTTCAATTGAAAGTTTGACAAATGCTCGAGATATTGCTAAAAATCTTGGTTTAAATTATGTTTTTGTTGGTAATGTTTTTACGAATGGTTTAGAAAATACTACTTGTCCTAATTGTAATAAATTATTAATTGATAGACGCGGATTTCAAATTTTAGAAAACAATATGTTTAAAAACACTTGTAGATTCTGTAACAAGATAATTATGGGCGTGTTTTAATAGTTCGTTTTTTTGGAGGTTAAAAAAAAATGGCTGGTTCAAATGAATGGGAAAGTGCAGTTACACAATTTAGAAAAGCAGCAGATATTTTAAAATTAGATGAGAGTATTATTCAATTCTTAACAAGTCCTCGTAGAATTATTAATGTTTCAATACCTGTTAGAATGGACGATGATAGTTTGAAAGTTTTTCAAGGTTTTAGAATTCAATTCAATGATTTAAGAGGTCCAACAAAAGGTGGTATTCGATTCCATCCGGATGTTGACATGGAAGAAGTTAAATCATTAGCTTTTTGGATGACTTGGAAAAATACTGTTGTTGATATTCCTTTTGGCGGGGCTAAAGGAGGAGTTATTTGTAATCCTAAAGAGCTTTCACAAAACGAATTAGAAAAATTAAGCAGAGGATATATTCAAGAAATGTATCAGTTTATTGGTCCTGAAAAAGATATTCCTGCACCAGACGTGTATACAACTCCACAAGTCATGGCTTGGATGGTTGATGAATATCATAAATTTACAGGTCATAATGTTTTTGGTATGATTACTGGTAAACCTTTAGAAATGGGTGGTTCTCATGGTCGAGATATTGCAACTGCTCAAGGAGGAGTTTTTGTACTAGAAGAAGCTTTGAAAAAATTTGGGATTAAAAATCCAACTGTTGCAATTCAAGGTTTTGGTAATGCTGGACTCACTGCAGCTATTTTACTTGCTAAGAAAGGTTTCAAAATTATTGCGGTATCTGATTCTAAGGGTGCAATTTATGACGAGAAGGGTTTAGATGTTGACAAAGTTATTGCTCATAAAAACAAGACTAAATCAGTTGTTGGTTTTTCTGGTAAAGAACTTTCTAATGAAGAATTACTTGAGTTAAAATGTGATGTTTTAGTTCCTGCTGCTCTTGCTAATCAAATTACGGATGTTAATGCTAATAATATTAATGCAAAAATTATTTTAGAGTTAGCTAATGGACCTGTTACGCCTCAAGCTCGTGAGATTTTGTTCAAGAAAAATATTATGAGCATTCCAGATATTTTGGCTAATGCCGGTGGCGTTACTGTTAGTTATTTTGAGTGGGTTCAAAATAATATTGGTTATGCTTGGAGTAAAGAAGAAGTTGAAACTAAACTTAAAGTAAAAATGATTGAAGCATTTGATAATGTTTATAAAGTTTACAAAGAAAAGAATATTGACATGGGTACAGCAGCTTATGTTTTTGCGATTGAAAAAATGGATAAGATACTTGAACTTAGAGGTATCAAAAAAATACACAGGTGAATAATATGTACGATGTAATAATAATTGGTGCGGGTGCAGCAGGTATGACTTCTGCTTTGTATTCTGCTAGAAAACAGTTAAAGACTTTAGTTATTAGTATGGATGTTGGTGGTCAAACTGCTATTCCTACTAACATTGAAAACTATCCTGGTTTTGAAGGAATTAATGGTATGGAATTAATGATGAAGTTTCAAAGCCAAGCTATGAAATGGGGTGCAAAGATTACTACTGGTAAAGTCGGCAAAGTTGAAAAGAAAGGCGATAAACAATTCGTTGTTGAATTAGTTAATGGTGAAAAACATGAATGTCGTGCAGTTATTTTAGCTTTTGGTAAAACTCCTAGAATGGTTGGTATGCCTGGCGAAGATAAGTTCATGGGCAAAGGCGTTTCTACTTGTGTTACTTGTGATGCTCCTTTTTATAAAGGTAAAGATGTTGCTGTCGTTGGTGGAGGTAACTCTGCTCTTGGTGGTGCTTTAGAACTTGGAAATATTGCTAATAAAATTTATTTAATTCATCGTAGAGAAGAATTTCGAGCTGATGAATTAGAAGTAAAAAGAGTTAAAAAATTAGCTAATGTTGAATTTGTTTTAAATAGCGTTCCTATTGAAGTTAAAGGTAATCAATTTGTTGAGAGTGTTGTTGTTGAAAATGTTAATGATAAAAAACAACGAGAGTTAAAGGTTGATGGTGTTTTTATGGAAATTGGTTACAAAGTTGAAAGTGATTTCTTGAAAGGTTTTGTTGATTTAAATAATCATAATGAAATAATTACTGATAAGAATTGTCGTACTTCTTTAGAAGGAGTTTTTGCTGCAGGTGATGTTTCAGATGTTCCTTTTAAACAAACAGTTATTTCTGCTGGCGAAGGTTCTAAAGCTGCATTATCAGCTCACATGTATTTAGAAGGTGCGAGAACTACTGGTCGAAATATTGATTGGACTCATTAATTATTTTATTTTTTAATTTTTTTAATCATTAACTTTTTATATTTCTGATATTTTTGTTTTTCTTATGTTCGGAATATTATGTTTTGGCGATAGTATTACTTTTGGTAGAGGAGATTCTGTTAAAGATGGTTGGGTTGCTAAATTAAGAGAATATTTTGAATCTAAAGATTTTTTTAATGGAGTTTATAATCTTGGAATTTGTGGTCAAACATCTAATGAATTATTGAAGCGATTTGAAACTGAAGCAAATTCAAGAATATCTTTTAAACGATCAGGAGATAAATATCTCATTCTGATTGGTATTGGAACAAATGATTCTAGAGGGATGAATAGTCCTAATAATGTTAAAGTTTCTTTAGAACAATATAAACAGAATATTAAAGAACTTGCAAACTTAGCTAAGAGTAAAACTAAAGAAGTTGTTTTTATTGGTTTAATTCCTGTTGATGATAAACTAAGATTCGGTTATGAAGATACTTATTTCTCGAATGAACGAATTCAGAAATATAATGATATAATAAAACAATTATGTGAAGAAAAAAATATTCCTTTCATAAATTTATTTAATGATTTTAAAAATCAAGATAATTATGAACAATTATTGGCTGATGGTTTACATCCAAACAATAAAGGTTATGAATTTATGTATATAAAAATAAAAGAATTCTTAATTAAAAATAGATTGATAAATTAATAATTCATTCTTTATAAAAAAAGAACAATACAACTCCTAAATATAATAAATATGCCATTACTTCTAACAAGTTTGGATTTCCATTGTATCCAAATAGTCCTTTAAAGATACTTCCAACTGATCCTTTTTCATGCATTGCTGGATAACTTCCGTCTTCATTTAGTTCTGGATTAATATCCCATACATGCTCTTTAATTATTGGTATGCTTCCTGCTTCTTGAAATTCATGAACTCCGTGTGCAGTTAGTCCTGCTGCAAATAAAATAAGCAGTAAACTTGTTACGTGAAAGAATTTTTTTAGATTGATATGTTTAGAGCTTACAAATAACATGTATCCTAAGATTATTGCTAAAACTATTCCTATAAATGCGCCAAGAAAAACATTGTCTCCGCCACCAGAAATTTTTGCAGCTCCTAAGAATAATACTGTTTCTACTCCTTCTCTAAAGACTGCTATAAATGCTAAGAAGAATAATCCTGCTTTTTTTCCAGAGTCTAGCTCCGCAGAAACTTTATGTTGAATATCAGCAGTTACTCCTTTTTGTTTTTTCATCCAGATTATCATATATGTGAGCATTCCAGCTGCTATTAGCATTGCTACTCCTTCAAATATTTGTTCTGCTAGTCCTTCAAATTGTATTGATAGCGCGTTAAATAAGAATGCAGTTCCAATGCTTGCAATGATTGCTGCAACAACTCCTAGATAAACTATGTTGTTGTATTTTTCTCGTTTTGTTTTTATTAGAAAAGCTAGAATTATTCCTATTATTAGAGATGCTTCTAGTGATTCTCTGAATGTGATTAATAGACTTGCTAACATTTAATATCGCCTTAAAATTAGTTTTAAACAGATTACAATTAACTATAGTTAATGATTGTTATTTAAATCTTTCGATTTTACAAAGCGAAATTGAAAACCCAAAAATAATTTATTTTTGATTGCTTTTGGTTTTCATTAATTTAAACTTAAAGAATTTCTTTGATACGACCATAGATTTCGATTTCAAAACCACCCACCGTTGAAATAATAGTTCCTCCACTCAAAGGAAACACACGATCAGAAATTTCTTTCATAACAGTCAAAGTAGGATGTCTAAAAGAAATAATTTCACCACCTTTTTTGACTTTTTTGAATTCACCATTCTTCATAGTCCCCCAAATAATACCTAAATTCCACACCTTATAACTTGAATCACCATCAACTTCTTCAGCAACTACTTCTTTAGTAATAGTATAATCATTCCACTGAACACAAGTATTTGTAGTATCACCAAGTTTACCGTGCATCGCAGTATCAATAAAACTAACTAAATTTAGTTCTTCAGATGTGAAAGGTTTGCTTAACAAATCAGTTTTTTCAAGTCTAGGATATTTTGCAGTATAAGAAAAAGCCGATAGAAGTTCATTTTCAATAATAGAAATTAATTCTTCAGGTTTAGCAGAAATTTTTTTTTCCATAAAAACTTCATCACTTAATTTTTCATAAACAAATTTAGAATCATTCAAATAAGGGATCATGTCAATATACCAAGGAAGTTCTAAATTTATAGTAAAAGATTTTCCTTCTGAAAAAATAACTTCGCCTAAAACAGCTCCCCCATCAGACCAATGTTTTTTTTCTCCATCTTTAGTAACCCGATATACTTCTCCAACAACCAATTCATAAGTTTCATTAAATTTTTCATGACGATGATTATATCTTTGCACAAGCGAATCAATTGTACTCTCACCAATTAAAGAAGCTTGTTGTTCAACAAAAGATTGTTTATTATTAACAGGAACATCACCATAATTAGGTTCAAGCGCATTCAAACTAGAAATAGGTAAAAGTGTTGATAAATAAATAGCTGTCATCCCTGCAAGCCTTTTAAAATCCATGTCTTCGTAGCCTCTATATCTCCATCTACTATTATTAATTATGAATATTAAACTATTTTAATTTTTCGGTTTAGAATTTATTCTTTAATTACTCCAAAACCAATAAGTCTGAATCTTGTTCCTACTCGTCTAGAAATTGTTACTTTACCACCAATATCAGCACAAATTGGGAGTTTTAATCTGCATTTAAATTGATTTTTTCCAAGTTCAGTTACAAAACCAACAGTTGCAGCACTATTAATATTAAGCATGAGAATTTCATTAATTTTTATAGGGTCAACATTTAATTCTTCTTGACTACCAACTACTCTTTCTAAAAGATGAGTTTCTAAAGTTAAATTATACCATACAGGAGGTAGTTTACCAGGAAATCCAACAACGTTTCCAGTTAATGAATCTGATTTTACAACAGTTGGGTCAAGCGAAGTTAAAATTCCAATTGAACCACCTGGAACGACTTCTTTTACAGCGTTTCCACCAGTTATTGCAGAAGTTATTTTTGCAAATAAAGGTTTTGCAACCATTTTATTTTGTTCTTCAACAACATGTCCAGGTCTTAACTCAATTCGGTCTCCAACTTTTAACTTTCCTTTAACTAAAGCTCCACCTAGAACTCCTCCTTGAAGTTTTGAAGGGTGAGAACCAGGTTTATTAATATCAAAGCTTCTAGCAATAAACATCATTGGATCTTCCTTATCATTTCTTTTAGGAGTTGGAAGAGTTTCTTCAATAGTTTTAATTAAAAAATCAACATTAACACCATGTTGTGCACTAATTGGAATAATAGGTGCTTTTTCATAAGCAGTTCCTTTCAAGAATTTCTTTATATCATTATAATTTTTAATAGCTCTTTCTTCAGTAACTAAATCTATTTTGTTTTGAACAACAACAATATTCTTTATACCTGAAATTTCTAAAGCAATTAAATGTTCTCGAGTTTGAGGTTGAGGACATTGCTCGTTAGCAGCAACTAATAATAATGCCCCGTCCATGATTGTTGATCCTGAAAGCATAGTTGCCATTAATGATTCGTGTCCTGGTGCATCAACAAAAGAGATTGTTCTTAATAATTTTGTAGCCACATTATGTTTTGGACATTTTTCTTTAACAGTAAAAGCTTCTTCACCTTTACATTTAGGACATTTTCGAAAATTAGTATCAGCATAACCTAATCTAATAGTGATTCCTCTTTTGAGTTCTTCAGAATGAGTATCAGTCCATTTTCCAGAAAGTCTTTCAGTTAATGTAGTCTTTCCATGATCTACATGACCAACTAAACCAATGTTCATTTCAGGTTGTTTTGCCTTTGATTCTTTCTTCTCAGTCATTAGCTCCGAGAAAGAAGCAACCTTTTATAAATTTTTATGTATCCTAACATAGTCAAAGACAAAAAAATAATTCATCTTTGTCAAGTTAACAGATGACAACTATTATAATGAATTAAATCATTGATTAACAGATGAAAAGTTTTATAAATACCCCATATTTTCTGAGGCTTTATGAGTGAAATACTAGCATTTAACAAATGGGACTGTTCAAACATCAAAGTAGAAGACCCTGGATTAAAGAAATATATTAATTTAGACGCAGTAATTGTTCCTAAAACAGGCGCAAGATATGCAGGTAATAGATTTCACAAATCAAAAATTTTCATTGTTGAGCGATTAATCAACAAATTAATGGTTCCTGGTCACAGAAGTAGAAAACACAAAATCACATCAGGTTTCTGCACAGGAAAAGCAGTTACTGTTTACAATTTAGTTTACAAAGCTTTAGAAATTATTGAAAAAAAGCTTAATAAAAATCCAGTTGAAGTCTTGGTTAAAGCAATTGAAAATGCTGCTCCAAGAGAAGAAATTATCACAATTGAATATGGTGGAGCAAGGTATCCAAAACCTGTTGAATCTGCTCCTCAAAGAAGAGTAGATATCGTCTTAAAATTCATAGCACAAGGAGCTTATCAAAAAGCTTTTAGTTCTAAAAAACCTGCAGAAAACTGCATTGCAGATGAAATTATGAATGCTTATAATTTTAGTCAAAGTTCGGCTGGAATTGCAAAGAAGCTTGAAGTCGAAAGACAAGCTGATGCAAGTAGATAAAGTTCTTAGTTACTATTTTTTATTAATTATTATTTTATTAAGAAATATTTCTA
>CALDOJ010000042.1 GCA_937912225.1 Candidatus Woesearchaeota archaeon | reverse complement strand
ATATAATATTAATTAGAAAAAAGTATAATTGGTGATAATAAAATGACAAATGAAATTTTACTCACAGAACCTAATGTTAAGTTAACTCCGTTTTATAAGAGTGGCAGTACAGGTGTTGCTGATAGTATTGAAGCAGTTCAAAAAGCTTCAGATATGATTAGACTTCCGCCTTATGGACTTGTAATAGCTAGAGCTGTTTCTCCGAAAACTGATGCTTTGTGGAATCAGTGGTATGACTTGGATGAAGAGCAAATTAGAGTTAGCGCTACTAAGTCTTATGATGGTATTAGTCAAGGCGAGCATAGGTTGTTTTTAGTTGGTTCTTCTAGTTTTTCTCATGATCCTGAAAGCATTAGGGCTTTTGTTAAGGGCAAAGGTGTTTTGGATGGTAAGAAAGAGGTTGGTTTAACTAATTATAGTGTTCCTTTATCACAAGGTCAAGTTGATAGAGTGCTTGGTGATAAGATTGTTTATGTTACTGGTGTTGATGGTAAACCGCAAGAAAGAAATGTTGATAGTATTATGAGTTATGATCAGTTTTTAGAAGCATCAGCTGATAAAGGTTTTTTAGCTGATAATGGTTTTTATGTTGTTCAGTTTCCTGAAGCTAAAATTCAAGATATGAATTCAGATTATTTAAGTATTGGTAGTTCTGATGTTAGAAATCATCCTACTAGTATTGTTAGATCTGGTGGGAAAGTTAATTGGCAAGTTATGTTATCTAATGCAGAAGATAAAGGTTGGAGTTCTTTTTATGTTGGAAATCCTGATCTCGATCAAAATAGTGGCCGTGTTGGTCTCTTGAATTATACCCCTGACGGATTCCATGCTTACAATATGGATAGCAATGGACGGTCTCTTGGGGTAGCGCCGGAGGCGCTTGACGCGCTCGTGCAAGCTAGCCAAGGTTTAGTTGTTCCTAAAAGATTTGTTAAAGAAGCTGAAGTTCCTTATGCAAAGATTGCTTCTGCAACAGTAGATCAAGTTATGAAGTTATCGCTTGGTTTTGATAAAAAACAGCTTGAAGATGTCATAAACAATGGTTTTGAACAATATCAAACTATTCTAAAACAATAGATAGTTTTTTATATTTTTTATTTCTTTTTTTTATTGTCCTAGCAAAGACTATACCTTACACGGTGTATTGTGTATTAGTATTTGTTTGGAACTACACGTCCTTTCACTAAAGCAGTTAGACTGTTATAAAATACAACCACAACAGCAATGAAGTGGTGGTGATAGCGAAAAACGTTTAGTTTTTTGTGTATTCCAAAGTTTTTGTGGGTGCGAAAGAAGTGAAAGGGCTACAGAGAGTGGCCGTGTTGGTATCTTGAATAATACTAATAACGGATTCAATGCTAACAATATGAATAACAATGGACGGTCTCTTGGAATAGGCAGGCAAATTAAAGCTAGGACAATTTTTCCTAAAAAGATATAATGCAAAAGTAAAACCTTATGTTTAATGAATGAAAATACAGTAACTTATGAAGAATTATGTTCTCCTGAGAATCTTGAATTGGCTTTTAAGAAAGCTCGCAAAGGCAAAACATTAAAATCTTATGTTATTGAATTTGAAAATGATTTAGATGAAAATTTGAATCGGTTAAGGTTTGAATTATTAACACAAACTTATATGCCCAAGCCTTTAGAAACGTTTATTCTTAGAGATCCAAAAACAAGAAAAATAAGCAAGTCAGATTTTAGAGACAGAGTAATTCATCATACAATTTGTAATTTAATAGAACCATTATTTGAAAAAACATTCATTAAAGATAGTTATGCTAATAGAATAGGGAAAGGTTCGCTTAATGCAATAAAAAGATTTGACCAATTTAAAAAAATTGTATCTAAGAACAATTCTAGAACATGCTACCTTCTCAAAGCAGATATTAAGCATTATTTTCCAACAGTTGATCATGAAATATTATTACAATTTCTAAAAAGAAAAATTAAAGATAAAAAAATATTTTGGCTTATAAAAAAAGTGTTAGATAATCATGAATCTAAAGTTCAAGGTAAAGGAATGCCTCTTGGGAATTTAACCAGTCAATTATTTGCAAACATATATTTGAACGAATTAGACCAATATGTTAAACATAAATTAAGAGCAAAATATTATGTTAGATATGTTGATGATTTTATACTAATGAATAATAATAAAAAATTCTTAAGATCTTGTGAGAGGAAAATAAATAAATTCCTAAATCAAAAATTGTTATTAGAACTACATCCTGAAAAAACAAGAATTATAACTTTAAATAAAGGAGTTAATTTTCTCGGATTCAAAATATTCTTTTATCACAAAATACTACAAAGAAAAAACAAAAATAAATTTAATAGCAAGTTTAAGAAAACAAAACAATTATACACTACTGGAAAGATTGATCGAGAAAAAGCAATTGAAGTATTTGAAGGACACTTAGCATATGTAAGCAATGCAAATACCTACAAATATAGAAAAGAACTAACTAAAAGATTCAATGAATATTTTCCATTAAGAAAACAAAACACAATAAGTTCTGTTAAAAAACATGAGAACTTCAATCAAAAAATAGAAAATACCAAGTTTGAATATAGTACGACAAAAACATTGCAACTATTAAGAAAAGGATTAAATGTTAATCAAATTGCAAAACATCGAAACATAAAAGAAGGAACGGTTTGGCAACACATACACACATTAATTGAACATCATCAATTAAAACTAAAAGAAATAATGCCAAACCAAAAAATAAAAGTTATTCTCAAAAATATTAAAACATCAAATGATAAGTTAAAAGAAATTAAAGAAAGAATAAATGATGAAAGTATTTCTTTTGATGAAATAGCTTGTGTCCTTGCAAACCTTAAAGGAAAACAAAAGAAAAAAAGCTTAACCTATTTTATTGAGTGGTATAAAAAAACTAATTGTTACAGAAAATGTTATTACAACAAAAAACAAAGAACAATTTGTAGAAACAAATTTCAAACAATAACAACAAACATAAACCTCGAATTTACAAAGAAAGAATTTTTAGAATTCATAAATAAGCACACAAAAATATGTATTCTAAAACAAGAAGATAAAGAAAGATTTGTATCTTTTAAAGAATTTATGAAAATTAAACACAAATCTAAAAACTAATAGGATAAAATAACTCTTAGAAAAAAGTTCCTGTAAGACACCTCGTTATTTTTAGTGCTTTTGGATGTCGGAAGCGAGGCACAAGGAGCACACCGCTAAAGCGTTTTTCCTTGATTTAGATCCGAAAGTTGAGGCGAAATGGCGTAAAACCACTTTTTCTCGTATAAAACGAACTTTCGCCTCGATAAAAAGACAAGACTTAAAAATGAATTTTCCCGGGTAATGGTATTTTTGGACTTTGATTTAAATACTGAGAATAAAAAACGCCAGAGCCCGGATTTGAACCGGGAATTCCTTACGGAACAAGCTTTCCAAGCTTGCGCAATACCAGATTATGCGACCCTGGCACGAGTCTATTTTAAGAACAAATTCTCAGTTTATATAGTTTTTCTTTATCGCTACTGCTGTTTTTCACACCATTCTTTCAGTACTCAAAAACATTTATATATTAACTGCTATTTTCTAGCAGTACTTCTATTTATTAGATGTTTTAATATGAAAGATAGTTACCACAAACTACTAAAGAAAATCGCACACTTCCAAGTAGAAAATCCTATAATAACAATCTTAATTCTGGCAGCATTTACAATCACCATGTTTGGCGGAGCAGCAAAAGTACTAACAGTTGCATCTCTTGAACAAATGATGCCAAAAGATATTGAAGAAATTAAAGCATTTAATACTCTTAGAGATAATTACTTAGGACAAGACATGATCGCAATAGTGCTTGAAATCAACAGAGACAGTACAGATCCGAACGGAATTATTGATATTCGAGACAAAGAAGTTTATGAATACATCAAATATGTTAAAAATCTAGTTCAACTTGAACCAGACGTTCTGGAAGTTTATTCTTATGCAGACATAATTGACATGTTTAGTTCAGAAGATTTAACCGAAACAGAATATCAAGAACTACTAAAAGACGAACAAGTAAAAAAACATTTGAGCAGTTATGTCAATACCGATTCCAGTATTTCAATGCTTATTCTTACAACTGATGTTAGTGCAGATGATCCAAGAATGAATTTATTATCTTCTAAAATTAAAGAAAACATTGCAAGCATCGGACATCCGCCAGGAATAAAAGTTATGTTTACAGGAACGCCAATAATTCAACAAAAACTTGGTGAACTAATTTCAAAAGACAGAACTAACACACAATGGATTTCAACACTATTAGTTTTTTTATTAACAATGGTAGTGTTTGGTTCTTTTACAAGCGCATTAGTACCGATCTTAGTTGTAACAGTTAGTGTTAATTGGTTATATGGAACAATGGGTTATACTGGTCTTCCAATTTCAACACTTGCAGGAGGAGTTGCAGCAATGGTTATAGGAATAGGAATTGACTTTGCAATCCACATCATGAATAAATTCAAATATGAAAGAAAAAAAGGCTTATCAAAAAGACTTGCAATCGAAGCTGCAGTCGTAGATACAGGAACTGCACTTACCGCAACATCACTTACAACAACTGTTGCATTTTTAGCATTCTTAACAGGTGCAATGCCTGAAATGGGACGATTTGGAATTTTAATGGCAATTGGAATTGGATACTCGCTAATATTCTCGCTTTTCGGATTACCAGCTTTATTACTCTTAGAAGAAGAACTCATTTATTGGATTAAAAAGAGAATGCGATTTGGAATAGAAGGCGAATTCAAACTCAAAACTAAGGACGAAAGTTGTCCCAAACCCAAAAGAGGTGATTCAAATGCTTGAAGATATTGCAGAAAAAATTGTAAAACTACAAACAAAATCACCATTCAGATTCCTATTAATTTTTTTAATTATAACAATATTACTAGTTCCTGGAATTTTCAAACTAGTAAATAATGTCGAACCTTCACTTGAAAAAGTTTTACCTCAAGAAATTGAAGAAGTAAAGCTTATGAATGATATGCGTACACAATTTGGTGCTGACATGATGTACTTGATTGTTTATGCAGAGACTCCAGTTTATGATGTTCGAAATCCAGCATCAATAAAATATGTTAATTTATTATCAGAAAAAATTAGAACTCGAGAATACATCTTAGAAGTTAATACTTTATCAGATCTTGTAAAAGAGATGAATAACGATGTCATACCTGATTCGCTGATAGAAATTAAAGAATTATTAAGAGCAAACCCTTCTACACCCCTTTTCTCTAATAAGGATTATTCTATCAGCTTAATCAGGATTAAATCAGATACTGGTTCATCCGCAATACTCATAAAGCAAGTCGTTGATGCAATTAAAGAAGATATTGATAGTTTAGAAGAATTTAACCCAGGTTCAAGAATTCAAATAACAGGATTTAATGCGATTGACAAAGCAACATTTGAAGTAATAATGTCTGACTTTGCAATGATTACTTTAATTAGTATGACTCTGGTTGGAGTAGTTGTTTTTTTCACATTCAAGTCTTTGTCTAAAGGAATGCTTCCAATGATTGTAGTAATGATTTCATTAATTTGGACTATGGGAATTGTTGGTTATTTAGGACTTACAATCACAGTTGTTTCAATGGTTGCAGCAGCAATGATAATGGGATTAGGAATAGATTTTGGAATTCACGTCGTTCACAATTACTTTGAACTTAGAAAGAAATACACATCAGAAGAAGCTCTAAAAGAAACAATGAGAGAATTACTTCGAGCAATGATTGGCGCATCTTCAACAACAATAGCAGGATTCTTGGCATTATTATTTGGAATCTTACCAGCTATGAAAGTATTAGGAATAATACTTGCGTTAGGAATATTTACAACTTTAATTGGGGCAGTATTTTTGCTACCGGTCGTAGTTTATTTGTACGATAAGAATTAATTAGGAGGAAAATTAAAATGAAAAATATAATGAAAACAATAATGTTGATTTTCGTATTAGCATTATTAACAAATACTGTATCAGCTACGCTGATGATGGATGATGTCCAATTTGATCCTGCAATAATTGCAGCAGGTGATGAAGTTGACATCATAGTTCAATACCATGATGAAATTATTATCGGGGAAGAAGATAGGATAGGAGATTCAGAATTTACATTCGCAGTGTTCTTAGAATCAGATGATTCACTTACAGAACAATACGTTACAATTCAAGATGCAAAAGGAGATGATGTTAATGGAAGAATTTTTGCAGGTGGATTCTACAATAAAAAGTTTAGAATCAAAGTTAACAATAATGCCCCTGCTGGAAATTATGAATTTAAACTTACAGGGCAATGGTACAAGAATGGAATTGTTGAAAATGATAAACAATTCATTAGATTCATGATGCCAGTTAAAAAAGAAGGAATCGTTCTGGACATTTCCACTCTTGAAACTGTTCCTGCTGAAGTAAGACCAGGTGACAATTATGTAAAATTAGTTAGTTTTATTGCTAATGTTGGACAAAAAGACGCTAAATCAGTCGAAATTAACCTCGAGTTACCAGAAGGATTTGAATCTTCATATACAAACAATAACAGAGTTTGGGCAGGCAGAATTAATGCTGGTGAAGAAAAAGAAGTTACATTTTTTGTCGATATTGATGAAAAATTAGCTGCTGAAGAATATGATTTTAAATATTCGTTCAAATACTCTGATTTAGATAACAATAATTATCAAACTGTTAAAACAATTCCTTTCTTTGTTAAAGAAAGACCATATTTAGAAATTGTAAAAAGCGAAGGTACAGGCCTTGCAGGTCGAAGTTCAAAACTATACTTAACAATTAAAAATACTGGTAGTGAAAGCGCAGAAGCAGTTGATGTAAGATTATTAAAGCAAAACTCCCAACCTTTCAACTTAGATATTAGAAGCGATTACATCGGTGAATTAGAACCAGGCGAAGAAGGACTGGCTGTTTTTGACATTAAAGTCAATAGCGATGCTGAGATTAAAGAACATGATTTTCAAGTTTTAATCAGATCAAAAGGAGATAGTGATGAAGGAGACGATAACATCTACACTTACAACCGACGAGCCAAATTTGATGTTACAGGAGTTGCACCTAATAGATTAAAAACAATTGGTTTATTTGCAGGAGCAATTATTATCATTGGTTTTTTAATTAGTAAATGGAGGTCTAAAAAATGAATCAACAAAAATCTTTGATTTTTAAGTTCCATAAATCCAAGGAGGTTAAATTTATGAAATTAGAAAGATATGTTAAAGTAATAGCAGGTGCATTCGTATTTGTATCAGCATTATTAGGTTATTTACACCATGAATACTGGTTGTTTTTTACAATGTTTGTAGGATTAAACTTATTCCAGTATGGATTTAGCCAATGGTGTTTAATGGCAAATATTTTAAAAAAATTGGGTGTTAAGGAATAAATACCCAAAACTTTTTATCTTTCAAAAGTTTTAAACTAATAAAATGATAGACTTTGCATGTAAAAGATTCAAATTAAGCGAGATCATTAAATGTGGTCTTGGTTTGACTAGAGCAGAGTATAAAGTTCTAGAGTATTTTATTGATCATGAAGATCTTTTTTCTACAGAACAACTTGCAGAAAACATCGGACTTAACTTATCAACAATCCAACGAACAGTAAAGAAATTGTTTGAAAAAGATTTATTGACAAGAAACCAAAACAATCTTAAAACAGGAGGATACGTATTTTTATATCAAATAAAAGATAAAACTCATGTGAAAGAAATCATTCTTAATATAATTAATAATTGGAGTTCTAAAGTTAAAGAAGCATTAGATAAATGGTAGATTAAATTTTGTTAAATTAAACTAGAAAAACATCTAATTACCAATATGCAAATAAAGTTACAAAATAGTTCTTATAAAAAAATATTAGAATTAGTTTAAAAAAAAATAAATAAACTTAAACATCAAGCATTTCTATCTCTATGTTTAAACCTTCTGGAATTGGTACTCGCATGACAAGTCTTAGTGCTCTTTCGTCAATACCTAAATCGATAAGTCTTTTGTGTACTCTCATCTCATATCTATCCCAAGTTGCAGTTCCATCACCACAAGGACTTTTCCTTGTTGTAATCTTTAGCTTCTTAGTTGGCAGAGGAATTGGACCTCTTATAACGACACCTGTCTTTTCAGCAATTCCTGTAATATAGGTACAAACATCATTAATCTTATCAATGTCTGTGCTTGCTAGTTTGATTCTTGCTTTCTGCATTTTCTTTTTGCCTTTTCTTGTGGTTTCTGCAACTTTGCTACATGATAAAGCTCATATTCACCATGAATTGTTGAAACAAATAAAAAAAAATAAAGACTTAACTTAGACTTTTTTGACTAAGTCAATACACATACCAGCTGCTACTGTAGCTCCTGAGTCTCTAATAGCGAATCTGGACATCTGTGGAATTTCTTTTTGTTTCTCAATTACCAATGGTTGAACAGGTCTTATTCTAACAATAGCTGCGTCACCGTTTTTGATAAAATCCGGGTTTTCTGCTAACACTTCACCAGTTGCAGGATTTAGCTTCTTTTCGATAGCTACAAACTGACATGCGATTTGTGCTGTGTGAATGTGGAAAACCGGTGTGTATCCAACTGTAATAACACTTGGATGATTTAGTACTACGATTTGAGCTGTGAACTCAGATGCAACTGTTGGTGGTGCTTCTGCTGGTCCGATAACATCGCCTCTTGCAATATCTTTTTTACCGAATCCTCTTACGTTAATTCCAACGTTATCTCCTGGTCCTGCTTCTGGCATTTGCGAATGGTGCATCTCAATACTTTTAACTTCTCCTGGAACTCCTTTTCCTTCTCTTCCAGGTGTAGCCATAACTTTTTGACCTACTTTCATAATACCTGTTTCAATTTTTCCTACTGGAACTACTCCAATTCCTGTGATGTTATATACATCTTGAATTGGCATTCTCATTGGAAGAGTTGTTGGTTTGTCAGGTACAACTAAATTATTGATTGTGTCTAGTAATGTTGCACTTGCCCAAGGCATTTTATCAGTCTTAGCGAATACATTGTCTCCTGGTAATGAAGCGATTGGAATAAACGGTGTTGATTCTGGTTTGTATCCAACTGATTTCATTAAAGTTGACATTTGTTCTTTAACTTGATTAAAAGTAGCTTCACTGTAATCTTTCATATCCATCTTGTTAATTGCGATGATTAATTGAGTTACTCCAAGTGTTCTTGATAAGAACAAATGCTCTTTTGTTTGAGCCATTACACCGTCATTAGCTGCAACTACTAAAACTGCTGCGTCAGCTTGACTTGTTCCTGTAATCATATTTTTAATGAAGTCTTTGTGTCCTGGCGCGTCGATTATTGTAAAATCGTACTTGTCAGTTTCGAATTTTTTGTGAGCTAGATCAATTGTTACTCCTCTTTCTTGCTCTTCTTTTAATCCATCCATTACGAATGCAAATTCGAATCCGCTTTTACCAAGTTCTTGAGCTTTTTCTTTAAGTTTTCTCATCTGTTGTTCACTTACATTTCCTGAATCAAAAAGTAATCTACCTACAGTAGTTGACTTTCCGTGGTCTACGTGTCCAATAAACACGAGGTTCATGTGTGGTTTGTCTTTAGCCATTTTAGTTTTCCTCCTCTAATTTTAGCTTTAAATATCGTTGTTCTCAGGAATAATTATCCCTTTATAAATCTTTTCGTTAAAGGTTTTTATTCCTCGGATTTTTTCAATCCTTTTCTGTTTCTGATTTGTTCTCCAACTTTCTTTTGTAATTCGTCAGGTAATCTCTCGAAGTTCTGATCTACTAAGAAGAATCCTCCTCTTCCTTCAGTTGCACTTCTCAAATCTGAGCTTAACCCAAACATCTCTGCTACTGGCAGCTTTCCAATTACTGTTATTTGATCTAATTCTTGCTGCATATCTAATAGTTGTCCTCTCTTGTTTGAGATCATTTTACTGATTTCTCCCATGAACTTTTCTGGCGCTTCAAATCTTAATGTTTGATACGGTTCGAAAAGTAGTGGACTTGCCATTGCCATAGCCGATCTAATACCATCTCTTACTGCTGGATAAAACTGTGCTGGTCCTCTGTGAATTGCATCTTCGTGTAATTTCATATCCATAATGCTAACTTTTACTTTAACACAAGGTTCGTTTGCAATCGGACCTGATTTCATTACACCTTCAAATGAATCCATAATCATTTCAATTACTTCTCCAATATGTACAATTCCTCTTGTTTCATCTACAAGCATGTTTCCTTGAAAAATATCTCTTACTTTTCGAGACATTTTTGAATCCATACCAGCTTCTTCTAAAGCAGCCCAATACTCAGGATTTTTCTTCTTAACTCTTCCTTCAGGTATTTTATCTTCTTTGATTGCTTTTTGTAGCTGATCAGTTAATGGTTCTACTTTGAAATATAGCTTATTGTGTTTATTTGGAGATTTTCCTTCTACTTCTGGACTTTCTTTAGTAATTGTCTCTCTATATACTACAATTGGAGCTCCTGTATCAATTTCTACACCTTTTTCAGATTTAATCCGATTTTCGATAACTTCTAAATGTAGTTCTCCCATTCCACTCATCAAATGTTCTCCTGTTTCTTGGTTAATCTCTACAACAATTGTAGGGTCTTCTTTTGAAACTTGAATTAATACTTCGATAAGTTTTGGAAGATCTGATGGTCTCTTTGCTTCAATTGATTTTGTCATTACAGGATCAAATAAGTGCGTAATTGCTTCAAATGGTTCAACTTCGCCTTCTGAAACAGTTTCTCCTGGGTAAGCATTTTTCAAGCCTCCAAGACCTATAATATTTCCTGCAGGTACATTATCTACAACTTCTTTCTTCGCACCATTGTACAAATAAATTTGTTGCGATCTGAGTGCAGATTTAACTCTGTTTAGATAAATATTCATTCCTTTCTTCATAGTTCCTGAAAATAGTCTTCCTGTTGAAATTTCTCCTGCTTGAGGATCAACAACTACTTTTGTTACTACGAATGCTAATGGACCTTTTGGATCACAAGTCATTAAGCTTTTTCCTAATGTTGAATCAATTTCTCCGTGCCAAATCTTTGGAATCCTATAATTTTGTGCAACTACAGGATTTGGTAAATGTGCAACTACAGCGTCCAAGACTACTTCATGAAGTGGTGCTTTCTTAGCTAATTCTTTTGAAGTATCATTTTCGTAAGCATCGATAATGTCTTTGAATGATAATCCTTTTTTCTGCATGTAATTAATACTCATAGCCCAATTATGAAATGCTGAACCAAAGCAAACACTTCCATCTTGAACGTTTACTTGCCATTTATCTCCATAACCTTCTTCTGCAATTTTTTTGATTAATTTGTTTACATTAGAAATTATTTTGATAAATCTTTCTTGCATTGCTTCTGGAGTTAATTTTAACTCTTTAATCATTCTATCAACTTTGTTAATGAAAAGAATTGGTTTTACTCTTTCTTTCAATGCTTGTCTTAACACTGTTTCAGTTTGTGGCATAACTCCTTCTACAGCACAACTTAGTACAACACATCCATCTGATGCTCTCATAGCTCTTGTTACGTCTCCACCAAAATCAACGTGCCCTGGAGTATCTAAAAGGTTAATTAAGAATTCTTTTCCTTCTACTTTGTGTACCATGTTTACAGCAGCAGTATCAATTGTTATTCCTCTTTCTTGCTCATCTTCGTGGAAATCTAGCTGAAGTGCTTTTCCTGCTAATTCTTCTGACATCATTCCTGCTCCTGACAATAAGTTGTCTGAGAAGGTTGTTTTTCCGTGGTCGATATGAGCGCAAATAGCGATATTTCTAATTTGTTTTGGTTGTGTCATAATTCTTACAACCATGTCTGACATTTTTTCTCCCATTTTTATTCACCTATCTTGTATGTTTTTCATGTGTTGGTTCATATTTGTGTAATTCTTCTTTTGTGAACCAAAGTGCAACTTCTTGTTTTGCTTCTTCTAAATTTCCTGAAGCATGAATCAAGTTTTTGATTGCAATTCCTTTTTCATCAGCATATTCATAACTTACATGTGCATAGTCGCCTCTAATTGTTCCTGGTTGTGCAGATTTTGGTTCTGTTCCACCAACCATTTTTCTAACTAGCTCAACTGCGTTTACACCTTCTAGAACCATTGCAATTACAGGTCCTTCTGTAATCATAGCCTCTAATCCAGCATAAAACGCTTTATCTACATGTGCGTTGTAATGTTTCTTTGCAAAGTCAGGAGTTACCCAGAACATTTTCATTCCTACAATTGTTAATCCGACTTTTTCAAATCGACTCAGAATTTCTCCTACTAAGCCTCTTTGTACACCATCTGGTTTGATTAAAACTAAAGATTGATCTATCATATTAATCCCTCTTATCCTTTTGTTCCGCTTTTAACTCGGTGGTATTCGCCAGTCCATTTAGTTGTTCTAGCTTTCCGTCCTAGTTTTAGCATATTTTTTTCACATTTGTTTGAGCAAAAATCAATTATTTTACCGCTTTTCATCACATACTTTTTTCCAGTTCCAGCAGGAATTGATTTTTTACAAAAATCGCATATTGTCATTTTGATTCACCTATTTATGAGTTTCCTCTTCCAGCCTTGTTCAATGGTCTTGCTTCAATTTCTGTTTCTCTTAACATTAATATGTCACCCATTTGAACTGGACCTCGAACATTTCTTCTAATTGTTTTGTTCTGATCTCTGCCTTCAAGAATTTTGCATCTTACTTGTGTTGCTTCTCCTCTAGTTCCAGTTCTTCCAACTACTTCTTCAACTCTTGCAGGAACCGCATTTGAGAATTCAACTTTTCCTTTTACTTCGTCAGCCATTTTTATTCGCCTTTATTAATTTCTTTAAGTACGTTTTTGGCTTCTCCTTCTTGCGTAATTGCTACAGCCACTGTTCCTACTGGAAGTCCTGCTGCTGCGCCTAATTCTTCTTTACTACCTACTTCAACGCATTTTACGCCTTTCTCTTTACATAATAATGGGAGATGCATAGTAATTTCTGGTGGGCTAACATCTTTTGCCACAACCACTAATTTTGCTGTTCCTTTTTCTATTACTTTTGTTACTTCGTTAGTTCCTTTCTTTATTTTACCTGTTTTTTTAGCAAGTTCAATTGCTTCATATACTTTTTCGCTCATTTTATTTTCCTCCGAAAACAATTTTTTGTTTTTGAGGTCCCAAAAAGCTTTGCTTTTCGTGGATCTCCGAAAATACCTTTTGTTTAATTTTGAGACACTTAGAATAAGCACCTCTTTCAGTTCCTTAGAACTTCATTAGTCATAGGTATCTGAATGGAAAAATCAGTCCTTTATAAAGGTTACTAAAGGTTCTAAAGTTAACAGATAAATTTTTAAAGAAAATATCCTGCCCATTTAATTATGAAAACAATTGGTTTAATTGGTGGAATGAGTTGGGAATCATCAGCAGAATATTATAAAATTATTAATGAAACTGTAAAAGAAAAACTTGGCAAATTACATTCAGCTAAAAGTTTAATGTATTCTGTAGATTTTGAAGAGATTGAGAAATTACAACATCAAGGAGATTGGAATAAATTAACCAAAATAATGATTAAAGCAGCTCAAAATTTAGAAAAAGGAGGAGCTGATTTCGTATTAATCTGTACTAATACAATGCATAAAATGGCCAAAGATGTTCAAGCAAATATTAAAATCCCTTTATTACACATGGCCGATTTAACAGGAAAACAAATTCAAAAACAAGGGCTAACTAAAATCGGACTTCTAGGCACAAAATTTACTATGGAAGAAGAGTTCTATAAAGGAAGATTGATTAATAATTTCGGAATGAAGATCATCACTCCAAACAAAGAAGAAAGACAAATCGTTCACAACATCATTTATAATGAGCTATGTTTGGGCAAAATTAATGAATCTTCAAAACAAAAATATATTGAAATTATTAACAACTTGATTAAAAATGGTGCAGAAGGAATAATTCTTGGATGTACTGAAATTCCCCTTCTTGTAAAACAAAAAGATGTAACAATTCCTTTATTTGATACAACAACTATTCATGCCAAGTCAGCTGTTGAATACGCATTAAAAGAATAATTTTAACCTTTTTTCTGCACACATTTATATACATCTTTTCATTCCCTTTTCTTAGATGAAAATACTTGAAGAAAAAGAACTTGAAGACATGATTCTAAAGTCTGAAGAATTGTTCAGTAAGGAACCTAATTATCTTGAGCTTCCTCTCGATAAACCAATTGTTTTTGTTGGCGATACTCATGGCGATATTTGGTCTACTAAGAAAATCTTTGATTGTTTTGCAAAAGATCATTTATTGGTTTTCTTAGGTGATTATATTGATCGTGCACTTCATCACATGGGTTCTGTTAAGAATATTTCTTATTTGTTAGAGCAAAAGATTTTGCATCCTGAAAATGTAATTTTGTTAAGGGGGAATCATGAAATGCAAGAAATGTTTAAAGATAAAAAACAAGATAAAGAAGGTTTTTTCTTTCATGAAATTAGACAATTAGAGTATTTTTCTTTGCTTAATCCTTTTGGAAAAATGTTTTCAGAAATGCCTTATGTTTGTTCTACGAGAAATGGTTTAATTGGTTTACATGGTGGTATTCCAAACATTCAATCTGCTGATGAATTAAAGAATATTCCTAAAGGTGTTATGAACCATCTTGATAATAAACTTGTTTCTCAAATTCTTTGGAGTGATAGTAAAAGAGAATTGTCAGTTGATTATCGTCCAGCTTTTTCCAGAAATTTTAATATGAGTTTTGGCATAGCTTATAGTAAAACTTATTTTAAAGATAAAATGGATCTTTTAGGCAAAAATGTGCTTGTTAGAGGTCATGATAGCAGAGTAAAGGGCTTTTCTTATGAAGACAGATTATTAACTATTTTTTCTTCTCATTATTATAATGATTCTAGTAGTATGAAAGGAACATTTGTTGCAGTCATGAATAATCCTAAGAAAGAAATTCTAACTACAAAAGATTTAATGATAGAATATATTTAGTTTAATTATTCTCTGTTTGCCCATACAATAGCGTTGTCAACATCTTCAGTTGTTAAGTCTAGCCAGTGTTTTCTGGTTTGAAAAATATTTGCTCCTTTTGAATCCCAAAGTAGTAATCCAGAATATTCTTTGCTTGGTTCGATTATTACGTTTGGCGGTACGAAATAAGAAGTGTATAAATTTTCTTTTACGTCTTCAATTGTTAGTTTTTCAAGGTCTATTTTTCCTGCTTTTGCTTTCATTGCAAGTAATTTAATTACTCCTAATACTTCTTCTTGTCCATCATATTTGACTCCTAAGTTTAAGAATAATCCTTCATTTTCCCTAGTTTTCTCCATCATGTTTTTGAAACATTGAGTTAATTCTGTATCTAAATCATACCATCTTCCAATTACAAACACTCGAATATTATTTTTTGTAAATCGTTCATCTTGTTCTAATTGTTTAAAGAACTTGGTCATAGCTGTTACTTCATCATCACTATCTATGGAAATATTTAGCGTCAATACAGGAAGTGAATGTTTAATTTGGTAATTGATGAAAGTATCTATTTGTTCAATATTTTTCACTATAACTTCTTTTTCATCTTTATTATTTTTCTCAGCCCATCCAGAAATTTGTCTTGCATCTATTGCTACGTGCAAAGGAATCTTTTTTTGTTTTAACGGGTTAAGATCTGAAATCTTTGGTATCTTTAGTTCCATTTTATTTAACTATTATTTTGAAAAAGAAGAAAATTTATAAATTTTTAGTTTTCAATATGACTTAATGATAGTTATTAATTATGTATTTGCATTCTTTGGTTTATTAATTGCTTCTTATACTGATATTAAGACTCGTGAGGTGCCTGATTGGTTAAATTTTTCTTTAATGGGCTTGGGTTTTGGTGTGAGTGCAATTTATTCTTTAATGTTTAATTCATTTAATTATCTTTTATCTTCAATCATCGGGTTCGCTGTAGCTTTTGTATTGGGTTATTTAATGTATTATACTGGTCAATGGGGTGGTGGAGACAGTAAAATGTTAATGGCGCTTGGTGCTTTAATTGGAATTGATATTCATGCAGGTTTTCCTGTTATCATTACTTTATTGATTAACATCATGATTGTTGGAGCATTCTATGGTTTGTTTTGGAGCATGGCTTTAGCAATAATCAATCGTAAAAAAGTTAAAGTTCGATTAAAAGAAAAAATGGTTTCTAAGAACATCTTAATTATGAGAAGAATAATTATTGCAATTTGCATTATTGGAATTATTAGTTTCTTTTTTGTGCCATTATTGTTTAAAATCCCTGTTTTGATTTTGGTTGGTTCAATTTTCTTCATTTTTTATCTTTGGTTGATGATTAAGATTGTTGAAGAGGTTGCAATGGAAAAATATGTGCCCCTAACAGATTTGACTGAAGGGGATTGGGTTTTAGAAGAAGTTTTTGTTGGTAAGGAAAAGATTTGCAGTAAAAAAGATCTTGGTTTATCAAACGAACAAATTGCAAAACTTATCAAATTAAAAAGCAAGCATAAAAAATCAAAGATAAAGATTAAAGTTGGAATTCCGTTCTTACCAAGTTTTTTGATTGGATTTATTGCTTTGTTAATCGCTGGTAATTGGATTGGTTTATTATTTTAAGGTATTCGATTAAATACGTCCATTTGATAGTTTCGTTCGCCTTCTTTTGGCGCTTCTATTTGTTCAGGTTCTTTGTTTGTTTCAACTGGTGCAGCTTTTTCTTTTTTTGTTTCTTGAACAGTGATTTTACTTTTGATAGCACTAATGATTGAATCCATTTCTGGTTGTGGTAATTGTTTTGGTTCCCATGTGAAGTTTAAACCATCTTCTTGTTTTCTTGCAATTACATTTAATGAGAAATGTTCTCCTTCTTCACTTATAATATTAGTTCCTTGTGCTCCAATTACTTCGAAAAGTGCTGATGCTGAGTAGTTTGCGATATAAAATAAATGTTGAACCATATTTTCATCTAGTTCTTCGATTGTTGCAACATGTTTCTTTGGCATTACTAGAATATGCCCTTTTGTTGTTGCTTTTGAAACTAAGACTGCCACTGCATTTTCATCTTCGTATAAGATTCTTCCAGAGTCCTTTATTTGTTCACATTTGTTGCAAGTCATTTGAATAAATTTGATACATTATCTAGCATGCTTCTTTTTTCTTCTTCTTTTCGTTCTTCTTCAGATAAATTAGATTCGGAAACTTCTTCTTTTTCTTCAGCTGGTTCTGACTCATCAGATTTTTTAACTGATTCAATTTCCTTTTCTTCTGTTTCTTCGTTTAGTCCGCTTGCTAAGTCGTCTAGTTTTCGACTAGTTTCTTCTTGTTCTTCTTGTTCTTCTTGTTCTTCTTGTGCTTCTTCTTGTTCGGGTATTGGTTCAGGTTCAGAAACAGCTGCAGGTTTGAAAGGTTCTACTTCTTTAATTTCAGATTTAGATTCTGGCTGTGGTTCTTCATCTTTAACTTCTGCATCAACTACTCGTCCACCATCTTCTGTTGGTGTAGGTATATCTTTGAGTTTCATTGATAATTTATCTATATCTACTCCTTGAAATAATTGTTTTAGTTGAGGATTAGTTTCGATTCCTTTTTTGAATTCTTCAGGATTATTTGCAATCATTTCTTTTAATTGAGGATTTTGATGTATGATTTGAGCTAATTGATCTTTATTTGGCGCTTCTGTTGACGCAGCTGCTTGTTTTTGTCCTCCAAATTGCGCATTGTGTTGTTGCATTAATCCCGTTAATTTACCTTTTAATGGTGCTAAAAGTTCATCTTGATTCACATCATTTTGTGGTATGTTAAACGCTGTTAATCCATCACCATCATCTCTTGGAATTACATGAAATAAGAAATGTGGACTTTGTTGGCCTGCTACCCCTCCATTTGCAATGAAGATTGTTGTTTTCAATGCTACTGCACCTTCTTTTACTCCTTTTGCAATGAATTTTACTGTTTTAAACATGTGCTGAAATACATCTGGTGGTAATAGTGGCATGATTGGTGAGTGTTCTTTTGGTAAAACTAATGCGTGTCCTTTTCTAGAAGGATAAATATCTAATATTGATAACATTTTGTCATCTTCATAGACTTTATGAGAAGGTATTTCTCCTTTGATAATTTTACAGAATACACAGTTTTGTTTTTGCATTTCTGCTACTTGCTCAGGACTCATATTCTTGAGCTCTTCTTCTGTCGGTTGACCCATAGGTTTTTTTCAAGAAACAGACTATTTAAATTTTTCCAAATAACTTTCTTAATAATAATTACTTTTAATAACAAAGAAAAAATTTAAATATTAATTTTACTTACAACATTATTGCGAGGGAAATTTGTGATTAACAATGTAGCGGTAGAATCAGAGACTCACTTTCGAAAAAAAGTTCTAATAGATAATGTTTTGCAAGACTTTCAATACGAAAATATAGAAAATATTCCTCGTGTTGAAAATATTATTAAAACTAAACATTTGGATGATTTCTTATTAGTTGTTGATCACTCACAGATTTCTGAACATGAATGTGCCCATGAAGATATTTGTAAATACTCTGTTTTTGGTTTAGGTGAAAAAGGTGCAATCGAATATATTGATGAGTTTCCTTTTTGGAATAATTCTAAACATCAACGTTTTCCAGAAAGTCATTCAGAATTTTTAGCAGCCAGATATTTATTTATTAAAAAAGAGTATGTTGATTCTACTTTTGAACATATAAAATGGAAAGAGAGTTCGCAATTTCGAAGTGAAAGAACTCCTGAAATGATTAATGTGTTAACTAAATTGTTCAACCCTCTTGGCGAAGAAGCAGTTTTTGAAGAAGAATGGTTATTGTATAGTATTCCTTTTTTAGTACAAACAAAAAATTGTGAAGATAGTATTCTTAAAGCACATGAATTTACTTTTAAACAATTTAATGGAATTGTTCAGAATATTGCAGATTATTTAACTGTTCAAGCTTATCAAAGTAAAAGTCATAATCCTATGGATTGTTATATCATGGAAAATCATAGAAAAGCAACTTATGCTTTAAAAAATCTTAATTCTTTAATGCATAAACTTTTTTAAATTGATATTTGTTTCTTAGTTAAATGAAGAATGAATTTTTCAAAGAATTAATTGAATTTGTAAAGAAAGAAAAACCTTCTAAGAGACAGATCAATAATAAAAAAATCGATCTTTGTTCTAAATTTAAAGTTAAAAAAATTCCTACTGATATTGAGGTTCTTTGTAATTGTAAACAAGAAGATGTGGATTTTTTAAGAGGTTATTTGTTAACAAAGCCAACGCGTACCATTAGTGGTGTGGCTGTTATTGCTGTTATGACTAAACCTTTTTCTTGTCCTCATGGTAAATGTATTTATTGTCCTGGAGGAATAAACAGTCCTTTTGGCGATGTTCCTCAATCTTATACTGGAAATGAACCTAGTACTATGAGAGGTATTCGTAATGATTATGATTCTTATCGTATCGTTTTTAATCGTTTAGAACAATACATTGTTATAGGTCAAAATCCAGAAAAAGCAGAAATTATTATCATGGGAGGAACATTTCCTAGTTTTGAACAATCTTATAAGGAAGATTATGTGAAAAATATTTTCAAAGCTATGAATGATTTTTCAACAGAGTTTTATGATGAAGGTAAATTAAATATTATAAGATTTCGTGAATTCTTTGAATTGCCTGGAACTGTTGATGATAAAGGTCGTGAAGAAAGAATTAAAGAAAAAGTTTTGAAATTAAAAGCTTCTAATCTTAAATCTTTAGAAGAAGAAAAAAAGCTTAACGAGAGTTCTAATATTCGTTGTATTGGTTTGACTATTGAAACTAAACCTGATTGGGCGTTGTTAGAACATGGTAATGAGATGCTTGATTTTGGTTGTACTAGAGTAGAAGTTGGTATTCAAACTGTTTATGATGATGTGTTAAAGAAAGTTAACCGTGGTCATAGTTTGAAAGATACTGTTGATTCTACTAGAATTTTGAAGGATTTGGGTTTTAAAATTAATTATCATATGATGCCTGGTTTGCCTGGTGTTTCTAGAAAGAAAGATTTAGAATCTTTAAACACTATTTTTTCTGATGAAAGATTTAGACCTGATATGTTAAAAGTTTATCCAACATTAGTCATGCCTGGAACTCCTTTGTATGAACAATTCAAGAAAGGAAAATATAAACCCATTACTACAAATGACGCTGCTAACATGATTGTTGAGGCTAAAAAAAATGTTCCTCGTTATTGTCGTATTATGCGAATTCAAAGAGATATTCCTACTAATGTAACTAAAGCTGGAGTTGATAAAACTAATCTTCGACAATACGTTGAAAAAATTCAAAAAGAAAAAAACGTTATCTGTGAATGTATTAGATGTCGTGAAATTAAAGGTAATGAAATTAAAGGAACACCTGAATTTGAAATTATTGGATATAATGCATCCAAAGGAAAAGAATACTTCATTTCTCTTGTTGATGATAATGATAAACTTCTTGGTTTTTGTCGGTTAAGATTTGTTTCTCAAAGTTTACGAAAAGAAATAACAATTAATAGCGCTATAATTCGAGAACTTCACATTTATGGAACTGCAACTATTCTTGGTGATAAAGGTGATGTTCAGCATAAAGGTTTTGGTACTCGATTAGTTGAAAAAGCTGAAGAAATTGCTAAAGAAAATTCTAAAGAAAAAATCTTAATTATTAGTGGTATTGGTGTTAAAAAGTATTATCAAAAATTAGGCTATAAACATAACGGCCCATATATGAGTAAACAATTCTGAATCAACATGTTTCTCTTTTAGAGTGATAAATTACAGAAATATTTATATAGTTCATGGAACATTCATAAGTCGCAGGGGGGATAGTATGAATAGTTCACAAAGAGACAGCTTAGAAACTAAAGTTTTACAAACAGGAATTCTTAAACAAATTGGAGATAAAAACATACCTACATTTCCAGATTACACAGAAGAGATTGAAAAATTCATAAAAAACACTGGTAAAAAGAAAAAATCATTACCTTTCGTTAATCAAGAAAAAGTTTTTAAACAAGTAGTAAGAGGCTTGCACAGCGACTATCCCTATGTAGTCTTAATTGGTGAACAAGGTATTGGAAAATCCATGATTCTCGATTACATTGTTGATGTTCTAACAGGAAAAGTAAGTGATAAAGAAGTGGAAGAAATAGCTCCTGAAACAGCAGAATTATTTAAAGATATTAAAGCCAAAGCCAGACTATCAGAAAATAGAGATTATTTATTAGTTCCAAATCTTGAAGACCCTATGAAAGTTAAATCAATCGCGTATCTTGATCGAGAAACTTTAAGTTCTGATTTAATAATGGCTGAAGAATTCGGAGAAGAATTATCAGGATATTTAGATTCATTTATAGAAATAAATATGGATGATTTAAAATTACTTATGGAAAAAAGACAATTCAGAAAATTTGTCCATACAGAAATTCACTCATTATACACTCATATTTATAATACTCTCACAGGAGAGTTAGAGGTTAAAAGGTCACATATGCCTATTAGCGATATAGAATCATTAGATGCAACAATATCAATGATAACCTTAGACTTACCTGCAAACAACAAATCTTTGGTTCCAGACGCTACTTGGGAACTATATGTAAAACCTGGAGAAAGATTTAGACCAGAACTATATAGAGATTTGGCAGGTTTTTCTGCGAAAAGAAAAAATCTTACAAAAAAAGATATTGAAGAAGGATTAATTAACACTTTCATCCCTGATAATCTGGTTGAAGAATTTAAAATTTTCAAACGAAAAATTAGACAAATAGAAGTTAAAGGGGAAACTCCTGAATTTAACGAACAAGTTTTAGAAGAAGAATTTGAGCGTTATAAGACTAAAATATTAAACCCTTTGAATAAACAGTTCAAAAAAAATAAATTAAAAATTCAAAGAGAATACTCGTCCGAACTAAGCATGAAAGTTAATCATTTCTTTGCTACAAAAAGAATTTCAGATAATTCAATTGAAGAAGTAATAAGCACTATAGAAGAAATTAAAGATGAAAACATAAAATACATGGCACACCCAGATATGAAACAATGGGCCAATTCAATATATGAATTTTTTAATAGAGAAAGAGATTTATTAAGAACTTCAATAGAACTAATGTTAGATGTTTATGAAGACTTAGAAGAAAATAAACGATATACAACTGAAGGGCCTAAAAGCAAAGAAGAAGAACGAGCTGAACTAAAAAAATTCGCAAACAAAAACTATGAAATGGAATTTCAGTTACAACATGGAAGACACAACATGCCAATTAGCAAAATCTTAGATGTTAATGATCTTTCAAGCCATACTTCGCCAGTCGAAGGCATTTCATGGTCAAAAGTTTTAATGACAGATAGAGAAAAGTTATTTTGTGACTTTTTTTCTCATGATGAAGAAACACCACCTCATCAAACAGTTAATGAATTAGGAGATTTATTTGCGAGCAGCATTTTATTATTCACAGATTCATTTGGCGATTTCGTAGAAACAATTACTTCTAACAAAGGAGACCAAAAAGGAATGAGAGAACAATTTCTCGATTATTTACAAACAGGAGTTATTACTTTAGTGAATGATGGAATCACTTATCAATTTGAAGTTCCTAGAATGATTATTGGTTGTGATAATGAAGATCCGTTTGTTACAATCAGAGGAGGATCATCTGTTTACTTAAGAGATGAAGAAGGATTAAGAGGCAGAGTACATTCAATAAATGTCCCGACTTTAGTTAGAAACTCTCCAAAAACAAGAGAAGGAACAATAGAAGTTATGTATAAAACTCTTGACCAGTTCAATGAACATAGAGATTCAAAATTAAATCTTGAACCTGCAGCTGCAAATATGTTGCTACAAACAATGATTTATTCAGAGAATTTAGCAACAGTCACCTATAGAGAGTTCATTCAAAGTATAGAAGATATTTGTTCATTTGCAGTTTCAAAAAAATCTGAAAGTATAACACCAGATTTATTAAAACTAAAAACCAAAGAAAATCTTCACCCAACATTTTTTTCAGGTATTGAACGAGAAACTCATTATGGTGGATTCTTTGATTTGGATGAAAAAATTATTGGTCATACAAACGGATTATCAATTTATAGTCACGGCCCAGCAGGAATTGTTAAAAATAGATCTTATTTTGTTCCGGCTCTTGATTCTAAAAAATCTCAAGTTGATCATTTTCAATTAATTGATATAAATAGCGAGATGACTGATGAAACAACTATTAAAGGTTATGAATTAGCAGTTGATTATTTAAGAACTTTATTATCAACCAAAGCTAAATTCCCATTAATGGATAGTGGAGATTGGTTTTTGAAAACTCAATATGGAGATAACTGGTCAGGAATTGGCGGTCCATCTGCATCAATGGCAATAACTTTGAGTATGTTCTCAGCTCTTTCCGAAACTGAAATGTACAAGAACCGATTTATTACTGGAACAATCGATCCAATGGGTGGAGACGTTGGTATGATTGGTGGAACATATTTCAAAGGGTTAGTTCCTTGGAAGATTAGTGAAATGCTCGAAGAAAGAGGAGAAGAAAATTATCAGACTTACTTCTTATTTCCGGCAGGAAATCTTAAAGATTTAACTCAAGATAGCTTATTTGATCCGTTTGGTTTACACGAAAGAGTTACTTGTATCCCGTATGAAAACTTTGCTCAAGCCTATCATTTATTCTCTTGTGGCTCAACAATCACAGATAATGATATGAAACATGCAGAGAAGCTTGGCCACGAAAGAATTCAAGAGAATCTTAAAGCTATAGAAACAAAATTTAGAGCTTAATTATAAAACTATGCTCAAAAATTAAATGAATTTTTGGCATGTTAAGAATTAAATATCTCTAAACATTTCTTTTATTTTTTCTAATAGTTCTGGGAATCGTTCACCATATTCTGAACTCATAGTAAAGTGTCCTGCTCCTGGAATAATAATTATTTCTGAATCTAAGTTATTTGCTAACTCTTGACCTTTTGCTAATGGAACTATTGGATCATTATCAGCGTGGTAAACATGAAATTCTTTACAGTTCGCTTTGATTTTTTCCCAATTAAATGGTTCTTCTGTGAATGAATCAATGAGTGGTGCAAAGTCAGGTAAGCCAAGATTTGAACAAAATCCTGCAACTAAGAAAGCTGCTTTTATTGGTTTGTTTAACTTTTCTAGAACTCGAAGTATAAATGGAGGGCCAATGCTTCTTCCAATAAGAACAGTATTCTCATTTATTTCTTCAAAATAAGGACCAAATACTTGCATCCAAAAATCAAGTGATTGATTATCAGGTGTTGGAAATGTTGGAATTGTTACTTTACAACCTAAGTTTTTTAACTCTGTTTGTAACCAAGGATACCAACATTCTTCAGGATATCCACCTGTACTATGTATAAATATAAAGTTCGGCTTCATTTTATTTTTTTATTATTTTAACTCTTTCAACATCTCGCTCACCAATTTCTTCTATTAGAAATGATACATTTTGATACTTAAAATGTGCGCCTCTTGCAGGCATCGAACCTAATTGTTCAAGTATAAAATCATGAATTGTTATTATTTCTTTGTTATGAGGCATTTTTACATTGAAAAAATCATTTACATAAGATATTTCTGTTTCTCCATCAACTAAAATAGTATTTTTATCTAACCTCATAATTACTCCTGGCATCATATCTGTTTCATCAAATATTTCTCCAACTAATTCTTCTAGTAAATCTTCTAAAGTAACTAATCCTACTACTTGACCTTGCTTTCCTACAACAATTGCTAGATGGGTGTGTTTATCTTGTAATTCTTTGAAAAGGTCATCTAACAACATGTTTTCATGAACAAAAAAAGGCTTAACAGCAATATGTCGCAATTTCATATTTTTAGTGTTATCATTTATTGCTTCAAGTATATTTTTTACATGTACAATACCAACTATTTTATCCAGTGAACCTAAAAACAAAGGTATTCTTGAAAAAGGACTTTCTGCCATAAAAGGTATGGTTTTTGCAACAGTCATGTTTGCATCCAAACAAACCATGTTGTGTCGTTTTGTCATAACATCTTTTACAGGTATATCATTAAAATCTAGAATATTTTTCATGAATTCATGTTCATTCTTTTCAATTGCTTTTTCTTTAGCGCCCACTTCAATCATAGTTTTTAAATATTCTTCAGTAATTAACGGCTGTTGATTTGGTTTTGCAAATAGTTTAAGAACTAATTTTGATATTAGTTCAAATAATATAACTATTGGTAAAATAATCCTTTGGAGTATCAACAAAGGTTTTGCAACCATTAAAGCTATTTTTTCTGCATGAGTTGCTGCAAATGTTTTTGGCGTTATTTCACCAAATACTAATACTAAAAAAGTCATAGTTCCAACCGCAATTCCAGCTCCATTAGCACCAAACAAATCAGTTGCTATAAGTGTTGCTAAAACCGAAGCCCAAATATTAACTATATTATTCCCTACAAGAATTGTTATTATCATTCTTTGAGGATTCTTTTTTAATTTACCTAAAGATTTAGAACCTCTTTTTTTATGTTTAAGTAAATGTTTAATTTTGAATGTACTTAACGAAATCAAAGCTACTTCCACTCCTGAGAAGAAACCTGAAAGTATCAGTAGAATTGCTAAAGTAAAAAGTCGCCATATAAGCATTATTTAATACACCTAATATTGTTAGTGAATAAGATGTATTTAAATCTTACGTCACTTGAGTTCGTCACAACAGAAGGATAAAATTCCTAATTTTTGATAGAAAAGCTTTTATATTAACAAATATAAATCATACTTAGGGGATATAATGACGCACAAACATGGAGATTTAACAGCAAGTAATAATGAAGTCTCCAAAATTCTAAAATCAGAAGAGAAAAAGTTTGATATGAAGATGAACCCTTCTAAATATGCTAGAAGAAATCGTTGGTTTAGAACTATTTCAGCATTCTTATTAGGAGCGTTAACCACCACATGTATTCTTAAACAAGATGATTTCAAAGCCGATTGGAAGTACCATACAAATTACAATAAATATTCTGAAAGTTTAGTAGAACATTTCAATCAAAGTCCTGAAGAAATAATTAAACCTATTGCAAATGAACAAACAATAACAACTTTTTCAAATTTTACAGATCAATTTGAAATCAAAACTGATAATCCTTTTTTAAGAAAAGAAGAGCTCAAATATCCTTTTTTAGTACATCAATTTAATACTGATTTTTATGGAAAACAAAATAATCTATCTTCTTTTTATGAAAAATTTGTTTATACTTTAATCGAAAATAATAATTTTCAAACTAATGATTTGGCTGGTTTGAGAAGACCGCTTTCTTACGATTCAACAAATACTTTAGAACAAGAATTAATTGAGAAAACTGTTTCTGGAATTGATAACGAAGCACCATATGATAACCCTAGAATTGCACAAATATTAAAATTATCTAAAATTTATGATTATGAAATTCGAATATTAGAAATGAGAGAGTTTTCTTCTGAAGAAAAAGAGTTTTTTAGACAAGAAATATCTTATTTAGATAATATGAAAGACACTATAGCTGTCAGAAACAAAATCATTAATTTAGTAACAGAACTTCCAACTCTGAATGAAAGAATGAAAAAAATTGGTTTTTTAAAACAAAAAAGACAAGAACTTGATGAAGAACTTAATATTAGACTTGCATTAACTCATGTTTTAATGGCTAATGATTATAGAGTTAGACATTTGGGGCCAAGATTTGCTTATGCAATAGGTGATTTAAAAGCTGTTAATACTTATACTAAAAGACATTCAAATCGAAGACTTTGGCAAGAATCAAAAATAATAACTGATACTTTAGATTGCTTAATCAATAAGTATAATGAAGTCAATGAACTTTATGCTTCATTTGAATTTAAAGATGAAAACATGATTTTTGAAATGCCAATTAAAGATGCAGAAATTAAAAGAATCGGTTCGTATGATGCGCGTAGAACAAGAGGTGCAGGTGGTTTATCTTTTCCTGGAAATCATCAAGGAATAGATATTTTTTCTTTAGATTCTTTAGATTATTCGGTTATTATGGGCACGCCAGTTTCTCCTGCTAAAGAAGGGTTTATTTATAATGTAGGTTATTCGGAAAGTTATGGTAATATGATTATTGTTTGGCATGATGCTATGACCACCACTTTATATGCCCATTTACAAAACGATGAAGTTTTTAAAAGAACAAAAGAGCTTTTTAATAATGGAGATTTGTTTGTAACTCCGGACGATATAATCGGCAGTGTTGGTCGAAGTGGAAATATTCCTACCAATGGTGATCCATACGATTATCCTCATCTTCATTTTGAAATTAGAAAGAATGGTACTCCTCAAGATCCTCTTTTGTCTTTAAATGATGAACCTCATGTTAGAAGATACTTTCACTAAACTTTTTAAACAGTTCTAGTTTTACTAATTAAATGTTAGAACAAATTCCAGATTCTCAAAAAGCAGAGATTAAAGATTCTTTTGTGGAAAGGTATAAAATCATCCTTGGTAAAGATTATGATAAATATATGAAATATTCTTTTTCTTATATTCGTAAAACTATTAGAGTTAATACTTTAAAATCAACTGTTTCTGATATTAAGAAAAAGCTTTCTAAGAATTGGGATTTAGATCCTGTTCCTTGGTGTAAGGAAGGTTTTTGGATTAAATATTCTGATAAGAAAAGATTTGATATTGGTAACACTCCTGAGCATCAGCTTGGCCAAATATACGTTCAAGATGCTGCTAGTATGATTCCACCAGTCGTTCTTAATCCTAAGCCTGGTGATCTTGTTTTAGACATGTGTGCTGCTCCTGGTAGTAAGAGTAGTCAATTAGCCCAATATATGAAGAATAAGGGTTTATTGATTGCTAATGACACTCAAGCTAAACGTTTAAAAGCTTTAGGTATGAACATTCAACGTTGTGGCATTCATAATTGTATTTTAACTCATCAACAAGGTGCTTGGTTTAAAAAAATGGAGTTTGATAAAATTTTAGTTGATGCTCCTTGTAGTGGTTCAGGTACCATTCGACGTTCTTTGAAAGTTCTTCGTATGTGGAGTCCTGGTTTGGTTCATAAAATGGCAGGAATTCAACGTCAATTGATTGAAAGCGCATTTATAGCTTTAAAAGAAGGTGGCGAGATGGTTTATAGTACTTGTACTCAAGAACCTGAAGAAAATGAAGCTATTGTGTCTCATTTATTGAACAAGTATCCTAATGCTGAGTTATTAGATATTGAACTTGATATTGTTCGTAGTAAACCTATTTTGAAGTTTGATAAACTTGATATTAATCCTAAGGTTAAGAAATGTTTACGGATTTATCCTTTCGATAACGATACAGAAGGTTTTTTCGTAGCTAAAATACGAAAATCTTCCGAGTAAACTATTTTTTCTTCGAAAATTTCTTGATAAAACTTTTAAAGACAAATTCTCAATTAAAAATAGAAACATTTAAAAGCTTTTCTTACTAATCTTACAAGTAAGAAAGGTGATATTATGGAACTAATTGAAATGAAAACCGCAACCATAACAAGCAAAGGACAAATAGCAATACCTAAAGAAATAAGAAAAAACTATTTCAAAGCAGGATCAAAAATAGCCATTTTTGCATTCGAAGACAGAGTTGAAATTAGACCATTAAAATCCATTAGTAAAAAAATTTCTACAGCAATAGCTAGCGAAAAGTCACTTGCAAAAGAATGGAATTCAAAAGAGGATGAAGCCGCTTGGAAAGACTTATGAAGGGAGATGTTGTAGTATTACCACTTCCTTTTTCAGATTTAAGCACTTCTAAAAAAAGGCCTGCTTTAGTCGCAGCCAACATTGAAGGAGATGATTGTATCCTATGCCAAATTACCAGCACAACATTCGATAAACAATACTTGATTAAATTAGAGAATTCTGATTTCAAGCAAGGAAAGTTAAATAATTCTAGTTCTATTAAAATTAACAAATTATTTACTGCAAACAAAGAAATTATTAAATATAAAATAGGATTATTAAATAAATCCAAAATGAATACTATATCTGATCAATTATGTCAAATGTTTTCAAAATAACTCTTTTTCGGAAATTTTCCGAGTAAGTTCGTAATTCTTGCGAATTAATCGCAAATACACTTTTAAAGGATTTTCCCAATATAGACTATTGTGTTTGAGGTAAATACTATGAATGAATCACTTGATAAATTAGTTAAAACTGTTGAAAATGGTTTGAATACAATAAATGAATACAACGAAACAAATATTGATTTAAGGGAAATCAATAATACTTTGTCCGAAGTGTATATACATTATAATCACGAAGGAGTTTCAGAATATGAATCTAAAGAAGCAATTTTTGAAGGTTTAGATTTAGAAAAAGATGAATTTGATGTTTATGTTAATTTAGGCAAAGCTAAGAAACTTGGTAAACATGTGAAAAAAGCTCTTTCTGTTATGAGCTCTTATTCATCCGATTTAGAAATTGTTAAAAAACAAAAATTGTTAAATAATGCTTTAAAAGAAGTTCGATTTAAATCTAATAAAGAATATTTTGTTCAAGTTTCTCGTGATACAATGAGTGAATTAGTTTACAGAGATCAGAATATGATTGTTGATATGGTTGAAGAAGAAACAAATAATTATTCAGTAAATACTTGGTCCAAGATTAAAAACACTTGTAATAAATCAGGTCAGTATATCGGAATGAGCATTGCAAATAACGTAACTAAAAGAACCAATAGAAGAGAACAAGATTATTTTGCAAAAATTATAGGCGAACATGAAAAAGCAGGTCCAAAAGATATTGTTAATGTACTGTCTGTAAAAGAAGATTCAATTGCATACTGTGTAAATGGAATAAGTACAAAATCAGTTAACAGAGCAGATCTTCAAGATGCCGCTGCGAAATATAAGCACAAACAACATGTTGCAGAGTTTAATAAAAATAGATTTGGAAATATAGCATTTGCTTTAGTTTTAGGATGTTTTATTCCTAAATAAGACTTGAAGTGTATTTTTACTACTTCTAAGTGGTTAAAAAACGAAACATTTAAATACTAGTTCAAACATTATAATAGGAAACGAGGTGTAACTACCATGAAAAAACCACAATTTATAACAAATTTTTACAACAGTTTTCGTAATTATTTCGCTAATAATAAAGTCACACAAGACGAACTCGAAGCAACAACACTTGAAGTTCTGGCAGTAGTAAATAAAGTTGGAGAACAAGCAAAAGCAAATGATTCAAATATTCAAAAAATCAGAACAGATATTGGAATTCTAGCAAGACAATCAGGATTTGATAACGAAAATTATTCTAACCTCATATCTGAAATGAAAGAAATAAAAGAAGAACTTACCAGACCACAAAGAGAAAAAGCAGAAAAGAAAGCTAAATGGGCTGGAAGAAGAGAATCAGTTAAAGAATATTTTACCACCTATAAACCAATTTTAACAAAAAATAAAAAAGAAGAATTAGCAGAAAAAATTGCTTTTGCATACGAAGCTTCAATGTTTGATGAAATTGAAGTAGTAGGAGTAAAAGGAAGGTTAAAAAATCCAAAAAGTGAAATTTCATTTAAAGTTTCAAACGGAAGTCAAAAAACTTATACAAAAACAATAGGCGATATGAACTCAAGAATTGATGAAAAAGAACAAGAATGGACCAATTATCTAAGCGGATTAAAAAAAATGTCAGAACAAAGTGCAGACATCGTTGAAAAAATGAATGACCATATGACAAACTTAGCAGAAGAAATTCAAGACCCAACAACTACAAAACCAATTAAAACTTACAAATTATCAAATAGAAAAAAAGAAAATTTAGAAGATAACATATCAATCTACATGAAATTAGATGCCAAGACAGATGTCGAAGTTACTGGAATTGACGGTAAATTAAGAAAAGATGACACTACAATTTCACACACAATAACTGATAAAACAGGCAAAACAACTGATTGTTACATGACTGTTGGTGAATTAAAAGATTTAAAAGCAGCATATAAAGCACCATCAATTGATGAAGTTGTTGAAGAAAAAGGCCCCGGTAAATGGGACTCATTCAAAGAAAACACTGGCGCAACTTACAACACAGTTAAAACAAGTATAGGAATGTTTGCATCAGACATCAAAAGCGGCGCAAATAGCTTTGGTAAATACATTGGATCTAAGATTGCAAACAGTGCAGCTAAAAGCGTTAGAAATAAAAACACAAAAGCTAAAAGACAAGAAGCAGAATACTTCGCAGAAGTCATTGGCGAACACATCGATGCAAAAGCAAATGACTGTATTGAAATATTAAACGTGAATAATCTTTCAGTAACATACAATGTTAATGGAATGGTTAACCACAAAGTTCAAAGAGTTGACCTTGAAGATGCAGCATCAAGTCTAGGACAGAAACAATACGTTGCAGATTTAAATAAACAACGAACCAGAAGACAAATTGGAATTTACGCATTAGGACCTTTAACAGGATTAATAAAAAAATAAAAAAAATAAATTTTTTTTCTTTTAATTTAAATCTTATCTAGCTCTAAACAAATTATCAACATATCTCTCAGAAAGCTTCATAGTTTTCTGCACCATACTAAACATGGTTGCTTGAGTTTTTGATAAATCACCCATACTAGTTCTAATTTTTAACAATTTAGATTCTTCATCAGCAGCTAAACCAAGTGCTTGCTGAATATGACCTAAACATTCAGAAATACTTCCACTTTCTAAAGAATCAATAATTCCTTGAATTAAACCATTAAACTTAACTGATTCAGATTCAACTTCGCCTTCAAGAACAGTTATTTGAGCTGAAATCTTTCGCTCAATTTCTTGAAGCGTATGGACTTCTTTAGCCAAAGTATTTATTTGCCCAGGAGTTGTAGCAGCTAAACCAGGATGACGAGCAACCATTCTCGTTATTTCATTTCTAAGTTTTACTTCAGTATCATAAGCTGCAAACTCAGAATATTGATATCTTTTAATGGTCTTACTTAACTGTTTTAATTCTTTAAATAATCCGCCTTCTTTTTGGATTGTTGGAATTTCAACTCTAATTAAGTTTAGAACTCTTTGTCTTGCAGCAGTCGCAGCAGGAGAGTCTCTAGCTCCAGCAGATTCAACTTCTTTTAAGAGTTCTTTCATTTGTTTAAGTTTTTTTATTAAATCAGCTTCGAATTTGAAAGATTTCTTAGCAAGTTTTTCAGCCGCCTTTAAAGCTTTAGATTCGCCTTTTAAAGCATTCAGTTCAATCTTTTCATCTTGAATAGATTTTTTTTCATCAACCTGAACATCTCTAAGATCTTTTCTTCTCTCAGAAAGGTCTTTATCAGCCGCTAAAGAATCAGCAGAAAGTTGTTTTGACGAATTACTAGAAGATTTCCAAACACTTATGATCAAAAAGAAAACCATAGCAACCAATACAACCATTAAAGCAATTCCACCTATGCCCCAAAATAAACTAATTGTTCCTGGAGTTCGAATAGCAGTGATACCAAGCATCATCCCAATAAAAGTTGTTGCGCCTTTTCTGTTTTGAAATATACTTAGCCTGAATGCAGCTGCAGAGAATGCAGACATGACAATCGCAAATACTGCTAAGGTTGCCCAAAACATATCTTCTCTGGCAATACCATTAAGTGCAGCATCACCTGCAAACACCAACGCAACATCGGCCAATGTTTCTTCTAAAGCATTGAAAGTTGAAGCCGCACTAGCCATTGGAATAAACAAAGCTAGTAAAATAAGGCTCAGCAAAAATAAATTCATTTTTTTATTCATATTAATTCACCTTTAAATTTTTAATTTCAAGGTCCCAAAAACTTCGTTTTTGCTGACCTCATACAAATATAACTATTAGTATACATATTTCCTCGTAGTCCTACTATTTAAAGTTTTTGATTTTTGAGTGATAAATTTGAGAAAAAGTTTATTTTACACGCATTCGTTCAATTTTGATAATTTCTTTCTTCTTTTTATGATAAAGATGAACTTCTTCAAGAATTGCTGCAAAACCAATTACTAAAAGAACTACTAAAGCAATATTTGCCCAAATTTCAATAGCAACAAACAATTTTATAATAACTATAAATAAACCAATTAAAGTAGCAACTGTTCGAATTGAACTTAAGAATGTACGTTCCTCAGCCAAGATAGTTCTTTCTTCAGCTAAAAAATCATTCTTACTTTTTCTTGTGATCGGCATTAAAGAAATAATTGAAAAGAAAGTATATAAAGTTTACTAAAAGCACACTTTAAAAAAAACCTCATTTCAATTTATACAAGTTTTGAATTAATTCATCATCAATAGGAGAATTCGTTAAAACAGTTACAGATTCCATGCTAGGAACATATTGTGATAAAACTGTTGATTCCTGTTTGTTTAAGTAATCCTTTATTGAAAAAGAGTCACTAATTAAATTTCTAAAAAAGTCTCTTGTTTCTTTCAAAGTTTCAGTTGTTATTTTCATATTCATTTTATTTCACCTTTTGAGTTTTATTTTCTTCACAATTAAAAAAAGAAAAAAATTAGAACTATTTATTCAATAGTTCTTGAGCTTCCATATGGATTTCTTTACCTTGTTTAAGACCTAGTTGGTATGCATTATCTCTTGCAATCATCTCTGTTTCATCCATTGTAATCTTGTAGGCAGTCCATCCAAACTGTTTTCCGCCACCTGCTTTTGAATCAATTTGTGTTTTAATAACTACAACTCCTTCACCTTTGTCGGCTCTAACATATTCATCAACTACTTCTGCAGTGTCATAATATGTATTGTGAACTCCACCAGTTCTGTCTTCTAAGTCGTGGTAAACAGGAGCAATTCCTTGCGTTCTTGTATTTCCTATAATTAGTTCTTCTACAACTTTTCCATAGTGTGTTTTATACGCTCTTTGTTCTTCAGAAGACAATGCTGCAACTTCAGCATCCACTTTTGCTTCTAAATCAAAGGTTACAGTTTTATTTTTACTTGAACTACTAAGTTTCACTGTTACAGCGTCAGGAGTTACTTCTTTAATCTCTGCAGTCTGAAAGTTTAAGCTCCAGTCGTCTTTGCTTGCACTGTATGCGTCTCTGTAAATATATTTTTGTGATTGTTCTTGTCCGTCTCTATATACTGATACAAGTACTGAGTATTGCATTCCACATCCACCACCCGGGTAGTAGGATTTTTCTTCAAGTGTTACTGCAATTCCTTTTTCTAAATCAATAGTTTTGTAGGAAGGAGTTTTGTCTTTTAAGAACCCTTTCATTCCAGCATAGTTCTCCAAGATTCCATCAGCTTCTTCTACAGCCATATCTGGTTTGTCTAGACTTGTAAGAAGAGTAATATCTTCTTTTAGTTCTTCTACTTTAATTGCCAAGTCAACTCCTTTCGTCACATTTTCAGTTTTTAAGGCTTCTACAACTATTCCTAATTCCTCTGCAACTTCGCTTTTCATACTGTCTAAAGTTTCTTTTTTAATTTCGTATTGTCTGTCACCCACAAAGCTAACTGCATCTTCAACATCATATTGGTATACCATTGATTTTCCAGCATGACATCCGCCACAAGTTGTAGGACTCTTGTATGAACCAAACCCACCACAAGCATCCCCTAAGTATCCGTCACTAAACAGTTTGTCTAAGATTACAACTCTTTTGTTTAAAGGCAGTTCTTTCATTTTTTCTGCAAATTTAACTTCTGATGCTCCAGAATTCATTTTAGCAGTTTTAATTTCATCGGTAAGTGTTTCATATGCTTCTACATATTTCAGAATTTCCCCATTCATGTGAGCCCATGAGTCGCCAGGTCCATGACCTAAATGTGTCTTTTCAGAGGAAGGTTTTTTCTCTACTAATAGTTTCATAACTCCTTCTAAACCACCATATCCTCTTCTTCTCATTGAATACCAGTTTCCGTGTTCGTTCATGTAAGTGTTGGCTGCTTCTTTTAGACCTTCAGTTTCTAGAAAAGTTCCGATTTGCTCTTTAACTCCACTCTCTACTTCTTTTAAACCTTCTTTCTGTTCGATGAAATCTACAATTTCTCCAGTCATCAATGTAGCATACATTTTTTCTTCCACTAAAACTACTGCTTCTTCTAACTGAACTCTAAATTCTTCAACTTTTTCTTGTGTTTCTTCAAGTTCTTTTAATTTTGTTTCAATTCCGTTCATTTTAGTTTCACCTCGTTTTTTATTCTAATTTTATTACATCAATTTTCTTTCTATTTCGTCAAAGACACCATCACCATCATCGTCATGTTTTATAGTTACAATTTTTTCTTCTAAGTCATAGTTTGTCTCTATAATCTTTGATCCTGTTGTTGAAATTTCTTCATATACAATTTTGTAAACTTCATTATTCTCATTATATAATCTGCTTTCGTTTGTTTTTTGAATAATTTTTCCTTGTTTGTTATCAAGAACTTCTGAAGAATAACTTACTAAGTTATTATTCGCATCATATTCAAAAGTTTCAACTTTGTCAGTATTTCGAATAAATTCAACACCTTCACCAGGTCTTACATGTTGCGTTTTTTTTACAACATTACCATTGTCATCATAAGTTGTTAACAGCTCTATTGTTCCATCTGTAAAAAAATTTTCATTTAAGTCAAGTCTTGTATCTAATTGCGAAATTTCTCTTCCTAAACTATCATAAGTCATTATAGGTTTATATTCTTCGAGAGGAGCACAACTGCTTAACATAACAGCTGTTCCTAATGCAATTAAACCTTTTTTCAACATATTTTCTAACTTCATATTTGTTTCACCTTTTTTTATTTTCATTATTCGTTCATGTAAGTACATTTACCTTGATCATAAAATTCTTGCATAGGGGAGTTTTTACCGCTTTCTTTGTTTTTCAAAAAAAATTGGTAAAAGTCTTTTGCGATTTCAACCCATAAGTCTGTAGTTTTATTTTTTGCACTTTCTTTTTTAGAAAACGCAATTACAGGTTTAATCATACTTAAGTATTTGTCAAGTCCTCTATTATTATGTGCAATAGTTTTCCAAGTATGTTCTGATTTTTTTGCTCCTGTAACTTTTATTGCATCAGCACCTGCATACCTCGAAATAATAGTTACATTTCCATTGTGATTATTTCCTTCTCCATAATCCATATATTTTTGTGTAACAATCATGTTTGGAATTCCTTGTTTCCATGCATAAACTGATAATTCATGTCCTGCAATAGGATTGATTTCCATTGTTTCACTCGGCATTTCAAGATCAAAAATTCCAAAATCATATGCAGTATCTTTGAATAAATTTTCTTCAATAGATTTTTTAGCATCTACAGGATTCAAAAAATAACTAACTTCCAAATCATCTCTAGTGTTGAAATACTGCTTTGCAGCGTTAATATTCTCTAAACGATCATCAACAAGTATTATCTTTATTTTTTCATCAATACTCATCTTAATTCACACCTTTTGTTTCATATTGTTTGATTTGTATGTAATAATCACCATCTATACTCATTGTGAATGATTTGTGTAAGCCGTTTGTTATTGTCATTTTGTCGTTCACCTTTGTTTTTTTGTTACTACTAAGTAATAGCGGAACGAGTATTTAAACATTTGTTCTCCATTTTTGGAGACCAATAGTAATATTTATATACTATTGTGCTTAATATAGACTATGGAAACAGCAATCTTACAAGATTTAGGCTTAACAAACGCAGAAATTAAAATTTATATTGCACTATTAGAGCTAGGCGTTGCAACAGCAGGACCAATAATTGACAGAACAAGATTGCAAAACTCAGTAGTTCACATGACCTTGCACAAACTAGGAGATAAAGGATTCGTAACATTTGTCAAAAAAGGAAAAATTAAACATTATCATGCAACAGACCCACAAAACATCTTAAAATTCATAGAAGATAAAAAAACACGATTCAAAGAAATACTTCCAGTACTACTGGCAAAACAAGATAAGCGAGAAGAACCAGAAGCAGAAGTGTTCGAAGGATTCAAAGGATTCAAAAATTTATTAAGAGAAGGTCTTGAAGAAGCAAAATCAGGAGATGAATTCTTGTTTTTTTCATTCTACACAAAACCAATCGACAAATATCCAGAAGTATACAATTTTTTAAAAGAATATGAAGGCGAAAGGTTTGAAAAAGGAATCAAAATCAAAGGACTAGCACCTTCAGACTTAAAACCAATGCTTGCAACCAGATTTAAATCAGATATTAAATACGTAGACTTTCCTGTACCAATCAACATCTCAATAATAAATGACCGAGTAATGTTTTTCCCATGGCAATATGAACCAGTCTCATTCTTAATAAAATCAAAAGCATTAGCAGAATCACTTACTAAGTATTTTAATCTAGTATGGAAAGAAAAGAATTAATGACTTTTATAATCAGGTTCTAAATTATCATTCTGATACATTCCTATTGCAGACATAGGATCATTTTTAATTTGTTCATAAAGAGAGATATCAAAACGTTCCATTGCAGTTCCAGCATACCACGCGCCAGCTACCAAATTTGATACTGTTCCAGATTCTCCAAGAGGAAGTGAACAATGACGAGCAATATCAATTAAGAAATGTTCAAACAACGCATCTAAATCAAGTCTTGGAAAATTATTATATACTCCATATTGAACCAATTTCAAATCGTCCGTTATTGCAACCAATCTACGACCAACAATCATACTTGGTTTATCAGCATTAACTGCAAATAAAACTGCTTTATTAACATCTACAGCATTAGTTATAGTAGTCCAAGAATTACCACCATGCACACTTAAACAACTTCCAGAAACAACATTACCCATTTGCAATATTTTCAAAGGATTAGTTTCAATAAACAATTTAACTTTTTTCATAGGAACATGACTTTCCAACATTCGTTCAAAATCTTCAATAGCTTTAAGATGAATTCTTAAATCTGCAATCGCATCTTTATTTTCATGATTCTCAACTTCTTTAAACTTAGAAAACATTTCTTCATGTTTAATTTCAATTCCTAATTTTTGATAATCATCAATTACTTCTTGATAAAAAAGAGCCATTTGTTTATTTTGTTTTTCAAATTCTTCAGTTAAAAGAACACCACATATTTTTTCATAACCATTAATCCAAGCACTTAAATCATGATGTTCATGTACTTTTTTAATAAATTTAATATTTGCTTCTTGGTTATATGGATAAGCTTCAGGATATTTTTTGAAAGGAACCATGTTTTCTAAACATAATTCTCTAATGAAAATTTTTGGTAAATCCCCAAGACTATGAACTGCCTTCTTTGCTACAGTCAAAGCATTTACTACATCAGCATCATGCACTAATTTTGGCGGAAGCGAAACTCCACAAAACTCTTCAAAATATCCAGATACTTCTTTATGAACTATTTGAGTAAAATAATCAATCGCTAATTGAGACATTGAAAGATTAATATAATTAAAAGCAGTTTCTTTATGTTGAGTTGTTAATTTAGTTAAATTCTTTCTGAACTTAAAAAGATTTTTTTCAATTTTTTTAGGAGATTTTCCAAGTCTCTCCGAGAAAAATAAAAAAGAATTTTCAATATCTTCTGAATTAATATGACTTAAAGAATGATCATCAATAAATAATTTAAAAGATTTTAAAATTTTTGCTAACTCTAATAATTGTTTAGTAACATTAGAATCCAATAAAGATAATCTAGTAATACCTTCTAAAACACTAATAAAACTGTTTGGTTTGTTCTCCAGAAGATAAAGTAAAAAAGAATTAAAATGACGAAAAATACTTTTAGAAACTAACCCTTCATTAATAGCTGAAAACAATTTTGTTTTTTGCCTACTATTTCCTACTGCTTTATCGATTAAATTAATACTAGCATTAAGATTTCTAAGTACTTCTTCGTAATTTGTCGAATTAAGTTCTCCAACTAAATTATAACAAAAACTAAGTAAAGCATATGATTCTTCCTTATCAGAATATTTATTTTTTAAAATCTCAAATAATTCAGCACCTCCTTTATCCCAGAAATCTTTAATATTTGAGATTTTATCAAGCCGTAATACCCTCATAGCACTAACAAGAGTCTCAAAAGAATCAATATCATTAATTCCTAATTTGAAGAAGAAATCAACATTATCTAGATTATGCAAATAATTAACTGAATGCATAAATAAAATATAAAATTCCTTAACATATCGAGTATAAAGTTCGTTTTTCTCAGATTCTAAATCTTGATTATCTCGAAACTTACTAATGTGAGATTCATATTCTTGAATATTCTTAACAATTGCACCAACTATATGTGGATGAGATTCAATATTTTGTTTATTTAATAAATGAAATAATACATTAAATAGAATATTTGGATGATCTGTTTTCTTAGCTAAATTTAACAAGAATTCTTTGTTAGAAATCTCCCAAGAATCATAAGGAGACAATTTTGATAAAATTAGCGAATCAGTAACTTTTAATTCTAAAAAATCAAGAATTAAATTAAACTTATCTAAACTCATATTTCTTTTAGAAAGGTTATTCTGTCTTAAATCAAAAATCTCATCAACAGAACGAAGTTGATAAGACTTCAAAATCTCATCAATTTTAGAAATTCTTTTTGCAGTAGCAATTGATTCTTTAATTTCATAAAAATTAGTGTTTGACAATGCACGAATGGGTTTGTCAGTTCCTATATAAGGAATAAAAAATTCAAAAAATAATTTTACCTCCTCCGAATTAACACTAGATCGATGATAACAATTTACAAGTTTCAAAAACCTAACAGCCAATCGAACATGATTATCCGAATATTTCACCATTAAATGAAAAACAGAATCTAATATTTCATTAGACATTATTAAAGAAGAAAAATGTTCAAGAGAAAGTACATCTTGTTCATCAAAATGTTCTAATCGTATTAACGCCAAAATATTCAAAACTTCCCTAAGATTTTGGACATTTGTTTCATGTAATAATTTAGTTCTGAGTTGTTTTTCCAAAGTCATTTTCTGATTAAATTGACCTAAATTATTTGAAAAATCAGGACTTGCATAAGCATTATCAGAAGGTTTTAAACCTAACTCAGCTCTAATTTCAACTTTAAGTTCTTCAATCTCTTTTTTAGAAAAATTTTGCAAAATTAAATGTTTAAAATAACCAAGACCAGTCCAAACAAAAGCATATCTATATTCTTGATAAATCGTCTTTCCTAATCGACCAACTGTAAAACCTCCAATTAATTTTTTAAGTTCTTCAAAAATAGACCAATTTTCAACCAATAAAGGAATCAATTCAACATCACGCACATAATTAAATCCTGATCTGAATAATTCTCTTTCTTTATCAGAATATTTTTTTTTCAAATGTTCTTTTTCAAACAATTCTAATTCAGACACCATGGTTGTTATTTTTTCAGACAAATTTATTAGGTAATCATTTATTCGATATTGAAAATTATCATCAAACTTTTTTGTCTCTTCAAAAGTTTTAAATCCAGCAAATAAAGTATCTAGTACCTCTAAAGCATCTTGTAAATGAAATTTCATATTGCCTGATTCAAAATACTGCGCATCTTTATGTAATTCGACAACTAGCTGATCATGAATTGTTTTTAACATTTCAAGAGTTTCTTGATGCCAAAACCAATCTTCTCGCAACTGCACCTTTTCAGATTTTAATACTCCAGCATAATGCTTTAAACGAACAATCGATTCTGAGAATTTAGCTAAATTTTTATTATTAACAAGCTCCATTCTCTAACTCTAGAAACAAGAATATATAAAAGTTACTAAAAAGAAAAAAGAAATAAAAAAATAAAAGATTTATTCTCGGGTTAATGCACCCATCTTATCACTTAAAGCTCTTAAATTAACATTGATTTGATGAAGTTCATTTTGTACTTCGCCATCCAATTGTTCAATTTTGTCTTTAGGAAAGCCTTCTTTAGATGCATCAACATCAATCTTATGAAATTCTTCTAATACTTTTTTCATTTTGTGAACATCAAATATTAAATGATCTAATAAATCTGTAAACATATTCATAATTTGCATTCCTTTTTTCAAACCATCTTCTTCATGTTTAACAAAATGAACTAAATCACCTTTATGCTCGTCACCATGTAACTTTGTTAGAATAGAATTCAATTGTTTCTCATCTCGAACAATCTTTATTAATTCTCTTCGTTCTTTGAAATATCTAAATAACACAAAACCTTCTTTAATTTCTAGACCTGTAAGGCCTATTTTACCGCCAATTGCTTCTACCATGATTATACACCTCGAAATTGTATTTATAAAATTATTATTCACTCTAGAGTATATAAAGTTTTTGAAAAAACTTTATGCCCAAAAATAATTTTCATTTTTGATCGTATATAATTTTTGAAAACATTAGCTATTCTTCAAATATCATGTTCTCGTATCACTTTTTGAATCATAAAATATATTCTCTATTGTTTGACCTGATAAGTGTCTTTTATATGCATCAACCATGAATCCTCCAATTACTTGGTTTGTCATGATTACGGAAGGGTCAGGTCTGTAAACACAAGATGCTCTTTCTCGAGTATAATTTTCAAGCTTTCTTTGTCCAAGTATGTCATATAAACCTAATAATTCTGCAGGCGTTTTATCATCTACATCAGGATTATACAATACTGATTGACCAGCATCAACATTTGTTCCTCCGCTTATTAAAATCTTATTTTTAGCTTTACATTTCTCACTAAGAACTATTCTTGTTTCAAAGTTATCAACACAATCAAAAATAACATCATAATTATGTATTCTTGATGAAGAGTTAAAATATTGTTCTCTTGATTTAGCATTTATTCCAAAAAATTCTTTTAATCTTTTTGCTAAAGTTGCAGATTTACTTTTATCAACTCCATCATATAATAATATTTGTCTATTTAAATTAGTAATTTCAGCAACATCAGGATCCATAAACGTTATGTTTTCAAAACCAGAATATCCAAGTCCAAGACCTACAAAATTTCCTAAAGCTCCAGCTCCAATAACCAGAATATTATCAGACTTATCAATATCAGCTAATGGTTCTCTGTTATAAACAATTAATTCATTAGAAATTTTTTCATTCATTAATTTATTTTTTGTTTCTTCTAATAATATTCCTGAAGCAATCATATCAAGTACAGGGTCATCGAAATGTTCATTAGGAAACGAAGGTTGAGAAATAATAGATTCTAATTCAGACCATTCTCGTCCACGTTCATAAGTAAATACTTTAAATCCTTCTTCATCACTTAATCCTCTAATTACTGGTTTATATTTATCATAACCTAAATTTAAAGACAATTTATTTGCAAGGCCATAATGACTCACATCAGTTATAATATCGCAATCTTCTAATAAACAATTAAGATTTTGACTTGTATAATTTCCTTTAACAAATTTAATTTTTAACTCAGGATTAACACTTTTTGCAACATTAATCAATCGTTCATCTAAGCTTGGAGCAATCACTACAAAATCATTTATTCCAAGAGCTGCTGAAGACATTAAATACATCGAAGCTAAAGAGTCGTCATCACCAATAATGCCAATTTGGGCATTATCTAAAGCTTCTTGATTCCAACCTTCAATTAACAACTGTCTATTTAGTCTTTCATCATCCATTTTTACCTCTTACAAAACTATTTTTTAGTAGTTCTTTTTTTTGATTTAGTTTTGGTTTTAGTTTTAGATTTATTCCAATATCCTAAACCAGAATAACCACTTCCAAAATGTTTCTCATACCAAGAAAATCCATAATTATAACCAATATAACTTGGAGGAGTTATTTTTTCTTTAACCTCTTTTTTCAAAGCATTAATCTCTTTTCGCGTTAAATAATCATCAGTCTTCACTACTGAAATTGACTCAGGTGTTACTTTGAACAAATTTTCTTTTCCAGATATCATTGACCTTTCTTTATGATAAATTTCTTGTTCATGCCATCCTTCATCACCAATAACTATTGCATAAGAAAAACCCCCCATAATAGTTTCATAAAAACGAGCACTACTTATTGGTTTATCTGTAACAATTGAAACAGTTCCTTTTTTCAAATCAGATTTTTGATATTCACCTTCAATGAGCAAAGATAAATCTTTTACATCAACTTCTTTTTTTCTTATGGGTTTTCTTAAAAGCGTCGTTACATAATTTAATACAGTTATCTGATTTTTATCATCTGTTCCTGAAAAATGTTGATAACCTAAATCTCCATGTGAATGAATCCATCCATTAATTACCAGTCCATCTTCTAAAGAGCTTTGATATTCTTCAATTGCTTCAGAACCAATTTTTGTATACGCTAGTTGGTTATCTGCATTTTTTCCAATTCCAATATCAACTATTAAGTCAGGATTATCAATATGTGCAATAGTGAATCCGTACCATTCATAGCTAGATTTGTACTGTTCTTTTACAAGTTCATTCACCTTGTATGCTTTACTTTTTGCATACTCTGTTATTTGAATTTGTGTTGGTAAACTTTCTAAAGTTAGTTCTTCTAACTCTTTTTGTCCAATTCCAGATAAACTTTCTAATCGATTCATTTTTTTAACCTCGCTTCAACATATTCTTTGTTTATTTCAAGAGTTCCTTCATAAGTGCCTGGCAATTTGAACATGTCATCTAGCAATACTCTGTTGAAAATGCTTGTTAGTCCTCTTGCTCCTGTTCCTTCCAGTTCTGCATAGTCAGCAATTATTTCTAACGCTCCAGGTTTTACATCCAGATCAATTCCCCAAACTTTGAAATCATCTGTATATGCATGTAGTGGACTGTTTTTACTTTCCCTCATAATATCAACTAAGTTTTGACTTGTAAGTGGATTGTACACAACTCTTACAGGAAATCGTCCCATTAGTTGTCTCTCCATTCCATAATTAACCATATCAGAAGTCAACAAGTAATCTTCCCATCGCTCACCCGAATCAATTCCTTGTCTTTGCATTCGATTCTTAACTATCAAATCCAAATTTTCATAAGCTCCACTTGCAATGAATAAGACGTGTTTTGTTGAAATATTTACTTTTTCTCCTCCCATATCAACATAGTTGTCAACTCCTTCAACAATTTTTAATAAACCATTTTGAACTCCTCGTCCACTTACATCTCTCCCAATTGAAGGAGAACTTGTAATTTTATCTATTTCATCCAAGTAAACAATTCCCATCTGAGCAAGAAGAGGATTTCCATTCGCAGCAATTAGCAAGTCTGAAAGAATAGTTGAGGTGTCTTGACCTACATATCCAGCTTCAGTAAACTTAGTCATATCTTGAGTTATAAATGGAACTCCTACCAAATTCGATGCTGTTTCTGAAGTATATGTTTTTCCACATCCACTAGGACCCACAATTAAGATATTTGCTTTTGGAGTGTTAGTGTTTTTCAATGCTTTTTCTACATCTCCACCGTTTTCAGCCAGTTCTTTTTTTATTGCAGTTCCAAGTCTTTTATAATGAAACGCAATTGCTGTTGACAACACTTTTTTACCTTCTTCCTGACCAATTATATACTCGTCCAACTGTGCTTTTATCTCAGTTGGTATTTGGTTAAATTCCAGTATTGGCTGTATTGCTTCAGCATTGTTCTCTTGTTTTAAACCATGAACTTTTTCATCAATTCTACTTCTTGTTTCATGAAACATTCTTTCATCTACCATTTTTTTATAGCTCCCGCTAATTGAAGTTAGCGTCTTATTTTCTTACAGTCTTATTTTGCTTCTATGAGTTGAATGTATGAATTTGCTGTTTTGATTTCTTCAACAACTTTGTTCATTTCTTTTTGTTCTTCTTTTACAAACTCTGAAAAATATGCCGCTCTAATTTGTTCAAGATTACCTTTCATCATTGAATTGTAAACATTAATTGGTAAATTATAGCTTGAATTCAAATCAACTATTTTGTATTCTGAAAAAACCTCTTCTCCTTTTTTTGAAAGCTTTGTTTTAATTTTACCTTCTAAAGTTCCAAAGTGTTTTGATGTTTTCCACTCAGTGTTTGAAAAACCAAATTCTTTTGCAAAACCATAATCTGTTCTTTCAACGATACCAATTATTTCTCTAACAACATCATCCATTGATTCGCCTCTACTAGCAATTGAATTTCTTCTTGGAGTTTGTAGTTTCATATAATTAGTTCCTACATCATAAGTATTTTGACTTGAACTGTTTGTAAGATATGAAAATTTTACAATTGCTCTTCTCACACTATCAAAACCAATTATTTTTCCTTTACTTCCTTCTTTAGTATATTTATACTCCTTATTGGCTGCTGAATTCATAATAATTTCGTCTCCAACTTTAAAACCTTGATTAGCTGGACATTCTTCTTTTGAAAAATAATACTTTCTCAAATAATCTAATTTTAGTTTCTCTTTAATAGAAGTTTGAAACTTCTCTTCATCAGAAACATAATTAACTCCTATAAAACGACAAAAATCAGATAATAATAATCTATCATCAACTTGTTTTTCTTTAATTTGTTTTGTTAGTTTTCTTTTTGTCGATCTTAGTTTTTTTAACTCAATTTTTGAAAGTTCATAATATACGAGTGATACAAGATTATTCTTTTCTAAAACTTCACTTGGTATTTCGGAGTTCAACTTGTATAGTTGATGAGATACTCCAAGTTCAAATACATCATTTGAAAATTCATAGTAAGGATTACTTTTTTCTTGTAACTCTTCAGCTAATGAAAACTTTTCTTCATCAACTAATAAAAAAGGCTCAATGACTAATCCTGGTTTATCTGAATCAGATAATCGTCTAACATTGTAATCCTTCTCTGATTGAAACAATTCAACCAAACTTCGATCAGAAGACTTAATAATTGCTAGAATTCTATCCATAGAAGTAATTCTGAGATGAGACTTTTCTTTCTTTTTTGCTCGTTCAGTTCTTAGTTCTTGTAGCGTTACCATTTTATTGTATGAAATCGTTTGTGATTTCTAGCTCTCCAGATATTATTTGTGGGTCGGTTCTTAATATTTTATATTCATAAAAAGTTTCTCTAGCATCACCATGATGTACTCTGCCATCTAACCGGTTATATCCGCCAAAGTTACGTTCATTAGTATAACCTTGTAATATTACGCCAAGGCCGATTTCAAACGCTTTGATTAAATTCTTCTTTGAGAACTCTCTTGGTATTTTGGCATGCCCTAAACAAATCGTTTGATTTGAACGGCTGTATTCAAGAAATGGATGTTTATAATTATTCAATACTGCTGGAGAATATATATGGTCATCTGCAACTTTCATTCCAACTTTACAATCTTCAAATCGATAGATTTTCCCATCAAAATCTTTTAAAGCATAAGGGCCAGTATGTTTATAAACCATATATCCATCACCTTGTTCATAAAATCCAAAACCTTCAATTTCTAAACTAGCTTTATCTTTTAAATATAATATTGTTGCTAAATACTGTTTATTATTTTTTGCAAGTTCAGACCGCTCATCTAATTCACTCTTCAAAAAATCAATTTCTTTACTTAAAATAAATGATTCAAGAGTTTTATCAAACCATGTTCTAAATTTATTTGGAGAAATAATTTCTTCTTTAGGTAATTTTAATTGCAAATCATCTTTTTCTAAAGCTTCAATCTTATTTCTTAAGCTTGATAAATCATATAATTTTTCTGCCTTACTAAAGTATTCTTGAGGTATTATTTCTTTTTCATTAATTAAATCAATAATACCTTTTTTGTCAATTCGTTTTCTTTCTAAGCCTTTATTTGTTTTAATAAAATAAGGCATTACTTCAAAAACAATTGTTTCAAGAGCTGAATCTATATGTACTTTTGTTTCTGGATTAAAAGAATATTTTTTAAGAAGAGAGGTTCTTTTTTTTTCATAATCTCTTGGTTCTAATGATTCATAAGTTTCTATTAAAGAAAGAATATTTATTCCTTTCACAAACGTTTGTCCATTCTTTTCTAAGAATAATTCATTTGTTTCTGGTTCGTCTCTAGATAAAAAATCTAAACTTTTGAATCTTGCAATTAAACTTTCAGGTTTTAATTCATGCTCTAAATCAGTTTTTATTTCTGAATCTAACTTTAATGGCAAATATAAAAATCCTGATTTTGCATAAAAATTATCTGATTCAAGCAATTCTTTCATTTTAATTTCCCATAAGTATTTTTAATTCTTTGAAATTTTATTGAAGTCCTCCTTCTTGAGGTTTTATTACTTTTAATCTTACATATAGATAATCTTCTCCTTCTGCAGTTGTTTCTTTTACTGCATAATCCATGATGTTTGACTGTACTTCTTGACCTTTGTATAGAATTTTTCCTTCACTTAATTGATAGTTAATATCTCCTAAGATTTGTTGGTCTTCAAGACTCCAATCTTTCTTTAATGAATTTTGTACAAGTTGATTTACTGAAACTCCTGCATAAGTTCCAACATCATAAATATCTACTAGTCCTTCACTTGCTTGTCCTGGAATCACTTCTAAAACTAAGGGCAATTTATCTTCTAAACTTTCTAAGGGTTTTGTTGTTTGTTCTATTTTGGGTTGTTTCATTTTTATCCTCCTAAGATTATTTTTTATCTTTTCAAATGATTAAATCGCGTCATACTTAAGTCAGCAATATTTTCAGACATGCCACCAATGTAACTTCTGTATCTTGAAAGTGCTTTGTAAAATGGAGTTCCTTCACCTTCAGATATATTATCAACTACTTTTTCTAATACTTGCATCCAAATGTTTTCATCTTCTTTTTTCCCTGCAATCGAGCCTAAGTAAGGTTCTATTTGAGTTGAAGGTCCGTGATGATTATGTGGTTGATCATAGTTTCTACCAGTTACTATAAAACTTGGAATCAAGTATTTTGACCCTTCTCTAACAACATCTAATCCGCTGTTTCGTTCTTCCATTTGAAGATCGCTTAGTAACAATGAATAAACATCTTTTTCTTCATATGATTGGGTTATTTTTTCAATTGCAGAAACACCATTTGTTGCATAATCAACTTTCACATCTAAATTTTCAAAGTAATTCTTTGCAGCAACAAGATTTTCTGGCGTATCATCTACCACCAATATTCTTGTTATGTTTGTTTGTTTGAGTTTTTCATCAATTGTCATTTTTGTACCTCCGTACTAATTGTAAAATGATTGTTTTCTTAAACCAATGTTGACGAAACATCATCAACAACTCTTTGATGATTCTCCTAACTAAGATGTTTTTTTATTTGAATTTCCAAAGTACCAGATATCACTTGTTTGAATGCATCATAATCTAAATCTTCATGCGGAACTTGTCTTTCTTGTAAAACACCACTATAATAAGCTGCATCTTCCATAAAAGCAAGAGAAGATTCAAGCTTTCCTTCTTTGGCTCTTTCTAGCGCAGTGCTTACTCTATCCTTGTATAATTCAGTTACTTCTTCATCTGAATACCATTCAATAAAATCATAACCTGCATCAAATTTCGACATTTTAAAACCTCCAATTTTTAAGCTCAAAAATCTATTTTTAGATTTTTGTTGTTTTATTTACCTCCTTAACTCATCATTGCTTCAAGTCCGCCTACGATCTTTCTTTCTTCAATCATTTCTTCATATGTGTAATATATTTTTGTCATTTGAATTACCTCGCGTACATTTCTTTCGGGAACCAGTCAAGGATTTCTTCATCACAAGCGAAAATTGCTCCTGTCCGGTCTTTATATCCAACGAATCCACCACGCATATACTCAGGCTGGATGTGTCCTAATGCCATTAATCTTTGAATACATTCTGCTGGTTTCATTTCACTCATTCAAATCACCTCGTGTTTCTTTCATGTCAGTCATACTATAGGTATGCTTACAGAGTATATTAATACTCGCCCCCCATCAAGGTGGTAGAATAGGAAGTTTTATATAGAAATAAAGCTAAATAAAAATATGAACTTAGAAGTATTAGAAGAAATAGGCTTGACAAAGTCAGAAATAAAAGTTTATCAAGCATTACTTCAATTAGGTCATGCAACTGCAGGACCAATAATTTCTAAAGCAAAAATTGCAAGTTCAAAAATCTATGAACTACTAGATAAGTTAATGGATAAAGGATTAGCAACAAGCTACATCGAAGCAAACACGAAATACTTCAAAGCAGTTAACCCAGAAAGATTATTAGATTATTTAAAATCAAAAGAAGAAGAACTCAAGAAAAAAGAAGAAGAACTACAAGGCTTAATGCCACAACTAAATCAATTATTTTCAGAACATATTGAAGAAACAGAAGTTGAAGTTTTCAAAGGTTACAAAGGAGCAGCTACCGCATTTAAAGAAATGATGAATGAACTAAAAAAGGGAGAAGAATTTTTAGTAATAGGAGGCGGAGACAGTCCTTCAGCCAATCAAAGAACTAAAATGTTCTTTGAAAATCTTCATCAGAAAAGAAGCAAGAAAGGAATCATCCTAAGAATAATATTTAGTGAAGCTAGAAGAAAATCATCAAAAGAAATGGCTTTTTTCCCACATACAAAACCCAAATATTCACCTTATGGAACTCCTTCAACAATAAATATATATAATGATACAACTATTTTATTAACAATGTCACCATTTCCGGCAGCTATCAGAATCAAAGATAAAAACATAACTAAATCTTATAGGATTTATTTTGAAAAAATGTGGAACGAGGCAAGAAGATGATTTATGAACCAAGAGAAGACTCACATCTATTACAAAAAACCATAAAACCATATGCAAAAGGCACAGTCTTAGATATGGGGACTGGTTCTGGAATTCAAGCTGTAGAAGCTCGAAAATATACTTTCAAAGTATTAGGAGTAGATATTGATCCAGAAGTAATCAAAGAATGCAAAAAGAAATTCCCAACAATTGAATTTAGAACAAGTAATTTATTTTCAAATGTTAGAGAAAAGTTTAACTTAATAACTTTCAACCCACCATACTTGCCAGAGGATCCAATGCTAAAAGATATTGCGCTTGACGGAGGTCCACTCGGATACGAAGTAATTGAAGCTTTTTTAATAGAAGCAAAGGAACATTTGAATAACAATGGAACCATTTTACTATTGTTTAGTTCATTATCACACAAAAACAAGATTCATGAAATTTTAAAACGAGAAAAGTATTCATACAAAGAAATTGCTAATGAAAAAATGGCTTTTGAAGAACTATATGTATATGAGGTAAAATGAAAGAATTTTTAGCAAGCGGAAAGAGAGGATTGGTTTACAAAGCAGTTCAGAAAGGAAGAGAAGTTTGCATAAAAGAAAAGAATCCGGAAAGTGAAGCAGGAATTACAATTCAAAAAGAAACAAAGTTTTTGAAAATAATGAATAAACAAGGAATCGGACCTGAGTTTATTAAAGCAGATAAAGACAGAATCGTCATGGAATTCATTCAAGGCGAAAGAATTTTAGATCATTTGAAAAGAGTTAATAAAACAGCTATAAAAAAAATTTTGAAAAAAGTTTTAGACCAAGCTAGAATTATGGATGAAATAAAAATCAATAAATTTGAGCTTACAAACCCATACAAACACATAATCATAAGAAATGAAGAACCAATCATGATTGATTTTGAAAGGTGTAGAATATCTGAACAACCAAAGAATGTAACTCAAACAATCCAATTCTTTACATCAACAAGAATGAAATGTTTATTAAAAGAAAAAGATCTGTTATTAAATAAAGAAAAATTAATTAAACTAGCAAAAGAATACAAAGAATCATATTCAAAAGAAAAATATGAAGAAATATTAAAGGTGATTAAACAATGAAACAAACAAAAATTACACTTTTTGAGTTCCATAGTTTTACAGGGGTAAAACTATGAAATTCCAACATTTTACTTTAGATAAGTTCCAAGAAGACTCAGTTAAAGCAATTGAAAATGGACGCTCAGTTCTAGTTTCTGCACCAACAGGATCAGGAAAAACCTTGATTGCAGATTACATCATAGACAAATTCTTAAAAGAAAATTCAAGAATCATCTACACGGCTCCAATTAAAGCACTTTCTAACCAGAAGTTCAAAGATTTTACAGAACAATACGGTGAAGATAAAATTGGTTTGATAACAGGCGATTTAGTAATTAATCCAGACGCACAAGTTTTGATAATGACTGCCGAAGTTTATCGAAACATGGCAATAGTTAATGACGAAGTACTCGATTCAGTTGCTTATTGTATAATGGACGAAATTCACTATATAAGCGATGAAGAAAGAGGACATATTTGGGAAGAATCAATCATATTTAGTCCAGAACATGTTAAGTTTTTATTTTTATCAGCAACAATTCCTAATAGTAAAGAATTCGCTAATTGGGTTGAAAGCATAAAAGTAACACCTGTAGAAGTAATTTACTACGATATTAGACCAGTTCCTCTTGAAAGAAAGTTTTTTGATACAGAATTAGGAATTACAAGTATTGAAGAAATACAGAAAAAGAAAAAAGATGATGAGGCCCCAGATTATTTTCAAGCTCACAGAGGCAAATACAGAGTTAAAAGAGCACCAAAACCAGATTATAAAGATTTAATCGAATTAATAAAAGACAAACTCCCTTGCATATACTTTGTATTCTCAAGAGCAAGAACAATTGATTATGCAATGAATCTATCTTACAAAAATCAGTTCTTAAATCAAGAAGAACAAAAAGAAATGAATGCGTTTGTTAGTTCAGAATTTAGTAAATTAAACAAAGAGATTAAATCATTAAACACTACACAAAAATTAAAAGCTTGTTTACCAAAAGGAATAGCTTTTCACAACGCAGGAATCCTTCCAGATTTAAAACATATTGTCGAGCAATTATTTTCTAAAGGATTAATTAAAATATTATTTGCAACTGAAACCTTCGCAGTAGGAATCAACATGCCTGCAAAAACAGTTTGTTTTGATAGTCTTCGAAAATATAGCGATAAAGGATTCAGATATTTAACTTCAAAAGAGTATTTTCAAATTTCTGGCAGAGCTGGAAGAAGAGGAATTGATAAAACAGGATTATCAGTATCAGTTATTTATCGACCAAATGCCGATTTGAAAAGAATTGCAGAATTCACAGCTAAAGATACTTTGCCGTTGAAATCACAATTTAAACTATCAATCAACACTGTGTTAAATATGATAGACCAACACTCACCTGAAGAGAATAAAAGAATTCTAACATTAAATTTTTACACATTTCAAATACTCAAAGGTTCAACATCAAAAAGATTATTAGGATCTATAAAAGCAAGGTTTACAAAAGTTGTAAACAACCTTACAAAATTAGGATACATCAAAGATGGCAAACTTACAAAGATAGGCCGATTCACAACCAATATTTTTGGTAATGAATTAGAAGTTTCTCAACTCTTCTTTAGTAATTTAAAACTTGACGAATACTCCATTCTCTTGTTATTAACTGCTTTAGAATATGAAGGTAAAAGAGATACTAAATTTTTCAAAACTTACGAAAACAAAGTAAGCAGAGGATTATTTCATAAAATGAGAAATAACCCCACTCTTCGAAAAGGAACTTGGTATGAAAACCTTGACAAAATGACTGCTATAATTCATCCATTATATGAACAAAAAAAGTTTATTGAAATATTGCAGAATTCTAACTTATTAGAGGGTGATTTAATCAGAATATTCATGCGAATAATGGATAAACTTGAACAAATCGGTAAAGCACTTGGTGAATGTCCAGAACGAGAAATGATCAATAACTGTAAAGATATATTAAGAAACTCTCTAGAAGGAATACATTTGTTTTAAAGAAAAAAAATTACTTAATTTAATCTATAAACTTAAATGAAATTAAAAGAAAGACTTTTTCACTCAAAAGACTTATAATAATTCTTTTATTACTATAAATTGTGCAATACAAAGAATATGAAATTGAGCATAAGAACATATTGGATAAAATATCTGATAAGAAACTTTATAATTATATAATTGGCAATTTGGAATCTAGTTTAGCATCTATTGGATTTTCAAATAAATTTATTAATTATTTTAAACACGATTTTTCCAAATTAGATTTTAAAGATTTCTATAAACAATTTAGTGAAGAAATTCATGAAGTTTATGATATAAATTTTTTTCAAAGAATTGTTCCCGACTATTTTAACAAGGAAGTTGTTCCACACATTCCCGAATCAAACACCATTCTTGACTTAGGTTGTGGCACAGGAATCTTACTTCATACAATAGCAAAAAACCAAAAATTAGAAAATTTGATTGGAATTGACATAAACAAATATGCAGAATGGGAACAATTTCAGAATCCTAAAATTAAATTTGAAATAGTAAAAGAAAATGAATTCAAAGATTTTCTGAAAAAAACTCAACCTGATAATATCATTTTAACATGGACTCTCCACCACATGAATTATGAGACACAACCCAAATATTTAGAAGAAATCTTCGAAATTAGTAATGTAGGCTCAAGATTAATCATTCTTGAAGACTCCTATTCAGAACAAATTTCTCCAAGAAACGGACAAAGTATTCACAATTCGTTTATGAAATTGGATTCATCTGAAAGGAAAACAGTGATGTCTGTTTATGATTGGATTGCAAATAGAATGCTAGCACGAAGAAAGAGTACACCCATTCCTTTTGGATATAGAACCTTAGAAGAATGGCAAAATTTATGTGAGGGAATTGGATACAAAACAATAGAAAAAGTTTTTATTGGTTTTCCAAATAAAAGAGATATTAATACTCCACAAAGTTTATTGATAATAGAAAAGTAAAATGCTCAGCAGAAACCCTGCCGAGTGTTAGTTAAAAAAAAATTATTTAATCTTTAGCCATTTCAAATACTGATTTCAATGCGACAACAATTGTTGCAGGCACAAAAAGCATTAAAATTGCATCTAAGATATTTCCAAGTACAGGAATAACAGTCATTACTTCCATTCCTAAAGCACTCACAAGCACCAATATTGTGCTAGCTGTTAAAAACGGTTGAACTTCTTTTTCTGTAATATTCAAGAAACCAACGACTAATCCTAATAGCACTAGTAACCATGCAACTACTCCTTGTACTGCAAATATTCCAAATACTAAAGCTAGAATGAATCCAATTAAAAAAGCCCAGTTTCCTACATCTCTTTTTTTCTTATTAGGCATACTATACCACCCCTTTTTAACTAAATCGGTTCTCTAGTTATATAAAGATTTCGATTTCTATAGAAAACTTTAAAAAGGAAGTGTTGTTACTCAATGGTTATGACAAATAATGCGTTAGATTATTACCTCAGAAAATTAGATGCTTCAACACCCCTATCAGTAAAAGACGAAGTCAAACTTTTTCAAGAATACAAAGCAGGTAGTGAAGATGCAAGACAAAAAATTCTAAACGCGAATCTGAAATTTGTAGTGAAAGTAGCCAACAATTATACTCAACAAGGAGAATTAGATGATTTAATACAAGAAGGAAATATAGGTCTGATGAAAGCAGCAAAAAAATTTGACCATGAAAGAGGGTTTAAATTTATTACATACGCAGTTTCATGGATAAATCAAGAAATACAAACTTACATTTTTAAACATTCAACAAACGTAAGAGTACCAACAGACAAGCAAAAATTATCAAGAAAAGTATACAAAATAAGTTGTAGACTAGAACAAGAAAATCAAGGAATAGCACCAACAGAAGAAGAAATAAGAACACAATTAAATCCCAAAGATAGAACTGCTTTTGATAAGTCATCAATAAGATTCATTAAAGAATACTCTCTAGATACCCCTACAGATGATGAACACGCACCAACGCACCAATTCATTGAAGACCCAGAATCAACAGATGTCTTTGCAGAATTAGAAAACGAATCTATGAAAACAACCATAGATGAAGTTTTAAAAAAATTATCAGTAAGAGAACAAGAAATATTAAAATCAAGATTTGGATTAAATGGAGAACCTTTAACTTATAGAGAAGCAGGAGAAAAAATAGGCTTAAATAAAAAAATAGCTCACTGGGTTGAAGGAGAAGCATTAAAAAAAATTCGAAGGTCAGGACATATACCTGCATTAAGAACAGCGTATAATTAAGATGTCAACAAACTTTCAAGAACAAATCTACTTTTCAAAGTAAACCTTTAAATTAAAGATTTAATTCTCTTTTCCTTATGAGCGAAAGAATATTAAATGATTATTTAGCAGCATTAGAAAATTCTAAACCAATTCCTATTGAAAAAGAAGTTGAATTGTTCAGACAATATAAAAATGGAAATCAAGCTGCAGGTCAAGAAATTCTACAAGCAAATCTTAGATTTGTTGTTTCAGTTGCTAAAGAATATAAACAATTTGCAGATTTAGGCGATTTAATTCAAGAAGGAAATATTGGAATGATAAAAGCTTTAGAAAGACACGAAATAGATAAAGGATTTAAATTCATATCATACGCTGTTTTTTGGATAAGGCAAGGAATTACCCAATACTTAAATGATAAAACCAATAATGTTCGAATGCCTGCACACAGAAAATTATTACTGAACCGAGTAAATAAAGTTATTGAACAATTCGAACAAAAAAACGAAGGATTAAAACCAACAAAAGAAGAACTAAAACAATATTTAGAACCAAAAGATATCAAAAAATTAGATGACTTGGCCTTACCAGTAAGAGAATATTCACTTGAAAATCCTACAAACGACGAATATCGTTCTTGGATTGATATACTGAAAAATCCCGACCAAGAAGAACTTTTAACAAACATGAATAATCAAAGTCTAGAACAAAGTTTAAAACTAGCTATAAAAGAAGTTTTAAATCCAAGAGAGCAAGATATAGTAAAACAATACTACGGAATTGATTGTGAACAAAAAAACTTACAAGAAATAGGAGACCAATATAATTTATCAAGAGAAAGAATAAGAAAAATAAAAGAAGTTGCTTTAATAAAAATAAAAAGATCTTCTCATAAAAAAGAATTAGCAACATACACAAACAATGTCAAATTTTAAAGAAAAAATATATTCTAAACTTAAAAAAGTCCCAAAAGGAAAAGTAACAACTTATGGTCAATTAGCAAAAGCTGTAAATTCTAAAGCATATAGAGCAGTTGGTACAGCCATGAATAAAAACCCATACGCGCCTTTAGTTCCTTGCCACCGAGTTGTTTGTAGTGATGGAACAATTGGCGGATTTGCTACAGGTGTCGCAAATAAAATTAGAATTCTAAAAACAGAAAGTGTTGAAGTTAAGAATAAAAAGATAGTAGACTTTGAAAAGAAACTGTTTAAATTCTAGAGTCATAAGCAGCAGGGACGGGATTTTCAACCCGTGTTAGCATTTGAACCCGCGCAACGCTTGGGAACGTTAACTAGATCTTAAGTCCAGCGTCATAACCAGACTCGACCACCCTGCCATGATAAATGAAAAAATATAAAAAGTTCTTTTGTTTATTCTTATTGCTTGGGAGCGTTAACTGGGTTTTAAGTCCAGTTTTTTTTCTTTAATTCTATAGAAATAATAATTCTTAATAAGAGCTACGGCAACATGTCCAGTGATATTTACGAAAAGTCTGAAAATATTCTAGAATTGTTTATCAACTTCTTTCAAATACTCTTTGACTCTTGCAATAACTGAATTCAAATAATACTTTTCAATATTCTCCTCAAACAAGGTTAGAAGTTTAGAATTTTCTTTAATTCGATAATTATTAGCTAATTTTTCAACAATGAACAAGTCTCTAAGCCTTAATAATTGTCTTCGAATATTAGAAGGTGCAATACCTAGAAGTTGTTGCTTATACTTTTTTCTATTCTTAATAGTTAAGTCTTCAACTTCTTTACTTGTCAAATCGTTTTTTGCTTCAAGCATAACTTGTAACACATCAACTACTACATCTCTAGAGTCTCCTGGTTGCAATAAACCTAAAGACAAACATAGCTTTCGAACTAAATCTCGTTTTTCTTTTCCAATAGGACTTTCATACTTACGAAGAGTAAGTTCTGCTAAAGGACTATCAATACTGATTTTTGCCATGATGTTATTGGAACTAATTAGTATTTATAGTTTACGATTGAAAGATTTAAGAAAATAAAAAAATAAGAAACGCACAAAAGCAAAGCTTTTGACGCGCCAAAAAATAAATATTTTTTGAACGAATTAAAATTTCTCTTTTAATCCTCTAAAATAGTTTAAAGCGTTTGCAAATTTTCGAACTTCTACAGATATTTCTTTTTCCATCCCAATTGATTTGACGTTTATATAAGCTCTATCAATGTCTGTGCTGTTTCCACCGACTAAGTTCAAAATATCTTTTTGCGGAATAGAATCTGATTTGAATTCTATTCGAACTTTATCCCCATAGTTTATAACTTTCATATCTATATTGTTCATATCACTATATATACCATGCATAATGCCTTCTTCCTTTATTTCGCATTCAAATCCTGTTTGTTCTAATATTCTTTGTACCAAATTATCTCCTCTAGAAGCATAATTTTTTTTAGGTATTATGTATGCTTTATCTCCTTTAAATCCTAGTTTATTAGTAATTATTCCATCACGAATACTTAAATGAGTGAAATTACTATCTTCAAAAGAGAGGTATTTTTCTGGTTCTGAATGATGATCTATAATAGTATCTCCATACAAGTCTATTTGCATAACAGCAGAATTTTCTAAACTAGTTATTAAAACACTTCCAACATCTTTACTTCCAAATGTTGCATATTTTCCTCTTACTTCTTCTTTAAATTTTGTTTTAATAATTATATCTTGATCTTTAATAGAATAATGTATATGTTTTCCTTTTGCATTACATCCAACTACAGTTGTTAATGAAAGATCCACATTTTCTATTAATATTGCTTCTTCATCATTATTTAGTGCTGCAACCATCATAAAAGATGCTGGTTTGTCATCTAAAGATATTCTTGCTTCGTAGTCTAAATCCAGATCATATAATTTTATTTCTTTTTCTAAATTCATTTTTTTACCTCTTTTATAACTCATAAAGATTCTGAACATTATTCAAAAACTTTCCAATCGATTCATAATCATTAAAAGTTACAATCATTGTTTTAGCATCTTTATCAGCCACGCCTTCGTGTATTCCTCTAACACGAAGAGATTTATAGTTAACATCAGAAAGAAGTTCATCATGTTGAGTACTTGAAAAATTGTTATTCTTATTTTTACTTCTTAAAGCAATTACAGTCTTATTATCAGAATTAAGAAAACTATGACAAAGATACAAACTTAAATCTCCTTTCTCAAATCTGTCCGGAAAATATTGTCTTGAAATAAAAGTTGGAACATGAGTTTTACGATTCCAACTACCATTAACAATAAACTTTTCTGCTTCATAATAAGGCTGCTTTGCATGCGACATAAGATAAATAGAACTTCTAGAGTTAAAATCAAAATTCAAAGAACCAGAATCTATTTTAATTACAAAATTACAACTCTTAACATAATGGGAATCAGAAATGTGTTTACCAGAATGATCCATTACTGTTGAGGCACATCTATCCATTCGAGTTTTATAGGCACCATCCAAAGATTCAATAATAATTTTGTTTAATACAGGTTTAGAAATCTTTGCAGAGTTGTTGTTTATTTTAGGAACTTCTGTTCTTAAAATTAATGAATTTGTATAATATTGTTCCATATCAGAACCAAAATTATCACTTTCAACCCAAGAATTTAAAGTTGCATTTTGAAAAAATATTGCATCACCAGAACCAGTTAAAACTGCATCTAATGATTCTATTGCACGAGTTATATTTATTTTATTATCAAAATTAAACTTTAATTCTTTATCTAAGAATCTCCATTTTTGCAAATATTCGTTTGTTGTTGCATCCATATTTTTTACCTCTTTAATCATTTTGTTTCAGAAATGTATCCATCTATTGAATAAAGAATAGTTTTTTCTGATTCATTTCCATGTTTGTCAATGGCGAATACTTGAAAACTACCTTCTTCTTGCAAATAGTCTTTAGGAATTGAAAACCATTTTTCTGTTAATGAATTTTGACGTCCTTTTAATAAAATTATGTTCGTTCCTTTTTGATAAAATGCTTTCATTTCTGTAACATTCTTATCATTAAAGATGACTTTTTGATTGATTGACCATTGGAAGTTTGGTTTAGTTTTGTCCGTTTGTTCTATTTGAGTAATTTCTATAGGTGCAGAATAAGGTGTTGTTGAATTCATATGTTGATAAATACTAGTTAAACCAATTCCTGCTATGAATGCAGCTAAGCACACTTTTAGAACTTTATTTCCGGACCGTTCTATATATTCTTGGAAGTTAATTTGTTCGTTGTGTAGGTCTGTTTTTAGATTAGAATTTTCTTGTTCTAAATGAGAATATTGCTCTCCCATAGTTTTTATTGTTTGTTCTAGTTTGTTTACTTGTTTTTTTCTTTGCCATGGCAAAATTATTCTCTTATTGTTAGTATTCAATTTTTTACCTCTTTAGGATTTCTCCTTAGAAAGTGGTAACCAAAACAAGTATATATTAATTTACTCTCCACTATTGGAAAGTTTTATATAGTTAAAATTATTATCAATCACATGGATTTATCAATACTTGAAGATTTAGGATTATCAAATGCAGAAGCAAAGATCTATGTTGCACTCTTAGAACTAGGTCCTTCAAAGACAGGGCTAATAATTAAAAAGACAAAACTTCAAAGCAGCACAGTTTATCACATACTATCTTCACTTCTAGAAAAAGGATTAATAACTTACACTCATAAAGGAAAAACAAAGATTTTTCAATCAGAAAACCCTGAAACTCTAAACAAATTTTTAGACGATAAAAAAAGAAGATTCAATGAACTCCTTCCTGAATTAAAGCAAAAAGAAGAAGGTGGAACAAAGAAACAAGAAGCAAAAGTCTATACGGGAATGAAAGGTATAATTGCATCTTATTACGATATTTTAGATACAATGAAAAAAGGAGAAGAATACTGTTTTTTTCAAGTTCCAAACGAAAGCATAAAAGAAAAAAGATATCAAACATTTTTTTCAAATTACCATAGAAAAAGATCTGATAAAGGAATAAAAGTAAAAGGAATTTTATCCGAACCATCAAGAAAAGAAGCAAAAATAATATATGAAGGAACAAAACATGTTCAAATAAGATTTGCAAAAGAAATATTTCCTACAGGACTAGTAATTTACAAAGATAAAGTTATCACGCTAGATATGGACGAACAAATAGCCGTAACTATTCAAAGTAAAGCTATAGCAGATTCATACAGAAAATTTTTCGAAACTAAATGGGAAAAAGCAAAATCTTAAAGTTTATCCAACTTTAAATGAAATTCTTTACCTTTAATCTTTTCTTTAGAAGAAAATGTGAACTTCTCACCAATTTCGTGAGCAACTTCAAGTTTTTTAGCATTAACTTTTTTCTGTAAATCTTTTAAGTGAGGTTCAATCATTGCTTTGTCACTTGTTTCAATAGCTAATTCGATTTCGTCTTCTTTGTTCAAATTTGATTTTTTTCTTAAAGATTGAATTCTTCGAACAAGTTCTCGAGCGTATCCTTCAGCTTCAAGTTCAACAGATTGTGCAGTATTCAAGAAAACAGTTGCTCCTGCAAAAGTTGCCATTCCATAACCTTCAGGGACTTTCTTATCAATTATTAAATGCTCTTTAGTAAGTTCAAATTTACCAATTTTAATCTTTGCTGAATCAATTTGCTTAGCGATTTTATCAACTTCTTTCTTTATCAATTCTGCAACTTCAGCTGTTTCTTGACCAAAAGTTTTTCCAAGAGCTGAATAATTTGGTTTAACATCATAATCAACTTTAAATTTCTTAATAACAATTTTCTTAACATTGATTTGTTTTTTAATTAAAGAATCTAATTTGTTAACTGAGTCTTTAACTTCTTTTTTTGTAGTATCAATAATCATTTCAGATAAAGGCCATCGAACCCCAATATTAGTCTTATCTCTTATTGAAAGAGCAGCACCAATTACAGAACCAGCATATTCAAAATTTTTCTCAAGGTTTTCATCGATTAACTTTTTATTAGCTTTAGGCCAAGAACAATGATGAATACTGTCTTCTGATAAATCAAATTCAGTTTTTAAGTTTTGATAAATCTTTTCAGTTACAAACGGAATAGTTGGAGTGAATAACTTTAATCCTGTTAAATAAACTTCAAATAAAACATCAAGAACAACTTTTCGTTCTTTGTCAGTTCCATAAACTGATTTTTCTCTAACAAATTGAATATATGTTCTTGAAAGGTCTAAAAGTAATTCTTCTGCAGTAGATGGTGCTTCATTCAACAAATAATTATCATATTGTTCTGTTGATTGTTTAATAGCAGAGTTCATTCTTGACAAAACATACTTTTCTTCTAAGTCAAGATTTTTTGGCTTGCCAGGATTTTTACCAATACTTTTAGCTAAGTCAAATAATAAATGTTGTAAGTTCCAAAAAACAAACAAGTTTCTATGTTTAACTTCAACATCATCAGAATTATAATTCATATCTAAACCAGGTTTTGCAGCTGAAAGTGTATAATAACGAAGAGTATCAGAACCATATTTGTCAATGACTTCATAAGGAGAAATTACATTTCCTAAACTCTTACTCATCTTTTTTCCTTTAGAATCTTGAATGAAACCATGCATATAGACTTTCTTAAAAGAATGTTTATTCATAGATATCATACTAGCAACTAATAATAAATTAAACCAACCTCTGATTTGGTCTTTTCCTTCAAGGATGAAATCAGCAGGAAACAATTTATTGAATAAATCTTTTCTAGAAGGATAATCAAGGCAGTTCCAAGAAGTAGTTCCAGCATCAATCCAAACATCAAAAACATCTTTAATTCTGTTTTTTGTTCCGCCACATTTACATTTAAAATTAATTTTGTCAATCCAAGGCATGTGTAAATCTTTAGGCTCTTTACCTGATAATTTCTTTAATTCAGCAACAGATCCAACAACCGTATGATCATTACATTTTTCACATTGCCAAATTGGAACAGGTGTTCCCCAATACATTTGTCTCGTAATACCATTATCTCGAAGGTTTTCAAGCCATGATGAAAATGCATTATATGCTGCTTCAGGAACCCAAGTAGTTTTTTTATGAGCTGCAAGCATTTTTTCTTTTAAATCTTCAACTTTGAAAAACCATTGTTTTGTAGTTCTAAAAACAACAGGGTTATGACATCTCCAACAATGAGCGTAATCGTGTTCAACATTAGTAACAGCAAGTAAAACACCTTTTTTGTCCATTGCATCAATGAATTTTTTATCATCAATTTTTGCTTTCCAACCAGCAAACTCACCCATTTCTTTAGGAAAAGTTCCTTTTTTGTCAAGAAGATTAAATGGTGGAATGCCGTTCTGTCTTCCAACTTCATAATCCTCAGGACCACAACCAGGCGCACAATGAACAAGACCTGAACCTGCACTTGTATCAACGAATTCTTTAGACATGATAACTGTGCAAACTCTCGGATGTTTCTTTCTTAAATCCTTGTAAAAATCAACTTCATCATTGAAAACATGTTCATATTTTACACCATCAAGCTTATCGCCTTTGAAAGTTTCTAAAATTTTGAATTCTTTATCACAAACACCAGATATTAAAACAGTAGCAAGTTGTTTTGCAACAACCCACACTTCGTTATCAACCTTGACTTTAACATAATCAAGTTCAGGATTAACCATTACAGCCAAATTAAAAGGAATAGTCCAAGGAGTAGTAGTCCAAATGATTAAATATTCATTTTTAGTACCTTCAATCTTAAACTTTACAAAAATAGAATCATCCTCAACCATTTCATACTCGAGTTCGTGCTTTGAAAGAGAAGTAGTACAATCATAACACCAATGCATAACTTTTTCTCCTTGATAAACACGCTTATTTTTCTCGGCTTGTTTTAAAAGCCACCATTGACCTTCAATAAATTCTTTAGTTAAAGGATAATAAGCATTATCAAAGTCCATCCAAACACCCATGTTTTGAAAGTCCTTATTCATTAATTTCATATTGTCAATAGCGAACTTTTTACACTCATTAACAAATTTATCAACACCAAAATTTTCAATATCTTCTAAATATTTTAAACCAAGTTTAGCTCGAACTTTAAGTGAAACTGGAAAACCATGCATATCATAACCAGCTCTATCCCAAACATCAAAGCCAGCCATACGTTTATAACGAAGAACACAATCTTTCAAAGCCTTATTCCAAGCAGTACCTAAATGAACTCTGCCAGAAGTATAAGGAGGACCATCTAAAAAGTAAAATGATTTCTTGCCTTTGTTGTTAGATTTTGCAGTCTCATAAGTTTTCTTCTTATTCCAAAGACTAAGAATATCTTTCTCAACAACACTAAAATCGTATTTCTCCTTCATAATTGTTCCTCAATTATGAGGTTACAAAGACTTCATTTTTTGTAACTTTCATAATTCCCACTTATGACTATCATTTTTCATCCAACCCTTATATAATTTTCGGGTCTTAACTATATAATAATGATAGAAATAATTAAACTAGCAATAGTACGCATTTTCTTTGCAAGTTTCTTAATCATAATGGCAAAGAGAAGAATAATTGTTTAAAAAGGTATCTGAAAAGAAAGAAGAAGAAATTATTTTTTTATTTTATTTCTTAAAATATTAGTTTGGTTTGTGAAGATTCTTTGTACTCTGTTAATTTGTCAATAATTTCTCGATATAATTCTATTTCAATACCTTTCCAATCAGTTATAATTTGATTAATTCCTTCATTTGGTTGAAGATTTAATGAAAGTTTAGGACAAAATATGAGTTTTCTTTGTTCAAAAGCCATTTTTGTTTGTATCATAGAACCTCCTCTTTCACCACTAGCAACCATTACTAAAGCATTTGAGATTCCTGACGTGATTCTATTTCTTTGAACTAGTGCAATATTAGAACCTGGAAAATTAGGAAGATGTTCAGATATTAACAAATCTTTTTTTGAAATTTCATTAAATAAAGCAGCGTGTTTTTCAGGAAACATCTTAAAGAATCCAGATCCCAATACACAAATAGTGTTTCCTCCATTTTCTAATGCCCCCATATGAGCAGAATAATCAATACCAACAGCGCCCCCACTAACAATAACAAAATTCTCTCTAACCAAATATTTAGCAAGATTATAAGTCCATTCTTTTGCTTTTTCATCAGCTTTTCTGCTTCCAACAATAGCAATCTTTTTCTTATTTAATAAGTTCAAGTCACCTTTCAAAAATAAAGTTAAAGGAGGATAAGATACATTTTTTAAGAAAAGTGGATATTGTTCATTAATAATTGGAACTATTTCGATATTGTTTGCTTCACACTCATTAATTACTTTTAAGAAATTCTCTTTTGAAGCATCTTTTAGTTTATTAAAATCATGAATCATAAACTCATTAAAAATTCTTGTTTTGAAAAGCTCTTCATCACTCATAGAAAATATTTGATCTATATCAGGAACTAAACCAAATAATCTTAAAATTTTACTAGGTCCTAATTTTGAAACGTTTGTTAATTTCAACCAATTAACAAGTTGTTCTTTAGTTATGCTCATAATTAATCACCTTCTTTTTTTGGAGGTTCTTTTGAAGTATTTGTTCCTAAAGATAATGAAATAATTTCTTTTGCTCCTGCTTTAAGCAAAACCGAAGAACATTCAAGAATAGACATGCCTGAAGCTCTAACATCATCAATAAGAAGAATCTTCTTATTCTCTACATCAATTCCAGATTTAACCTTAAATTTTCCATGTAAATCATTAAATCTATCTTCTCTATGATGACCTGTTCTTCTTCCAGGTTTTCTATCCAAAACAAACTTTGAATCAACACTTAACTTAATTCCAACAATCTTTAAAAGATTTATTATAGTGCCATAATACTTATTATTACTATTAGGAATAGCACTTACTAATTCAACTTCAGAAAAACCCATAACCGACTTAAATTTATCTATACAATTCTTAACATAAGGTTCAAAATATTTAGTTTCATCTTTACACTTCTTTAAACGAATAATTCTTTTTGAAAACTCATCAGATTCATGATATATTTGTTTATAGTACCATCGAGGACTAACTGCAGAAACTTTCAAATCAGGATAAAAGTCCTCTTGAAGAATTGATTTAATGCAATCGTTCTCTTCATGTTCTACTGGTCTTACAGCAACTTTTAATTCCGCTAAATCTCTTAATTTCATCTTAAAACCAAATATATTATGTTTTTCCTAATATATTAGGACAAAACAAATAAATATATATGTTTTTCGGTAGTATGTCCAGTGCTTTTAGATGTGTTTATCCTTAATCTTCAAAATTTATCCTTAAAAAAGTCAAGGTTTAAAAAGAAAATTAAGTTATTAAGTTTATAATGAGAAGTAAATTGTTTTTTTTCATAATTATCGCTTTTTTATTAATTTCTTCAGTTTATGCAAATAACTTCTTAGAAACTAATGTTAATATTTTATTGAATGAAGGCAAAGGTCCTGAAAATTATTATTTAGGAAATGCTTTTTATTATAATATTAGCTTGGAAAATCCTAACAACTCATCTATTAACTCAGTTATTGAAGTCAGTATTTCCGATCCAAGAAATAATCTTGTACATAAAAGAAGTTATTCTATTAATATTAGCTCTAATGATACAGAATATCTTTTTCCATTCTATAATATTCATAATAAAATAGTAGAAGATATGTATGATTTAATATTATTTGATCAAGTAGGAACTTATACAATCATATTATCTTCTTCAACTCCAGAATTATTTGATTGGATTAATTATAGGAAAGGCGGAGGAGTTAGACAAGAACCTATTAATTTTTCACACCATATATATTCTATGTCTTACTTTGAAAAAACACTTCTAGATAAAGAATTAGAAAATATTAAAGAGATAAAGAAATATAATCTGGAACAACTTGACTCTCAAAAAAATTTAGGCTTATTAACTGCAATAGGAATATTTACAACAGTCATTTATTTCTTTTTACAAAAAGATCGAAGTAAATTAATAAAGATTATAAATCACAAACTAAAAAAAATCCCTATTTTATATAATTGGATTTCATTTAGAAAAAAAGAATTAAAAAATTTTTTATTTTTATATTGTTTAACACTACCTGTTGCATGGATTTTTCACACTTTCTTTCCCATTCCAGAAGTTCTTTTAATAATTTTGTTTATAATTCCATTTTCAGTCATATTTATATTCATGTTGCCTTCAATTTTTCTTTTTTATTATAACTCTTTGTTTATTTCAAAAACATTAATAAATAGTTATTGGCAATCTCTTATTTGGTTCTTATCTTTTTTAATAATTCTAGATCTTATCAGCTGGTTTTCAAAAAAATATCCTAACCTATTTAATAATATTAAAAAAACAATTATCCTATTCTCTTCCACATTCATAGTTTTAGGCGTTATTAGTGTCTTTTTTGTAAATAAATCTTCTTCTTCAATGACTAAACTATTGTTTCTATTACTATTTAGTATTTGGATGGAAATAGTTTTACTAAGATATTTCACTAAACCTGAAAAGATTAAAAATAACAATACTTAATACTATAAACTTAAATAAATAAAAACTAATCAAACCCTATCTCTTCTTACTATAAGGAATCAATCTTTCTTGAAAGTCTCCCATTACACCTGGAGAATGAAAGTCCATCCATCCCATAAGTGCTGTTGGATTTGTTTCAATATAGTTCTCAGGATCACTTACAAAACCACCTTTGATTGATTGTCCAAACTTAGATGCTAAGTATAACGACTCATCTTCAGAATAAGCTTTATCTAAATGTTTTTAAAAAATTAGGTGCAGAAATAATTAATTAAAATATTGAGCATTATTATTTCTAAAGAATAAGATAAAATTTAAATAAAAACAACAAAGAACACAATCATAAGTGGTGGCAATGATTAAATTTGGATGGTCCCATATGAGTTCGAGGAGTTACGCCCTTCACCACTTGCTTTTTTCTATTTCTAATAGTCGTATTAAACTTTCTAGAATTAAATTAATAATTCATAAATAATCTTTTATGAAAGCATAAGCATCATGAACTGCAATTTCTTTTCCAGAATATTGTTCTTTTGCTTGAGTTAATACTTCAGAAGGCGCATATTTTTCAACGTTTTGATAGAACTCTTCAATTTTAATCATTACAGGTCCATCATCTGGAGCAGTTACTTTCATTCTGTTTAAATCTAATTTTTCTTCTCCTAATAACTCTTTAAAATCCTGCATGAAATTAACAAAACTATCAAGCGAGTCATGACCTTCTTCTAATGCAATTTTTATACTAATTTTTCCAACCATAAAGAAAAAGAAATGTAAAGGATTATTTAAAACTTAGTAAAGAAAAACTAGAAAATATTTGAATATTCTGAGAACAAAATCATTATTTCAAATATTTTCTTGGAATAATTCTTGCACGATCTTCAGATATGAATATACGTGAATAACGAAAAGTCTTTCTCATCTCATCAAAAGACATTGATGGATATACTTCCGGTTGTATTAAAGTTATATCAGCTCTTTTCATAAGACGATAGTTTGAATGAAATAAATAGTTAAAAAAAAAAGAAGAAGGGCAAAACACTTTCAAATTTCCAATTTTTAAATCTAAAGCAGGACTATCATTATAACCAAATCCATTATAAAGATACAATCCGTATTCTTTTTCAGATTTAAAATCAGACTTAGGATACATAAGTTCTTGAATTGATACAAATTTGAAATCAACATCCGTGTCTTCAGCTCCAAAAAAAGTATCAGAAGTAATAAAAGGATAGTTTCCTTTAACATTTGGTTCTGTAAATTCAGGTGCTAATTGTTTTTTCTTAAAAGGTCTAAACTGATAAAATAATAAAGGTTTTAATCCAAATTCCATTTGATAAGCCCAACTTGGGTCAACTAACCCAGAATTCTCAATTTGAAGATACATCTGCACAACTTGTTCCATATGCTCATCATTCACTCCATAATCATGCATGCTTTGAATGTTTCCAAGATTAACTTCCGCATAATTCACATTATCATGATAAAATCCTGACTCCTCCCGATATTGAATAATAAATTTTTCTTTATTATTAGGATGTCTAATCATACTTCCTCTTATGTTAGAACCTTGTTCTTGCATTAAAACATGAACTTTTGGAGTAAATTTCTGACCCCAATCTTCACAATGCAATCTTACTTTATCATTATCAATACATCTTTCAATACTTTCAACAGCACGAATAACATCAGAAAAATTACTTAAATCATCAATAGTTTCTACAACATCAATAAACCCGTCCCAATCATTAACATGCGAACCTCTTACAATAACAGGTTTTTTCATTTTAATAAAATGATCTCTTAACACTCCGACCTCTTCATCATAATACTTCCAAGCAGAATTAGGAATAGGAATATTCAAATTACTTTCTAATAAAGAACGAGTAACTTCAAGCTTACTACCTCCTCGAGTAATAAGTTCGGGTGTAATCATAAAAAAAGAAATTAAAAGAATTATTTAAAGTTATGGTGTTCAGTTATTTTTTCAACTACAAACGCCAAGTTCTCTTCAGAAGAAATTGTTCCGTCAATCACATAATCTGCTCTTTCTGCTTGTAACTCTTTAAAAGGCCTATACTCTTCAACTAATACTTCTCTATAATATAACTCTCTTCCTTCCTTTCCTGATCTATTTCGAGTCATTCGTCTCTTAATAATTTCTTCTTCAGAAATGTCAATATAAAATTTTAAGTCAAACAAATCACTAATTCGTTCATCTTGAAATAATAGAAAACCTTCATAAACAACCAAGTCAAAAGCAGGAACTGTTCTTAATCCAGCTCGACCCATCTTTGTAAACATTGGAAGTATTGAACTTTTATCCTCTTTAAAATCTTTAAGATTTTGATATAGCATTTCAAAGTCAACATTTTCTGGTCGTTCCCAGTTTCTAAACCCAAGTGTTTTTGGAAAGGTTTTTTTATCATGCCAGTAAATATCTTGTGTTTCAACAAATGCATCTGGAAAGTGCTTTTCTAATGCTTTACAAATAGTTGTTTTTCCAGAAGTACTGGGACCTGCAATACCAATAAGATAGCTCATAAAAATTAGTAATCAAAATAAATATATAAAGATATGTTCGGTTATTTGTATAACTCATGAATTTTAATATCTATGGAGTTTATTTGTTGTTGAGTTTGATGAACTTCAGAATTAGTTGTTTCTTTATTATTCTCACAATAAGAACCAACACCAATTAAAATAGTTGCAGCTGTTAAGGCCGACAATAAAAATAAAGCACCAGCCCTGTCTGTATAATAAGAATTTGGTCTGTGAGGATTTTTTCTATGATCTTCTTGCGCACGTTCATTGTTCAACCAATACCATATAGGAAAACTCATAAAAGAAAGGAATGAAAAGAAGTATTTAAAGATTTACTTAAAATAACTTTATTTATGTTTTTGGTGGTTCATACTTGTACTCTACAACTTTGAAATTATCTGGAGTGATTAGAGTTCTACGTTGACCATAAGGATGTTCTGGCGAAGGTTTTTCTAAATTAACATTAAAGAAACCTTTAGGCGTAAGTGTAACTCCGTGAAAACAGCCTATACCATTAGGACTAAAATTATTAACATTATCTAACCCTAGTTTTTTTGTATGAACTCCTTTAGTAGTCGTTTTTTTGACAAAGTCAACTATGCTTGGCGGGCCAATTGACAAAGATCTATCAAAATGAAGAAATTCTGCATACTGCATAATATCAGTATAATCTACAGGCAGATTATGATATGCAACAAAATCATTATTTGGAAGTTTTACTACATGTAAATCCATTTCAGTGTTTGTATCTGCCATAGGACGCATAGCATGATGCCTTGGCGTAAGTTCTCGTGTTTTTTTAGTAAGCTCTCTGCTTCTCTCAGCTACCAGTCGTTCTTCTTCAGGATTAACACCTAATTCGTTATTAGAGAAATAGTGAAACAAAGAATTAGTTTCATCATATTTTACTTCTATCGCTTCTGATTTTAGAACTGTTTGATCATTTACCCATTCAAGAAAGAAATTCTCTGGTTCTGCAATTCCTAAAGTTTCAGCAATTTCATTATAATTCCTTAAAACAAGCCTTTCTCTTGTTTTATTGTGAAAATCTTTAAAACCTCCAGCTTCAGCAGGAGGAGTTACGTATTTTGAACATTCTTCAAGTGAAAACTTTGCTTTAACAACCATTTGTTCATCAGTATTAACAAGAGCAGGAACATATTTTTCTAAAGCCTTCCGAAATCTTTTCTTGTTCATATTTGTATAGCTTATTCTATCAATAAACTTCGCATGATTAATTATTCCTAAGGTGTTTGATTCAAAGAAATATTTCATTATTTCATCTTCTTTTTCAACAGGAATGTGAGTTGTGACATGAGGACTTATTCCAACAATACTTTCAAAAGCTCTATGCACATCAACATAAGTTTTTTCACCGTCCTGAAAATCAAAAGGATCTGAAGCATCATATAACATTATGAAATTACTTTTTAGTTCATTTGAATATTCTTTGAACAACCATTCTAATGTGTCAAATGCAATAATATCACTCACTCCTTTCTCTGCTCCAAGTCCACAATCACCACATCCAAAACTACAACCATCAGTTAATTGAATTGAACCAACATTCGCCATTAATTCTTTCATTTGTTTATGACTAAACGTAGAAAGTATTTTCTCAATCTTCCTTGAAGGTTTTGTTTGTTGCATAATAAAGATTCAGAAATTAAAAGAGTTATATTAAGCTAACTAAACAAGTCGTAATACTTCCGAATAATTCTAAGAAAACAATATAAAGAGTTATGCTGAAATTATTAATAGAAAAATTTAAATACAACATACACCTTTTATACATCATAAAGATGTATAGGTGATGTAAAATGAATACAAGAGTTAATGTTAACATACCAGAAGCTTTATTCAACAAATCGCAAGCATTAGTTGAAAAAGGTTTTTTCTCTAATTTTTCCGAGCTCGTCAGAGATGGAATAAGAGAAAAGGTAAAAGAATACGACAACATAATTGTGAACGAAAACGAAAAAAAATTGTTTACCATGTTGAAAAAAGCTAATGAAAAAGGCGAATTGTTGACTGAAGACGAGATGAAAAAACATGGCCTTAAACTTTAGTCTGTTATTCACAAAATATTTTCAAAAACAATGGAACAATTATGATAACAAGACTTGTAAATTAATCAAAAATAAACTAATTCTTATTAAACAAAATCCTTTTAGATTTCCAAAACATGAAAGTTACAAATTTATGTTCAAAGTTAAACTTTCTGTCGAAGGCAAATATTCAAGATTAATGTACGCAGCATTTATGCCAGACTCAGAACACATAACCATTCTTGGAGTGTTTGACCGAAAAGCAAATTACAAAGATTTTGAAAAGCTATTTAAAAAAACATTTTGAATTTAAGTTAGTAAATTATTTAAAACTCATATAGTTCTATTATATCATGAAAACCGTTGCGATTGTTGCTAAATATAATGAACAAGTTACAAATTTAAAGAAACTCTTAAAAGAAAAAGGATTAGTTTATGATTCTAAAAATCCAGATTTTATAATCTCTTTAGGAGGGGACGGAACTTTTTTAGTTGCTGAAAGAAAATTCCCTGGTATTCCTAAAATGCTTATCAGGCATAGTAAAATTTGTAATAAATGTCTGAATAAAAATAAAGAAAACTTGTTGGATTTAATCAAAAATAATAAGTTTAAAATAACTGAACATTCAAAAATCGAAGGCAAAGTAAAGAACAAAAAGTTCATCGCCATCAATGATATCGTGGTCAGAAACAAATTCGCAAATAAAGCTTTAAGGTTCGAAATATCAATTGACGGTAAAAAATTAAAGGAAGAAATCATCGGTGATGGAATTGTTGTTTCAACGGTTTTTGGTTCAACTGGTTACTTTAAATCAATCACCAGAAAAACATTCAAAAAAGGCATAGGTCTAGTTTTTAATAACTCGATGAAATATTTAAAACCACTAATCTTAAAAGACAAACAAAAAATCAAACTAACAGTCACAAGAGGAGTTGCAGAAGTCGCTTATGATAACGAACCACAAATTTTATATCTAAGCGAAGGTGAAACTGTAGAAGTTAAAAAAAATAAAGGAATAGCAAAGACTATTGAAATAAAAGGTTTAGAATGGATTACTATAAAGAATCAATAAAGCTTCATAAAAAGCACAAAGGAAAAATCGAAATAATTAGTAAAGTAAAACTCAAAAACAAAAAAGACTTATCATTAGCTTACACTCCTGGTGTAGCACAGCCTTGTAAAGATATTGCAAAAGATAAAAGAAAAGTTTATGATTATACTGCTAAAGGAAACATTGTTGGTGTTGTAACTGATGGTTCTGCAGTTCTTGGACTTGGAAATATCGGTCCTGAAGCATCACTTCCTGTTATGGAAGGTAAAGCTATTTTATTCAAAGAATTTGCAAATATTGATGCATTTCCAATTGCTTTAACTACTCAAGATACTGAAGAAATCATTGATGCTGTAAAGAAAATTGCTCCAATTTTTGGAGGCATTAATTTAGAAGACATTTCTGCTCCTCGATGTTTTGAAATCGAAGAACGACTAAAAAAAGAAATGGATATTCCTGTTTTTCATGATGACCAACATGGAACTGCGATTGTTGTTTTAGCAGCTTTGATTAATTCTTTAAAATTAACTAAAAAGAAAATTGGCGATTTAAAAATTGTTATGAGTGGAGCTGGAGCTGCAGGTGTTGCTATTGCTAAAATGCTTTTGAATTATGGAGCAAAAAGTATTATTGCGTGCGATACTAAAGGTATTTTATACAAAGGTCGAAAGGAAAACATGAATGTGGCTAAAGATAAGCTTGCAAACATTACTAATAAAAAGAAAATTAAAGGATTATTAGCTGATGCAATGGTTGGTGCAGATGTTTTCATAGGTATTAGTGCACCTAAAGTTCTTACTAAAACAATGGTTAAAAACATGAATGAGAAATCAATAATCTTTGCAATGGCGAATCCCGAACCAGAGATTAATCCTAAAGATGCAAAAGCAGCAGGCGCATATATTATTGCTACTGGTAGAAGTGATTATCCTAATCAAATCAATAATGTTTTAGCATTCCCTGGTATTTTTAGAGGTGCACTTGATGCTCGTGCTAAAGATATTACTGAAAAAATGAAGATTGCTGCAGCAGAAGCTATTGCTAAAGCTGTAAAACCAAACATTAATAAGATAGTTCCATCACCATTAGATAAGAGCGTAGCAAAATTAGTTGCTAAAGCTGTTATGAAAGCTGCAAAATGAGTCTTGAAAAAGTAAAAAGAGGCTGTCCACTTTGTAAACGGATGGTCATTGGAGATCCTGAACATAAATATTTCTGTAAACCTTGCAATATACTATTTGACGATACAGATATTAGAACATCTAAAGTTAGCAAGAATAAACCAAGAATAGTAAGAGAAAAAGGTTTTCTTTACTTTGTTGATAAACAAGGAGATATTTCTAGAGTTAAAATGGCCCGAAGTAGATCTGATAAAGGTCCTAAGATTCATCAAAAAGTATTGAAAGTTGGAGTTAAAAAAGAAAAAGGAAATTTATACTATGTTGATAAAGACGGTTACATTGCAAAAAGCCCTATGAAAAGAGGCAAGAAAACTCCTAAAGGTAAAGATGTAGTTGTGCAAAGAGTAGTAAAAGGATAAAACAAGATATTATGATGTTACATATCAAAAATCAAAGATTTTTGAATGTCCAAAATTTTAGAGGTGAAAAATTTTGATAAATTTAACAAAAGAAAATTTTGAAAAAGAAACAAAGACTGGTAAAGTATTAGTTGATTTTTGGGCTGAATGGTGTGGTCCGTGTAAAATGTTAGGTCCGATATTAGAATTATTAGATCCAGAAATGCCTGATGTAAAATTTGCTAAAGTTAATGTTGATGAAGAACAAGAATTAGCAACAGAATTTGGTATTCGAAGCATTCCTACAATGGTACTTTTTAAAGACGGTGAGAAGTTTGATTCCATCATGGGTGCTGTTCCTAAAGATATGCTTAAAACTAAGCTTGAAGAAGCTTTCAAATAGCTAATTTTGAATAAATTTTTATATTTCTTCATCTTTAAGTAATATATGGACGATTATAAACCAGAGTATTTGGATGGAATGGTTTCAGTTGTTTTTACAAAAAATTCTGAAAAATTCAATAAATCATTAATAAACTTATTAGGATATGAAAAAGTAAATTATCCTTATTCTTCTATTAATAAACGTGTTATGTATAAAGTTCCAATCGGTGAAGAAGAGGAAGCAGTAGCTAGATTTGAATCAGAAAATTTCGTTACAAACGCAACAAGAGTAGATAAGAAATATTATGATACTTTAGAAATATTAGACCATATAATCAGAAAAGTTCAAAGTTTAAGAGATGAATACCCAATACCTGACGAAATATTTAATATTGAAATGAAACAAATGATTCAATATTATGAATCTTTAAAAAAATAGTTTTTCAAATAAGTTTTTATAATAATTTATCTTTCTTTATTTTATGAGTGAGTACGAACCAGAATTCTTGGAAGGGATAATCATAGTTTATTATAAATCAAGAGTTCTTGATTTACCTGGTGAACCACCAGCAGTAGTTGGAGGAATACTAGGTTATGAATTAACAAAACCTCCTTATGAAGATATTGGAGATGAGGTTTTTCATAAAACGCCTGTTGGTGAAGAAGATAAAGCTATAGCTGCATTTTTGACAGAAGACCGATTTGTTGAAGGTGCTGAAAGAGTTGATAAGAAGTTCTATGAAACTTGGGATCAATTAGAAGAAGGAGTTGATAAAGCCGAACGTTTAAGAGATGATTATCCAATTTCTGACGACATATTTAATGCAGGAATAGATTCTCTGATTCAATATTATGAAACCTTAAAGAAATAATTTATTCTATTTGAGAAATTATAGAATTATTGATTTGTTTTGCCATTTCTAAGTTTTTAATTACTGTAAGTTTAACTTTTACTTTTTTATCAACTATATCAGATAATTTAGTTAAATCTAAATCTTCTATTGATTTCGTTTTCTTAAAAAATGCATCCATTTCAAGCAGAATCTTTGTTGGATAATGTCCTTGAACAATTGTTTCTCCATAAGTTGCAACAAAAAAATGTTTATCAAAGTTTGATTGTTGAGATAAAAATCCAACTTTTAATCCTACATTTTTATAGAATCTCCAAATATATTTATCTAAAGGCGTATGATTTATTCCAATGGCATAAGAGATTATTCCTTTTTTCTTTAATTGACCCATAACGTTTTTTTCTCGATCTGGATGAATAAGTGCTTCCCAACTTCTTAATCCTTGATAAGCATTAATATTTGGATCACCTTTTTTAAAATTTTCAAACCAATCATCAATTATATCTTGCCAAAATTTCATAAGTTCATTAAGCGAATCAAATGTGAATACAGACATTTCTCCTTGAATTGAATCAAGTCCTGAAGGTTTATTCTCTTTTGTTAAATCTTCATATATTTCTCCAAGTTTCTTTCTTGCATTTTGAACCCATGTTTTGTTAATTGAAAATTCTTTCCCAGTTTTTACTAAAACACTTTCTTCAACTAATTCTAGAACTGCTTTTCTTACAGCTTGAAACGTTACAGATTTACCATATCTTTTTTTTATGAAGTTTGTTAATTCAATTATTTTAAGAGGATATTCTTTAGTTAGTATTGTAAAAACTAAATCTTTAGTATTTTGTTTCTTACCTATTGGTAAACTAATATTCAAAGCCATTTAAACTTATTAGTTTAATTCTCTTTTTAAACTTTTTGGTTTAATTATAATTGAACCGAACTTTAATAAGTTTGTTACGCCTAAATAATAGTAACAGAAAGGAAACTTCTTTCTGAACTTCGAGTAAAGCTCAAAGTAACAATAAAAAGAGGTTGATAAAATGAAACAAGGAGAAATAATAACCACCCAACATAACACAACATATTTGACCAAACCAATAAAAGAAGAGAATCCTGCAATCATAATAACAGGGTCAACAAGTTATGTTGGACAATATTTCGTCAACTATTTCAAACAACAAGGAATTCAAAACATATATGCTCCAACACATGCAGAATTAGACTTAACAAATAAACAAAGCGTTGATGAATATGTTGAAAAAACAGATTTTGGAAACTCAAAACATTTAATTTATCTTCCGTTCGTCGCTAAATTTAAATGGGAACCTGAAGGAATTCCAGCAATCGACTTGAACAAAGATGGAATTGATGACGAAATTTTTGAAACAACTTGTAATACCTTTGAAAATATGGTTGATGCATTAGAAAAACAAATCAATAAAGAATATAAAACACTCACAATAACCAATTTCGGTTCAATAAGTAAAGGAAGAGTTCCTTACTGGCAATCATTTGACAAAGCACACGAACACAACAAAAAATTCCTAGAAAATAAAGTTCAATCAAATCAAAATATAAACGGCAGTTATTTCTTTGTAAGCTCAATTTACACCCCAAATGAAGTTTTAATCAGACCAAACAAACTTCCTCAAACAATGGTTAATGAATGGATGAGCGAAACTGAAATCGTTGACGCAATGGGTCCCGAAATACTTGCAGCAGATTACAAATGGAAAGAAGTTGAAATATACAAATTTAGAGAAGAAAAACAAAACCACCACAATAATCCGGAAGAACTCCTAAAAATTTGGGAACAAGACATGGGAACAGGAAGCATATTATTCAAAAGAAAATAAAATAAACTATTTTTCCATTAGTTTTTTAAACATTAATTCTTTTTTTATTTTTTATGTTTGTTCATAATCTCAGTCCAATACTATTCTCAATTGGCCCAATCAGCATCAGATATTATTCTTTAGTCTATATAATAGGATTCTTACTAGCTTACTACATTCTAAATAAAGCAGTTGAGAAAAAAAAAATCAAACATTTGACTAAAGAAGGTGTTGAAGATTTAATCATCTATATAATACTAGGAGTTGTTATTGGTTCTAGAATTTTTCATTTTGTTTTCTACAATCCAAGCATTATTTGGTTTGATCCTTTAGAAATCTTAAAGGTTTGGCACGGAGGAATGTCATTTCATGGCGGTTTAATTGGAATTGTAATCGCGTATTACTTATTTCATAAAAAATATCCTAAAGTCGCATTCTATGACTTAGCAGATTTACTTGCAATTCCTGCAGCATTCGCATTATTTTTAGGCAGAATTGCAAACTTTATCAACGGAGAACTGTGGGGAACAGTTACAAATGTTTCTTGGTGTGTTGAATTTAAAGGTGCAGATAGATGCAGACACCCATCTCAGTTATATGAATCACTAAAAAACCTATTCATCTTTGCAATACTAAGTTTTAATTTTAATAATAAAAAACGAAAGAAAGGCGAAAACTTCTGGCTATTTGTTTTATTATATGGCATTCTAAGATTTATCACGAACTTTTGGCGAGCAGATGCACGATGGTTGGGAATTAGTACTGGACAATATTTAAGTTTAGTAATGGTAATTGTTGCAAGCATTTTCTTGTATAAATTAAAAACACATAAAAAATAATTATTGTTTCTAAGAAAACACAAAAATTAAATACTTCTTCACACAATATCATACTCTGAAAAGTAAACAATACTTTTCTAGTATGTTGAAACTTTTTAATTCCAACATACATATCGGGGTGTTAAAATGGATGAATCCAAATGTGCTTCGCACGGACTTTCTAGAGTTAATTCTTGTAATTGGTGTGCTAAACCAATTTGTAAACAATGTATGGAATATTCTGGTGGTAAAAAATACTGCACTCATTGTTTTAGTAAATTAAAAAAAGGAAGTGTTGCAAGTTTATTACATAAGACTTGGGGTGAAAAACCAAAAGATTCTATTATTAACATTGACCCTGCATTAGACGCATCAGAAATTAAAAGAAGAAAGCAAATAATTGCCATTAAAGAAAGAGCTAGAAAAATTTATGGTGAAAAACTGTAACAAGATTTAAATATCATTTAGCTCATTCTTAGACATAAATGAGGTGCAAATATGGAATTCCCAGTCATAATTATAAATTTTAAAGCGTACATGGAAAGTACAGGTAAAGAAGCCGATAAACTTGCAAAGATTTGTGAAAAAGTTGCTCACGACACAGGAAAAAATATTATTCTTGCAGTTGGAGAAGTTGATATTCACAGAGTTAGCTCAATTGTAGACATCCCTGTTTACAGCGAGCGAATGGATCCAATCACTCAAGGAGCTCATACTGGAAGAAACTTACCAGAAGCTTTAATTGATAATGGTGCAACAGGCACTTTAATTAATCATTCTGAAGACAGATATAGAATTGATTTCTTAAAAGATGCTATAACTAGAGCTCGAGAACTTGGCATGAGAACTGTTGCTTGTGCAAATGATGCAACAACTGCTCAAGCACTAGCCGCATTCAGACCAGATATGATAGCTATTGAACCACCAGAGTTAATCGGCGGAGACATCTCAGTAAGCACAGCTCAACCAGAAATAATCACTAATACAATCGCTAAAGTTAAACAAATAGCAGATATTCCAGTTCTATGTGGTGCAGGCGTAAAAACGGCTGAAGATGTAAAAATAGCTTTAGAACTTGGAGCTAAAGGCATTTTACTTGCTTCAGGAATTGTTAAGGCTAAAGACCCAGAACAAGCTTTACGAGATTTAGTAGATTTCTAAGCTACATTGACATAAATCATTTGAACTTGATTAGTATATAATTGCGGGCTTAAACAAGAAGGACCACTTTTACATTCAACTCTCACTTCAAAACCATATTGGTCTAAATCAGGCGCATTAACATCTTCTTTAGGACCTATTGCAATTAACACATAAGTTTTTGCGTTATTGTCTAAAGAAAAAGAAGTAGTATCATAAACCATATTAAAATGTGAATTAGGAGGACTTGAAGTAATTATTACTTGAAAATCATGAGCAGCACCCAACTCATTTCTAATACCTAACCCAAAGTAAGCATATTCTCCATAAGTAGTTGTTTTCGTAACATCAGGAATATAAATTAAAGAACCATCGTCCATTGCTCGATTCAAACGGTCAAGAGTTTGCTGGTCTAAATCAGTTCTTATATTATCGCTCACATTCATAATCTTATAAAACAACATCATGCCAATACCAAGCATTGCAATACTTAAAATTATAATCACTAAGAAATTTACAGATAATTCAAATCCTCGTTTATTCATTTTAAATTAAAAAAAGAAATTGAACTTAAAAAAAGTTTCCTTTTTCTAAGCTTATTGCATGAAATGGTATTCTTTCACTAATAGCCACATAAATAAGAACATTACAATTGCTCCTGCAACTAGTACTGAAAATCCAAACCAAAAATCAGCACTCATAGATATAAGCTTGTAAAAACCATAACCCATGATAAAAGTTCCAATCCATAGAAACTTATCAAGTACTAATTTCATTATTTCAAATTCTTGATCTTTAGACATATGTTTCTTCATATTCATTCACCTCTTAAACAGCAACTTCAACAAAGAAGCTTGCTGCCAAACTATTTCCAGATGTCGCAGAAGCAGTTATTTGACAAGCAAATAACCCTGTATTAGTTGTTGCAGTTACTGAACAACCAAAACTTCTGGCTTCTTTCAAAGGAATCTCAATAGTGGCTGGACAAGATATTGTCAATCCATGAGTTCCTTGACAAGTAACTGAATTAATTGTATAAACTGGTGTTGTAGAAGTATCGTCCTTATTATAAGCACTTACTTGTAACTGCGCATAACTATCAGTACTAACTTTAACAGTATTTGTTGAAACAATTGGTTGAGAATCACTAGCTTGTAAAATATTAATATTGTCGATTTCTCCAATCAATTTTTCACCACCACTAGCAAAAATTGTTCTAATAAACCCTAAACCAAGACCTAAAAGAGCCATAGCCATAACTAAAATTACTATTGCTTGTATACTTAGATTGAGAGAACCGTCTTTTCGTCTAAACATTATAATACACCTCTTTATTTAATAAACTAACTTGTTAAAGATAATTATTAGGTTTGTCCTTTATATAATTTTCTATAATTTTAATAGTAAACTTTATAAACAAACCGCATTTCCAAAGGCTTGGTTTAGAGGTTCTGTAAGACAATTAATATAGGTGTAAAAACATGGTATTCGATGTATCAACAAATGAACTGATTGAAAAAGCAGCAGTGGAGCTGAAGAAAGAGCTAGATATGCCTTCATGGGCGCACTTTGCTAAAACTGGTAATCACAAAGAAAGACCTCCTGTCGATGACGACTGGTGGTATATTAGAGCTGCAGCTATTCTTAGAACTGTTTATTTAAGAGGACCTGTTGGTGTTTCTAAACTTAGAACAAAATATGGCGGAAACAAAAACCGTGGTGTTAAACCTAACAAATTCGTTAGAGGTTCTGGAAGCGTTGCAAGAAAAATTCTTCAACAATTAGAAGCAGCAGGTTATGTTAAAGAACAAAAGAAAGATAAGCGTAAAGGAAGAGTTATAACTCCTAAAGGCGTCTCATTATTATTCACAACTTCTAAAAAGTTAAGTGCTGCAAAGCCAAAACCTAAGGCTCTAGCACCTAAAGTAGAAGCAAAAGCTGAGGAAGTTAAAGCAGAAGCAAAAGAAGTAGCGCCTGTTAAAACAGAAGCAAAAGAAGTTGTTGAAACAAAAACTGAAGCTAAAGAAGTTGTTAAACAAGATACAACTCCAAAAGAAGTAGCGCCTGTTAAAAAGGAAGTTAAAGAAGTTGTTGAAACAAAAACTGAAGCTAAAGAAGTTGTTAAACAAGACGCAACTCCAAAAGAAGTAGCACCTATTAAAAAGGAAGTTAAAGAAGTTGTTGAAACAAAAACTGAAACTAAAGAAGTTGTAAAGAAAGAAACTCCGGCTGAGGAAGTAAAGGAGGCTAAGAAGTAAAATGGCACGATTTATTCACTTAAGCAGAAAATTAAGATTAGCGAAAAAAGGTAGACAAACTAAATGGGCTCCCTTTTGGACAGTACCTAAAATGTACGGAATAGGAAGAAAAGTTCATCCAGGAAGACACACAACTGTCAAAAGAAACTGGCGAAGAACTAAAACGAAGGCATAAAAATGTACAAAAATAAAAATATTTTTGAACATCCAAGAACCAGAGGTTATTGAATATGGCAGATAAAAAAGAAGAAATTAAAAAAGTTGTTCTTGAAAGAGTTTACAATGTTCCTCTTAGAAAAGGTTGGCTTAAAGCAGCAAGATATAAGCGATCAAAAAAAGCCATCACTACATTAAGAGAATTCTTAGTTAAACATATGAAATCTGAAAACATAAAGATTGGTAAAAGACTAAATGAACTAGTCTGGAAACACGGTATTAAAAATCCACCACATCACGTTACAGTTGTAGCTAAAAAATACGATGACGAAATCGTCAAAGTTGAGCTTGAAGGATTTGAATATGTTGAAGCTGTTAAACTTAAGAAAAAGGAAGAAAAACCAACTGGTTTGAAAGGTAAATTACAAGATGCATTAGGCAAGACTGAAGAAGAAAATACTGAAGTTAAAGAAAAAACACCTAAAGCTGAGGAGAAGAAAAAAGATAAAACACCTGCTCCAAAAAAAGCTCCTGTAAAGAAAACACCTGCAACACAGAGCAACAAAGTTGCTAGTGTGCCAAAGACTAAGTCTTTGAGCAAACCAGCTGTTAAGAAAACTCCTACTACTAAGTCAACTTCTAAAAAATAATTTTTTATTTTTTTAATTTATTCCTATTTACTTATAGTTGCAATTATCTTTTTTAATACAGAATCTAATGCTATAAAGATATTCTTATCAGTTACTTCAGAAGTATAAGCTTTACCGCTCATTAATTTGCCATGAAGTTCATACTTTTGATTATTCTTAGCTGTTTTATGCACTTCTTTCATAGTTACTGTAAGACCTTCAAATTTGTCACTAATTTCCAACATTTTCCGTGCATAACTACCTACCAACTTCTTTACTACAATTAATTCTGCATGATCCAAGTCTTTAAATCCGACAAGGGTTATGTTACCACCAAGTTCTATCATAACTACCACCCCTAGGGTTAATTTATGGTAAACAAAGTTTATAAATTTTGTGTAAAATTCAAAATTTTAACACTAAATACAAAAAATCATCTTTTTTTAAGCTTAAGAATACAAAATTTCCAAAGCTTTATAAATCACAAATTTTTCTTCAAAAATATGAAGAGATGTGGGCTTACTCGCCTGAATCTTCGGGTTTTATGAAGTAAAATTCTAAGCTCAAAAATATTAATTTTTGTTGCTTCGGGTTTTATGAAGTAAAATTCTAAGCTCAAAAATATTAATTTTTGTTGCTT
>CALDOJ010000041.1 GCA_937912225.1 Candidatus Woesearchaeota archaeon | reverse complement strand
AACTCCACCGTATAAAAGTGGAAACTTTAATATTGAGTCTACATTGTCGGTTGATATTACTATTAATAAATTTTCTTTTGCCATGCTTTTTTTCCTTAATTTTTTTTATTTTGTATTTTTTATCTATATATACAGAAAAAGTTCCATTTAAACTTCCCAAAAGAGGTCTAAATTTTATTACCTGCTTCTATCTTTATGGTACTAAATAATAATCATTACTTATCTCATAACTTATTTCACACTCGCCAGACTCTTTTTTAGAATCTTCTTCATGACCATAATCCAAACCATAATCATACTCATAAACATAAGCGTACTCATGATGGCTTTCTAACTCTTCGTCTTCCCTGTCGTCAATATAAACTAACATGATAAATCCTTTTATCTATAGAGTTAATTCTCTTTATCTGTTAAATCATTAATTTGCTGATTTAAAAATGGTAATGCAGCTACTTGCTCACGCTTACTATTTAGCTCATCCAACAAATCATTATCAACAGATGTTGCCTGTTGTATACTTTTTTTTAACCAAATTATTGAGCCGACAAATACGGTTGAGAGTATTACGATTGTTATGATGCTGATTGGTTCCATTTTATGCCTTTAAGATATTTTGATAGTGTCAACTATCATTCACATGAGACTTTTCAAAATCATGATTTCAAAAATTGAAAAAAAGCGATTAAATGTTCTTCTGTAAAATAAATATACTCTTCATGTTTATTAAGTTTAATCTCTAAAAAATACATATCTCGCCATTCTATATGCTCTTTAAAACATTCTGGATGTTGCATAAGCTTATCAACTTCCATATCAATAATAAATTCATCATAAGCATAATCATCTGATGTTAATTTATTTTTAGATTTAGAAGTTAAAAAAGTTGCTTTAAAATCTCCACCATGTTTAAGAATCGAATGGCATCTAGAACATAAACATAATGAATTACTGGCATCTATCAAATTATGTTCATTCATTCTCTTTTGTTTGGTTGTCCATTCACCTCTTCCAAAATCCGTCCAAGTGAATCTTTCAAAGTGGTTTATACCTCTATTCGTTCTAAACGTATAACCACATATTTGGCATTGCCCTCGATACCACTCTTTACTTGCGAATTTGCTTTTTGTGTTTTCACTTCCAAATTTCTCCATCTTCTGGTTAGAAGCTATCTTGTTATTATCATTATATGAAATTTCTTGCTTTATTTTATTTTTTATTTTTTCAGATATAGAAGTTGAATTATCTAATGTTTCTAAAATTCTTTTGGTTTGACTTTTCTTGAAATCTTCTTGAAACTCTTTTGAATTCTTTACGATAGATAGTTCAAGTTCTCTCTCTAAATTAGAAGCTATTTCTCGTTCATGGTCTTCAATTTGCTCTGTTCCACGCTTTCTCTCATTCCTTTTTTCTTCTTCACTTTTTGGCTCTATATTTTCAGTTCTTTCTTCTTCATTATAGTCATTTTCAGAACTATTGTCTTCATCTTCTTGTTTATACGCATTATTAACAGTAGCATTATACTTTTCAGGTATTACATCAGAAATATCCAATGGAAAATTTTGTTTTACTTTAATATTTTCTTTTTTATAATAGCTTTCTTTTGAGTGGGAATTTACAACAACTTCATTGTAGAAATCTTTTATATCCTTATCACTTATAAAACCTATTATGTCTGAAATTATTTTAAATAAATCGTTTTCTTCTACAATAGATAAAACGTTGTCCTTAAAATAAAATTTTACATTTTCAACTTCAATACTAATCTTATTTACAGTAATACTAGAAATGATATCATCGTATATTTTTATTTTATTAACTGAATTAAGTTCTTTAAGTTCATCTTGTCGTTTTTCAAGTTCCCTGTATTTATCAGGAAATTTTGTAAAAAGTTTATCATAAGCAAAATCTAGCATTTTTCTAAAATCTGAAATATTACTATTTCCACTTTCTCTTCTATTTGAATGTATTATATCAATAGCACTCAAGCATTTTATTTTTAAAGTATTTATTAATTGTTCATAGTTGCCAAGTGGGTATGTTCTGTTAATTGAAAATATTTGATTTTCTAACTTTTCATCATAATTTTCAATTTCTAAATCATTAAAATAAAAACTTTCGTCTTTATTTTTCTTATCATTATCCAGAATGAAAACTTGTTCATCTTTTAAAATAAACTTTTTTGCATTTTCATAGATATTAGAACTGTACTTTCCATTTATCTTGTTGTTGTAGGACTGAACATATTTATCAAGTTCATTATTATCACTTATTAAATCATTTAAATCAATCAACAAATTAAAGTAATGATTATCTTTTCCGTTTATAGGCTTAAATTGATTAATAATTTGTCTAATATCTTTTGATTGAGAAACTTGTACGATTTTTACAAAAAATTTCTGTAATTCTTTTGGGTAATCTATAGAAAGTGTAAAAAGATCAGCATTACTTTTTTCTTCTTTCCAAGTAGTCTCTGGTGGAAAATAAGTTTTTCCATCTTTGCCATAAATTAATTTATCAGCTTTAAATTTTTGCCTTATTTTTTCTGTTGTAATAGTGTGATTTTTATTATGATCACGTAAAGTCGCTTCAGGATTTTTTTGCTCCAGATACTTATAAACTTCAATAGCTTCATTAAAGGTAAGATTTTCTTTCAAATATTTTATGAAAGGTTCTATGTTGTACTCTGACAAGAAATATTGCCTCAATGATTTAAAATATAAATCACCTATTTGCTCTTTATAATCCTCATGAAGAAAATCTATATCTAATTTATTTACTTTTTCAGAAAAGAGATTTTCTATTTTGATTAGTTTCTCATTTTGAGAATACACTTCAAAGTTCTTTATCTCTTCTATTTTTATTCCATCTTTATTATCAATACTTTTAATTATAAGCTCTAGCGCTTCAATATTTTGTTTTAAATTTAGACTTTGCTTGACATATTTGATAAAATTTACAACATCATTATCTTTTATATTTTTTTCAAAACTGAAATATTTAAAAAACTCTTTTATTTTTTCTTCATCAAGAGTATTTAAAATTTGATTATAGCTCTCATCTAAAAACTCAAAAATACTCTTATTAGTAATATATTTTTCAATTGAATCTGCATTAAACACTATTTCTGAAATATTCTGAGGTAAATAAATATTACTTGATTTACGATATTTTTTCCTATCATTGGATGAAATAAAAAACAAATCACTTTTAATTTTATATTTTTCTTCTTTTTCTAATTTACCAAAATTTTCAATAATAGATTTTGTATAATCTAATAATTTTTTGTCATTTTGCTTATCTCTCTTTTTTTCATTTTTATTAATCCAAGGCAGATACTCATTAATTATGATGTTAATAATATCTGCATCTTTAACTTTAAAAACTTTTGTAAAAAATTCTTTGTATTCTGTCTTATTAGTTAGTAATTTAAATAGCTCACTATTGAGCACTTCTAACTCTGTATCATTATCATTTGAAAAATAGATGTTCTCTGTTGCAGCTTGGAAGACCCAACTATGTGTTAGAATAAAAGGAATTTTTGAGATTCTATCTTTATTATCTTCTTGATTCTCAATCAAATAGTCTAAAATTTTTGAATAATTTTTTTGGATATCTCCTATCAAATAATTTTGCAAAATAAGTGGATATTTTGTAAAAAAGTCCAATGTTCTCTTGTTTTTATTTTCTTTTTGTTCTTCAATTATTTTTCGTATAAAATTTTCTAAAGATTTATTATTTTCATCTAAATAGTCATTTGATAAAAAATTATATTTACTAAAATCAAAATCTTTTTCTTTACATATGCTTTCTATCATAAAATTAGGTTTGTATTCAGAAGAGATATAAATAGTGTCACATAAGTACAGCTTTTTTTCATTTTTATATTTTGGCAAAATAGGAAGAGATTCTTTTACTCTTTCAAATAACTCTTTTTCAAAAGACAATGCTCGACTATCTATATTTAAATACTTACCTAAAAATTGAGTAAAATACAGTACCTCTTTTTTACTAAAATCATTTAAAGCTTTGGAGTCAAAATAATCACAAATTTTTTCAATAACTTCTTTCTTTGTAATTTTTTTTATTTGAAACTTATTAATAAAATATTGATCTAATTCAAATTTTTCATGAACTTGTTCAGATTCTTTACCAAATAGAAGCTTGAGATATTTTGTATCTATTTTTATATTTTCTTCAAATAAAATAATATTTTGTGGTTTCTGCCAAGTGTCATTTTCTGCCAATATCGTGTTGTTTGTTTTCAAATAGTTAATTATATTGGTATACAATTTTTCAATTAAAGAATTATGGCTATTACCATTTCTTGTAAAATAATTAAAATATTTTAATTTTAATTTTGTGTGATTTTTTAAAGCACTTATAATCTCATAAGAAATAAACTTTTCAATCTCGTTGAATTGCCATTTATTCCAGTCATTATCTATTGCTATATTTTCTCGTCCAGATTGCAATATAAAATCAGCTTGAATGATAAACTCTAATTCACTATGAAGTTTTGTAGGTAAAAAAGAAAAAATTCTATCTTCTTTGATTTTATTTTTATTCAAATCTGGAAAAGCAAGTATGATTTCTCTTTTAAAAACATTTTTTCGTCGACCATTTTTATCTTTAACTTCATCAAGATTTGAATCAACCTCTATACTCTTATTAAATACATAATAATGTTCAGTTATATTTTTATTTTGAATGTTTATTACATCCAATTGCTCATCTTTTTGAGATGTTTTAACTGTGTTTATTACATTTTTACCTGATTCACTGATTTTAATATTTGTAAGCTTTTTAAGAAAAAGTAATAATATTGGTTCTATATGTTTGATGCCATCTCTTAGTTTAGTAATATTTTCGTGTTTTTGATCTTTACTAAATGGTAAATATAGAGTTGTATGTGTATTGTTTTGAAACTTGAGTGGGTATTGTTTTAATATATTATCATCAATCCAATATGGGATAATATATTCAGTTGTTGTGCCACTTTCATCAAATCTATTAAAATAGAATCTATATCCATTTGAATATATTGCAGGTTTATCTGTGATTTTAAATACAGATTTAAATCCTATACCTTTTTCTCCAATATATCCTTCATTTTTTTCAATTGCTTTTGTAGATTGACCAAAAGAACAAATCGCTTTTATTTGCTCTTCATTAAACCCCATCTCATTATTAAATACAAGTAAGCCTTCATTTTCCAATTCAAATTCTAAAGAATGAGTATTTTCTATACTAATAGTGTCTTCAGCATTTTGTATCAGTTCATAAATAAAATGATTATCTTCTGCATAAATCCCTTCAGACAACTCTTTACCCATTTTTTGATATTGTGTCCACATATTTTTAATGGTGTTCTGCTTTTTATTCTTTTCTTCTAAATATTCTTGTTTTATATCATCAATTAATTTTTTTTCTATACTCATACAACAATCTCCAAACATCCTAAAACTTCAAAACTACTCTTAATCTCTTTTTGATTTTCTAGCTCTTGTATTTTCTTCTCTTTTTGAATTTTAAGATTTTCTATCTCGCCAATTCTCATTCTTTTGACATCTTCGTTGGAAAGTTTTTGTTCTAATCTTTTGACTTTTTCCATCTGCTTATCAAAGTAGTTGTTTATAGAGTTAATTTTTATATCGATTTGTCTATTTTGGTTTATAGCTTCTATAACTTTTTGTTCTTCTATGCTTTTTATAATGAGTGTTGTAGATTTTGTTTTTATCTCTTCTAGGTTTATATTTATAGTCGTTTCAGTGTGAGAGCATTCATTTATAAATTCAAAATAATCTATCTCGTCAATGAGTGCTAAATTTTTATCAAATACAATGGTTCTTATAACTGACTTATTTTTCATTTGTTTAAAATTCACCCTATAAACAACTGCATAATTATCTTTATATTTGTCACTAGAAACTATAGAATAGATGGTTTTGTGTATTTTATCTCTTGTAATTATCGAAATAATAGGATTGTTTAGATACAAATAAAGTGTTTGAAACTCATCGTTGTTGTTTGTAATAAAGCTAACTTTCAATTCTTTGTATCTGTTTATTTTTTGGAGTACTGCTCGTTCCTCTTTGTATTGTAACGCTTGAGTTCTCTTATCACTGATATTTGCTTTGAGTAGATTAAATAACTTTTTAAAATTTTCAGATGATAGTTTTATATCTCCATCTTTTAGCTCAAAATAGTTTATTTTATTCTCTTCCAGGTAATTTACAAATATTTTTTTACTTTGCTCTTGTAATGCATTGATTTTTATCGGATTTAGTAGCTCGTCATGCTTTGATTTGTAATGTATATCTTCATTGATGAGTTTTTCAACTTCACTATTTTGCTCTTTTATCTCCACCTCTTCTCTTCTTATAGCTAGTTCTTTGAGGTGTATTTTTTCATCTATCTCTTCTTGTGAAAGATGTATGAGTTCTGAGATATTGAGTTGTTTTTCTAACTCTCCCAAAATTGGTTCAAGCTCACCAACTGAATTTTCAAATATATCTAGTTTTGTGTAAAGCCTGTTTAGTATTCTATCTTCTATCGAACCAACGATACAAAGGTTAAATATGTGAAGCTTGTCAAACTTTTGACCAATCCTATCTATCCTTCCTATTCGCTGTTCTACTCTCATAGGGTTCCATGGCAAGTCATAGTTTATGACTACATTACAAAACTGCATATCAAGACCTTCACTTCCAACCTCACTTGAAAGTAAAATGTCAAAATTACCTTTCTTGAACTCTTTAATTTTGGCGAATCTCTCTTCTACAGAAAAATCACCATGGATTTTCCCTACACTGTATCCCATATTTTGAAGTTTGATTTCAAGATAATTGAGTGTTTTTTTAAAAAATGAAAATACAATCATCTGTTTTATATTTTGAGATTTTAAATCTTTTAAAATTTCTTCAAATCTTAAATATTTCGAATCATCATCTCCAATGAGCTTACCTTTCATAATAATGTCATCAAGATATTTTAGCGCCTCTTGTCTTATGTCAATATCTTCATAATAATCTTCTAAATCATCAATATCTTTTATAAAAAGTTTTCCACTTTTTTTAATCTCTTTAAAACTATCTAGTGATGCTATCATGGAAGAACTCGCCATTCGTTCAGGCATAATTGTTATAAACCCCTGTGGAGTGTCTGGATTTAAAAATTTTACCAACTCTATTACAGCGTCATAATACTCCTGTTCTTCGTTTGTAATCTCTACAATCACAGATTTTGCGCTTCTGGGAATAGAACGACCAACATCTTTCTTTTTTGTACGATTGATAATAAAACTTAAATGATCAGATTTTATCAATCTATCTATAAAATCAATTTTTTCTAAATTTTGTAAGGTTTGCAGCTTTAATATGTCACTAAATATATCTTTTAAAATTGTTGGATAGTTTTCATTGTCACTTGCATTGATAAATGATTTAATCTCTTGCAGTGTATGATTGTTTCTGATGAGTGCAATGAGCTTATGTATCACTTTATTCGGGATTAGCATCTTTTGAAAATAGTCATAATCTTTAAAATAATCTCCATCAAGTAAAGATAATACATTGAATAAATCGTTAAGACTATTTTGAACAGGTGTTGCAGTTAAGAATACAATATGTTCAGAAATGGATGTGATAAGTTCAGCACTTTCGAAAGTAGAAGTGCCATAGTTTCTCATAGTATGTGCTTCATCCATAATCAAAAAATCAACTTCAAAGAAACTGTTTTTTATACTTTTCATAACTCTTTCATCTCTCAAGGTATGATAAGAGATTATAATTTTCTCATTAATGAGCCTTGAATTGCCAGAGTTTTCAACTTCATTGATAAAATTTAAAAATTGGTTTGTTTTTTGTATCTCAAAATATTCGTCAAATCTTATGTTTAACTCTTCTTGCCATTTTAGAGTAAGTGATGATGGAACCACAATCAAAGATATTTTAAGCTCTTCTCTTTTGTCAATCTCTTTAAATATCATACCAGCTTCAATAGTCTTACCAAGCCCAACTTCATCGGCTATTAGCACACGATTGTTTTCTGAGTTTAAAAACTTGATGAGTGGCTTGTACTGGTGTGGTTCAGGCGTTAAACGGTTTGTATTGTATGAGTAGAGAATATCACTCAAAGGGTTTTTAATGCAGTTAATAAATATATTTTCTTTGAGCTCTTCAAAAGTAGATAGTTGAGTTTGTGAGGCTATGAATTCTAAATCATTTCTTGAAACTGTTTTATACTCGCCATCCAGAAGAATCTCGCAATACTCTTCAAATTCATTTAGAATCACTGTATTTTGTTTTGTTGGTTTGTAAATGGCTTTTTTCAATACTTACCCTCAATTCATAGTCAGTTGAAAACATTATATATCTTTTAATCTTAAATAACTAAAACAATTATAAAATAAAACTTAAAAATTCACAACAATTTTTCCTGACCTAACCTATATAGAGCAAAATCGTACTTTAGAGGATCATTCTTATCAAAGCCTTTTAAGGTTTCTGTTAGTTCTATGGCAGCTTGCAAGTCATAGGTTTTTCGCTCCAATAATC
>CALDOJ010000040.1 GCA_937912225.1 Candidatus Woesearchaeota archaeon | reverse complement strand
TGGTTTTTTATTATTAATACCCTACACAAGAAATTTAATTTTAAAAAAATTTATATACTTTCTAGTTTAAATCAACATCGTGATCAGAAGAATTAGTCAACTTCAAGATAAACACCAATTACTATTTGCAATCATCATCGCCTTCGCAGTTGTAGCATTTTGGAGAGGAATCTGGGGCTTAATGGACGCCTACATATTCCCAAACAATTATGCTTTAAGTTCTTGGATTTCAGTATTCATAGGATTAGCAGTTCTAATAGCAACAGATTATGCAGCAAAAGAATTGATGTAACTAATTTAATTGTTCTAATAATTGACCAAGTCTGTCAAAGTTTTCTCCAAAAGTAATCCAGTCATTACCCATTGATTCTATAAGAGCATCATAAGACTTTTGAGCTTCAGCAACTAATTCGTCAACAGATTTTTTTTGAGTAACACCTTCATTATCAACAACTAATTCTTTAGCTCTACCAAATAACACTTCAAGAGCTTCTGCAAAGGTTTCTTCCATAACAACAGATTCACCGTCCGAAACTAAAACTCTCTTCAGTTCAGGTAATTGACCTGTTTCAGCTTGAATATAAAGCGGTTCTACATACAATAAACTATCTTTAATTGGAATAACTAATAAGTTTCCTCGAGTAACTCTCGAACCTTGTTGTGACCATAAAGTTAATTGTTGTGAAATTTCTGAATCTTGATCGATTTTTGCTTCGATTTGTAAAGGACCATAAATTAATTTGTCTTTAGGAAATTTATATAATAACAATTTACCATAATCATCACCATCAGATCTTGCAGCCATCCAAGCAATCATGTTATTTTTTCTAATAGGAGTAAATGAAGTCATTAAAACAAATTCTTCTTCAGTTTCACCAGGTAATTTCATAATTATATAATATGGTTCAACAGGCATTTGTTGTCCAGTTCCATAAATCTCAGTAGGCGTTTGCCAGGCATCTTCTTTATTATAGAAAACAGTCGCATCTTCCATGTGATAAGTACTATAAATTTGTGCTTGTACGTTGAATAAATCTTCAGGATATCTTGTATGTTCTTTTAATCCTTCAGACATTAACTCATAAGCTTTAAATTGTTGAGGAAAAATATTTGCATAAGTTCTAATTAAAGGGTCTGTCGTATCAACAACATAATACACAACAGTTCCATCATAAGCATCAACAACTATTTTTACAGAGTTACGCATGTAATTAATCGGTCCGAACTTTTGTGAGTAAGGGAAACTTCCAGTCACAGTATAAGCATCTTGTATCCAGAATAATCTACCCTCATTAATTACAACATAAGGATCATTATCAAGCAATAAGAAAGGCGTAAGTTTTGCAATTCTTGTTTGTATTTGTCGATCAAATAAGATCTTACTTTCAGGAGTTACATCAGACGATAATAAAATTTTGATATCTGCAAATTTTAGTGCAACCATCAATTTTTTGAAGAACGAATTTAACACAATCCCATCTTTCCCATCATAACTAATGTATTCATTAGTATTGCCTTTTGGATAATCAAATTCAGCAGTATTAGTATTTACAAGCACGAAATCATTGTCTTGTTGACCAAAGTAAATTTGCGGTTTATCAATAATTAATTTTGGTTCGTCAACATTGTAAATAGGAGGAATATCTTTAATTAAATAATTAGGTAAACCTTCTTTTGTAACTGAGTTTACCGGACTTACAACAACACCAAAACCATGGGTGTAAATCATGTGTAAATTAACCCAAGTTTTTGCATTATCAGCAATTTGTGTTTGATCTAATTCTCTTGGAGAAATCATCACAGCAGTTGGTTTTCCATTAATCACATACCTGTCTAAATCAATACTTGAAAGATCGTAATAGAGTCTTATTTCTTGAGTTTGTTTGTAAGTTTGGGTTAAAGGTCTCCAATCTAAAATTCTAATATTATCAAGCGTTTCATCTGCTTCATTAAGAATTTCAGGAGTTAAAGCTTGTTCTGCTAAGAAATCTCTTTCTTCAACTTTATCCAAACCATAAGCAAGCTTTGTAAATTCAATATTATTATCAATGTAAGGTTTTTCTAAATTTATTTCATTTGGAGAAACAACTAATGACTGAAAGACTCCAGTAATAAAAGTTGGTCCAATAAAAAATACTATTGCATAAAGAATTACGAATGCAGCCAATACATGACGTTTTCGTAACTTTTTTTGTTTTGAAAAATAAAATATCCACACGTAAAATAACACGACCACGACCAAAGATAAAATCATTAATATTTTGATAATTGGTAAATAAGCTACAACATCAGTGTAACCTGCCCCAACAACAATTCCTTTTTCAGAATACATTATTGAGAATCGGTCTAAGTAATGTTTAACAGATAATAATAAAAAAAAGAAAGATCCTAAAACGCCTAAGTGAACTAATGCAGTTCTTTTAAGATTTGCAAAAACAGATTTAAAATTAACATTATATGAAGGAATTTCTCCAGGTTGATAAGTTCTTCTTTGCGAAAACAAATCAACAATGAATGATTGTAAATAATCAACTAAAACAAGCGCACCAGATAACACAACGCAAGCCATTGCAAACTTCCAAACCATTAAAATGAATGGTAAAGAGAACACATAGAACGCCGCATCTTTCATAAAAATTGGGTCTTCTAAACCGAAAGGAATTTGATTTAAATATTGTAATACTGTAAACCATTTTGGATAAGTTGCTAGACCTACAAAGAATGATAAAACTAATGCTACTAAGAATTTTATCTTAAAAGGAACTTTTGATTTATTAAGTTTTGTTGAAATTCCAAGATTAATTAAAGCAAATACTAAGAATGCTACAAGTGAAACTACAAACAAACAAAGCTTTGCTTGTAAACTAATTGTGAAAATTTTTGAAAAGCCAAGTGAATCAAACCACCAATAATCAGTTAGTAAAGCAACAAGGCTAGAAAGTGATAAAAGCAAAACCCAAATTAAAAGAACAATACCCATTCCAAAAACGTTTTTCCCCTTACCCATTCTTAAAAGAGAAGGTCACTTGGTATTTAAAACTTATGATTATCCATTAACAATGTCCAACAACTTATTTTTCATATCTTCCATTGCTTCTTTGGTTTTTCCTTCAATTCTGAGTCTTAAAACTGGTTCAGTATTACTTTTTCGAACATTAAACCAAACATCGTCATAAATAACCCCTATTCCATCAAGCGTCGATTGTTCACCATCAGAAAATTTTTCAGTAATTTCTGCAATCTTTGCATCTTTGATTTCATTCGATTCAACTTCTAAATTTACTTCGCCAGAATGAACATATATTTGATAAGGTTTTACAAGTTCAGAAACAGGTTTTTGTTCATCAACTAATAATTCCATTAATTTAAGAAGTGTTAAAACTCCGTTGTCCCCATGATATACTTCTCGATGATAATAATGACTTGAAGCTTCTGCTCCAAAGATTACATCGTTTTGTTTTGCTGCAAGATAAATATATGACCTTCCCACTCTTACAACTATTGGAATTCCTCCATTGTCTTTGATTGTTTTTGGAATTATTCTGCTTGAAATACAATCATATAAAACTTTGTCTCCAGGACTATCCTTTAAAGCTTTTTTTGCAACTAATGCTGCAACGAAATCTGGCTGAATTGTAGTTCCTGTTTCATCAACAAAAATTATTCGGTCAGCGTCAGCATCAAATAAACAACCAAGGTCTGCACCTTCTGCTTTAACAGCATTTTGTGCTTGTTTTTGACTATCCCCTTTCAAAGGATTTGGATCATGACTTGGAAAGTTTCCGTCAGGTTCAAAGTTTAAAGGAATATAATTAATATGTAATTTTTTAAAGACTTTTTTACAAATATTACCAACAGCACCACTGCTCGCATCGACTACAACTTTTAAAGTTGATAAATCTCGTTTTACAAGTCCAACCATGAAATCAACGTATTCATCTAGATGGTCTTTTTCAGATATAGTTCCTTTTATTTTTACATCAACAAACTCTCCTAAAAGAGCTAATTTTTCAATATCTTTAATTCCAGAGTCACCAGTTAAAGGAGTTGCACCTTCAACATTCATTTTAAATCCATTGTATTCTTTTGGATTATGAGATGCAGTAACCATTACACCCGTTTGATAACCAAAATGAGCATGTGTAAAATTAAACATAGGAGTTGAAGTTAATCCGATATTTACAACATTTGCTCCTTGATCAATCATACCTTTTGTAACTGCTTCAAATATTGATTCGGAACTTAGTCTTGCATCATAACCAACAACTACTTGTTTTGCGTTTGTGAATGTTACGAATGCTCTTCCTATATTGTATGCTAATGTTTCATTCAATTGCTCAGGATAGATGCCTCTAATATCATATGCTTTGAAAATACTCATCTTATAACAGAAAACCTCTCCATTCTTTCTCCGCTAGCTTTAATCTTTGCGGAGTTCCTGTGTCAAACCATTGTCCTGAAAATGGATATCCAAATAGTTTTTCTTCTGATGCTAGTTTTGGAAATACATCTTCTTCAATTTTTGAAAATCCTTCAGGAATATAATCTATTATTTCTGGTTCTAAAATATAAAGTCCTGCATTAATCAGGTTTGATGGAGCATTTTTCTTATCTGGTTTTTCAACAAAAGTCATTATTTTGTTCCCATTTAGAACTGCGACTCCATAAGCGCTTGGATCTTCTACTGTTGTTAATGCAATTGTTGCAGCCCCTCGATTAGTACTGTGAAAAACTAACATATCGTTTAAATCTATATCTTTTAATTCATCCGCATTACACATTACAAAAGTACTTGTTAAATGTTCCTTGGCTAATTTTAATGGACCTGCCGTTCCTAAAGGATCATGTTCTTCAACATAAGAAATACTTACACCGAATTTTTTCCCGTCTCCAAAATGAGCTTTAATCATTTCAGCTTTGTATCCGACAGCAATAATAATATCTTTTATACCATATTTTTTGAATAGATCGATTGTATATTCAAGAATTGGTTTTCCTTTTAATGGAACTAATGGTTTTGGAAGTCCATTTGCAATTTCTTTTAATCTTGTGCCTTTTCCACCTGCTAGAACAAATGCTTTTCTTGGTTGATGACTGCCTAATGCTTTTCTCATCATTAATTCTACAGCATGACTTCGATTTTTTATTCTACTTCCATCAACTGTTTTGTCAACTTGTTCAAGCAAACTTCTTTCAATTGTTAATGTTACCCTCTCCTTCATACCAGAGAAAATATTACAACTAATATTTAAAGTTTTTGATTTGTGTGATAAAGTGTGATGTTTTTAAACTCTTTGTTTTTTGTAACTACTATGAAGTGATTACTAAACGAAACATTTATATATTATAAACTTATTCTTAAGAGGAAAATGAACGATAAACAAAAATTAGGATTAATGCACATCATATCAAGTCTAGAACAATCAAAAAATAATAAACCACAATTCTTAACAACGAATAGAGCAGATTTACCTCAAGAAGAAAGAAATAAAGATTATATTCAAACAATAGTACACTTAAATAATCGAGACACATTAATAAGCAAATATGTTGATTTCAATCAAGAAGCAATAGATATTTTAATAGCATATGAAGCAAAAGTTCAAGAAATATATCAACCAGTAAAAGAACAAATTGAAGAAATCAGAGAAGAATTAGGTAAAGAAGCATCTGGTTTTAAAAGAAGAATTAAAGCATTAAAAATTCTTCCAGACGCAATCAAGTACGGCAACGCCTTAAACGTTCTTAAAAGATTAACTTACAGACAAGTAGAAGCCACATTAAAATGAACGATAAACAAAAAATCAATCTATGGAATATTATAACAACTCTAGATAGAAAAAAACTATCAAAACAATATTTCACAACAATATTCTTCAAAGATGTTTCTAAAGAAAAAGACCAAGAAAACTATATTGAATACTTAGTTTGGAATCTTAATACCAATACCAGAATAACTAAATACATCCCTTTTAATCAAGAAGCAATAGACATTCTGACAGATTATGAATTAAAAGTTCAAGATGAATTCGCTTCATTAAAACAACAACTTGATGAAAAACTGCCGGAAAATTATAGTGAAGTAGGAACATTTAAACAAAATTTAATGATATTAAAAATGACTCCAGAACTAATCAAGTATAGCACATCCCTAAATAAATTAAAAAGAATAACTTACAAACAACTAATAGTTGCATTAAAATGAATCAAACACTAACTAAAATCATACAAGGAACAAAAAGAGCAGTAAAAGCAGTTCCAGTAATTCTAACAGCTTTTGCAGTTTACAATTGTACCGCACCAAAATCAATAAGCACCCCTTACGAAGACTTTGGAAATAAACACCAACAACACCAACACAGAGCAGGACAGGGATTTTGGCAATACACAATTGATGACAATGCAAAAGGTAGCGTTGATTGTTTATTACTTGAAAAAGCAGGAAAGTTAAACGTGCACAGAGAAAGCATAGAAATAACAACTGGAAAACATAGACGTTTCTACGGACAAAAATTTGCTCACGGAAAAATCACTTATGAAGATAGGCTAGAAATCAATCCAAATTTAAAAATCGAATTACTTAAAGCAATTGATGGATGCGGACCAAACGGAAAACGAGACGGACATATAGAACTGGTAGAAGTAAATGCTTATGAAAGATTAGAAATGAGAAACAAATAGATTAAATAAAAATGAACGACGCAATAAACAAAATTTTAGAATTATCAAAAACATATAAAATTTCTACAAGTACTTTAATGACTACTTATTTAGACAAATACCAGAAATGGGAAGATCAAGAAATCAGAACTATAATTGAAAAAAACGAAACATTATATTTAAACCCTACAAAAATGGGAACAGCAAAACAACACATAGTCGATGTAATGGAACGATATTTAAGAATAAACAGAGGTAAATAAAAATGAAATCATTAACAAAAATAATTTTACTAACACTCGGATTAACAGTAGGAGCTTTAGCTCAAGACATAATTGCAGGACCAAAAAACGTTGCGGTCGGAGATACAGTCCAATATTCTGCAGTAGATGTTAATTTAGTTAAAGCATATAGTCCGTTTGGTGGCGGTGAAGAAACAATTGAATTAAACACTCCAATGCTTCCAGAAGCAACAGATTCTCAAAGAAGTCTTTGGACAGTCGCTCCAGTTTATGATTCTGAAACAGATACTAAATTAGGTTCAGTAGATGGTTTTGAATTCGTAGAAGACCCGGACAGGAATGAGAATACTCGAACAGTAACATTTTCTAAAAAAGGAGTTTATGAAATTCACCATAAATTAACAACTGATCCGATTAAAACAATTTATGTTGAAGAAAGAAAATAAATTTTTATTTTTTTTAATTAATTATTTTTCCTTCTAAATAATCTTTAAACACACTAACAATTTTTACTTTAATTCTTTTACCAAGTAAACCTTCGCCCTTAATAACGACAGGTCTGTAAGAATCATTTCTGCCAATAAAAGAACCAGTCTTTCCAATTTCATCAATTAAAATTTCTCCAGTCCAGCCAAGCCAACCTTTATTTGTATGAATTCGTTCAAGTAATTCAGTTAGTGCTTTTGAACGAGCCTTAGCAGTTTTTGTAGGTAATAATTTCATAGCAGCAGCTTTAGTTCCTGCTCGCGGATAAAACTTGGAAATATTAACAACAGGAAATGCAAGTTCTTTAACTAAATCAAGTGTTTCTTCAAACTCTTCAGCCGTCTCAGTTGGAAAACCACAAATTATATCGGTAGCGATAGTCACACCAGAAATATTCTCTCGTAAATATGCGACTGATTTTTTAAAATCTTTTACTGTATAAGGTCTTTTCATCTCTTTTAAAACTCGGTCGTTACCTGCTTGAACAGGAATATGTAAAAATTTAAACATCCTATGATCTTGAAATATTTCAACCAATTCTTTCAAATCTCGCTTTACATGTTCAGGATTAATCATGCCAATACGAATTCTAAAATCTTTATTTACAGCGAGCAACTTTTTTAAAAGTGTAGGAAGTGAAGTTCCAATGTCTTGACCATAAGCACCAGTGTCTTCTGAAGTTAACCAAACTTCTTTTACGCCTTCATTTAATGCTGTTCGAAATTGTTTAACAATTGCAACTTCTGCAAATGAAACAAGTCCGCTTCGAGCAAACTTTGTTTTACAAAAAGTACAATAACCAAGACAACCTGAAGAAATAGGAATTATCTCAACTAAAGGATTTCTTCGAATTTTAGGTAAATTTAATCGTTCATTATTTTCATGCTTTAAGAACTGAACAGAATTACCATTCAATGTTTCTTTTACAACTTCAACAATTTTATCAATTTGTTTAACACCAATTAAAGAGTATCCCGTTAAGAATTTATTTTTCATATCTGCTTGAGGAATACAACCTGCAACAACAACAGGCTTGTTTATTTTTTCAAGTTCTGAAAAGAATTTTTTTTCAGAAGGGTCTTTTACTGTGCAAGTATTAAAAACTACTAACTCAGCAGAAGATTCAGAATTAACAATTTCATGACCTGCTTTACTTAGCAAACCCATCATAACTTCTGAGTCAGATTGGTTATGTGCGCAACCATAAGTCTTAAAAAATATTTTTGCCATCTATTATTTGAAAACAATATTCTTATTTAAAATTAATCCGTGAATTTTACGAAAAATCATACTAAAACTTTATGAATTAGAAATCACAAATAAATATAAAAAAGTATAATATGTAGTTTAACAGAAAGTTTTATATAATAGTTTAACATAATAGGTGATAAGTTTTGAAAATCATTTTTAGCAATCACGCATCAGAAAGGCTCGTACAAAGAAGTTCAAAATTAGGGTTAAACATATTCGAATCAGAAAAAAGAACTAAACAAACTATTAAAGAAAAAAAGTTATCAAAAAGTAAACAATCAAAAAACAATAA
>CALDOJ010000039.1 GCA_937912225.1 Candidatus Woesearchaeota archaeon | reverse complement strand
AAGATAATTCGGCTTTTTTTGTTATAGTATTTGAGAATAAAAAACTAAAAACTATTTTAGTAAAAACAATCATCATAAAAAAAGGAAGGGAATAAAAAAATGAAATGTATTTATTGCGAAAAAGAAATGAAAAAAACCATTATAGTTCAGAAAGGATTAAAATTAGAAGGATTAGAATGTCCGAAATGCAAAGAAAGAGTTTTTGATGAAAAACAATTTCATAAAGCAATAACTCAACTAGAACAAAGAAGATTAAAAAAAGAATATTCAAAAAAAACAATTAAAATCGGTCATAGTTACGGATTAATATTTCCAAAAGATTTAGTTGAAGTTTTTAACTTAAAAAATCGAAAAATTAAATTAAATCCAATTCTAGAAGATTCTAAAATAGAAATAAAAATACAATAATAGTTATAAAGAAAGAACAATTCTTAATTTTATGGACGCAAGATGTATTGATATTAAAGCAATGGTGAAAGATCCAGCATACATAAGAGACATCGTTTTAAAAGAAAATTATTCTTTTACAAGAAATGAAACACAAATCGATACTTACTTTAAAGTTAAAGATGGACGATTCAAATTTCGAGAAGGTGTAAACAATGAACTTATTTATTATGAACGAGCAAATACTGCTGTAAGAAATGCAGAAGTAAAAGTTGTTTCTGATTTACCAACTGAACTAAAACCCGTTCTTGAACAAGCAATGGGCATAAGTTGCGTTGTTGAGAAGCATCGAGAACAATATGAAAAAAATAATGTTTATGTAAGAATTGATGAAGTTAAAAATTTAGGAACTTTCCTTGAAATTCTTTGCTACGATAAAAATCAAGGACTAAATTTAGAAAAACAACTAGAAAAGTTAAAAAAACAATTCAACATACAAAATGAAGATTTAATTCCAGAATCATATAGCGACCTTATTATGCAAAAAGAAGTTTAGAAAGAATTCTGAAAGATAAAATATTTAAACAAAAAGAAGTTTATTAATAACATGGTCAAAGAACAAAAACAACCAGAAGAAAAAGAATTGGTCTTTCCAGACGATTACTTTCAATATGATCCTCAAGATATGAGAACACAAATGAAGGGTCTTCCTAAACAAATCAAAGAAGCATACAAAATAGGTGCCAATGTTAATGTTGAAGGAGAAGTTAACAGAGTCATAGTAACTGGAATGGGTGGAAGCGCAATTGCAGGACTCGTTTTAAAATCATTCTTAGAACCAGATAACTTAAACATCGAAGTTTGTAGCGAATACAATTTACCAATCCATGTCGATAGTAAAACACTAATTATCGCAAATAGTTATTCAGGCAATACTGAAGAAACAATTTCAACTTATAGAGAAGCAATTAGAAAAGGATGTAAAATTATTGCTATTTGTACAGGCGGAAAACTCGCAGATCTTTCAGAGATGAACAGAAATCCACTAGTTAAAATTCCAAAAAACTTAACTCAACCAAGAATCGCAATTGCATATTCATTTTTCCCAATTTTAAAAGTGTTAGAAAACTTACGAATTATTGAAAATAAAGAAAAAGAAGTACAAAGACTAATAAAAGCATTAGATAAAGAGATTTATCAAACAACAGGAATTAACCTTTCAGAAAAGTTAGAAGGAAAAGTACCAATTATTTATTCAAGCAAAATCTTTGAACCAGTCGCATATAGATGGAAATGTCAACTTAATGAAAACGCTAAAACAATGGCTTTCAATAATGTTTTTCCAGAAATGAACCATAATGAAATGCAAGGTTCAAAAAATCTACCAGCAGAATTTCATTGTGTTATGATTAAATCAGATGTCGATCATCGACGAGTTGTAAAACGAATGGATGTAACTAAAAAAGTTCTTCGAGGAAAAGGAATTGAAGTTACAGAAATCGGAATAAAAGGCGATACACTTCTAACAAAATTGTTCTCCGCTATATATATAGGAGATTGGACTAGTTATTTCTTAGCATTAAGATATAAAACTGATCCTGAAAATAACAGTATGATTGATGAGTTCAAAAAGGACATGGGTCCTTATGTTGCTTAAAACATACTAAGCATTTTAGTTCCAACAAATACTACAAACAATATTACTAATATAACTACAACAGCCATTACGACAAAGAAACCTTTGAAAAAAGGAGTGTGCTGTTTAATCAAACCCATTGTGTTGTCTCCAACATCTAACTTTAAATTAACATCTTTCTTTTCATCAACCATTTTATTTAATCCTCCGTTTAATCCACCATTTCTTAATAAAAGGCAGACTTAAAGTTGAAAACACAAAACCTGCAGTTGGAACAAGTGCATTCAACCAAAAATTCTGAACTTCTATAATCCAAAAAAATAAAACAATTACAACATAAGTCATTAAAGCAATAGTTATTCTTCGAAACAAGCTAGTTTCCCAAGCTTTATCAGCTTCAACTTTGTTGTTACGTTCTTTTATGGTCAGTATTTCTTTTTCAAAATCCATTTCAAATCAAACCTTGTTTTTTTGTTCTTAATTTTTCATTCATATTAATAAACTTTTTTACAAATCGCTCCATTAATAATGAATCTCCACCTTTAAGATAAAAAAATCCTATAATTGAAACGATTAATGCAGCTACACCATCAACAATCAGATCCCACATCGTATCCATCAAACCAGACCTTTGCATATTCGTTCCAAAAAACTGATCAATTCCAAACTCATAAATTTCCCACACCCCACCAATAGCCATTGCAAAACAAAAGCTGAAAAGTGCAGCAAAAATCGGACTGAATATAACTTTATCAGTTAAATAAAGAGAATAAATAATCATAAAACCAACTAATGCAAACATTACCGCAGATAAACTATGAAGCCACACATCCCACCAAGGAATTTTTTCATAAAATTGATTTATACTGCCAAGAATAATTGACCCATACAAGAAAATTAAGAATGTAAGCTCAAATTCAGGCGGTAAAAACAAATGAAATCTTCGACTTAAAAAAGTAGGAAGAAAAGAAACAATTAAAGTTAAAAAAGCTATTAATGCAATATTCCAATTATGTTCATATAAAGCAGTAACAATCGCAACCAATATTAAAAACTTAATAATCATAGAAATATAAAATAAAACTCTAATATTCTTACTTAATTTGGCCAAATATTTGAACATAGAATCAATAATTAAAAATAAAGTTTAAAAAAGTTGTTATTAATAAACGCATATAAATAAAACCACATTCCTAAAACAGATGGGAGATATATACATTGCAAATCCAGAATTATTACACGGACAACCTAAAAGAACAATTGCAGACTACGTTGAACAAAATGGAATCCTAGTTCCAAGAAGGTTTGATACATTAAGCGACGCTCGAAGAAGTCACAAAGGAATATTTCTAAGAAGCGAACACGAACAAGAATATAATGGTGTTTCAGGATTATTAGATAGTTTTGAATTGTCAAGAAGAATGGTTGATGGAGATCGAAAAAACCCAATAATTTTTTCTCCAAGAGGAATACAAGACTTAGAAGAAATAAAAAAAGACTACTTCCAATATTTAAAAGATTCAAGAAGTGAACATCCTTTAGATCAATTTTACAGATTTACAAATACAACAAAACAAGATTTAATTAATAATACTTCTTTTTCAATATGGGAATATCTAGATGGAATCAAAAGAACCATTGTTGCAGATTCCGCAATTCCCAATAAATACCACATAACCACCAATAGATTTGGAGATAATTGGATACATAATAGAACTATTTTTGAAAAAGGCAAAAAACCAAACCAATACTTGAACAAACTCACACCAGAATTAGAAGAAGGACTTGAAGAATTTATTGAAACTTATGAAGAAATAAGACATCTGAAAAATTTCGATCCAAATCATTGCCCGATAATGGAATTCATGACCATAGGAAATAAAAATTATTTTTTACAATATCATAAAACAAGAGATTTTGAACCAAGTACTTTTGTTTTAGATCGACCAAGAAAAAAAGGCGAAAAACCAACTTGGTTTGTAAGAGGAGCAACATCTCCAGAAGGAATGACTGTAAAAACAACAATTCAATATAGTGCTTTGTGGACTGAATTAAGTAATATTCCAAACCCTCAAGACGAAGAAGGTTCATTCGATTTCCATTATAAAAATGTTTTTTCAGATATTATGAGTAGAAGAAGAAAATTACAAATAGAAGTTGAAAGACATAACTTAAAATCAGCTTTCATAAAAGGAATTGATAGAGGACATCTTCCAGCAGCAAAATTATTCAAACCAGAAGTTTCAATTATAATGAACGAACGATATAGAAGTTATCAAAGATCAGAAGTTAAAAATTGGTCTAACAATTTAAAAAATAAATTCCCGCACCATTCTGGAAAAGATGAAATTTTAAACCAACCAAATTTCACAATCGACTTACACGTCATCTCTGACGGAAGAAAAGCGTACATCAGCAGAGTCTAATTCATTACAAAACTTTATAAACAAATCACATTTCCAAAGCAACATTCAAATTAAACAATTAACTGTAATGGAGGTTAAATATCAGCTACATAAGCTGAGAAGAATGTAAAGAATGAAAAGAAGTTCAAGACGTTGGAAAAAAAAGGGCCAGATGAGATGGAAATGGCAAAGAAAACGTATGAAGAAAGAAAAAAGGAAGAGACAGAAAAAGTAAATTCTGAATAATCAATTTCTAAATTTTTATTTTAATATCTTATATATTAGCTATGCGTCTAAAATATGTG
>CALDOJ010000038.1 GCA_937912225.1 Candidatus Woesearchaeota archaeon | reverse complement strand
TTTAAATATTGAAAACAAAAAATATATCGTTTTCAATATATCGAAAGCGATACATTTATATATAATTTAAACTCACTAAATTGAATATGATGAGGGGCTATCTTAAAATAATAACTTTAAAAGCTTTAGATGAAGGACCAAAAACAGGATATGCTCTTATAAAAACAATTGAAGAACAAACAGGACATAAACCTAGTTTCGGATCAATTTACCCTTTATTAGAAAACCTTTCTAAAGAAAAACTAGCTATATTTAAAGAAAAAGGTAATAAAAAAGTTTATTCTTTAACCAAAAATGGTGAAGAACAATTAAAATGTCTAAATGATAAAAAACAAGAAATGATGGACAAAATGGAAGAATCCATGAAAATATTTGAAATGATTCACGGACAAAGTCTAGGATTATATCAAAAAAAAATGATGGAAAAAATAAAAAAAGAAAAAATGGATTTAACTCAAATATTGCCTCCGGAAGTTATGAACATGAAAGAGATATGGGCAAAATTAATTGTAGAAGATAAACTTAAAAATCATAAAAAAGAAATAAGTAAAATACTTAAAGAAGCAAACACAAAACTTTTGAAAATAAAATGACTAACAAAGAAACAATAATAGAATTAAAAGATGTTTGGAAAACCTATAAAATGGGTGCAGTAGAAGTTCACGCCTTAAGAGGAATTTCATTAAAAGTTAAAAGAGGCGAGTTCTTAGCAATAATGGGTCCTTCAGGTAGTGGAAAAAGTACTGCCATGAACATGGTTGGATGTTTAGATGTACCAAGCAAAGGAAACATCTATTTATTAGATAAGGACATTGCTAAAATGAGCGAATCAGAACTTGCTAAAGTCCGAGGTAAAAAAATCGGGTTCATATTTCAAACTTTCAATCTTATTAACACACTTACAGCACGAGAAAATATTACTTTACCAATGGTTTTTCAAGATTATCCAAAAGAAGAGCGAAGAAAAAGAGCAGAAGACCTTTTAAAAATGGTTGAACTAGATAATAGAATGGGACATAAACCTTCCGAATTAAGTGGCGGGCAACAACAAAGAATTGCGATTGCAAGAGCTCTTGCTAACGAGCCAGAAGTAATTTTAGCTGACGAACCAACAGGAAATCTTGATAGTTCAACTGGAGAGCGAGTAATGGATTTTTTAACAAAACTCCACAAAGAAAAAGGCACAACAATAGTCATGGTCACACACGATCTTAAAACAGCAAGACATGCTGACAGAATAGAATTTTTAAAAGACGGACAAATTGTTCCGGAGAAGGAGGCTTTCACATGAAAAAAGTATTTTTGTTAATAGGAATAGTTTTCTTAATGATGATGAGTTCTGCTTTAGGAGCTGTAGATAATGCAGAGCTTCAAGCAACATTATTAAGATATGAACCACTACCAGCAACACCTGGAGATTATGTAACTGTTTATGTTAAAATGCAGAATAATGGAACTGGAATTGCAAATAATTTAAACTTAATAATTAAACCAGAATATCCGTTTAGTTTACATCCTGCTGAAACAGGAGAAGAATATATTGGTTATTTACCAGCTTACAAACCATACGTTGCAGAATTTAAATTAAAGGTCGATGAAGGAGCAGTTGAAGGAGCTAATTCTTTTAAGGTTAGATATAATGTTGATAATGGACAAAATACCTGGGTTGAACAAGAATTCGAAATATCTGTTCGAACACAAGATGCAATTATTTCTGTTGAAAGTGTTATGACAGAACCTACTGAAATTGTACCTGGATCAAACGCTAAAGTTAAAATCAATTTAAAAAATCTTGCTGATTCTGAATTAACAGATATAACTATTAATTTAGATTTAAAATCTAGTACTTTACCTTTTGCACCAGTCGGTTCAACTTCTGAAAAAACAATTTACAGATTAGAATCTGGTAAAGAACATGAATTTGTCTTTGATATTATTGCAACTCCTGCAGGAACTGCAGGTGTTTACAAAGTTCCAATTAATCTAACTTACTATGATAATGTTGGTAATATGTATTCAAAAAGTTACATCACAGCATTAATTGTAAATAGTGTTCCTGAAATAAGTTTAGTAGTTGATGGTACTGATCTTTATGAAGAAAAAATGATTGGAAGTATCACTTTAAAACTTGTAAACAAAGGATTAAATGATATAAAGTTTTTAAATATTAAACTTGTTGATACAGACGATTTTGATATTATTTCTTCTTCTAATGAAGAATACCTTGGGAATCTTGATTCAGATGATTTTGAAACTGCAGAATTTGATTTGTTGCTTATGAAAAATGAAGGCTCAATTGATTTACCAGTTGAAATTGAATACAAAGATTCAAACAATAAACCTTATTCTCTGAGTAAAACTGTTAGATTAACAATTCATACTGCAGATCAACTTGGCATTCAAAAAAGTAGTAAAGCAGGATTAATTGTATTCTTAGTTATTATTATCGGTGGAGGATACTGGTTCCTTAGAAGACGAAAGAAAAAGAAGCAACAAGCTTCTTAATTTTTTTATTTTTTAGAAAATGTTTTTAGACTACCTTCGTTTGTCAGTAAATAATCTGACTCGTAGAAAGCTTCGTTCTTGGCTTACTATGATCGGCATATTTATTGGTATTGCTGCAGTTGTAGCTCTTATTGGTTTAGGCGAAGGTTTACGTTCAGCCATTAGTTCTCAGTTCGATATGCTTAGTCCTGATATAATTACTATTCAAGCAGGCGGACTTGCAGCATTTGGTCCTCCGGGAAGTACGGTCTCAACACCTTTATCTAACGATCTTGTTAAAGAGTTAGAAAAAATTTCTGATGCAGAATATGTTATTTCAAGAAGCATTAGTTCTGGCTATGCTAAATTCAATGATCGAATCGCAATTGGTATGGCTGGCAGTATGCCTAATGGTGATAAAAGAGCCATTGTTGAAGATATGGTTGGTATAGAGGCGGAATTTGGCAGATTACTAAAAGATGGTGACCAGTATAAAATCGTTGTTGGTAATAATTTCATGAAAGATGATATTTTTGGAAAACCTGTTCAAGTTGGAAATCGTATTATGATTCAAGATAAATATTTTGAAGTTGTTGGTATTGCAAAAAAATTAGGTAATTTCATGTTAGATGGCGTTGTTCTTATGAACGAAGATGTTCAAAAAGAATTATTTAATGAAGGCGATGATGTAAGTTTAATTGTTGTTAAAGCTAGAAAAAATGTTAACATGGAATTATTAAAAGAAAGTATTGAAAAAGTTATGAGAAAAGAACGGGATGTAAAAGTTGGTAAAGAAGATTTTAGTGTTGAACTCGCTATTAATACTTTAGAAACTTTGAATTCAACTTTATTCGCAGTTCAATTATTTGTTTATATTATTGCAAGTATTTCTTTGATTGTAGGAGGTATTGGTATTACTAATACCATGTATACTTCTGTTCTTGAAAAAACTAAAGATATTGGTGTTATGAAAGCAATTGGTGCAAAAAATAGAGATATTTTTGTATTATTTCTTTTGGAATCGGGTTTGCTTGGAATGGCTGGTGGTTTGATTGGAATAATTGTTGGTGTTGCTATGGCTAAAGGAATGGCTTTTATTGGATCGATGCAATTAGGTTCTGACCTTATTAGAGCAGACATTAGTTTTGCATTAGCTTTTGGATCATTGGCTTTTTCATTTATAATTGGATGTGTTGCAGGCATTACCCCTGCTATTCGAGCTGCTAAAATGCACCCAGTAGATGCTTTGAGGTTTGCTAAATGAAACTTGATTACTTAAAATACGCAATAAATAATGTCACACATAGAAAAATGCGTAGTTGGTTAACTGTAATCTCAATCTTAATAGGAATTATGTCAATTTTTGCACTCATCAGTTTTGGTCAAGGATTATCAAATTATGTAACTACTATCGCTGCTGAAACAGGAGTTGATAAATTAATAGTTCAAACTAAAAGTGCAGGTATTCCTGGAGCTGATGAATCATTTGTAATTACTAAAGATGAAGTTGATTTTCTAAGAAAAATAAATGGTATTAAAGAAGTAGTTGGAATGTACATGAAAGTTGTCGAAGTTGAACACGATGATGAACTAAAATATGTTTTCATGATAAGTTTAAATACTGGAAAAGAACGTGCACTCATTGAAGAAATGTTAACTGTTGAATTAGATAAAGGTCGAGCATTAAAAACAGGTGATCGATCTAAAGTCGTTCTTGGTTATAATTATCAATTAGAAAATAATTTGTTTGAAAGACCAATTACTTTAAGAGATAAAATTTTAATTGATGGAAATAAAGTTGAAGTTATAGGTTTTTATGAAAAAATAGGAAACCCTCAGGACGATAGTAATATTTACATGACTGAAGAAGGAGTAGAATATTTCTACCCTGAAAAAATGAATAAATATGGATATGTTATTGCTAGAACTGAATTAGGATCTGATCCTGCCGAGGTTGCTGAAAAAGCTGAAGAAAAACTTAGAAAGTTTAAAGATCAAAAGAAAGGTGAAGAAGATTTTTACATTATGACTTTTGAACAAGCTATTGAAATGTTTGGAAGTATTTTAAGCGTAATAAACGGCGTTCTTGTTTTAATTGCATTAGTTTCCTTGCTTGTTGCAGGAGTTAATATTACAAATACCATGTATACTGCAGTTCTTGAAAGGACTAAAGAGATTGGTATTATGAAAGCAATCGGTGCAAAAAACAGTGATATAGTAATGATTTTTTTATTTGAATCGGCGGTTGTTGGTCTTGTTGGAGGAATTCTTGGAGTATTACTTGGATATTTAATTGCAAAAGGAGGCGGAATAATCGCTGCAAATGCCGGTTATAGCTTCTTACAACCAGCTTTTGCTCCATCATTAATCATTGGTTGTTTATTATTCTCTACATTAATGGGAATCATTGCCGGAGTCATGCCTGCTCGTCAAGCAAGTAAGATGAATCCTACAGACGCTTTACATTACGAATAAATTATTTCATAATTTATTGTACCAGAAAAATAAATTTTTCTGAGTACGAATAATAATGCAAAGTTAAGAATAAAATGACCTTACTTTACATTACGAATAAATCATCATACCTTATTTTTCAAAACATTTAAATACTGTAAATTACAAGATTTATTATACTGTGGAGGGAACTGTAGTAAATACTAAGATTAGAAGGTTTAATAGTGGAGCTAAATTCTATAGAGTTGAAATACCTCTTTCTGAAGATATTAATGTGAAAATAGCTTTATTTGAAAGAGCTTATCATGATGGAGAATACTCAACAATTTATAATCTGGTTTATCAAGTTACAACAAATCACATTATTTTCTTTCAACCAACTCATTTTGCAGATGAAGAAATGGTTAAACAATATTTTGGTTCTAAACTTGAAGGTGAAATTTTAAAACACGTTGCAGTTGTAGACAGTGCAGTTCAAGAAGCTAGAACAACTTTCTTTAATGAAGTTAGAAAAGAAGTAAAAAATACTTTAGATGAATATTTACTTAATATTCAATTAGAACCAATAACTCCTTTAAAGAATAAACCTGAAAGTTACTTTATGCCCATGTATAATCAAAGCTGATATTACATAAACTTTATAAATATCGATTCTCTAGTTCTTATTATGAAAAAAGAGCAGGTAGCAAGATACTTCTTTATTGCAATAACTCTCATCTTAGTATATCTTAGTTTTTTAATTTTAAAAGGCATAATTACATATATTGTTTTAGCCCTAATCTTCGCATTTTCATTTTATCCAGTTTATGAATTCATTCAAAAATATATTAAGAATAGTAAATTATGTTCGGCCATAATGATTGTGCTAATTATTATTATAATAATAATCCCATTTTCATACGTTGCAAATACTTTAATTAAAGAAACCTACGGCGTATATAATAGTATTAAAGAAGTTAATTTTAATGCTTTGAATGATTTTCTAAATCCCATTTTACGTCAAGATATTCCTTTAGAATCTCACATTGACGAGTTAGTTGTAAAAACTAGAGATTCAATTATTAATTCTGCACCAACAGTAATTGGTTCGGTTGCAGAAACTGTTCTTGGATTATTTATCATGTTCTTTGTAATGTTCTTTGCATTCTTAGAAGGAAAAACTTGGGTTGTTAAAATTGAAGAACTTTTACCAATTAAACCTAAGCAAAAAAAAGTTTTAATTGAAAAAGCAGGAAACATTACTCACGCAGTTATTTACGGACAAGTTTTAACATCTATTATTCAAGGAGTTTTAGGTGGTTTAGCTTTTTTAGTTCTTGGAATTCCTGGAGCAGTTCTTTGGGGTTTTATAATGACTATACTGGCAGTTATTCCTATGCTTGGAACTCCTATTATTTGGGTGCCTGCAGCATTAATTCAAATCTTTCAAGGAAAAATTGTAACTGGTGTAATACTGCTTGCTTTTGGCGGAATAATAATTATGAATATTGATAATTATTTAAAACCTAAAATAATAAGTCATAAATCAAAACTTCACCCAGCTCTTGCTCTTATTGGGGTTCTTGGAGGATTAAAAATATTCGGACTTATCGGGATAGTTTTAGGGCCTATGATCTTTGCACTACTAACTGTTTTAATTAAATTTTATACTCAAGAAATCTAACTCATCTTCTTTAAATATTGATGAATTTTAACTTTAACTTCTTCTTTTAATTCTTTATCAAAAGAAAGTTTATCTATTTCTTCATCCCAATTAACATTTGGAACTTTTGTTAAAGAACCTAAAAACTTTTTATTTGCTTTTTTAGCCATTGATTCAATAAGCTTTGCATTATCTGAACCGAATTGTTTTAAAGCTGGAAACTTTGTTATTGAATTAGCACCTGCTTTTAATAATAATTCAGTATAATTAGGATTCTTTGGAGTAAGACCACACATTATTTTTAATTTAGGAAATCTTATTCTAGTTTTAGCTATCCACCAAGCATAATATTCTGGGTCAGGACTTACTGTAAAAGGAGTTTCTCTAACTGGTTTTAAAGCATAAAAGGTTATTTGGTCTAAATTATTTTCTTCAATAAAATCAAATAATAACTCCACATCATCTTTTGTTTCTCCAAGACCAATAATCATAGTCATGCTTTTTTTAAAATTCTTAGCTCTTTTTAAAAAATCAACATAGGGTGCAATATCTTTATCAGGACAAACTTTTTTGTGAAGTTCTAAATTAACAGTTTCAATAGATGCACAAACTCCTTCTACATAAGGAGATAATTGTTCTAATTCTTCATTTGTTAAAACACCTAAATTCACCCAAATTTTTTCTTCATATATTTCTGAAACATATTTTGCAATTTCCACTATTTCTTCAAAAGAAAATATTTTGTATCCTCCTGTTAAGAATTCAATTTTCCAACCTAAGTATTTTCCTAAAACTGCATCTGTTAGAATGGATGCCATACTTCTTCTTGCCATTGAAGAATGTTTAATTTTATGTTTAGTAGTAGAACGAAAACAAAATGTACAAGTTCCCAAATCACAATACCAACTTAAAAAGATACATCTACCAAACCAAGCTTCACTTGCAAAGTTCTCTCTAAAAACAATATCTGCTTGTTTTAATAAGTTTGATAATTTATCATTCATGATTTAAAAGAAAAATTGAGCCTTTAAAAAAGTATTTTATTTCTTACCCAGTTTATGCATTAATTCTATTAACATTGCTGCACTCCATGCTTGTGCAACACATCCTTCTGACCTCATTTCTGAAGCAGAAGATATTTCTGTATGATGACCAATTATTCCTGAAAACATCATTTCTTCTGTGCTAGCAGTTAGTATATGATCAACGTAATATTTGAATTCTGTCTTATCTAAGTCTAACATACAAACTGCTGCCAAATTATTTACGAAGAACCAACTATCTCCTCGATGATAACTTTTATTATTCACACCAGTATAATCTGCACAGAATAAAGAATCTTTTTTATCTAAAGATGATACTCCACCCCATTCTAACCATAAAGCTCGTAAAGTTTTTTTGAAAACTAATTTCCACTCATATTTTTTTAATAGTTCAGGATACGCATAATATGCTAAGAAAATATTATTTCTAACAGTTTTATCTAATCCTTCATCAAACCCGTCCATCAACATTCCTTCTCTGAAAAAAACTTTTCTTATTTCTTTTAAGAACTTTTTTTCTATTTGTTTATATCCTATTGAAGGTAATTCTAGTAATTTACACAACTCTTTCATTAAAGTAAAGAAGTTTAAAAATAATGCTTGAATTTCAAGTCTTGCACCAGTTCTTCCTTTATCACCACTAGCAGTATCCATCCAAGTTTCATTTTTATCATTGATTATCAAATAATGTTCCATATGACTTAAAATATGTTCTTCTAGACAAAAATGTAATTTATGCTTTATAAATTCTAAATCTTTATGTGATAAGTATTTATTCAAAAGTTTTTTTTCTTGCAATATAATTATAAAATCATATATTCTTTTGAATAACCATCCAACTCCATCTGCTGATTCAAGCATTGAATGTGGAAGTCTATTTGGAATTCTTCCAGATTCAGTTATACTATCCAAATAATCAAACAATCGTTTCTTTGTAAAATCATATCTTCCTTCTAACATCCATGCTTTTAAGGATATTAATTCATCTCGTGCCCAGAATTGAAAAAACCACGGAAGCCCTGCAAAAATTCCTTCTTTTATACCAGTATTTGTTTCAACTCTAACTGTTAAATCATCTAATGCTTTAATTGCAGTGTTAAAAAATAAATCTGATTTATTAAGAAGTTTTTTCTCTCTGGCTTTCAAAGTTTTCTTCAGAACTGATCTATTAGCATAAGTGTTTATTGCATTTTGAATTGCTTCTTTTTTTGTATTAGCATATGAAATTACTAAATTCAAATCTTTTTTACAAACTAATCTTAATGCTTTATAGACAAAGAAATTACTTCTGTCTCCTCGAACATAATCATAGGAGTATTCTCTTTTAACCCATTGATCAGGAATTTCGAACTCTTCTGCTCCTTTAATTACCAAATAATGTTTATGATTAATCTCTTTTAAAGAATGATCTGTATGTTTTTGATATTCTACAATTATCAAATCTTTTTCTTTTTTAATTGTATAAATTCTGCCATTTTCATCAAAATCATACATTTCTCTAAAATCAAGATCAATATTTATTCCACCTAAATAATTACTTACTTCATAAATTAAAGCTTCTGATGTAAAATAAAATTTTTCTTCTGATTCATCATATCTTTTTATTATATGAGAAAATTTATTTTCAACTTCAGTCGGTTCTTTACTTAAATAGATATTCTCTATTGTTTTATACATATTCCAATTTTTCTTTAAGAAATAGAGTCCTTGATAATATGAAACATTATACTTGTCACTAAGAGAAAGATATCCTCCAGTTCGGTTTGACAACAGAAAAGCCGCCTCACCCCTCTTTTTGATTGCTTGCTTACCAAGCCCGTGAATGATGTTCATTCTTTACCATAAATAATCTCTGAATCATCGCCAACATTTAATCGCTTGTAAAATCCTTTTACCTTTGCGTATGCTCCAATTAATGATTCTTCGATTTGTGAACCTTGAACACAAGAACCTTCACCCAAGATACTATTTCTTACAACAGAATCTTTGATTACTGAATTCCTGGCCACTGAAACGTATGGTCCAACAATTGAATTATGTATTTCTACCCCTTTTTCTATATGTACGGGCTCTATTATTAAAGAAGTTTTCGTTTTTAAGCCTTTATTTCGGCCGTTACTAAGTAAAAATCTGTTAGTTTGAAGTAATGTTTCTGGTTTTCCACAGTCTTCCCAAAAGCTAACTTTTTCTGCAATAAACTTTGATCCTTTATTAATCATGACATTAAATGCATCTACAATGTAGAATTCTCCTTTTGTTTGCATATTTTTTTCAATCAAGTAATCAATTGCATTAAACATCGCTTTTGAATTTTTAATATAATAAAGTCCAATGTTTGCTAAATTAGATGGTGGATTTTTTGGTTTTTCTACAATCTTTTGAATCACACCATTTTTGTCAGGGAACACAATCCCAAACCTTTCTGGGTCTGGGTGTTCCTTAACATAGATAACTCCATCAGCTTTTGTCTTCTGAAGTTTCTTTATGTTTGCATCACTTAATGTGTCTACAAACCAAATAAGCACATCCTCTTTAATGTATTGTTCGGCCAACTTTATTGCATGTGCTTGTCCCTTTAGCTCTTTCTGCACGATAAATCGTGTTTTAAAAGTGTAATTTCTGTTAACAAAGTCTTCAATTTGACTTCCTAAATAACCTACTATGAATATTACTTCTGTTACATTCTTCATCTTTTTTAATTCATCAAGAATATAACATAGAACTGGTTTTCCAGCCACACGAACAAGTGGTTTAGCTCTTGTATGGGTATGAGGTCTTAACCTTGTACCTTTCCCTGCGGTTGGTATAATTACTTGCATCGACTTTGGGAATCAAATTTTATTAATAAAGGTTTATGTAAACAAAAAGTATTTATAGTTTTGAAACAATAATTCACTAAAAGAGGCGAGTTAGTGAAAACAATAATTAATCTACCTAAATATGCAGATAAACTGCCTATTAATAAAAAGAAATTATTCTATAGATTATATTCTGTTCAAGATGATTTTGGTCTTTTGAAATTGCCTGAAGAAATGAAACCTTGGGTTAAGAAAAAGTTTGGTTCTATTAAAGCTGTTGAAAAACAAAAGATTATTCGAATTGATAATAATATTACTTGTGAAACTGCTTTATTTAATGAATTACGAGCAAATGTTCCTATTAATATGAAGTCAGATTCAGAAGTTAAAAAAATTATTAAAGATCAAGAAGGAGGGTTTTTTTGTAATCTTGATTCACAAACTGCAAATGATGTTTTTGGCCGAATTATTGGTGATAAATCAAAGACTGCTAGTAATATTGCCAAGTACGATGCTCTTCATGGAATTGTAGTTTTTGATAAACACAACCCTCTTGGTTTTAAAGAAAAGGATGTTTCAGATTATTTTAAAACTGCTAATAAATGGATTAAAGAAGCAAATGCGATGGATAAAAAAAGAGTTTATCCTTATGTTCTTTGGAATTGTCTTTGGAGAGCAGGGTCTAGTATTGTTCATGGACATATGCAGATAATTCTTGGTAAAGAAAGACATTATGGTGAAATTGAAAGATTGAAACGATTTAGTGAAGGTTATAAAATAGCTTTTAAGTCTAATTACTTTGAAGATTTATATTCTGTTCATGAAGCTGTTGGTTTAGGTTTTAAAAAAAATGAGAATAAAATTTTTATGAATTTAACTCCTAGAAAAGAAAAAGAAGTTATGATTATTGGTTCTGATCTTGAATCTGTTTCTAGCGCTGTTTACAAGGTTTTGAAAGCTTATTTGAAACTAGGTGTTCAAAGCTTTAATGTTGGAATTTATCTTTCTCCTCTTGATAATTCTTGGAATTTTCCACTTGTTGTTAGAATAGTTGATCGTGGAAATTTAAATGTTAAAACTGGTGACTTTGGTGGTTTAGAAGTTTTTGCTGGAACTAGTGTTATTGCAAGTGACCCTTACAAAGTGTTTGAAAAAGTTAAGAAATCTTTCTAAAAAATAGTAACTATTATATAATTAATACAATTATCTTATTAAATGGGAGTCTTAAACTGGTTTAAAAGAAAAACTATTGATGATGAAGTTGGTTGGGAACCATTAGGTGAAAATATTTTGCAAAAAAAAATACAACCTGGCATCTATGCTTTTAAATTTATTAAGGACCCTACAGAAGGTATGAGTAGATCTGATATTGTAAAAGCAATTCAAACATTTCCAAAATTAGATTATAAACCAGAAAAACCTGCAAGTAATGTTATTAGAGAAAGTCATTCTGATGAAGGTTATGTTTCTTTTAGATTAATTGGACCTGTTAAGAAAGATTATAATCCGTTCGAACCCAGTAATTTTAAAATAGATATTCCTTATCCTTCTAAACCTACACTAGTAAATGATTTAGATTGTTCTGAACTTGATAGAACATATGTTCCTAGAAACCGTTCTGAACAACATTATCAGTTAAGACAACTAATGCTTAATTAATCATTCTAAAGCTTTATTATGGGCGTCCATATAATTCTCTACAAAGTGTTTCCAATCAACATATTTTGTTAAATTCTTTGCTGCTACTTTACTTTGAACTCTTTCTTCATGATTTAATGAAGAGAAGTCGTGCATTATTTTGTATAAATCTTCAACTACTTCTTCCTCTGATTTTTGATATCGTTCAAGTAAATAAATTCCTTTGATTTTACCTTTTTGGTCTTGTTTAATTTTTGGTTTTATGAATCGACCAAATCCTGCTAAATCAGTTGTAACTGCTGAAACACCCATTGCAGCTGTTTCTACAGGTGTATAACCCCATGGTTCGTAGTAACTCGGAAATATTCCTAAGTGTGAACCTGCAAGCGCATCATAATAAGAAAGGTTTATCATACCATCATTTCCATCAAGATAAACTGGGTAAACAACTACTTTTACTTTGTCTTCTTTTTTATTGTTTAGACCATGTTCTTTTAAGCTATTAAGCATTTCTATATTATTTTCATTATTAATGTTATGAGTTGCAATTAATGGATTTCCTTGTCTTTTGAATTGTACAAGGTCTCGTTCTATATTGTTTAAAAAATCCTCTGTAAATATACTATGAACATCTGGTGTTTTTGAACTAACTACATCTTCTACAATTAATTTTAAAATATCATTTGCATGCCAATCAACATAGTTTTTAATATGACGATAATAGTTTTTGTTTTCAAAGACTTCCATTTTTGCACCCGTATTACCCAAAGGTATCCAAAACATAACTGAAATAGTTCTTTTTGTATTTCCAGCTTTTAGTTTATCGTTTAATTTTCCAAGCGCTTTTATTAAAACATCAAGTCCTTTATTTTTGAATTCATATCTTCCTACTATGAAGAATGTTAAGTTGTGTCTTAAATCAAATGAGTAGTATGGGAAGAAATGAAATGTTAAGAACTCTCTAATTTTATCTCGAGTCATTAAATGTTTTACAGATGTTTCTTCAATTGTTGGAAATTTCTTAAGTGTTAATCCATTGTTAAGAATCACTTCAGGTTTTCTGCCCAAAATCGTTTCAGATTCTATAGCAGTAATTTCTGAAACTGTTGTAAATATATTTGCAGTTTGTGCACAAGCTCTTTCCATTAAGAACTTATCTTGTACTCCTCTTCTATATGCTTCTTTCTCAGGATTCATAGATTCTAACATTCCATAAAGATCATCACCTCCTCCAGCAATTGTTCTTCCTAAAATTGTTGCATGAGTTGTAAATACAGACGCTATATTCACATTCTTTGTTTTGAAATAAAGAATAGGAACGCCGGACATCCATTCATGAAAATGTCCGACCACCTTCTTGTCTGACAGTTTGTTAGCTAGCCTTTCTAAAAGAAGGGAAACTGCCCATGACCATATTACTGGTTCATCAAAGTCCCAGTTTGAATTAAGTGAATCTATTTTGTAATTTTCCCAAAGCCATTTTTTCATTTCATTTTTTTGACCTACTAATGACTGAAAATCAATAAGTATCGCATTTGGACTTCCACTTGCATCCCAAGTACCATAGTAGAACTTTAATCCTTGCTGACCTAGTTCATCAAATGCCTCTTTAATTTCTTTAGGTGGTTCTTTTTGATTTAATTCTAATAGAGATTTGTCTGAAACATAAGGCCCTACTAAAAAATAATTTTTGTAAAACGCTTTCATTGCATACGCTTTACTTTTTACTACAGTGTATATGCCTCCTACTTTATTGCATACTTCCCATGATGCTTCAAATACATAATCCGCGTTTCCTTTTTTAGCCATTTTTTTATATCAGTTTTGCAATTATAAATCCAATGATTAAACCTATTACCAGTCCATACATGAATTCTTTTACAACAAATCTTCGGTATTCAATTGAATAGTTTTTATTTTTTTCTTCTAAATATTCTTCTAATGCTTTGATTGTATTCTCTTTTGTTTTTATCTTTCTAAGTTTTGATGCAAGTTTTTCTTCTTTGAATGTTTGATGTAGCCAAGTTGCGAAATCATTCTTTTTTGCAGTTACATGATGTTTAAAATCTGCTTCAGTCATGCCAATAATTCCTTCTTTTAAATCATCTATCTTTTCTGCTTTTGTTCCGTGAATGAAATGAAAGTGTTCGTATTCTTGCAAAACCATTTTTACCTCTTTTATGTTCTAATCTCTGAACTTGAATGTTCACTTATTTTAAAATTAGGACTGACTTTTAATCCTTGTTTCATTTTAATTCTAATAATCATATCATTTAGTATATTCATATATGTTATGAATGCATCATATGGACTGTCGTATGGGTTAAAATATTTGTGTACATCCCCGTCATTAAACCATTTAGTACACATGTAATAGAAATGATCTGATGTTGTTAGTTTTCTCCAATCTTCAAGCAATTTCTCATCTTTTAATTTTTTAACTGATTCTTCAATCATGTATAATTCATTAATTGCAGATTCTTGAATTTTGTTTCCTAACCATGCACTTAGGTCTCGTTCTACATCTGCCCATGACATGAAGTTATGAACGTCTAATTCTGCTTTTGGTTCAAATATTAATAGTTCTGATGGAAATTTAAAACCAATGTTTCTTTTTAGAATTTCTTCTGGCAGATGTTTTATGAACTCAAATATTCCTGTGTGTTCCCATTGATGTTCTCCAAAGGTTTCATAATCCATGAATAGATTTATTGAATCTCCTTCGTTTTGTTCTACCCATGTTGCAAATTTTTCAACTGTTAATGGGTGTTCTTTCCAAGATTTATCTCCAAATCTAAATGCTACATCATCACTAAGTTTATAGTTTTTTAATAATAATTTAATCTTGCTAGTTCCTTTTGGTGTGTAAACATAATTTGGTGATCTCCAACCAAGAACATGATCCGCTCCTTCTGCAAGGATTCCTTTATAGCCCATTTTCTCAACATAATTTGCTAATTCATTATTATAGATAAGTTCTGTATGTCTAAAAATTATTGGGTCTTGATTGAAAAGTTTCTTGATTTTTTTCTTATGTAATTTTACTTGTTCTTCAAATTCCTCTTTTGAATAAAGATAAGCTAATGAGTGATAATAAGTTTCTGATAAAAATTCTACGCATCCAGTCTTTGCTAATTCTTGAAATGAAGCTAATACTTCTGGAGCGCATTCTTCAAATTGTTGTAATGCAACTCCTGAGATGCTAAATGCTACTTTGAATGCTCCTTTGTGTTTTTTTATTAAATCTAAAATAAGTTTGTTAGTTGGTAAATAACATTTTTTTGCTACTTTTAACATTATCTCCTTATTCTTTTCATCATCAAAATAATTTTTTGATTGACCTATATCAAACACCGAATAAGTTCTAAGTCTGTACGGTTGGTGTACTTGAAAATAAAAACATATATTCATTTTGTTTCCTCTATCTTACTAACTCATTGTATATTCTTAAACATTTTTCTGCAGGTATATCCCAATTAAACTTATCAACTTCAATTGTTCCATGATGTTTTAATGTTTGATGTAATGTTTCATAATGTAATAAGGATAATATTTTATTTGCTATATCGTCCACATCCCAAAAATCTACTTTTAAACAATTTTGTATTACTTCACTTACTCCTGATTGTTTTGAAATAATTACTGGTGTTCCGGATTTCATTGCTTCTAATGGAGTTATTCCAAACGGTTCGCTAACTGATGGCATAACATAAATATCAGCCATTTGATAAGCTTTGTTTACGTCTTCACCAGTTAAGAATCCTGCGAATAACATTCTGTTTGCAATTCCTAAACTTGCTGCATGTTCAATCATTTGTGGTTCCATATCTCCACTTCCGACTACTACAAATTTAACATTTGGATCTCTATCCATTACTTTCTTTGCAGCTTCAACAAAATATTCAGGTCCTTTTTGAAGTGTAATTCTTCCTAAGAATAAAACTACTTTGTCTGTTTTTTCAATTCGATATATTTGTCTATCTGAGAATTCAACTGCGTTATGAACAACTTCTACTTTTTCTGGTGGCACTCCATAATGTTGTACAACCATACTTTTTGTATAATTACTTACAGCACATACTTTGTCTGCTTCGTGCATTCCTCTTTTTTCAATATCATACACATACTGGTTTATTCCATTTCCACCTGTTCGGTCAAATTCTGTTGCGTGCATATGAACGACTAGTGGTTTACCTGATACTTTTTTAGCTTTTATACCTGCCATATAAGTCATCCAATCATGAGCGTGTATAACATCAAATTCTTCGCTTAATGCAATTAGTTTTGCTTGTTCACTGAATCGATAGACTTCTTCAAACATGTTCTTTCCATAGAGTAATTCTGTACTTTGTTTTTTTAGCATTAAACTATAATCTTGAAATTTTTCATTATATGTTTGAGAATTTAGATAAGGTGTTAAAATAGAATCTATTTTTTTAATTCTAAAATTATGATTCTTAAATGCTTTATCAGCTACTAGAAGTTTTACAAAATCCGATTTTACAGTATCAGGTCCTTTAGGCATTACAAATGTGACTTTTACATTATGATGGCTAAGTCCTTTTGTTAAACCATAACATGCAGTCCCCAAACCCCCTGAATAAAATGGCGGAAACTCCCACCCAAACATTAGTACTCTCATTACTACCTCCTTACAAAATACTGAGAAATCATCTCCCTCTTTTTTGATTTCTTAGCTAGCTATCAACTATTAGGGCAGGTTTATTTAAAAAGCTTTCTTTAATTCTACTACTAGTTAATTAACTAGTTAAGTTAATTAGTTAATTTGATATAATTCTTAATTAAATAGAAAAGTTTAAATAAAGGGCCATCCTATATTAAAATATGGAGTATGAAGGGTTATTTACAGATTCTAAATGGGCTATAATTAAAGAGCTTGCTAATAAAAAACAATCTCCAACAGAACTTGCTAAGAAGACTAACACAAGTATTGCCAATATTAGTCAACAATTAAGATTATTAGAAGCATACAATCTTGTAATAAAAGAAAAACTAAAAGAAAATAATGTTCCAGGAAAGCCAAAAGTTAATTATAGAATTGCAAAAGAAGTTTCTTACATAGTACACATCACACAAGATTCTGCTGAAAAAAAACTTATTGAAACCAACCCATTACATCAAATGTTGTTAAACATCATATTCTTAGAAAAAACTGAAGATCAAGAAATTTTAATGAACTTCTTTGGACAAAGTCAAGATTTATTTGTGAAGTGTCAATCAATACTTTTATTAAAATCAGAATCTAATAAAATAGAACTAACACTGATAACTGACCATGTAGACAATATCAGAACGAAATATAGTAACATCACAATCGAAACATCTAAAAAAACTAAAAAAGATATTGCTTGTTGGACTCACAGCATGCAAGAACTTGAAGAAGGCATACATTCAAAAAACGAACATTTTATGAAAATAACAACCAAAGTTAAAACATTATATGACCCAAGTAATTTAATTTTAAAGATAAGAGCGTTAAGAAATGAATAAACTAAAACACACAGTAGAAAAATTAAGTTTTGAAGAATTAATGCAATTAAAAAGAGAAATAGAATCAGGCAAAGTTGAACAACTAATAAATAGTCAATTAGAAAGATTTAAAAACAATAACCAAGTATGTCCTGTTTGTAATACAGCCATAAGGGATGGAGATCTTACACTAATGTTTGGGCCTGAAAACTTTCGTAAGAAAGCAAGTTTTTGCGCAACCGATTGCTTAGAATATTTTATAGGAAAACTAAAAAGAGACATAAAATGAGTTTAATCGAACTAAAAAAAGTTTTTGAAAAAAGAAGATATAATCTAATTCAAACTCTAGAAAATAACAAAGACGAATTAGATTTAGCAAAACAACATCAAATTTATGGTGCAATAAAAGAAATTGAAAACTTCTTAAAAACAATTGATTATCATAGAGAAATAGAAATCAATAGCGATACAACTTTTCAACTAAGAAGTGATAGAGAACAACCTTTCTTAAGAAAAATTACTTTAAAATTAAAAAATAAAGCTATAATTGAATAAGTTTTCTCGTCTTCATTCTCATAAAAATTCTGTTGTTACGAACCTCTATTTGTTTATGTACATAAAGACCGTTTCTGACAAGAACACTATCATTAATTCTATCTTTCATGCTATCAACCCCCAAAGCCAAAGAACAAAGAGACCTATTTAAACCTTTGCATGAATTGTTCTTTCATAAAGTAAGACCATTAAGAAATAAAGAGGTGCCACAACTAAACAAAGAACAAAAACGAATATTTTGAAAAGTGGAATAAGATTAATTACTTGAGCAAGATAAGCCATTAAAGGCACTAAAATTAGCATAGGAACTGAGATTATCAAACCAAGGAATGAGAAATAAATATTCCTTTCTTCTTCAAATAAGAGCTTTCTAGTAAACAAAGATTGTCCAACCCCAACAATTGAACCCCCAACAATTGAAAGTGCACTAGCAACAATTAACGCGACAAAATTTCCATGAAAAAATAATGCTAAAGGTAACATTGCAGTTAATAAAGTTCCAAACACCAACATTGGAGAAACACCTATATTTCTTTGAATTTTTCTAGTAATCGTCGGACCAAACAAAGAAGCGATAATTGCAACAACAAAAACAATTGAAACATTCAAAAATCCTCCAAAGAAATCATTCTTGAAATTATCATAAATAAAAAGTCCATAATAAGAAGTTCCAAATACTTGTATGAGTCCTGTTATTGTTGAACAAATAGTTAAAAGAAGAACTACCTTATTCTTAAAAAATATCCTTCTATGCAATTTTACTCGTGAGATAAACTCTGTAAAAAAACCAGACATTTTCTGAGATGAAAGAACTTCTTTTTCTTTAATAAATGATAAGATATAACCTGAAAGAATAAATGCAAAAGCAGTTATTTCAAAAGATATTACATAACCAAGAACAGGTAATTGTTTACCCATAATAGTCCATTTAACAATTTCTCCAGATGCAGGAAATTTATCAATAATAAACCCTGACACCAACATAGATGCTGAAGTTATTAAAACTCCATAATAAGCAATCCTTCCAAGAAATCTTCCTTTCTTTTCTTGCTTAAGACTTTCTTTTAAAAATTTCATATAAAGTTCGCCATGAGTTACAACACCAACACCACCAAGCAATAATGCAATTGCAAATAAACTTGGAGAATGCATCATTCTAGCAGCTGCCATTAATAAAAAGCTAAACCCAAATAATAACCCTCCATTGCTCATAAAACTTTTTTTTAAATAATGAACTTTAGTATATTCTTTAATAAAAGAAGATAACACTAAAGAAAGAACCATTCTTAAACCATTAATTAAACCAATTAAAAATAAAGATGCACCTGATTGATAAAATAGAATATTAACAAAAGGATTTGATACAAAACCATAACCAATTCTATCAAATAATTCTTTCATAGAAAAAAACCTTACTAATGCTTTATTTTCTCGATTAGCAGCTGATTGAAGTGAAGAAGAAGCCTTTTCTATAGTTGAATCTATTTCATCATCTAAAAAGCCTCTCTCTGAAAGTTTATCTTTTATCTCATCAAAAGATAAATTTTGCTGCAGATATGATTTAACTAATAAGAGTAATTCATCACCCATTTTCATTCATATAATAAAGAGCAGAATATTTAAAGTTATTGATTATCACAATTAATCATTATTAACCATTAAAAACAAAACTTTTTTAAAAAGCAAAAATATGAGATGAGTATATATGAAGTTTACATTCGGCCTTAAGAATGTTCTTAAAGGTAAAAAAAGAGGAAAAATAGAGGAGGAGTGGAAGTATGATTCTCAGAGCACTTTGCTTGCACCTCCTGTAATCGCAGATTTATCTAATAATGGACATAAAAGTATAATCTTTGGAACTAAAGATGGAAAAATCTGTTCAATAGATGTAAATGCAAATGTTCAATGGATGTTCAATACTCAAGAACAAGTTGGAGATGTTGAATTAATGTTTCTAGATGCTGACACTGCTAGTAGCATAGAATCATCACCAAATATTGCTGATATAAATAATGACGGTAAAAAAGAAATCGTTGTAGGATCAGAAATGGGCAATATTTACGCTCTTAGTTATGAAGGAGAACTTTTATGGAAATTTAAAACAGAAGGTTCAATCAGAGCACCAGTTCTTATTAATGATATTAATGGTGATGGAAAACTTGAAATTCTTTTTGGTTCAGGAGATAAAAATTTATATGTCTTAAACAATGAAGGCAAACTTCTCTGGCAATACGAAGCAGGATCAAGCATAGAATCATGTCCTGAAATCGTTAAAGGAAACATTGTTTTTGGATGTGATAACGGAGAACTTCACTGTATAAACAATTTAGGAAAACTAATCTGGAAATTCACTACTAATGCTAAAATTACTGCTCAACCATCAGTTGGAAAACTGTTTGGTGATGAAAGAACATTTATTGTTGTTGGATCAACAGATAATTATCTTTACATGTTAAATCTTGATGGAGAATTAATTTGGAAATTTAAAACTGAAGGTGCAATTTATTCCAAGGCTTGTTTAGCAGATATTAATAATGATAACAAACTTGAAATCATCTTTGGTTCTTGTGATAACAAAATTTATGCACTTAACTCTAATGGAGAAAAAATTTGGTCCTATGAAACAGACTTCTGGGTTGTTGCTCCACCAATAGTTGATGATATTGATGGTGATGGAAAATTAGAAGTTATTGCAGGGTCTTATGACCACAACATTTATATTTTAGACTCAGAAGGAAGTTACAAACTTGATTATGTTCCAGGAGTCTCAGGAGTTCTTCAACAAGCAGGAAACTATACTGATGTAATGACACAAGAGCCAGGAAGAATTGAAGGGAAAAAACTCTGGCAATACAAAACTGACGGGATAATAGTTGGATGCGGATACATAGGAGAAGATCATAAACTTATAGTGAATACAAAACCAGGAAAAATAAATAATCTAGCACACAAAGAATGAGGTGAAACAAAATGGAAGGTCAACTTAATAGGATAAAAACATACATCAATGGATTTGATGAAGCAATTTCAGGCGGAATACCTGAAAAACACATCACGCTAATTAGCGGTACAGCCGGTACAATGAAATCATCGCTATGTTTCAACATAATTTATAATGAAGCATTAGCAGGAAGAAACTCGTTGTATATTTCTCTGGAGCAATCCTTTGAATCACTACAACAACATATGGATGGAATGGGATTAAACTCTGAAAATATGGGCTTATTAAAGATTGATGATTTAACAAAAATCGACCAAGTAATCAGAGATGCTAAAGCTTCAGGCAAAGGAAATATTCTGCTTGCAGATGTTGGATGTATTAGAAAAGAAATTAAAGATATAAAAGTTGGAGATAACAAAAGTTGGATGAATGTAATCAAAAACATTGTTAAAAAAGTAAAAGCAGAAATAGAATGCAAAGTTTTTGTTCTTGACTCAATGTCAGCATTATATGTGTTATCAAGATTTGAAAATCCAAGAATAGAACTGTTCTACATATTTGAATTCTTAAGAGATATGGGATTAACAACTTATCTAATATCAGAAATGCCACTCGATGGAAGCCAATATAGTGAGTTTGGGATTGAAGACTTTTTATCAGATGGAATAATTCATTTAAGATTATCTCCATTCAGAAGAAAAATGGTTCGAGAAATATCTGTTCCTAAAATGAGAGCAACAAATTGTAATAATGATGTATTTTCATTAGAATTTAAGAATGGACAATTTAATGCCTTATATGGTGGACAAAACCCATTATTATAAATTTTTTTTATTATCTATTTTTTTATTTTTTCTAACAACATAACTAATAAGAAATATATTGGTCCTAGTAAAAAATAAGCTAATTGCATCCAATGAGGTGCATGAAGACAATTACAAATTGGCAAGCCAGAATATGAAGCAGTTGCTAAATTCTTAAGATTAAATAAATGGTAGAAAATAGTTTCAAAGAATATTAGTAAAGGCCAATAAATAGCAACAAACAAAAGTAATTTCTTTAGAAAAGTTTTATTCTTTAAGAATCGTTCAAAATGAAAATAAATAATATACATAACTAACAAACTAAAAGTCCATGCTATTAAAGGGAAAAGATTAATTCCAAAAACTGAAGCAAAGTTACGATTATAACTATATTCTTTATGAGCAATTAACATCCAGATTAATGCAACAATGAATGCAAGAAGAAGTTTTTTACTCCAAATAACAATTCTCTTTTTCATTTTATTTTTTCAGCTAACTCTAAATTCTTTAACAATAAATCAGTATAAACCGTATTAAGTGTTTTGATTTCATCTATTGTGCACCATTTATAGTCTGAATGCTCGTGTGAAAGAGTTATTTTATCAGTAGTTGAATTTAACAAAAAAATATGAGCTGTGCTATCAACTTGCTTGTCAATAACATGTAAAAGAGGCAATTCTTTAATTATTTTACAATCTAAATTAATTTCTTCTTTTATTTCTCTTAAAATCGCTTTTTTTGGATCTTCGTTCTTTTCAATTCTTCCGCCAGGTGTTTCCCACATACCAACATCTTCATCTAAAACACCTGTAAGTTTTTTCAACATTAAATATTTTCTTTGATGACGAACAATTCCTCGAGCAACGTATAAAACCTTCATATAACCAGCATATAAAACAAATTATAAAAATATTGTTAAACAAAAACCTTTTTAATAAGGATTCGTTTCTTTTCTGTTATGATTAAGGGGCAAGTTATTTCTGGACGATTTGGAGAAATCTTTATTAGGCAGAAAGCTGGTGAAGAATTAGAGCTTGGAGAATTACTAATTGCAGATACAAAGAACAGTAAAATTTTATTACAAGTATATGACCTTTTGTATGGAAGTCAAATTTCTCAGCAGAACCTGGAGTTAATTTCAGGAATGAGTTTAGAAGAAAGTTCTAACTTAGAATTCATGGAACCTCACTTACGAAACTATAAAATCGCTTTACTAAAAAACTTAATTTCAATCAAAGATACAAAAGCTACTTCATCAAAATCTTTACCGGATTTTTTTTCAGAGGTCAGGGAAGTTACAAAAGAAGACCTTTCATTTTTAACAAGACCAAAGAATCCTTTATCACTTGGTAATCTAAGATCAGGAACTAAAGATTTGAAGTTTCCTATTTATCTGGAAGGAGATAAAGTTTTCTCACATCATGTTTTAATTACAGGAACAACCGGTAAAGGGAAAAGTGTTTTGATGAGTAATTTAATATGGGATACTATTGATAAAAATTATTGTGCTTTACTAATATTAGATCCTCATGATGAGTATTTTGGTCGAAATAAAATTGGATTAAAAGACCATCCTAGTAAAAAAGTTGTTTACTATACTCCTAAACAAGTTCCTACAGGTCAAAGAAGTTTGAAAATTAATCTTGAAAATTTAAGACCTGATCATTTTGATTTTGTAAATTTTACAAGCGCTCAAAGACAAGCTTTGTATGCTTATTTTAAAAAATTCGGCAAGCTTTGGATTGAAAAATTATTCACAGAAGATTTGGCAAATAGTGATGTAAAAGAGTTTCATGAAATGTCAATTGTTGTTATTAGAAGAAAACTTAAACTTCTCTTAGACTTAGATTTTGATGGAACTGATATTCATTGCGGTGGAATATTTGACAAGCAAGCTGGACAAAATACTATTAGAGATATTTGTTCAGAATTAGAAAATGAACATACTGTTATAATTGATACAAGTGATTTTTCAGGTCAAATTGAGTTATTGATTGGTTCGCTTATTACTACTGAAATTTTCTATCGATATAAACGTTACAAAACAAAAGGCATAAATGATAAACCTGTTGTTTCAATAGTTTTAGAAGAAGCACCTCGAGTTATTGGAAAAGAAGTATTGGAACGAGGAAGTAATATTTTTTCTACAATTGCTCGAGAAGGAAGAAAGTTTGGTCTTGGTCTAGTTGCAATTACACAGCTTCCAAGTTTAATTCCAAAAGAGATTCTAGCTAACATAAATACTAAGATTATTATGGGAACAGAAATGAATTCTGAAAGACAAGCAATTATTGAATCAGCATCTCAAGATATGAAATCTGATGACCGAGCTATTGCAAGTCTTGACGTTGGAGAAGCAATTATTAGCAGTAATTTTGCAAAATTTGCATTACCAGTAAAGATTCCATTCTTTGAAGACACAGTAAAGTTAACTAAAAAAACCGACAATACCAAAACTAGTTTTGAAGGTGTTAAACTAGGATGAAAGAAGAAAAGATATTCTTTAAAAATTCATATGGATTAAAGTTATGTGGTATTTTAGAAGAACCAAACCCAAAGAAAGAAAGGGTTGTAGTAATAGTTCATGGTTTTTCAAGTAATAAGAATCGAACTTCTTCAAAGATAATGTCTGAAGAACTTACTAGAAGAGGAATTAATTCTTTTAGAATTGATTTGAATGGTTGTGGTGAAAGTGAAGGAAAATTTGAAGATCATACTACTACAAAAGCTTCTGAAGATACTATTGCTGCAATAAAATTAATGAAAGAAAGAGGTTATTTACGAATAGATTTATTCGGCTCTAGTGCAGGAGGAATAACTGTTATGGCTGCTGCTTTAAAATTTCCTGAAACTGGAAAGATTGGTTTAAAAGCACCTGTTTCAAATTATATATCTCAAACTTTGAATAGTAAAACTTTTGAAAATACAAAGAACTGGAAAGAGAAAGGATTCGCATATTTTCTTAGTGCTTCCAAAGGAAAAGTAAAACTTAATTATTCTTTCTTTGAAGATGCACAAAAAAATATTATGTATGATAAAGTTAAAAATATTACTTGTCCTGTTTTAATTATTCATGGAAATGAAGATAAAGATGTAAATCTAGAACAAAGTAAAAAAGTTGTTGAAGGTTTTCCTGATGGAAGTTTAATTATCTTAGAAGGAGCAGATCATGCACTAAGTGTAAATGAAGATAGAGAACCAGCTAATAAAATGTTTGGAGATTGGTTTGATGAGGATAATAAATGAAATTTGCACATATTGCTGATTGTCATATTGGTTCATGGCGTGATCCTAAATTAAAAGATTTATCCATGCAAGCTTTCATTAAAGCAATCAATATTAGTATTGAACAAAAGGTTGATTTTGTTTTAATTGCTGGTGATTTATTTCATACTTCTTTACCTGGTATTGATTTTCTTAAAGAAACTACTAAAAAGCTTAGAGAATTAAGAGATTTGAAAATTCCTGTTTATATCATTCCTGGAAGTCATGATTTTTCTCCATCCGGTAAGACTATTCTTGATGTTTTAGAAGAAGCTGGTTTAATGATTAATGTTGTTAAAGGCACGGTTGAAAATGAAAAATTAAAACTTAAATTCACAATTGATGAAAAGACTGGTGCTAAGATTACTGGTTTGCTTGGTAAACGTGGCATGCTTGAAAGAACTTATTATGAAAAGCTTAACAAGAACTATCTTGAAGCTGAAGATGGGTTTAAGATTTTCATGTTTCACACTTCTTTAACTGAGTTAAAACCTAAGGCATTAGAATTAATGGAGTCTTCTCCTATTTCATTTTTACCTCAAGGTTTTGATTATTATGCAGGCGGTCATGTTCATATTGTTGAGCATAAAAACTTGGAAGGTTACAAAAATGTGACTTTGCCTGGACCCTTATTTCCGGCTAACTTTTATGAACTTGAATTTTTGAAGCAAGGTAGTTTTTATATTTATAATCATGGAAAAGTTGAGTTCGTTCCTATTGTTATTAAGAAAGTTTTCCCTATTAAAATTAATGCAAAACATAAAAATCCTGAAGAAGTTTATGAAGAATTAATTGATATTATCAAAACTTCTGATTTTAAAGATCAAATTGTTTTGTTAAGAGTGTTTGGCAAATTAAAAACTGGTAAACCTTCTAATATTGATTTTAAATCTTTATTTGAAAAACTTTATGAAAAAGGAGCTTATTTTGTTATGAAAAATACTTCTAAACTTACAAGCGAGGAATTTGAAGAAATAAAGATTAAATCTGATTCTATTGATGAAGTTGAAAATGAAATTTTAAAAGAACATCTTGGTCAGATTAAAACTTCTTTTTCTAAAAATGAAGAAAAAATTGCCAAAGAACTTTTGAAGTCTTTTGCTCAAGAAAAAGGTGAAGGTGAAAAAGTTTATGAGTTTAATGAACGTATGAAAAAAGAGATTGATGAACTTTTAGAATTATAACTTTTTTATTTCTGCTTCTAATTTTTTAATTTTTGTCCATGATTGTTCAAGTTTCTTATTTCCAACTTCAATCAAAGTTTTAATATATTCTTCTGGCACTAATAGTTTTCCGTCTTGAGCAATTATTGCATCTGTTCGTTCTGTTGATACTAATTCCATTAAGAATCTTTTTTCTACTTCGAATAATCCATTTCTTTTAAAACCAATTGTTCTTGCATTTCTTAAAAGGTCTGAAGCTTGCTTTAAAGTTCTTGATCCAATATGAACTATTGGAGGGTCTTGTTTAAACCAAATACTTCCATCATTATTGTAATTAACATAATTAAGTAATTCCTTAATTACTGATTTCACTTTAGAACTCTTAATTAAATCATGCGTTCTAACAATAAACTCCGCTTCTCGCTTTTTACCAGTATCAGGAATATAAAGTAAAACAATTCTTCCAGAACAAGAACTAAGAGTGTAATAATCTTCTTTAGCATTAATTAAATTAACTAGTTTTTGAATTGGTTTATCTACTGAACCTTTATCGCTTTTATCATTTAGAAGCATTCGTTTCAAAGTTTTTTCTTTGTCAGCATCAAAATTCAAACTAATTCACCTATATCCAATCTGTTAATTTAAATATTAATAAAAGGAATAATGCAATAACAATCATTATGCCAAGAAGAATAAAAAAACCATATTCAGAACCTGCAAAAGGCAGTTTTACATTCATACCAAATAAACTCGTAATAAAAGTTGGAACCATTATTACTAAAGCTAAAGAAGTTAATCTTTTCATGAAATGATTTAGTTTATGAGTTGATACAACTGTTTGAAAATTAAAAAGATTTGAAATAACTTCTCTTTGAATTTTTTCAGTATCTAAAATATGAAGTTTGTCGTAATATAAATCTGAAAATAATTCTAAATCATCTTTTGTGAATTTTTTAAAATAAGATTTTTTTAAACCAATTAAAACTTCTACATTAGCCATTATAGCTTGATTAAAATGAGTCAACGTAACATTATAATTATACAATTTCATTAATTGTTGAGTTGAAACATCTCCTTCTCTACTTTCTAAAATATCAGCTAAATTCGCAATCTTATCAATAGTAGTTAAGAATTGATCATTTATTTTGTCTAAAAAATAATATAAAAATTCCCCAATTGATTGTTTAAAAAGAAACTTTAATTTTTTAGTTTTTAAAAAAGAAGAAATTTTTTCTAAAGAAGCATTTTTTTCTTTTTCAACTGTAATAAACAAATTATTAATAATAAACATGTTAACTGGAGAAGTAGTAATTTCTCCTTTTTCTGTAAAAGGTGCTTGATAAACTAACTCAAGAAATCTACCCTGTTCTAATCTTGAATGTTCTTCATATTCAAAAAATTCTTTAAATTCATCTAAAGGAATAGTTGCAAAACTTGACAATTCAGTAAGCAAATCTTCATTCATATCAAGAACTCTGATCCACGTCTGTTTAGTCTTATCAATATCTTTTAAACTAGCTAATTGTTTGACTTCTTTTCCGACTAAAGAGAATATTTCCATGTATTAAAGAAAGAAACAACTCTTTAAAAAGCTTTATGGAAGAAATAAAAAGAAAAATGCTCAGCAATAAATTGCTGGCAAGTTCAGAATTAAAAATTCTTAACTAAATAAAAAAATTATGGGGTCCATCTAAGCATAGTTCTTGGAAATCCAATCGCGTCTTTAATGTTATCAAGTTTACAAATCCATTGAATAACTCTTTCTAATCCAACACCATATCCTGAATGTGGAACAGATCCATATTTTCTTAAATCAAAGTAGAATTGATAGTCATCAGGATTTTCACCATCTCGTTTTAAATTCTCAGACATTTCTTTTATGTCAAGACTTCGTTCACTTCCACCAACAATTTCAATTCCAACTTCCGGACAAAGCATATCAAAACAAAGAGCTTCATCAGGATAATCAGGATCTTTTGGTTTGTAAAAAGCCATAACTTCTTGTGGATAATGTGTTACAACAACTGGCGTATCAAAATGTTGCATAATAGTTTCTTCTTCAACAGTTCTAAGATCTTTTCCAAACTTAACTTTCATTCCGTCTTTTTCTTCTAAGATTTTTAGAACTTCTCGATACTTCATTGTTGGCCATTCCTTTTTGCACATTGCAATTAATTCTTTTGGATCTCTTCCTAACGATTCGAATTCTTCTGGTAGTTCTTCTGCAACTTTTGAAATACAGTACTTTAATTCTTTCTTTGCAAATTCAGTTATTTCTTTTAACTTCCACCATGCGACTTCTGTTTCAACCATCCAAAATTCTGAAAGATGTCTTGAAGTTTTACTCTTTTCTGCTCTAAAAGTTGGTCCTGTATTGTAAACCTTTTCTAATGCAAAGATTGCAGCTTCACCATATAATTGCCAAGTTTGAGCTAAGTAGGTTTTTACTTTATAGTATTTAACTTCAAATACTGTAGATCCACCTTCTGATTGGTTTGGTTGAAGAACTGGAGTATCAAATCTCCAAAAACCTTCTTTTTTGAAAAATTCTTCTCTTGCTTGACCATAAGCAGAACGAATTTTCATAATAGAAACCATTTTTCTACTTCTAATCCATAAATGTCTGTTATCAAGTAAGAATTCTGGGCTTTGATCTTTTGTAATTGGAAAACTATCTGAACTTCCAACAATCTTGTATTCTTTAACATCAATTTCATATCCAGTTGGAGCTCTATCATCTTTTTTTATAGTTCCTTCTAGTTCAATTGAAGTTTCCATTTGAATACCATCTATTTCATCCCAGTTATTAGCGAAATTATCTTTTTTAAGCACACATTGTATTATATTAGTGCTATCTCTGAGAACGATAAACTTAATTTTGTTAGATCCTCGTTCTCTATAGACCCAACCTCTTGTTGAAACTTCACCTGTTCCTATGTCCATAGATTCTTGTATTGTTGTGTATTTCATAGAAGAATAAGTTATTAAAGAGTTTTTTAAAGTTTTGCATAAAGTTTGAATAAAAGTAATAAAGATAATAAAAGTAATAAAGATGGTAGAAAAGTATATAAATAATGAATGTTCTTATTTGTTTAAGATGGAAAAACTTAAGGATGTTAATATAGAATTAAAGACTAAAACTCATTCTCTAGCTAAAGTCTGTGCTGTATTAAAAAATACAACTATGAAAAAATACATTCAACAAGCCATCGAAGACGCAATTGAAAAAGACAAAGAAATATTGAAAAAGTTATAAAAATAAAAAAAATTATTTAGTCTTAATTCCTAATTCATCCAACTGTTCTTTAGAAACCTTTGATGGTGCATCCATTGTAACGTCCCTTGCATCTTTATTCTTTGGAAACGCGATGATTTCTCGAATACTTGGTTCATTCATCAGAATCATTAGTAATCTATCAACTCCAAGTGCAATTCCACCATGTGGAGGAACTCCATAAGTGAACGCTTCTATCATGTGTTTGAATTCTGCTGCTTGAGTTTCTGAAAAACCAATTAAATCAAAGATTTTTTGCTGAATTTTTGGGTCATGAATTCTAATACTTCCACCACCAACTTCCATTCCATTCATAACAAGGTCATGTTGGTAAGCTCTTGCTTTTCCAGGCTCACTATCTAATAATTTTAAATCTTCAACGCGTGGCATTGTAAACATATGATGGCTTGGACCCCATTCTTTTCCTGCTCCATGAAAAAAATCTTCTTCAGATTGTTTTACAAATAATGGAAAGTTTACAACAAAGCAAAATCCTAATTCATTTGGATCATCTTTATTTTTTCTGATATCTGGCGCGTCAGTTCCATACTTTTTCATAACGTCATCAAACTCTAATCTTGGAAATGGTACTTCTGTAATTTTCTTTTCTGGAAATAAGTCTTTTACTAATTTAATCATTAATTCTTCAATCATATTTAGAATATCTTCTTGATGAACAAAACTCATTTCAACGTCAAACTGATAAAATTCACCTGGCGCTCTATTTGCTCTTGCATTTTCATCTCTAAAACAAGGTGCAATTTGAAAATATCTATCAATTCCTCCAACCATTAATAATTGTTTATATTGTTGTGGTGCTTGAGGTAAAGCATAGAATTTTCCAGGATGAAGTCTTGCTGGAACTAAATAGTCCCTGGCTCCTTCTGGACTGCTCTTAGTTAAAATAGGAGTTGTAATTTCTAAAAATTTATTATCACTCATATGATTTCTAATATACTGGATTAATTTATGCCTCATAGTAAGATTATTTACCATTGTTGGTCTTCTTAAATCTAAATATCTGTATTTTAATCTATTATCTTCGCTTGTTTGAATAGAATCATCCAATTCTAAAGGTAAAGGTTCAGCAGCAGATAATACTGCTAATTTAGTTGCAGAAAGTTCTATTTCTCCTGTTGGTTCATCTCTTTTCTGATTATCAGGTCTTTCTTTTACAAGACCAGTAATTTGGACAACAGATTCTCGTCTAATTTCTCCAAATTCTTCAATTATGTCTTTTCCTAAGAAACATTGAGTTTTTCCATAACGATCTCTAACTGTTAAGAATCCAATTTTTCCACTGATTCTCATCGAGTCTACCCAACCAGATAAAGTTACTTCTTTGCCTGCAAACTTCTTATTTAATTCTCCGCACGTATTTGTTCTTAACAAAATGTTTCACCTTTAAATTTTGAAATTTCAAAAAGAAAACTTTTCGAAATTAGCATTTTAATCTTAGTTTATTCGTCTATGTTTTTAAAGTTAATTCTTTTTAGATTCAAATCACTAATTAATTAATTACTTTAATAGCTAAAGTAGTTTATTGAATATAAATCAACTCTTTATAAATAAAACAAGGAATTTCAGAGAATAAAATCAAAAAATTTATATAGTCTTATTTCAATATTTCAAAGTGTAATGGCCGAATCACTTTTTAGAGGAACGATTCAGTTCTTTAATGAACTTGGAATTTATGATGTTGTGCTACCTTTCTTATTAGTTTTTACAATGGTGTTTGCAATTCTAGAAAAGACAAGGGTTTATGGTGTAGAAAAAATCGGTGATAAAACTTACACAAAGAAAAATCTCAATTCTATGACTGCATTTGTAATTGCTTTTTTTGTCGTAGCATCGTCAAAACTAGTTGAAATCATTCTAAAAGTCTCATCACAAGTAGTAATTCTACTTTTAGCATCAATATTGTTCTTAATGTTAGCAGGTTCTTTTAACAAAGACGAAGAATTTTACTTATCAAAAGGTTGGAATTCCTTTTTCATGGTTATCATGTTTGCAGGAATAGTATTAATATTCTTCAACGCAATGGGTTGGCTTCAAAAAATATATGACTATCTTTCAGGACATTGGGATTCAAGAGCAGTTGCAGCCATAATTCTAGTTATTGTGATTGTAGGATTAATGTTTTATGTTACATCAGATCAAACTAAACAAAAGAAAAAAGCTAAGGAGGAAGATTAAGAATGTCTCTACAAAATTACTTAAGAACTTTAGAATACTGGGGAATCTCAGATGTTATAATTCCATTTATATTGGTTTTTACAATCATCTTTGCAGTATTACAAAAAACAAAAATTCTTGGCGAAGGCCGAAAAAATTTCAATGTTGTAATAGCATTAGTAATGGCACTAGCAGTAATAATCCCACACGTAACAGGTGATTATTACGGATTATATAGCAATACGGGTTTTGATGTTGTAGAAGTTATTAACTCAGCATTACCAAATATTGCATTAGTTGGTGTTGCAATAATCATGTTATTATTAATCATAGGTGTCTTTGGCGGAAACGTTGACATTGCAGGAACAAATCTTGCAGGATGGGCAGTTATATTCTCAATTGTTGCAGTAGTTTATATCTTTGGTGCAGCTGGTGGTGCATGGGGTAAATCAGCTCCAAGATGGGTTATGAATTCTGATACACAAGCATTAGTTGTTATGGTATTAGTCTTTGGAATTATAATCTGGTTCATCACAAAAGAAGATAAAAGCGACGGCGCTAACAAAGGATTCGGAGGAGTCATGAAAGACTTAGGTCAAGTCTTAAAAGGAAGAGCACCTCCATCCAAATAAATAAAAAATGGCTACTTTCCTTGATGTAGGAATCTTGCAAAACTTTTCAGTAGTTTTCGTTTTTTTACTGGCATTTTCAGTAATCTACGCACTACTGATGTTTGCAAAACCTTTCGGGAAAGAAGCTAAAGGAATTTATGCCATAATAGCTTTAGCAATTGGATTTTTAGTTGTAATGTCTGAAGCAGCAGTTTTAATGATTAACTTTATGGCACCATGGTTCTTAGTAGCCATTTTCTTTGTTTTTTTTGTTTTAATTATACTTGGAATGTTTGGCGGTGGAAAACTTGATCTTATTAAACTAGTATCAGATCCACAAGTTTATTCATGGATAATTGTTATCTCAGTTATAATCCTAATATTTGGATTAGCTAATACTATGGGTCAAACATTATTAGATGATGGTTATGGCGGTGATGAAGATGGTGGTTCTACTACTATCAAAGAAGCTACAACTGCAGGTGATGGTTCATTAGATACAAATGATTTCTCAACTAATATGATTAATACAATCTTTCATCCAAAAGTGTTAGGAATGTTAGTAATAATGCTAATAGGAACAATAATGGTTATATTCCTAACAAAAGCTTCAAGTTAGAATTATTTCTTTTTTCTCATTATATCAGTTACTCTAGAAAGTTCGTTAACATTTTCTGTGAATACAGGGAGTACTTTTGAAAAAACTTTTTCCATAGCTTTAACTTCTGCACCAACAGATAAAATATTTTGGTCATACTCACCTACTTTTCCAATAACTGCTTGATGTAATTTATCAAAAGAATCTTTTAAATCTTCAAATTTTTGCTCCATAGTCGCAATTTTAGCTTCAGTTTTATTTTTCCATTCAACAATCTTATTTATATCTTTAACAAGCTCATTCCATTTCTCATCAATTATCGCTTCTACAAGCTCTTCTGTTTGCACAGATGCTACTTGTGGTGGTGCTTGTTCAGGATATGGTCTTGGTTGAGCAAAGTCCTGTTGTTGAGGCATAGCCTCTGGAAAACCTTGATCTTGATAATAATCCTCTTGAGGAGCAGCCATTTCTTGTTGAGCAGGAGGTGTTTCTAAAGGTTGTAAATCTACTCTATTCATAGCTTCAAATATTTGAGATGAAGTATAACCATCTCTTTGTAAGGCTTGAACCACTTGATTGTTATCATAACCTTGTGCTTTCATAGTTGAAACTTGATCTACCGGAATATCATTAGAATCCGCTGTTTGTTTCTTTCCGAATAAAGCCATTCATTAACCCTTTTTAGTTTTTATTTTAAATTTATACCCGTAAGATTATATAAATTTTACCCTTTATTCTCTTCAAGGTATTTTTTTAGTTCATTTCTTGTAACAAAATTCATTGGTTGCCACATATCAAGATATGATTCGACTGTTTTAAAATCAGTTTGTCTAACAACATTCTTAAGTTCAGAAGCCATTTGACCTAAACGTTCAAGTACTTCAGAAAGTTGTTTCTTAAGCTCTAAAACTTCTTGATTAACTAATTTAACTTCTCCGTTCATATTTTTTTCAAAATCTAATAAATTATTGTCAGTCATTTGAGCTTTCTTTCTTAAGTTTACATACCTTTCTTCTAGAATTCTTAACCTTGATCCGACTGTCGTTACATTTGTTGAGATATTTTCATACAAAGAAGACTCGTTCGAAGCTTTTTTTTCATGTTCTGCAACAGAAGATTGTTCTGGAAATAATTGTGGATCAGTCATTTTCGCGTCTATAATGAAAAATTTTATAAAGGTTATATGTCGTTATTATTTAAAGAGCAAAGCAACATATAAATCTTTCGAATGGAGGTGGGTTTTTGGCTGATAGCACAGATAAAAATATGTTTTCTTATGAAACCCTAAGACAGGGAGAAGACAACATCTTAAAGATAGACTGCGAAAACAACATGAGAGTTCCATCTATTGAAGATGATGAAGTTTATATGTCTAAAGCTGCAGAATTCTTAATTGAAAATCCTGGTGTTACAAAAATTGTTTTTTCTCAGAAAAGAGATTATGAATATGATTATGCACAAACTAGTATGGTGAGTGAAATAGCTCACTTATATAATCAATTAGTTAAAAGTAGAGATGTATTCAGTTATGAAAATCTTAAGGGTTATGGTGAAGCTGATAAACGATATAATGAAATTCACAACGCAGTCTTTAATATGATGAAAAAAGACCCTGTTGGTTGTTATGTTTCTCTTAAAAGAATTCTTAGACAAGAGAATATCGCTCTTGATAAAAGTGCTAATTCGATTATAATTGAAGGTCATAAAAAATATATTACCTTGCTTCAATATATTCTACAATTACTTGATAATACTAAATTAATAACAATTTTAAAACCTTTCATGCCAGGTCATAAAGTTGGCGATAGAGAAATTTATCGAAAAGTATTCACTCCATCTATCAAACCAGATTTTATGTTTACAAAGTTAATGGCAACTTATCCAAAAAATGCTGTTGAGCTTGACAGTTACACAGTTGGAAATACTGAAGTTGTCATCTTTGAACTCCCTGATAATATTCAATATTTATATCATATAACACCACCTGAATTCAAACTTGAAGAAGAAGAATATGAATTATTGGATTTAGCTCGAAATATAATGGCCGAGCATAAACCCGAAAAACAAGAATTTGTTGATCCTGAACGAATGAGAGAAGTTTTTCACAATGTAGGACATAATTTAATTGAAGAATTAGCTAATTATCATAATGTTAAACTTACACCTGATAAAATTGAAGAACTTACTCAGATTCTTATAAGGTACACGGTTGGTTTTGGTCTTATTGAAATTTTACTTGCAGACCCTAAAGTCCAGGATATTACAATAAATAGTCCTATGGGTCAAATTCCTATGTTTATGGTTCATCAAGATTTTGGTGATTGCAGGACTAATATCTTACCTTCTGTTAGTGATGGAGACTCATGGGCTTCAAAACTTAGATTGATTTCTGGAAGACCATTAGATGAAGCAAATCCTGTTCTTGATACTGAAATTGAAATTCCTGGTATTGCAAATGCTAGAGTTGGTGTGATTGGTCCTCCGCTTGATCCTAGCGGAATTGCTTATGCTTTTAGAAGACATAGGGATAAACCTTGGACTCTTCCTTTATTTATAAAAAATGATATGCTTACACCTCTTGCTGCAGGTATTCTTAGTTTTATTATTGATGGAAGTCGAACCATGCTTATTGCAGGAACTAGAAGTGCAGGAAAGACTTCTTTATTAGGTTCGTTAATGGTTGAAATCATGAGAAAATATCGTATAATCACGGTCGAAGACACTTTAGAGCTACCTACAACTTCCCTTCGAAAAATGGGTTATAATATTCAACCTATGAAGGTTGCTTCTGCTCTAGCAAAAGGTAGCTCTGAAGTACCGGCTGATGAAGGTATTCGAACAACTCTTAGATTAGGAGATTCTTGTTTAATTATTGGTGAAGTTCGAAGTAAAGAAGCTAAAGCGTTGTATGAAGCTATGAGGGTTGGTGCACTTGCAAATGTTGTTGCAGGGACTATTCATGGTGATTCGCCTTACGGAGTGTTTGACCGAGTTGTAAATGATCTTGATGTTCCTAGAACTAGCTTTAAAGCAACAGATATAATTGTTGTTGCAAATCCTATTAAAAGTGCTGATGGGCTTCATAAATGGCGAAGAATAACTCAAATTACTGAAGTTCGAAAACATTGGGAAGATGACCCTTTAAGAGAAGGTGGTTTTGTTGATTTAATGAAATATAATTCTAAAACTGATATGTTAGAACCTAGTGATGAATTAATTAATGGTGATAGTGAATTGTTAAAAGCAATTGCTGGTAATGTTAAAGAGTGGGCTGGTAATTGGGACGCTGTGTGGGATAATATTCTTTTAAGAACAAAAATTAAAGAAACAATTCTTGCAGTTGCTGAAAAGGAAAAAAACTTTGATCTTTTAGAAGCGCCTTTTATAATTCAATGTAATGATCAATTCCACCGAATCAGTGATAAAGTCAAGGATAAAAAAGGCAATCTTGATTCTGACACCATTTTCTTTGAATGGAATGAATGGCTAAAGAGAGAAGTTAGAAAAACAAAGATGAAAAATGGTGAATAGAGATAAAGACATAGAAGATTTTAAAAAGAGATATCAGGAACAAATTGAATCTGAATTAAAAGGTAAACATTCTAATTTAAAATCTATTAATACTAAAGATTATGATCATTTTAAAGAAGAGTATCTTCCTAAACATTTATCACTTTATGAAAAAGCTTGTAATCTTTCTGAAAAAATAATTTCTATAAAACCTGATAAAAATAAAATTCCTGAATTACAAGAATCAATTAATATTTGTCATTTAAATATAACCCCTACTGGTGCAACTAGTTTTGCAATGACTTTTCCTTTGTTCATAATAATTTTTGGTTTCATTTTTGGGTATGGAGTTCCTCTTGCTCTTACAGGAACTGGAAGCACTTTTTTTGTATTCATAGCTTTTATTACAGGTATTGGTTTAATGATTCCTCTTGGTAAACTACCATATTTTTTTGCTAATAATTGGCGTATGAAAGCTAGTAATCAAATGGTATTGTGTATCTTCTATATTGTTACTTATATGCGGCACACTTCTAACTTAGAGTTAGCAATTGATTTTGCTGCAGAACATTTATCCCCTCCTTTATCTATTGATTTAAAAAAAATTGTTTGGAATATTGAAACTCAAAAATTCTTTTCCATTAAAGAATCGTTAGATGCATATCTTCAAACTTGGGAAAAATGGAACCGAGAATTTATTGAAAGTATGCATTTAATTGAAGCTTCATTATATGAAGGTTCTGAAGACCGAAGACTTAATTCTCTTGATAAATCTTTAACTGTCATACTTGATGAAACTTATGAAAAAATGCTTCATTATGCTCAAAATCTAAAATCACCTATTACAACTTTACACATGCTTGGAATTATTCTACCAATTTTAGGATTGGTTATTTTGCCTTTAGTTGTAAGTTTCATGCCGGAAGTTAAATGGTTTCATTTATTTACATTATATAATATTATTCTTCCCTTAATTGTTTTTTATATGAGTAAAGCTATTCTTTCAAAAAGACCTACTGGTTATGGAGATAGTGATATTAGTAAAAAAAATAAAGCACTTAGAAAATATAAATATATTTTAATTAATATTGGTAATACTGAAATAAAAATTCCGCCATTAATTCTTTGTGCGATAATTTTTGGAGCATTATTCTTTGTTGGAATTTTGCCATTACTTCTACATCAAATGTTTCCTAATTCAGATTGTAGTATTGGTAGTGGTGGTCTTGTTTGTATGAATACCTTAGTTCATCCAAATTCTAAATTCTATCTTCTTGGTTATAGAGAAGAAATTCTTGAAGGAAATGTGACTGGTAATCTTGTCGGTCCTTTTGGATTAGGAGCTGTTCTTCTAAGTTTAGGAATGCCTTTAGCTTTTGGTTTGGGAATTGGTCTTTATTATAAATTAAAATCTAAAAACATTATTAAGATTCGAGAACAAACAAAGAAATTAGAGCAAGAGTTCGCATCTGCATTATTTCAATTAGGAAATCGACTGGGTGATGGTTTACCTGCAGAAATTGCATTTAGCAAAGTAGCTGATGTAATGGAAGGAAGTATTTCTGGAAAATTTTTTGAATTAGTTAGTATTAATATTCGAAAACTAGGTATGAATGTTGAACGAGCTATTTTTGATGAAAAATCTGGCGCTATTCAATATTATCCTTCACCGATTATTGAGAGTTCTATGAAAGTTTTAATTGAAAGTAGTAAGAAAGGTCCTCTTATTGCTAGTCAAGCACTAATTAATGTTTCTACTTATATTAAAGAGATGCATAGAGTTGATGAAAGACTTAGAGATTTAATGTCGGACATTATTAGTAGTATGAAATCACAAATCGCATTCTTAACACCTGCTATTGCGGGAATCGTTATTGGAATAACTAGTATGATTACAACTATTCTTGGTACTTTAAGTGAGAAATTATCTTTATTAGCATCTCAATCACAACAAGGAGCGGCTAATGCAGGAATGTTAAATTTATTTGGTACAGGTGTTCCTACTTATTTCTTTCAGATAGTTGTTGGATTATACGTTGTTCAAATAGTCTATATATTAACTATTCTTATTAATGGTATTGAAAATGGCGCTGATAAACTTAATGAAAAATATATGATTGGTAATAACATGTTTAGAACTTCAATAACTTATACTGCGATTGCATTTGTTATAATACTATTATTCAACATGATTGCAGGAAGTATAATGACTTCTGTAAATGTTAATATAGGATAAAAACTAATAACTTAAAAGTTATTTTTTTCTTAAGAAAAGATATTTTTAATTTTTTAATTCTATTTTAAAAAAAAGGTGGGAACGCTGGGATTTGAACCCAGGACACCTACGTCTTCAGCGTAGTGCTCTCCCAGTCTGAGCTACGTTCCCTTTTTATTTATTTAATAATTTCGAAGCTTCCTTTTCTACCAGTTGTTAGTTGCAATTCATTTTGCCATTCATTAACAAAAGCATCTTTTACTAGTAGTTTGTCGCCTGCTTTGATTTGATCAATTTGTTCATTCCAAAGAGTCATTTTCATCTCTCCAGAATCATCTTTAATTATAGCATTTGCTACTCTCCCTGGATCTCCAAATTTTTGAAATTCTCTGGTTTCGCCCATACTTACTACTTCTACTGTTATCTCGGTAATTGATTGTTTTGGTTGTAATTCGCTTATTTTCATAAAATTTCTCCGATAATTTTTTGAATTCAGAAAATGTTATTTTCTGTATTTCATTGTTTTAAGAAAAAATTATCTCTATTTAAAGGTTTTCTTTGATATCTTTGAATTTGATTTCTCCTCTGATAAGAGAAGTGATTGTTTCTTTTAGTCCTTGAATTTTAATTCTTTTTTGTTTTTCAGTATTTCTATCTCTTAAAGTAACTGCTTTATCATCAAGCGAATCAAAATCAACAGTAACTGCGAATGGAATTCCTTCTTCTGCTGCACGAAGATATCTCTTTCCTATTGATGCCGATTCATCATATTTACAAATGAATTCTTGACTTAAATCTTCATAAATGCCGTTTGCAAGTTTTAATAATTCTGGTTTTTTTAGTAATGGAAATACAGCCACTTTCATAGGAGCCATGTTTAATGGTAATTTTAAAACTGTTTTACCTGCTCCATCTTCTTTTTTATCATAAAATAAATCAAGTAATGCAAATGTTGGTCTTGCAACTCCAAAAGCGATTTCTAATACATGAGGAACTTTCTTTTCATTAGCCTCATTCATTACTTCCATGCTTTTTCCTGAAAATTTTCCGTGTTGCTTTAAGTCATAGTTTGTTCGGTCATGAATTCCACATAATTCAGTCCAACCAAAACTGTTTAGATTTACTTCTACATCCCATGCATCATCTGCATAAAATGCTTTTTCGTCAGGTCCGTGTTGTCTTAATCGAATATTAGCATCAGGAATGCCCATTATTCTAAAAACTTGATATGCAAGATTAACTGTGTATGCATAAGCTTCATTTTTGAAGTATTTTTTCTTCATAGCATCTTCAACAGATAAAGTTTCAACTTGCATTTCTTTGTTTTGAGAAGGCCATGACCAAAAAGGCATTTTTTTCTTTTTGATTGCTTTATATTTAGGAAAATCATTTTTCTGTTCTTCAAAAATAAATAATTGTGCTTCTGCTTGAGTAAATTCTCTTGTTCTTAAGACATGTTGTCTTGGACTAATTTCATTTCGATAAGCATTTCCTATTTGAAAAACTCCAAAAGGCAGTTTTTTTCTAAAATGTTCGTAGAATCGTATGAATGGTAAATAAGTTGTAGTTGCAGTTTCAGGTCGATTATAAGCTTCAATATCAAGCCCCACAGTCGTTTTCATCATTAAGTTATGTTCTTTTACCTCTGCAGGCAATCTTTCTTTACAAGAAGGACATTTTACTTCGTTATTTTTGAAGAATTCAGTAACATCTTTAATGACTTTATCAGGAAATAATTCTTCTAAGAGATTATCTGCTCTAAATGAAGCGTTACATTTACTACATTTAACTACTGGATCAGTAAACCCACCAAGATGACCAGATGCTTCCCAAACTTTCTTTGGCATGATTGTTGGACATTCTACTTCAAAGAAATTATTTTTTTGAAAAATAGTTCTTATAGTGCCTTCTACATTATTCTTCAATAATTTACCTAAAGGAGCATATGTATAAAAACCTGCAAGACCACCATAAATCTCTGGTTCAGGACCCCAAATAAACCCTTTTTGTTGGATAAAAGAGACTAACTCTTGTAAAAATTGTTTGCTCATAAAAGAGAAAAAGGTAAGGCTTGTTTAAATAGTTTACTTTTTAAGAGAAGAATAATTTATAAAGTAAAATGTTTTATATTTATATTATGGGATTTCCAAACTTTAAAAATAAGAAAGATGATTCAGTTTACACACCAAGTCAATATATGGCTTATAAAAAAAGAATCGGGAAGTATCCTAAATTCAAAGCACCAATTGGTGTTATATTTTGTTATAATAAAGAACTATTTGAGTTTATCTTAAAAAATCATAAAACTACTAAAGCTAAAGGTTCATACAGTAATATGATCCTTCTTAATGAAACAAAATCTCAAATTGCAGTAATTAAACTTAGTGTTGGATCTCCATTAGCTGCAAAAAGAATGGAAGAACTAATTGCTTTTGGAGTTAAAAAATTTATATCCATTGGAACTGCAGGTTCATTACAAAAAAAAATATCCATCGGAGATTTAGTTGTTTGTGAAAAAGCAATTAGGGATGAAGGTGTTTCTCATCATTACCTCAAACCTTCAAAATATAGTTATCCATCCAAAACAATGATTGCAAAGATTAAAAAATCGCTTGGGAATACAAAATATTTTTCAGGATCTACATGGACAATTGATGCTCCTTACAGAGAAACAATATCAGAAATAAAAAAGTATCAGAAAGACAAAGTATTGACTGTAGAAATGGAAGCATCAGCATTATTTGCAGTTGGTCAATACAGAAATGTTGATGTTGGAGCTATTTTTACTATCAGTGATTCTCATGCAGGGCTACAATGGATACCTAAATCTCATTCTAAAAAAACAAAAAAAAGTTTGGAAATCCTGTACAAAGTAGCAAATGATGTTTTACTCAATTAGTAACTGCGGACTACAGCGGACTGGTCGATCGACTTACAATCTCCCATATAACAGCGATTAAGAAGAAAATCCTAATATTATGCTTTCAACCACGTTATTTCTTCAGAAGCAAGGTCAAAATATTTAGAAAGTCTTTCTGCTTCTTCTTTGTTCTTTTTAAAAATCATTTTAATATATGGTAGAACATCTTGAGCAACAGTTTTTTTGCTAGAATGAGTTTTTTCTGCAATTTTTTGTGAAATCGCTTTTTTCTTCAAATTCTTTTGATTTGCCATCCAAATCTTTAATATCCTTGAAGTTGGTTTAAAAGAAGTAAATCCAGAATATTTTTCGTTCTTTGAAAGAGCAATACCTGCTGACAATAAGTTATAGCAATAAACATAGAATCTATAATATTGCCATCTTCGAATTCTGCCTCTAAAAACATCTGCTAATGCAAGGTTTGAAAACGCTTCTGCTAAATCTTCTGGTTTTTTATATTCAACAGGAATATTTTCTTCAATCCATAAAAAAATAGTATCTAAATCTTCTTGTACTTCATCAAATGCAGGTAAAGCAACATCTGATTTTGTCGTCTTAAAAACTCTTGTTAAAGCATTAATGATTGTTTCTGTATGATCTCTACTATAAGCCATTTTAATATTTTCTTTTGTAAGCTTTCCTTCGTATGAGAATGTTTGTAAATCGTTTATAGCTGCTCTTAAATCTCCACCAGCAGCTCTTGCTAATTCTTGAAGTGCAGATTCATCATAAGTTATATTTTCTAATTCACAAATCTTTTTTAGATGATTAGTAATTGATGTGTAAGCAAGAGTTCTAAATTCTAACAGTTCACATTTTTTTCTTAAAGTTGCAAGTTTTTTATTCCAAGGATCATTTGCTGTTAAAAAAATTGGGTAAGAACTCTTTACAATTAAAGAAGTAATTGCAGCAACTCCACCACGATCTTCCTTACCAGACAAACCATCAACTTCATCGACAAGAATAATCTTTCCCCTACCAAATAAAGACATTTGATGAATTCCAGCACCAAGCAAAGAATTAATAGAATCAGCGTTTCTAACGTCTGAAGCATTAACTTCTAAGATTTCATAATCTAAATCCTTAGCTAAAGCATGAACAGAACTAGTCTTACCAGTACCTTGCCCTCCATAAAGAAATAAAGGTTTAGTTCCTCTCTTATAATTTTCAGCGTAAGCTCTTAATCTTTCAACAGCAGAGTTCTGCCCTGCAACTTCTGAAAGAGACTTAGGAACATACTTTTGAATCCATACAGCCATGAAGAGAAGAATGATAGGGGGCTTTTTAAAAGTTATTAAAGAAACACAACGAAAAGTTAACATTAGAAGTTTTTAGTTTATTTTATGAGGACAATCTACAGTAACTTTGTACGGGTATTCCTCACACAATTGCGGACGTTTTTTATCATAAATTTCACAATAGTATCCTTCATCATTGGTTTTCAGATGTTTGCAAGGAATCTTAAATTCAACCCAATAACCAGTTTCATTTTCATGAACTTCTATCAAGTCAGTATCTAGCAACTTGAATCTTTCAACTTCTGATAAATGTTCTTTACTATCTTCATGAGAATAACCTATCTGAAATGATTTACAGCATAAACCACAGCTTGCGCACTTAGTTGGATTTATGTATTTGGATTTATTCATATTCCAAGTATATTATTAGAACTTATAAATATGCTTAATTGTAAAAAACCTCTTAATTAAACAATGTTTGAATTTAAACTACAAAAAACAATCTTTTTATAAATAATTAAAATTCATGTTTAATATGAAAGAACAAAAGCTCTATCAAAAATATTCTGATGGCAGACATTGGGAAAATCATCCAACTCTTTATGCAGAAAGTTTTGCAAAATTTTTAAAAGAAAAACATTTTAAAGGACTAATTGTCGATATTGGTTGTAGTAATGGTCGTGATGTAAAAGTTTTTTCAAAATCAAATTTTAATGTTCTTGGCATCGATAATGTTTCTGAAGAAATAAAAACTAATAATAAAAACTATCCTGAATTGAAATTTGAAGTTCAAAATGTCGAAAAGCTAACATTCGAAGATAATTCTGTTGATGCAGTTTTCATGATTAATGTTATTCACTATGTTCATAAAGAAAAAGCAATTCAAGAAATTTTTCGAGTATTAAAACCAGAAGGATATTTCTTTATTCACTTTAACATTGACGTTATCGATAAAAATGATGCTGTTGATTATCATCATAACCAAGAAGATATCTTAAAGTTAGTTTCAAAATTCAAAATTCTGCAAAAAAATATTTTTAAAAGAGTAGACCAAGAACCAGTAGAACATAAACATAAAATCATAGAATTAGTTCTTCAAAAGCCTTAACTGATTAATAGACAGTAAGAATAATCTTTCAGGAAATAATAATATTGATTTTTGCTTATTTTTCGTAAATATTATATATTCATAATCAAATTTAACATAGTACTATGCAAAAACAAAATACTTCTAAATCATTATTATTTATCATCATAATTTTTGCAAGCATCATTTTATTTGGAATTGTTTTAGGCCTTCTTTATTCAGCCTTACCAAGTCATAGACCACCAAAAGATGAACCAGTGTGTGAAAGGGTTGGTGGGCAATGGACTGACAATCAAACTTGTCTCCTTTCCTACAAAAATGCTGGTGAAATATGTACTGATGGAGGACAGTGCATAAGTGGAGTTTGTTTCCCACCAACATTAACTGATAAACAAAAAATCAATCTTACAAAAGGTCCTTTAAAAAATATTGTAGGAACTTGTTATCCTGAAGAACTAGTAACTGGTTGTGTTGAACAAGTCCTCATGGGAACAATTTCAAAAGAATCCATGTGTCTGAACGATTAATCAAAAATAATGAATGCCGAAGAAATATGATGCGTTGGGAAATCCTATCAAGTAAAAGATAAAACGAACATTATTTGAACTGAACCTTCGGATTTTTTTTTTGCAGAAAAAACGTATAACAAAAATTGTGATGTTAATTTTTGGATTTCTTAAAACAGAACAAGAAATGGCTTAGTCCAACGGATGTCTAGTTTCTAGCATCATAAAAGAATCAATAAAATTAATGTTTCTGTATTTTAGTAACCACTAATTTAATGCAAAAATAACCTAATATCGATATTGAACTTGAAATAATAATATTTCCAACAAGGTATCTCCTTGTGAAATAATAAATTTTACTAAAAAGCGGAATACTCAATTCCTGAATTGGAGAATTTTTAAATATAAAATCGCCAAATTTAAAAGACAAGATATTAAATGGAATATTAACAATTGGATTAAATAATAGTAGTGCTGCAAAAAGAGAAATCTTGCTAACATTCTTAAAAATAGATAGGATAATTACTGCAAGAATAATGCTAAATCCTGGAGTGGGTAATATTCCTATAAATGTGCCAATGGCAAACCCTAATGCTATTGAATGAGGCGTAGTCTTGATTTTAGCAATATCATAAAAATATCTCTTAATCTTTTGTTTTATTTTGTTAATTTTTAACCTCTAATAAATAGATGATTATACAAAGTTATAAAACTTGCTAATACCAATCTATTTAATAAGAATATTTTTCAAAAACAAGAACAAGAAATAATCTTTAATTAACTAAAACCTTTATATTGCTTGAATTATTCTTCTACTAGTGGAAGATATGAATTCTAAACTTAAAGAGCTTGAAAAAATGTTGCTTTTAACTGTTGAAAAATCAGCTGTTGATGGGTTACAAAGAGTTAAAGATACAGTTCAATCTTTATGGCCCAATCATTCATTCGAAGAAATCTTAAATAATCCTAAATTTTATGAACTCCCTATTACTTCAATTCCCTTACTTACTGAAAATCAATATTTAAATTCTTTAAAAAATAAGAATATTCCGGAAGAAATTATTGATAGCTTATCATTGGTTGAAGTAAACTATAAGGGTTTTAATAATCAAACTTACACTGGACAAATCATTGTTCATAAAGAATTAGTTGATTCAACAAAGCAAGTTTTCAACAGAATTCTAAAAGAAACTGATTTTCCAATTACAAGCATCATACCTCTTAGTCTTTTTAATTGGAACTCATCAGTAAAATACAATAATTCAGGAGGATTTGATTGGCGTTTAGTTAAAGGCAGTAATGAAATAACCGATCATGCATTTGGTGCAGCTATTGATATTAATCCATTGATAAATCCTTGGATAAATGAAACTGCTAATAGACCATATGATCCAAATCTGAGAGGAACTCTTTTTTCAGGTTCAAATGTGGTAAAAATATTTCGTGAAGCTGGATGGAAATGGGGTGGAGATTGGGAATATTCAAAAGATTGGCAGCACTTTTATAGACCAGAAATACCATTGAAATATTATGGTAAGGTTGAAGTTAAAGAATAATTATTAAAAATAAACTAGAAAAATGCCTAAAAAAAATTAATATAATTAAATTAATCCTTGAGAAGATAATTCTTCAAAAAGTCTGTTTGCAATCAATTCATGACCATATTCACTCGGATGAACTATTTCAGGAAGGTTTTTATTCAAAAGAAGATTCAAAGACACTTTTTTATAAACATCATACATATCTATCGATATGAAATTATTTTTTAAAGATTCAGTAATAACTTTTTTATGAATCCATTCTAAGTTGTGAACATTATAATCTATAAGTGCTGGTTGAACAAACAAAAGTATTGAAAAATCATTATCTTGACTAAGTTTTTTCAATTTCTCAAAACCTTTCTGAACTCTTAACCAAGAACAGATATCTTCATGGCTATGTTCATAACTATGAATATATAATCCGTCATAAAACAAATTTTTTTGGAAATAAAGCGGAAATATATTTATAAAAGAAAACTCCGTTAAAAATCTTATTTTAGCAATATTATTTCTGAAGGCACATTTAAAAGGTAAATCATATTCTTCTATCATAATATCTTCACGAGCTCTTAGCTCTTTAAAAGATAATACATCTAGAACAGTATGTATTTCTTGAAAATGAGGATCGTTAAGAAAATACTCTATAATGACCATATCAGGAGAATATTTAGAATATTCAATTCTTATTTGTTCAATTTCTTGAGTTAAACTATATCCCCCAACACCCATGTTAATTATTTCAAAACTAATGTTCGAATTATTATTGAGTTTATTCTCAAGTTTTTTTGACCAAGTATTTTCTAATGCGACATTATATCCAAAAGTTATTGAATCACCAATAGCTAGAATTCTAAAAGTATTATTAGATTTATCATAAGAATATTCTTTATCTCTAAAACCTTGATTGTTAATGCTTATAGAGTTCCATCTAGAAAAATCATTAATTACTTTTCCATCAACTAATACTTGCGAATTAGAAGTATAATTAGGTCTATTTGAGTAAGCAATAATAAGATTTTCATTTTTTATATAACGTGAAGTAATAGGAATTATAAGTTCTTTCTCAAAAAAACGTAGAAATAATTCTAATACAAACAAAAATAATATTATAATTATAAGCAATAACAGAATTTTTTTCACCAAAAAAAACTTAGTTGACTTTCCCATACATAAAATAAACTAAATATCTTTTAAAAAGTTTTACAATATTCAGAAAGCTTTTTATACCGCTTTTAGTTCTCAGAACGCATGTTAGTTGGAGTTGTTGGAAAAGCAAATGTTGGTAAGAGTACTTTCTTTAAAGCGCTCACTCTTGCAGATGTTGAAATAGCTAATTATCCTTTCGCAACTATTAAGCCAAATCACGGAGTTGGTTTTGTTAGAGTTGAATGTGCTGATAAGGAATTCAACGTTCAATGCAATCCTAGAGAAGGCTTTTGTGTTAATCATACTAGATTCGTTCCTGTCGATGTTATAGATGTTGCTGGACTAGTTCCTGGTGCTCATGAAGGAAAAGGTATGGGTGCACAATTCTTAAACGATTTGAACGGAGCAGATGCCTTAATTCACGTGATAGATTGTGCAGGTACTACTAATGAACGTGGCGAATCAATCACTATTGGAACTTACGATCCTGCAAACGATGTTAAATTCTTAGAAGAAGAACTTGATTATTGGTATCTTGATATTCTAAAGCGAGGTTGGGAACGTTTTGCAAGACAAATCCAACAAGAACATTTAGATGTTGTAAAGTTACTAGCTAAACAGTTATCTGGTGTTGGAGTTAGTGAAAATATTTGTAAAGAAGTAATTCATAAATTAGGCTTGAATAAAGAAACTCCTTCTACTTGGACTGAAGAAGAATTATTTACTTTAGCAAGCACTTTTAGAAAAATTACTAAACCAATGATTATTGCAGCTAACAAAATAGATGTTCCTGGCGCTTATGAAAACTTTGAAAGATTAAAAAAACAATTTCCAGACCACATGATTATTCCTTGTTCTGCTGAAACTGAACTTGCATTAAAAGAAGCAGCTAAACACAAATTAATTAATTATTTACCTGGAAGCGATGATTTTAGTATTGTGAAAGGTGCTGAACTAAATGACAAACAAAAAGTAGGATTAAATTTCTTAAAAGATAATGTTCTAAAAAAGTTTAAAACTTCAGGTGTTCAAGACGTGATTGAAAAATCAATATTTGAATTACTAAAATATATTGCAATATTTCCTGGTGGTGTTGGAAAATTAGAAGATCAATATGGAAATATTATGCCTGATTGCTTTTTAATTCCAGAAAAATCTACTGCTTTAGACTTTGCTTATAAAATTCATTCTGATTTAGGAGATCACTTTATTAGAGCTATTGATGCTAAAAGCAAACGAACTGTTGGAAAAGACCACGTTCTAAATCATAGAGATGTAGTAGAAATTATCTCTGATAAATAAATAAGAAAAAAGAATTTTATTATGCTCAAAAATTTAAGATTTTTGTTATTTCTCCACTATTGTGATGTCTTCTTTTCTAGGAAGAGGAGCATTTGTTATTGGATCTTTTGGAGCAGGTACTTTTACTAAACCATATTTAATCAACACAGCTTTATATTTTTCAAAATCTGGTGACCTTTTAAATTCTTGCAATCTTCTTGCAGGAAGTTTCTCCAACCAAGTATGAGTTACTTTTAAAATATCTTTTACATCTTCATCAAATGCAGGAGCAGGTTCTTCATATTCTTCAGGATCAAAATCTTCTTCATATTCGCTTCTTGAAATTTTTAATTTATTAAGTAATCTTGCAAATAATCCTTCTCTTTGGACTTCAACTTCTTCAGCCATTTCTTCTAGTTCGGCTTCTTCATCTTCAAGAGCTTCAATTTCACCTTCTAATTCTTCAACTTCTTGCTTCTCTGCTTCAGAAAGTTCTTCTTCTAATTGCTGCATTTTCATTCTTCTTCTCCAAGTTAAAATTCTTCTAAAAACAGAAGGCTCTTTATATTCTACATGTACTTCATTTGGAGCAACTTCTGGAACTTTCTCAGATGATTTAATAGAACTAAAAATATTCACTCTTCGAATAATTGAAATTGGTTTATCTTTTTTTATAGTTGATAAATATCTTCCTAAATCATCATTAAATTGTTTTTGATTAATACCGACCACCCTAATTGATTATAGTTTTTTTAGACCTTTTTAGTATATAAAGTTTTTCTTTTTATCGAGAATAAAAATAACCCGAATAATTGATAACACTATTGTTTGGTTAAAACCAAACGTATATAACTAGAAAAGGTGGGGACGGAGGGATTCGAACCCTCATCTGACGGTATCTCCACGAATGGGCATTATTAATCATTGGCAATGCCTCATTGCTCCAGATTCTGGAGCCGACCATTCTAGCCAGGTTATACTACGTCCCCGATGATATTGTTTTAGAAAAAGTCTTTATTTTTAAAGTTATCTTCTTTTTTTACTTTTCTTCTTATTAGTTTTTTTACTGTTCTTAGAACCTTTTTTTCGTCCAAATATAACTTTTCTTGCTTTTTTCAAAACAATAATAAAAACTAATAATAAACACAACATTAAAAGTCCATCATTTACATATAAACAATTCTTGTTATAAATATTACAAAAATTAAATTCTTCTACATCTAATACTTTAAGGAATATTGGCGAACTACTTACAGATGCTTCTTTTGAATCTGTTGCTGTAAATATAACTGCTCTTTCTCCAAACCAATCTTCTTCTGGTGTTAAAGTTAGAATATTTCCTTCAATACTTGAATCTATATTTTCAAGTTCTGAAACTGAAAATACTATTTCATCAGAGTCAGGATCTTCAAAGTAATCAAAGAAATCAATTGTATAAACTGTATCTTCTGCCCATACATGTTTAACTGGATTAGCTTCTGAAAAATCTAATTCAGAATATAAAGTAGGCATTCCTTTGTACAAATAAGTTCCTCCTAAAGCTAAACCTGAAAGAATTATTAATATTAAAAGGCTTAATAAAACTGTTTTTACTTTTATTTTTCCTTTCGCTTTCTTACTAAATATGACTTTTAATAATAAAATTATGAATACTAATCCTAATAGTACTGTTAAAGTTTTACAAGGGTTTTCTTTAGAATAAATAAATGCTCTTACAATCAAAGACTTGTTTTCTAAATCAATTACTATTTCTTTAAGATAAATTGCATTATCTGTTTGAATTGTTAAGTTTGCTTTATACTTGCCAAAAGCAGTTTCTTCTGTGTGATTCAAGAATAACACAACATTTTTTTCTTCTTTTGGTTCTAAATGAATTTCTGTTTCATTTAGATGCATCCAAGGTTCTGATTCAAGTTTTAATTCATAATCTGCTCCAACTAAACCTTTATTTTCTAATTCAATAACTATCCCATTTATTTTATGAGCTTTGACATCAAATTTTGTTTTTTCAACATCTACAAAATAACATTCATCATTTGATTTAACATTTAATACTTGACTGTCTACAACTTCTAAATCATTATCTAACTTCGCTTTTGCCCATAATGAATAACGTTTGCTAACATCTTCAGTTTTTACTTCTAAAACAACATTTTTTTCAGATCCAGATTCTAAAGTTATTTTTTCATCTTCTAACTCTGCAAAACCTTCAATAGTTTCTAAAGTTACTTCTTCAGTATAAACACCATCATTTCTAATGTTTAGATTAAATTCTTCTTCTCCTGAACAGAATTTTTTAGGTCCTGTTAAATCAATTTTATGATTATAACAATCTTCAATTACTAAAGTAATATTTGCATCATTAAAAGTATCTCCATATCCTGTTGAAGTTACTAATTGAAAATTATATGTTCCAACACTTCTCCCTTCATGAATATTAAGTTCTATTTCAAAAGTTTCTTCTTCCTTTCCTTCTAATTCAATTTTAGTCTTACTTAATTGTGCAATTATTGGTTGTCCTCTTAATTTTAATGAATAAGAATTAGGAGTGTTAACATCGTTTGATAAAACAACAGGAATATTTACAGGTTCTTCTTCACAAACATGGTACTCATCTTCTAAAAGCAATGAATAACCATAATACTGATTTACTTGAAGATCATGCTTTAAACTAGCCATAAGAGCGTTATTAACTGCTTTTATTGAAAATTCAACAGGTTGTACTCCATAAAGATCACAAGGTAAATTTAACTTTGCATTAACTAATCCTGTTTCATCAGGATTAAGAGTTATTTCTTCAGTTGATAAATTAAAATATTTTTCAAAATTAGTCGCTTTTATTTCATATGTTTCTTTAAAAAAACCTGTATTTTCTATTTTAATAGAATAATCTGCTTCTTTACAAGGATTTATTTCCTCATCATCAATAGTTAAATAAGCTTTTAAGTTTTGACATTTACCTATATTAATTGTTTTAATTAGTTTTTTACCAGTTCCTAAATTGGTTGTAACTAATATTTCTAAAGAATATTCACCCTTCATATCACAAGCAGCATTAATAGAAGTCAATACTTGTTTTGATTCTCCTGGTTTTAATTCGAATTTTGTATCAGAAAGAATTACAAACTCTTGATTATCTGAAACAGTAAAAATTGCGCTATAAGCTCCATCATTTGTTACTGTGAATGAATCTGTTTTTTGTGCGCATTGACAAATATTCAATAATGATTGTGAAGTTGATAGCTGTATCGCACTTGAAAAATTAATGATGGATATGAGTATAAAGAGAAGTATAATTAGTTTAGACAAATATTTGATGGACATCGTTATTTACCATTATAAAAAAAGTTAATAAAAAAAGAAAAAAAATACAAACTTAGTAATAAGTTTGTGAACCTTCGTCGTCGTCATCATTGTTTCTTAATTTGCTGAAGCCAATTATTAAACCAATAATGATTAAGATGATTACTAAAACAACTAATGCAATTTCTAGTCCTTGTAATGAACCCATTCCGCTATTATCTGCTACAACATTTGCAGTTAATGCTACGTCTTTTGATTCACCGTCTGAACTTATTGTTGCTTTAAAGCCGTTAGTTCCGGAGTTTGCATCATCGTTTGCTGAAACATATAAATAAATAGTGCTTGTTTCACCTGCTTCTACAACTGTTACTGATGATGGTTCCATTCTTGCACTTCCCCATGCTCCAAGGCCTGATAATGTTACTGCATAAGTTTTTGCTGTACTTCCTTGGTTAGTTATCATTAATGGGTAAACTGCGTCTGTACCTTGTGCAACATCTTGATTTTCTGGAACTGATACAACTGTTCTTCCTGTTCCGCTAGCTGTTACACCGCATGTGTCTCCGTCAACAATAGTTAATGAAGCTGTTTCTGATGATGATTCATATTCATCAAATTCTGCTGTGATTTCTACTTCATAAACTCCTGGAGCTGCACAATCTGGTATTCTTAATAAAAATTCATCTAATGTTTCTTTTTCGTCAGCACTTAATTCATCTAAGTATTCTGAGTCTTTAACATTTAATTCTGGAATTTCTACTGTTACTTTAACGTCATCTAAAGTATCGTCTCCAATATTTTGTACTCTTACTGTTGTTGTGAATGCTCTTCCTGCTGCAACAACATTTGATGGACTAAAGGAGTAATCTTTGATAATTACTGCGTCTTCTGCATCTACACCTGAAACAAATAAATCATATACTTGTTCATATGAAGTTGAGTATCTATCAGCAACTCTAACTCTTAAATAGAAATGTTCTTTATCAATATTTGATGGAACTTTTAATTCCAAAGTCTTAAATGAAGTTACATTTTCTGCTAAGTCAAAAGTCTTTGTAACGTCAGAAACAGAATCTGCTTCTCTATGAGCGTATCTGTAACCGTAAATGTCTGCTTCAATTTGCACATCACTTACATCTGCAGTAGCTCTAACACGAAGTTTAATTGTTAAATCTTCGCCTCTTTTTACTTCTAACGAGTTACTTGGGTTTGATGCTGCATCTCCAAACTCTTCGCCGTTAATCTTTAAAGACGTTAAGCCTAAATCAACTGCACTTACCATACTGGTTATAAGCATGGTCATTACTAACACAAGAATTAATTTCAATACTTTCATTTTATTCATACCCCCTCAGATATTTTTTATCATTCAAGATTCTACTGAGAATCTTATGAACATTGTAAAAATCATTCTTCTATATAAAACTTTCGATAGTTTGTTCATTTAATAGTAGAAACTTTTAGTCCCTAAATGAAAGTTAAATTGGTTTTGTTGAATATATTTAAAAACGATTAAAATATTCTAAAATTAATGATTAATATAATAGGTGGCGGACCAATCGGTTGTCAAACTGCTTCGCTTTTAGCTAAAAAAAATGAAGTAACATTATACGAACAAAAATCCAAAATAGGTTCTCCAATACAATGTACAGGAATTTTAAGCCAAACAATAAACGAAATCATAAAACTAAAAAAAGATTTTATTGCAAACAAAGTTTATTCTACAAGAATATTCGCCCCAAACAAGAAATTTATTCAAATCCATTTCAAAAAACCAAATATAATTGTGTGGCGAAATAAATTCGATCAATACTTTGAAGAAAAAGCATTAGATAATGGAGTTGACATAATATATAACTCCACATATTTTGAAAAAAATAAAATAAAGAATTTAAAAACAAAAAGAACTAAAACAATTAATCCCAATATATTAATAGGGGCTGACGGACCATTAAGCAAAGTAAGAAAAATACATTCATTCTCAAAAGAAAAACATTTACAAGGAGTACAAGCACTAATAAAAATAAAAAATGATAACGTAGTAGATTTTTATCCACATATAGGAACTTATGCATGGGCAGTGCCTGAATCAAATAACCTTCTAAGAGTTGGAGTTGCTGCAAAGAAAGATACAGGATTAATATTTCGAGATTTTGTAAAAAGATACAAAGGAAAAGTTGTTGAGTGGCAAAGCGGAATAATACCAATACACAATCCCCAATTCAAAACTCAAAAAAAAAATGTTTTCTTAATAGGAGATGCTGCCGCTCAAATAAAAAATACAACTGGAGGAGGGCTAATTCCAGGACTATTAGCAGCAAAAGCATTAACTAAATCAATAAATAATAAAGAAAATTATGATTCTCTTTGGAGAAAAGAAGTTGGTAAAAGTTTATGGACACATTATCAAATTCGAAAAATGATGAATAAATTCACAAATAAAGATTGGGATGACTTAATCAACACATTTAACAAAGAGTCACTAAAAGAAGTTCTTGGCTCAGGAAGTAGAGATAAACCAATTGAAATGATTTTCAAAACATTAATAAAAGAACCAAAACTAATGCTATTTGCAAAAAAACTTTTTTGAAACGAGGTAAAACTATGAAATGTTTAGTAACAGGTGGTGCAGGGTATATAGGAAGCATAGCCGTAAAAGAATTAATAACAAAAAAACACGAAGTAATAGTAGTTGACAATCTTTCTAAAGGAATAAAAAAACTAGTTAATAAAAAAGCTAAATTTTACAAATTAGATTTAACCAATTATAAATCATTAAGTAAAGTATTTCAAAAACATAAACCAGAAATTGTAATGCATTTTGCAGGTTATAAAGCAGTAGAAGAATCTATGCAAAACCCTGAAAAATATTCTGATAATGTTATTGGAACTGCCAATCTTTTAAAATGCATGAATGAAAACAAAACTAAGAAAATAATTTATTCTTCAACAGCAGCTGTTTACAAACCACATAACAAAACAGTTACTGAAACAGACGAACTAGAACCTAATAATTATTATGGTGAAACAAAAAGAATTTGTGAACAAATGATACTGTGGTTTTCAAAGATTTACGGAATAAAATATACTATATTCAGATATTTTAATGTTATTGGCGATGGAGGATTAAATTATATTGATCCAGAAGCCACAAATGTTCTGCCAATAATAATGGAAGTAGTTATGAACAAAAGACCTGAACTACAAATATTTGGAACAAATTATCCAACAAGAGACGGGACTTGCATAAGAGATTATATTGATGTTATAGATTTGGTTGATGCTCATATAAAAAGTTTAAACAAAGCAAATAATGAAATAATTAATTTAGCAACTAATTCTGGAACTTCTGTTAAAGAACTGGTTTCTGAAGTTGAAAAAGCACTTAATATCACTGTACCTAAGAAGAATAAAGGACGAAGAGCAGGTGATCCTCCAACATTAGTTGCAAGTAATAAAAAAGCTCAGAAGCTTCTTAAATGGACGCCTAAAATTTCTTTAAAGAAATCAATTTTAGCAACATACAAAGCCTATAATTAATTCATAAGCTTTCTAAATAGCATTCTTAAACCAATTTTAACGCTATTAAAATTACTTTGACCTTTTTGTTTAGAATAATCAGTATAAGTGATGGTTACAGGAATTTCTTTATATTTAATTTTGTTCTTATTAATTTCTTCAACAATTTGAGAAGCGTGTTCCATTCGATCAGATGTTATATCTATTTTTTGAGCGGCAAATCTAGATAAAGCTCTAAATCCATTATGAGAATCAGTTAATTTCATTCCATATAAAAACCAAACAACTAATATTCCAACTCTAATAAGAATTTTTCTAATAGGTGGAGTGTTTGAATCTTTTCGTAAAAATCTTGAACCAAGAGCAGCATCACATTTACCTTTTAAAACTGGATCAACTAATTTTTTAATATCTTCTGCATGATGTTGACCGTCAGCATCAAAAGTTACAATTATATCTGCTCCTTTCAAAAGTGCAAAATCAATTCCTGTCTTTAAAGATGCACCTTGACCTCTATTAATAGGATGTTTTAAAGCAAAAACTCCTTGTTTATCAATTAAATTATAAGTCTGATCAGAAGAACCATCATCTACAATAACAATATTTTTGTAACCATGAGACTTTAAGTTCTTTATTACTTTAACTATTGATTTCTCTTCATTATATGCTGCAATTACAATAAATATTTTTTTGCTCATCTTGATATAAACACCACGCCTATTACAATCAGGGTAATTCCTAACCATTTATATTTATTCATGTTTTCGTTCAAAAATTTTACTGAAAGTAATGAAACCCAGATATAACTTACAGAAGTTATTGGATATAATAAAGAAAGTTCACCATATTTCAAAGCAGTTATATAGAAAACTGATGAAAACAAAAATAAAAATATACCAAATAGTAATTCATAATTAGTTATTAATTTAAAAAAGTCTTTACTAACATGCTTAGAACCTTTCTTCAAATATAATGATCCGAAAGCTCCTATAAATGTTGCAAATATTGTTAAAAGAATTGCTGACAATTCATTCACGAGAACCACCTATTCCAATTAAACTAACTCCGCCAATAATTGCAACCATTCCAAACCAATTAAATAAACTCATGAATTCGTTAAGAAAGTTTATTGAAATGAATGCAACCCAAATAAAACTAAGCGCAATAAACGGATAAAGTACAGACAGCTCACCATATTTCAAAGCAATAACTAAAACAATTCCTCCAAGCCCATATAAGAAAAAACCAAAAATTAAAGGGATATTAGTTACTATGCTTAACAAAGATAGACTAAGAGTTTCAGTTCCTATTTTAATTAAATATTGACCTGAAGAAGTTAAAAGAGTACAAAATATAATCATCAATATTGCAAAAAAAGGAGTTTTCTTGTTTGACATTCTTGTTTAAAATAATAAATAGTTTATATAGTTTACTTTACTCTTTAAGGAAAAAATTAAAACAAAGCATAAATGAAAGGACTAACCGCACTACTTTGACTAAAAACTATTAGAATTCCAATTAATATAAGCATTATAATTATAGGAGTCATCCACCAAGCTTTTCTAACTCTTAGAAAATCCCAAATTTGTCCGAATAAAGATTTATTTTTAACCATTTAATAATTTCCTTAATCAATAGCGAGTTTTTCACTATCCCAAATATCTCTTTGATTATCTTCTCTTTTAATTAAAAAATTACTCATTACAACATAATCAATTCCAGTTCCCATCATACATTTGTAAGCATCATGAGGCGTACAAACAATCGGTTCTCCTCTGATATTAAAAGAAGTATTAACCAGAATAGGAATACTGGTATGTGACCCGAATTTCTTAATAACATCATAATACAGTTTATTTTGAGATCTTCTAATTGTTTGTAATCTCCCACTCCCATCAACATGTGTAACTGAAGGAATCTTCTTTCGCCATTCTTTAAAAATAGGATAAACCATCAACATATAATCTGTTGGTTCAGGAACAGGTTTATCACAATCAAAATATTTCAAAGCATCATCTTCACACACAACGGGTGCAAAAGGCCTAAATTTTTCTCGATGTTTAACTTTTAAATTTAATATCTCTTGCATTTCTGGATTACAAGGATTTGATAATATACTTCTTGAACCAAGCGCTCTTGGTCCCCATTCCATCTTTCCTTGAAACCAACCAATAACATTACTTTCAGCTAAAAGTTTTGCAGTTGTATCAACTAACTCTTTATCGTTTTTAAAAGTTGAATATTTAATTTTATTTTTATCTAAGAATTTTTTTACTGTTTCTGTTGAATAACCAGGTCCTAAAAAAGCATCTTTTAAAACAAAAGTTCTTTTTTTACCTAAAATCACATTATAAATATAAGATACAACACCAATACTAGTTCCACCATCAGTTGCATTTGGTTGTATCCAAATTTTTTTAAAAGGAGTATTCTTAAGAATCTTACCATTATAAACACTATTTAATGCAACTCCTCCAGCTAAAACTATATTTTCACAATTAGTTACTTTATGAACATGATTAAGTATTTTTGTCATAATACTTTCAAGAACCATTTGTAATGCTGCAGCAATATCTTTATGTCTTTGACCAACTTCTGATTCACCTTTTCTAACTGGACTTCCAAGTAACTGACATAATTTTTTTGAAGGCATTCTATCCGCATAATGAAACTTAAAATAACTCATATCAAATTTGAAACTTCCATCAGATTTTACATCAATCACTTTTTGAAGTTTTTTGTAATATTTATTTGTTAAAGGATTCATATCACCATAAGGACTTAAACCCATGACTTTATACTCTGAATTATTAACACTAAAACCTAAATACGCAGTTATTGTTGAATAAAGAAGACCTAGAGAATGTGGAAATTTTATTTCTTTCATTAATTCTATATTATTATCTTCACCCAAACCATAAGTTGTAGTTGTCCATTCACCAACTCCATCAACTGTTAAGATTGCAGCTTTTTTGAAAGGACTTACTAAAAAAGAACTAGCTGCATGAGCCATATGATGTTCAATAAATAAAACATCTCCTTGATATTTTAACTTCTTTCTTATTGGACTCATAATGCGCAATTTTTCATTCATCCAACTTGGCATCGAACTTAAGAAAGTCTTCAAACTTTTTGGAAAAGATTGCATGTGTTGAGAAAGCATTCTTTCAAACTTTAACAAAGGTTTTTCATAAAAACCAACATAATCAACATCCTTAATTGAAATACCTTGACTTTTTAAGCAAAATTTAGCAGCATTAATCGGAAAAGAATTATCATGTTTCTTTCTAGTAAAACGTTCCTCTTCTGCTGCTGCAACTATTTTACCGTTCTTTAGTAAAGCAGCAGATGAATCATGATAATAACAACTTATTCCTAGTATGTACATTTTTTTCTCCTAAAAAGTTCTATAATAATCATCTATTTTCTTTTTTTTCAAATTCAAATCTTTCCAATAAGTTTTAACTTGTTTATTTAATTTTAAATCTAAAAACTTCTTTCTAAAAAGCTTAGCAAATATAGCCGTTAAACCAACTCCTACAAAATAAACCACAGATAATAATATTGAATTAACAATCATACTAATATTAGTTCCAAAGTTTTTCATACCTTTGAAAAATCCTTTGAAAAAATCTTTTACTAATCTCATTTCAAAACCCTCTTAATAATTAAACCAATTAAAGTTATTATAAAAGTTATAATTGCAACTTTCCAAAAAACTAAACCATGACCTGAAAAAGAAAGAACAAAAAATAAAATTGTTGTAAATAAACAATAGGAAAATAAAAAACCAATTTTCTCCCCAAGTTTTATAACAAATTTATTTTCTTCAAATATCATTAAGAAAAAAGAATTATTAATAGCTTATAAATTTTTATTAATATCGACTTAAAAAAAGCAATATTTATATAATCTTATGATAACTCAAAATAACATGGGTGATGAGGATTTTAATTTTGATGGTACTTTAAAATTTCTTAAAGCTAAATGGCCTATTATAGTTCTGGGATTAATTCTAATTTTCGGTTTTTATCTTAGAAGTTATCATGCTGATTATCCTGTAATTGGATATCACAACATGAAAGAAGCTCACACATTAGGTGAAGCTTGGTTTATGTATGAAGATGGAGATTATTTTGTTAATAGATTATTTTATAATATTAATCTTGATAATCCTGAAGGTGAACATGTAGATAATTTTCCTTTACTATCATGGATAATTGTTTTAGGTTGGAAATTATTTGGAGTTAAACTAATTGTGGCCAGAACCGTTATGATATTGTTTTCAATAGGAGTTATTCTATTTACTTATTTAATTATAAAACAGTTATTTAAAAAAGAAGATTTTGCATTGTTGTCTGCTTTTTTTGTCTCAATTTGTCCATTATTAATCTTTTTTGGAAGAAATGTTCAATATGATATTCCAGCATTATTTTTTATGATGGTGAGTATTTATTTCTTTTTGAAATGGATAGAAAAAGATAATTATAAGAATTTTATTTTGTTCAGTTTATTTTTTACAATAGGTGGTTTAACAAAACAACCTGCATTAATTTTATTAATTCCAATAATCTCAATATTCCCTTTTAAAAAGTTAAATTTTAAATCAAAAGAATTCAAAAAACACTATTGGAAACAATATCTTTATGGACTTGGAGGAATTATAATTACTTTCTTATTCATAAAATATTCTAACTATTTTAATAATCTACATTCATTTCATTTAGGTATTAAACCTTTTGCTTCTGAAACATTATCAACCTTGTTGACTTCAAATTTCTGGAAAATAATTTATACTTATGCAATTACAGATAATTTTACAAAATTAGGTTTTATTTTAGCACTTGTGGGTTTTGTTTTAATTATTCTTAAAATTAAAAAGTGGAATTTTAGATTTTTATCTTTTTGGTTTTTTAGTTATTTAATTTATGCAGCTTTTGCACCTCCTCAAATGACAGGTCATAGTTATTATCAAATCCCATATGCTCCTATAATAATGATTTCAGTTGCATATGCGCTCTTATTTATTTTCAACTCTATTTTTTCCTTTATTAAAGAAAAAAATGTTAAAACAGCTATTGTTTTTATAGCAATAATAATACTTTTGATTCCTTGGTTTCAACACTTAAAATTAAGCACTACAAGACAATTTGACACACAATTTTTTGGTTTAGATGTGGCTGGCGAATATATTAATCAACATAGTCTTCCTGATGAAGTAATTTTTGAATCCGGACATCAAGATAGAGGATTGGGTTGGCATGCAAAAAGAAGATTAATAGAATTTGGAACTGTTGAAGATTTGAAAAAAGGAGAAGAAGAGCTTAATGTTAAATGGGTTTTTGTTTATCAATGGGGTTTCTCTCAAATATTAGGCAATCAAGAATTTAAAGATCACATTTATAACTCTTATTCATTAGTACAAATAGGATTTATTAATAATGGTCCGCAAATACAACCATATTATTATCTTTTTCAGAAAGGAGGAAGTTTTAATGAAAGTCAAATAAATTCTATGATTCAGAATAAAATTCCTCAAACAAAAAATTATGATCTGACAAATGGAAATGTGATTTTTAATTATATTAATTTAAAGTGACTAAATGGACTAGAATCAAAGATTTAATTAAGAAATACAAAGTATTTATTGAACTTTTAGTTTCAATCATATTTATTTCTATTTTAGTTACAAAATTCTTGGATATGAATAATTTTACTAAGGAAATAGAACAAACTAATTATATACTATTATTATATACTTTAATATTTACTTTGTTATCTTGGATTTTTAGAGCTATAAGATGGAGAGAAATAACTACTATTTATAAACAAATTTCAATTAAAGATTCTTTAAAATTTTATTTAATAGGTGTTTATTATGGATCTATTACTCCTGGTAAAATTGGTGAATTTGTAAAGGGTCTTTCTTATGCAAAAAAATATGGTATTTCAAAACAGAATGGATTAGCAAGTGTTTTTTTTGAAAAAGTGTTTGATATTATTGTATTTGTAATTTTCGTTGGCAGTTACTTATTAACTAAAAATTTGTTGATAATGATTGTTTGTTCTCTTGTTTTAACACCAATAATATGGACTATATTCGTAAAATTAGGAATTAAAACTCATAATATACCTTTCTTAAAAAAAATTAATTTTCCAAAAATAAATTTGAACAAAGAACTATTTTTAATCACAATTACTAGTGTTATTACTTGGATTTGTTTTTCGATAGTTGCATTTATTATACTTAAATCATTAAATGTAACAATACCAATTACTTATCTTTTATATTGTGTTAGTTTAGCAGTTATTATTACTATTATTCCAATATCATTTAATGGATGGGGTTTAAGAGAAAGTGCATATGTTTTTCTGTTAAAAGATTTTATTTCACCAAATATTAGTATATTTTTTTCAGTATTATTTGTTTTCTTAACAACATACTTTCTGGCAATTTTAGGATTAATAACTAAACTTTCTAAAGTTCATAAATAGCCATTAACCAAAGACAACTATTTATTTTTAATTTTTTAAGTTTAAATTCTTTTGGAAAAACTTTTTTTAATGTTTTTTTGTTAAAATGATTAATATGACCATGACCATTTCCAAATTCTAAAACATTTTTTAATCTTAAAAAATTAGCAATTCTAAAATATGGTTCATTTGGAACAGTTATTAATAAAAACTTTTTTCCAACTCGTTTTATTTCTGTTAGAAAAAAATCAATATCTTCTATATGCTCTAGTACTTCTGAACAAATAATTAAATCAAAACTATTATCTTTAAAAGGTAATTTTTTATCATTAACGTGTTTAAATCTAATTTTATTTTTAGTATATTTTTTGGCTAAGACTAATTTTTCTTTATCAATATCACAACCAATCACTTTTGGTTTTACTAAAGAAATTCTCTTTGTTATATAACCAGTTCCACAACCAATATCTAGAACCGAATTGGTTTTAAACTTTTTTACTTCAATTAAAAGATTTTTAATAAAATTAGAAGTTATTCCTTTTGTTAAAATGTTGTGATATTTTTCTTCAGTCCAATCTTTTTCAGAAGAAATCATTTTAAGACATTTTCTTATTTGTTGCAAAACTAAAAACATTACTTCCTGCTAAAAGAACTCTTTTTAATTCATCAAGGTTATCAATCCTTTTTATCCATTTCCAAATATAACTTGGTCTAAAATAAAATTCTCTATAAGCTTTTTTCAAGTATCTTTGTAAATCTTTATTGGATACTTTTGTAAAATGTTTGCTATAATATGCATCTACATGAAGTCTAACTTTACTTAATGAACTTCCATCTTTAATTGCAGGATTTTTTTCAAGTACTTCATTAAACATTGGAGTTCCTGCATAAGGTGTACATATACCAAATGTGGCCGTTGTTGGATTTATTTCTTTAATGAATTGAATTGTTGCTTCTACTGTTTCTTTTGTATCGCCAGGCATTCCAATCATAGTATGGGCATGAGTTCCAATTCCTATTTCATTTGCCCAACTAAAAACTTCTTTTGTTTTACTAACTTTTATTCCTTTTTTAACTCTATTTAATATTTCTTGGTTACTTGATTCAACACCAAATTTAATCATATGACAACCTGCTTTTTTCATTAATTTCATCATATCTTTTGTAATCATATTAACTCTTGCATTTGCAATCCAAGTTAAATCTACTTTATTTTTAATTAACCAATTACAAATAATTTCGTTTCTTTTTGGAAATGCTGTGAATGTTTCATCTCTAAACCAAATTTCTCGATAACCTAGTTTCATTATTTCTTTTATCTCTTCAATAACTCTTTCTGCAGTCATGAATCTATCAGTTTTACCATAAAAATCAGGTACATTACAAAAGGTACACAAACCTGGACAACCTCTTGAAGTCATTGCAGTTGTATAAGGCATTCTTTTGATTATAGGATTAAAAAAATCTATGTTCTTTGGTAAGAATGTTCTGTCTGGAATAGGAAGTTTATTAACATCTGAAAATGGATAATCTGGATTAATAATTTTCTTACCATTTTTTCTATAAGCAATTCCAAGAACTTTTCCCCAATCTTTTCCTTGTTCCATTAAATGAAGAACATCTTTAATTATAAATTCTGCTTCTCTTTTAACAAGAATATCAACTGCTTTTTGATCAAGTGCTTCTTCTGGATAAAATGTTGGTTGTGAACCAAAAAGAATTGTAACTAATTTTGGATTTGCTTTTTTAAATTGAGTTAATACATGAACGTCGTCAGTAAAACTCATTTGAGAAGTTGATTCAATAACAACATCAGTTTGTTTGATTATTTTTTTAATATCATCTATTGATTTTTCTTCTGCAAGAGCGTCTACAAATTTAACTTTATGACCGTCATTTTTTAGAATTGTAGCTATATAAAGTAAGTTTAATGGTGGAGAAGTTGCTCCTCCTATTCTCTTTCCTTTACACCAGCAACCATAAATAAGATCTCGAATATAATTCTTAGTTACAGTGCTTGGTGGATTTAAAACCAATACTTTCATTTATCTAAAGAATTTTCTCTTTAATTATATAGTTTTCCTTTTTAGAATTAAAAGTAATCATTTCACCAATTAAGCCTAAAGATATAAACTGAATGCTTAATATTATTGAAAGTATGCTTAAAAGAAATAAAGGACGGTCACCAATGCTTGACCCTAATAATTTTAGATAAAATAAATAAACCATTGAGATAATTCCAATAAGACCACAAAAAAGGCTAATAATGCCAAAAAAATGAAGTGGTTTAGATTGAAATGAACTTAGAAATTTAACTGTTATAAGATCAAAAAATCCGTTAATAAGTCTTTTAGTTCCATATTTGCTTTTTCCAAACTTTCTTGCATGATGTTGAACTTTGATTTCTCCAACTGAAAATCCTTTCCAATGAGCAAGAGCAGGAATATAACGGTGAAGTTCTCCATAAACATTTACATTTTTAACAACATCTTTTCTATAAGCTTTAAAACCGCAATTAGAATCATGAATATTAACTCCTGTTGTAACTTTTGTAAGCCAATTAAAAAATTTTGAAGGAATAGTTTTTGAAATTGGGTCATATCTTTTAAATTTCCAACCAGAAACCATGTCATAACCTTCATCAAGTTTTTTTATGAATCTTGGAATTTCTTTTGGATCATCCTGAAGGTCAGCATCCATAGTAAATACAATTTCTCCTTTAGCAACTTCAAAACCTGCATTAAGAGCTGCTGCTTTACCAAAATTTTTCTTAAAACTAATAATTTTTACTATAGAATCTTTTTTATTTAACTTTTTTAATTCAAATAAAGTCTTATCTTTACTTCCATCATCAATAAATATTAATTCATAAGAACCTTTCAAAGGAAAAAGAACTTTTTTTAATCTTTCATACAATAAAGAAACATTCTGTTCTTCATTATACGCTGGTATAAGAATAGATATATCGATAGTCATTTTAATTTTAATAAATAAGTATTATTTTTAAATCTTTATAAGAAACTAAGCCATTTCTTCAGAAACAGGTTCTTCTACAATAACTTCTTCAAGAACTTCATTTATAGTTTCTTCAACAACAGTATCTTCTTTTCCATCCCAATCAACTTTCCAAACAATTATTCTTTGACCAGTTACAGATGTTTTATCACTAAATTTATCAAAATGTTCAGTGTATTTTCCATCAAAATAAAATAGTTTTGTAAAAATAGATTGTGCAAGAGCAGGGTCTGTTAATAAAGCTCTTTTACCAACTGTATCAAGGACCATGTCAAATAAGAAGTCTGTTGCTTCTAAATCAGTTCTAGTCATTGATTCAGCATCTGCAATTACAATTCCTTTAGGTTTACTAGTTGATTCGCCAACTTTAGTTCCTGTATTAGAATCTACAAAAGCTAAAGTTAAATATGTCGCTTCTAAATCTGAAAGATTAATATTGGCTCTTTCTATGTATACTTGTTGATTTTGATTGCTTTGACCAATAGCTATATTCATATTGCAAGTAAAGATTTCTGCAGATTCATTTTTACAACCAACCCATCTTGGAGTTACATAATTTGGCCAAGGTGCAATCCAATTGTTAGCAGCAGTATCAGTTGTTAATGATTGAACTTCATAATAATAATCAGCTGCTTGATCTTCTGTTAAATTAAATCTTTCTGTTAAAAGAGGAATTGCTTCATCTACTTTTTTATTTTTCACATAAGAATAAATGAATGATTTATCAAAATCCCAACTTCCAAAATGACTCCATACACCTGCTTTACCCACCATATCTTCTGATGTGATAAAATAGTTTTCAGGAGGTTCACAGTACATGTATTTTGAAACATTAGCTAATGCTTCTTCACCAAAACCAAGATTCTGAAGATATACAACTGCTTCTTCTTCATTCATAGTTAATAATTCATAAACAACATTAACGGATTTCTCTGTATCAACATATTTTTTGTTAATTGTTTCAAATAATTTATTACTTCCACAATCTAACATGTGAAGAATTGCAATAGCTTGATCTTCATCTGCTGTTAAAAGTGTTTTTCCAATCCAATGAGCCATAGGCGTTGCTTGAGAACCACCATCAAAAGTTACAGCTCTATCAGCAACTGCTTTAAACCAATGTCCAAAGTCCCACCATGAATTAATAATTGCATCAGGTTGTGATTCTTCTTTAATTTGAGTTAAACTTTCCCACCAAGCATCACTCATACTTGGAATTTCGCTTTTAGCAACATTATGAGCTGCTTTAATTGGGTTAATTAATAATAATGCCAATAAAACAATAAATATTCCGCTAACAACTCTTTTATTAATTTTAAATTCTTGAGCAGTCCATGAAGATAAGAAATTCTTAATAAGACCTAACGAAACTCCAATTGCTATACTTAATGCAGGAACTAATAATAATGTAAAACGAGTTCCTTTTGTTGAAGCATAAATTGTTCCAATAAACCATATAACTATTAACATTGCAAACTTTATATCTATTTTTCTTTCATCTTTCAAAAGAAGAATAAAACCTATGATTATTGGAAGTGAAAATATTAGTAAATATGTGATAGGAGATAAACTTAATGCAGAGTTTGATATTAAGTATAATAAAATTAATATTCCTACACTTAAAAATAATGCGTCTTTTTTTCTAAAATCTCCTTGTTTTAATAAAGAAAGCATGATTCCTAAACCTGCAATAAAGAAAAAGAATTTTCCGCCCATTTGAGCAATAATTGACCCTAATGATGCGGAATTAAGTTCTGCAACCGTTGTATAAACATTAGGCCATAAATCTATTTCTGCAGCTTGTTTAATATTTCTAAAACTAATAGGTCCATCAATTGACTGTTTAAAATTTCCAAAAGAAGTAAATGATGATACAAATAAACCTGATAAAAGAATAAAAATACCAAGAGTTAATAATGTTTGATAAATATTTTTGTTATAAGCAATTTTCTTAATAGATTCTTTTAAAAGTAATAATTTAACTATTTGATATCCTACATAAATAATCATAACAGCTAATAAAAAGTCAAAGATGTACCACCATCCAACCCAAATAAAACTAAAAAGTCCCATTAAAAGACTTGCTAAAAAACTTAAAGAGATTTTTTTCTTAAGATTAGTAGTTTCAAAAGCTTCTAAAAATATCCATGCAATTAATAATGGAAATAAAACGTTATATGCATCCGTATCTGCAAATCCACCTGCAGTTCTTCCTAAAAACGAAGTTTGAACTGCAATAAACATGGCAGTAATGAATCCGCCAAAATAACCTGCTCTTCTTTTTGCAATAAAAAATGCAGGAATTACACATAAGGCTGAAAGAATAATTGGAATAAAAAATACTACTGCCATTAAACTTACATTTTTATTAAAAAAAGATACTAATTTATAAAGATAATATTCAATGAATGGATGTGCATTAAGAGGCATAGTTCTTCCAATTGGAGCATACATATGATCATCATAATGAACTCCATTTGATACTGAATCTCCATAGTGACCTTTTTCTACAAGATTTCTAGCATATCTATAATAAAAATATGGATCAATTGCTAAAAGATAAGTTTGACCTGATTCATCTTGAAATTTTGTTTTAAAGAATTGAGAAGTTTGTTCTATTTGTTGATTAATTTGTGCTCCTTGTTGTTCAAAAACAAGTGCTACTTGTTCGTCTATTAGTTGATTCTTATTCATACTTGGAAGATTAGGATATTGTTGATTAATTTGACCAGTTATTTGATTTCTTATATTAGAAATAGCACTACTATAAGCCCAATCATCAGTTACAGGTAAATTAATAGAATAAGCTCTAAAAAAAATACTAAAAAACATAGGAATTAAAATTAAAATGATTGTAAGAAAAACTTTATTAGAAAAAATTGTTTTTAATAAAGAAAAATTTAAACCGAAATCATCATCTGATTTGATATTTTTTGATTTAATTGTTTTATTAGATTTTTTAAAAAAATTAGATATTTTTTTAAAATCAAATCCAAAATCTTCTTCTTTCTTACTCATGATTTCCCCCTAGATGAAAAGATATTATAAATTGTTTATATACTTTATGTTTTTAATTAAATAAGTTCAAGAGGAAGAGTAGAGAAAAATATTATTGTCTTTTAGTATTATGAAATTTCGTATACCAATCAGCTGTTTGTTTCAAACCTTCTGTAACATTTGTGAATTTTAAATTAGGTAGTAACTCTTTCATTCTTGTTAAATCTAACCATTGTTCTTTAATTTCTTTAAAGACAAAATCTTTTTTTTCAATTCGTACTTTCTTTTTCGAATTCATCACATGACAAATCTGATTCATAAATTCACCAATTTCATGTTTATCTCCAGAACCTAAATTAATTGGTAATCCTTTAACTTTATTAATTTGTTCCATTAAAGAAATTATTGCTTTAGCAGCATCTACAACATAAAGAAATTCTCTAGTATAATTTGCAACTCCTTCATATAAAAAAGGTTCTTCATCATTTAAAATTCTAAGCATAGAACCAGGTACTAATCTACTTAAATTCATATCTCCAGGACCATATAAATTTGCACCTCTAATTGTAAAAGTTGGTATATTATAATTATGATTATATGCTCTTGCTATAAAACCAGTACAAGCTTTAGAAACTTCATAAACATTTGAAGGTTTAAGAGCTTGATCTTCTTTATAAGGCAAATCGTTAATATCAAATGAACCATAAGATTTATCACTTTCCATACAAAGAACTCCTTTGACATGGCCTACTCTTCTACAAGCTTCTAAGACCATTGTAGTTCCCATTATATTTGTCTGAAAACAACCAACCGGATCATTTGAACAAGTTTTAACAATAGGATTCGCAGCACAATGAAATACATATTCAATCTCATAAACAGCCATGATTTGAGTCATTTGATTTAAATTATTAATATCTCCTCTACAAACATCTATTTTTTTATCTAAACCTTCAATATTAATATAAGAATTTTTTTTAAAATCATGAACTAATCCTACTACTCGTGCACCTTTTAATAATAATTTTTCAATTAGATGTCCGCCTAAGAATCCTGACGCTCCTGTTACTAAAACAGATTTGTTTTTTAATAAAGAGTCCATTTTTAATTAATTAAACGATATTAGAAACAATTTATAAATCTTTCTGTGTTCATATTTAATACAATAATCAAATATTAATCTCAAGTTATAATTCTAATTATCAGCATAAAGAAAGATTTAAATAAATACAACTATTAATTCTATTAAAAATGCAAATCATTCAAATCCTTGGGATTATATTCGCTCTTTTTGCACTTAGTAGAGCAGTTCTTAGATTTAAAGATAAAAATATTACTTGGAAAGGATTAGTATTTTGGTCAGTTATTTGGATTGGAATTATTATAGTTGCAATCATTCCTTCTATTTTTAATAAGTTATCTACTTTTGTTGGTATTGGAAGACCTGTTGATATTTTAATTTATGTTAGTATAATCTTATTATTTTATATGGTTTTTAGGCTTCTTATTAAACTTGAAACAATTGAGCAGAACATCACAAAATTAGTCAGAGAAATTTCTATTCACAAAAAAAGAAAATGAATGTTCTTCTTATTACTGAATATTTTCCTAGTTCTTCTAAAGGCGAAATTACTGGTGGTGTTGAAGCAAGATGTTATTATATTGCTAAAGAACTTGCAAAGAATCATTCAGTTACAATTATTACTTCTTATAAGAACAGCGAGAAAAGAAAAGATTCATTTGATGGGATTAAAATTTTACGAGTTGGAATGAATCACAATTATTCTCATAGTGGTTCATTTTTTTCAAGATTAAATTTTGCTTATAATGCTTATAAAATTGGTTCAAAATTAAAAAATATTGATTTAGTTGATGGTTATAGTTTCATTACATATCTTCCTACTTATTATATTGGAAAAAAATTGGAGATTTCAAAAATAATTACTTACCACGAAACTTGGCTTGGCGAATGGATAAAAAATAAAGGTTTAGTTACAGGAATATTTGGCGGATTATGGGAGTGGTTTAGTCTAAAAAAAGATTGGACTAAAATAATAAGTGTTAGTGAATTTACTAAAAAAAGACTTGAAAAAAACGGTATTGAAAAAGAAAATATTATTGTAATTCCTAATGGTGTTGAAGTTTCAAAATATCAAAAAATTAAAATCAAAAAAGAATCTCTTCCAACTATTTCTTGTGTGAATAGATTAACTCCGGCTAAAAGAACAAGCGATGTTATCAAAGCTGTTGCAATAGTTAAAAAAGAAGTTCCAAATATTCAATGTAAAATTGTTGGACAAGGAGAAGAACTTGCCAATCTTAAACAATTAAGTTCTGATTTAGGTCTAAAAGATAATGTTAAATTTTTAGGTTTTGTTAAAAAACAAGAAGATGTTATTAAAACTGTAAAAAGCAGCCATGTTTATTGTAATGCATCCGTTCTTGAAGGTTTTGGAATAACTGTTGTTGAAGCTATGGCTTGCAAAACTCCTTACGTCATTTCAGACATTGAACCGTTTAAAGAGGTTACACAAAATGGTAAAGGAGGATTTTTATTTAAACAAAATAATCATGAAGATTTAGCTAAAAAAATACTTTCGCTTTTGAAAAATAAAAAAGAATATGAGAACAAAATTAAAGAAGAAAAAGAATTAGTTAAAAATTATGATTGGAAAAATATTTCAAAACAAACAATAAAAGAATATAATGCTTTGCTTAAAATTTAATATTTACTTTTTTCTTGCAACTATTAAAAAACTTTGACAAAATAATCTTAATGGTGTTAACATTAGAAATTTATCAAGATTAATTACAAACCAATAACCTTTATTCATAAATGAACCTATAAATCCACTTACTAAATTAAAATAAGATGGAATGAAATGTTCTCTATGAAACAACTCAACATGAAATTTCTGTTTATTTAATGATTTAATAGCTTGTTTTTTAGAATAAGGATGAGCATGAGGTTTTACTCCAATAAGTTTTGCCACATTTTCATTAAAAGAATATTTATTTGGAAGATGAGTTATAAAAAAAATTCCTTTTTTCTTTAGAACACGATAAACTTCTTTCAAATACTCTTTTTCAGGATTACCTTTTCCTTTATAAAATTCGTGAACATGTTCCATTACTCCAATAGATAAAACTGCATCAAAATAATTATTTTTAAAAGGTATTTTAGAACCCGTTCCTATTTTAAAAGAAACATTAAACTGTTTTTTAACAGTTGGCCAAAGATAATCTTTTAATGGATTAATACCGACTATAGAAACATCTGGTCTTAAATATTTTAAAGCAGCCATTATATGACCTGAACCACAACCAAGGTCAAGAACTTTAGCTTTCTTTGGAAGATAGTTGATAAGAATTAATAAGTTGTTTTGATATCTTAAACGACTAATTTTAGTTAATGTAAAAGATTGTTTATTTGATTCGACCATTATTTTTTTTAATGGTTTCTGAATGTAAATGTCTTTCATTAAATAAAAAGATAATTCTTTTAATTAAAAAGCTTTTTATATTACCATAAACCTAAAGTGTAGTATGGGAAAAAAGCTTTCAATATTATTTATTTCAGAATATTTTCCGCCAAAAGTAATGGGTGGTGGTGAAATTAATTTGTTTCTTATAACTAAAGCGTTAGTTAAAAAAAAAATTGAAGTTATTGTTTTAACATCTTCACATAAAGGATTAAAAGAATACGAACTTATGGATGGTGTCAAAGTTTACAGAAGACTGAAAACTGGAGATGATGCTTATACATTGTTAAATAATTTAAAAAGAAGTTTTACTTATCCAAAAAGCATTATAGAAGAAACATCAAAAATGATTAACGAGATAAATATTGATTTAATTCATTTTATTGGAACAAGCATAATTACTGCAAAAGAATTAAGTAAACTTGCAATACCTCTAGTCTCAACTATTGAAAGTTATCCTACGATGTGTCCTAAAGGAGATCGTTTGTATAATGGGGAACAAGAATGTAAAAAAGTGTGTAATTTTTCTATGTTTGTAAAATGCCAAATGAAATCAAAAGAAATAGGTAAGATGAAAAATAAATGGTTTTTGAAATATAATCCTATAGCATGGATTTATTTATATTGGTTCTATAAAAATTTGAATGAAGGATTAAAGTATTCAACAAACATCGCAATAAGCAATTATATAGATAGATTACTTCAAAAACATGGAAGCAAAGGAATAGTAATACCAAATGCTATAAATACAAGCCAATTTTATAAACAAAAAAATAAAAACAAAAAGAAGAAAATATTATATTTAGGATCATATACTCAATTCAAAGGACCACAAATTCTATTAAAAGCAATAAAAGGAACTAATTATCATTGCGATTTATATGGACAAGGAAGCATGAAAGAAGAATTAAAAGAAATGATAAATAAAGATAAACTAGATGCAGAAGTACATGAAGTAGTAAGTTATGAAGAAATACCAAGATTATATGCAGAAACTGATGTAGTTGTATTTCCATCATTATGGCCAGAACCGTTTGGAAGAATTTCAATAGAAGCAATGGCTGCTGGAAAATTAGTCATAGGGTCTGATGTTGGAGGAATAAGTGAAACAATTAAACCCGGAACTGGAATATTAGTTGAACCAAATAACCCATCTAAACTTGTAAAAGCTATAAACAAAGCATTAAAAATAAAATTTAATAATAAAATCAGCGAAACAATAGTCAAGCAATACGAAGAAAAAATTATAATCGAGAAGCTTGTAAAAACTTATAATACAATTTTAGAACAATGAAGATATTATTAATAAATGAAACTTTTGAAGAAGGAGGCGGACAAGAAAGATTTTTCCTTGAGAATGCTGAAGAACTAAAAAAAGAAAAACATAAAGTGTTCATTTTTAGTTTTGGAAAGAAGAAAGAAAAAAATCCGAACAAACTCATTATAAAAAACGAACAAACTAAAATACTGAAATATCTTCACAGATTCATATTTGATTTTAAATGTTACTTTCAATTAAAAAAATTCATAAAAAAAATTAATCCGGATATAATTCACATTCATGGTTTATTAAGAAGCACAAATGCAATATTACATGCAACAAATAAATCGCGCGCAAAAGTTGTTTTATCAGTTCACAATTTCGCATTGATTTGTCCAACTATTTGGTGCGTACACAAATATTCATTAAAAGTTTGTACGGGTGGAATTGGAATAAAATGTCATAAATATTGTTTGCATAAATCTTTGTTTGATAAGTTTATGTTCTTAGCATTTAGTATTCATATGCCTTATAGAAATAAACTCATTAAAAAAATTGTTGACTTATATGTCTGTGGAACTAATGCGGTTAAGAGCAAAAGCGAAAAATTCGGATTTAAAAATACCGTTCTAATACCTTATTATACCAATATAAAAAAAGACAAAAACCAATATGAAAAAAAAATAGATTTACTATATGTTGGAAGACTAGAACGAGAAAAAGGAGTGATAATTTTACTAAAATCACTAAAAAAACTTAAAGAAGAAAAAACTGAATTAAAAGTTAAAATAGTGGGTTATGGTGAAGAAGAAAATAAATTAAAAGAATATGTTAAAGAAAATAAATTAACAAATATTTCTTTTGAAGGTAAAAAATCTTTTGATGAAGTAGAAAATTATTATAAACAAGCAAAAATGATTGTAGTACCATCTATTTATATGGAACAATTTGGACTTATTGGGTTAGAAGCAATGTCAAAAGGAGTTCCTGCAATTGGAAGTAATATAGGTGGTATTCCTGAATGGTGTAAAGATAATAAAACAGGTTTACTATTTGAACCAGGAAATGTAAAAGAACTCTCAAAAAAAATCAGATTATTATTAACTAATAAACAATTATACGCTAAATTATCTGAGAATTCACTAAAAGAGATTGCTAATTTTAACAGGAAAGAACATATAAAACAGTTACTTAAGAAATATCATCAACTCTTAAAATAAAATCAAAAAATATTTTCTAAATTAGTTTTTACACGATATTTATAGAACGCAAATAAAGCATTTATTATGTGATAAGGAAATCGAATAAAATCATGTTTTAAAATTACTCCTGATAACCTGAAAAATCTTCTAATAAAACTACCCTCTGTTGCAAGCATACCATAATTCTTTGATTTCAGATTTGCTAAAAAATACATTTTAATTTTTTCTTCAGCACTATACTTGTCTGTTTCAAAAACAATTTTTACATTATCGCCAAAGTGAAAACCTTCTTTCCAATCTCTTAAAAAAGTAATATTTTTTGCAGCCATTACATCTCGATACATTTGTGTTTCAGGATAAGGAACAAAAATGTTCCAAATAGCACTGTCTAATCCTAACTTTTGAGAAAATTTTAATGATTCTAAATCATCTTTGTAAGTACTGTCTTGAAGCCCTAAAATAAAAAATCCATTCAAAGTTATGCCGCTTTTTTTAATTAATTTAACTGCAGTTACAATCTTATGTAATTTTTCACCTTTTTGAATAGAATCAAATATTTTTTCAACTCCTGACTCAACACCCAAATTAATCGAAACACAACCAGATTTTTTCATAAGCGATAATAATTCTTCATCAAGTCTATCTGCTCTAATCCCGTTTGGAAAATGCCATTTTAAATTTAATTTATTTTTAATTATTAACCTACATATTTCTTTTGCTCGGTCCATTCTTAAAGTAAAATTATCATCAATAACATCAAATTCTTTCATACCATATTTCTTTTTAGCATGTTTTAATTCTTTGATTACATCCTCTGCATCACGATATCTCCATCTTCGTCCACTAATAGCTCCAACAGAGCAATAAGTACAGTTATATGGACACCCTCTACTAGTTACTAAAGGATAAATTCTTATTTTTTGATTGAACATGTTATAATCTGGATAAGGTAACTTATCTAATTCAAGAATAATTGCTGCTTTTGGATTTACAACTAATCCATCTTTAGTTCTATAAATTAATCCTTCTATATTTTTATAAGAAGATTTACTTTTAGTTTCGACTAAAGATAAAAAACTATATTCTCCTTCTCCTCTAATTACAAAATCAATAAGAGGATTATCTTTCATCATAGAAAAACCATCTATTGTAGGATGAGCACCGCCACAAATAATTTTAACTGAAGGATTAATTTGTTTTGCTTCTTTAACTAGTTTAATTGCAGGACTGTAAGTTGATGATTTTAACGAAACCCCAATAAAAGTAGCATTCTTTATTAAGTTAGCATACAAAGATAAATTATCTTTAGTATTATTATTTAAATCAATAATATCTACTTTAAAACCTTCTTTAACTAACAAAGATGCAATATATGCTATTCCAATATTAAACCCTTTAATTATTCCTTTTGGGTCAATAAAAACTATATTTCCTTTACTCATGAAAAATGAATAAAAGAAGATAAGTTATAAATATTATTATTTTAAAAATGCCTTTCTTCAGATTTAAAATGTTTAAAATAAAGAATAAGAGAGATAAATTTATAAAAAGATTTAGAATAAAGAAAATTATGCAAAACATTGAAGAAATTAGAACTATATTAATAGGATACACTGATAAAAAAATTATTAATGGAAAAAGTTTGAATGAAATCATTACTATAGACAATATTCCAATATCATTTTTTTTAGAAACTTTCATGGACCCACAAGCTATGTTGCCAAAACAAATAAATCCTTTTTTAACAAAGAAATTTAACTCTATAAAAAAAATAGAATTCAAAATTAATACCATCCTTATAAAAATATATTCAAAATACAATGAAATAAACAAACTAAATTATTTTAAGAAAAAAAAACAATTCACAAATAATCCAAAATGTTTATTTTTAACTTATACAAATCATCTTTCTTCTGATAATACAATATTTAGAATAGAAAAAATAATAAATTACATTAAAAAAGACCCTGCAATACAAGAATTAGTATTATTTACTGATTTGCTATCTTCAAACAAATATAAAAAAATAAATGACTTTGATAATATATATCAATATTATGATGATGAAATATCTCAAAAAGCTAAAAAACTATCAAAAGAAATATACTTTAAGATTTCTCATATAAATAAAGAAGTAAAAAAAGAATTATTCAAAAACAATAATCTGGATTTATGGAATCAATTAAAATACGGATTTGAATTCTATTTTTCAAAACAATTTTTATATTTAATAATATTGTATTATGAAATTTCAAAGAAAATAATTGAAAAAGAAAATGTAAAAATTGTGATTTTAAATGGACAAAACGGTTTATTTGACAAATGTATTCTTGCAGCATCTAAAACTAAAAATATACAATCTATGTACATAAAACATGGAATTGGAACTTTTGAATATGGAAATCAATATTTAAATTATTTTACAAGAATTGCAATGTTTAATGAAAAAGAAAAAAATAAAATTGAAAAACTAAGAAAATTAAATAATCTTTTTGTAACAGGTCCAGTAATATTTGATGAAATATTTGATTTTAAAACTAAATATAAAAAACATAATCAAAAAAAAGTTTTAATTGTAACTCAAGCTCTTGTTAATGATAATTATCTTACTAAACAAATATATTTCAAAAAAATGGGGCTTCTTCTTAAAGAATTAAAAACTATTCTTAAAATAGAAGTTATTATCAAACTTCATCCAAGAGATAGTTATAAAAAAGAATGGTTTGAAATTGCAAAAAAAGCAGGATTAGATATACAAGTATTTGATGGTCAAATTAGTAGAAATGAGTTTTATAAGCTTATTGGGAACACTAATTTCTTAATACATACAGGTTCAACTTGCGCTTTTGAAGCTATGATTCTAGATAAATCGATAATAACTTATGACATAGCCAAATCAAAAAAATTAACAGAAGAATTTCTAAAATGTGATATTGGTGCCTTTATTAAAGAACCAGAAGAAATTAAAGAAGCTTTAATTAAAGTCTTAAGTAAAGAAAAAATTTACAAAAAAAATAGACTTTTATACATTAAAAAAATATGTGGAACTATTGATGGAAACGCAAGTGAAAAAGTATATCAAGAAATAAAAAAACTAATTAAATTCTAAATTTTTCATTAAATAAACAATTTTTTATAAAACAAAACATTATTTACAAACAATTTTTGTCTTAAAATTTAAGATGAAATTCAAATTAAATCCTTAAATTTACGAAATATTTATATAATGTGTTGTGTTTTTAAGATAAAATGACTCTTGATAAAATAAACTGCAACATATTAAATGTTCTACAAAAAAATAGTCGTACAACTTTAACAAAACTTGCAAAAGAAATTGGACTATCTGTTGATTCAACAAAAAAACGATTAACTAAACTAATGGCTGGTGAACTTTTCTATTCAAGCATACAAATGAGACCAAGACATTTTGGTTACGAAACAGTTGTAGATATAAAAATCAAATTATACAATTATGAGCAAAAAGAATATGAATTAATGATTGATTGGCTTACAAAAAATCCTTTTGTTGTTGAATTAATAAGTTTATCTGGAGAATGGGATTTAACAATAGTATTAATTGCAAAAGATGCTTTAGATTTAGGAGTAAAAACTGATCAAATAAGAAATAAATTTGGAAACATAATATCTCAATGGAGTCAATCTATTACAACAAAAGTTTACAAATTTGAAGAATATGATATGAACAAACTAATACTTGAGAATAAACAAAATGAATAAAAAAAAAATAATTGCAATAATTCCTGCTAGAGGCGGATCAAAAGGTATTCCAAAAAAAAACATAGCATTAGTTGCAGGAAAACCATTAATACAATACACTATTGAAAGTGCAAAACAATCAAAAAAAATAGATAAATTAGTTGTATCAACTGATAGCGAAGAAATAGCAACTATTGCTCGGAATTTAGGTGTTGAAGTAATCAAAAGACCAACAGAGTTTGCAAGAGATGATTCATCAACAATGGATGTTATAAATCATGTTTTAGAAGTTGTTGAAGAAAAATTTGATATGTTGGCCATATTAGAACCTACTTCTCCACTTAGAAAAGAAGAAGATATAGATAATGCAATATCATTATTATTAAAAGAGTATGAAACTGCAGATGCTGTAATAAGTTTAGGAGAAATAGCTTTAGAAAATCCTTTTTTAAGTAAAATTATCAAAAATAAATTTTTAACACCACTTATTAAAACAGAAAATAAAGTTTATCAAAGACAACAACTTCAAAAAACTTATTTTCCATATGGTGTAATATACTTATCAAAAATAAACACTCTTTTAGAAACAGATACTTTCTATCAAGAAAAAACCATTCCTTATTTTATAGAACGTTGGCAAAATTATGAAATTGATGATGCCTACGATTTAATAGTTGTTGAAAGAATAATTCAATACCGAGGTGAAGAATAAAATGAAATATTTAATTATAGGATTAGGATCTATGGGAAAAAGAAGAATTAGAAATTTACAAGCACTTAATGTTAAAGACATCATCGGATTTGATCCGGTTGAGAAAACAAGACAAGAAGTTGAACAAAAATATGGTATCAAAACTTTTGAAAAGTTAGAAACTGCAATACAAGAAAATCCTGACGCATACATCATATCAACTCCTCCTGACAAACACATGAAGTTTTGTCTGTTAGCAGCAAAAAATAAAAAACATTTCTTTGTTGAAGCAAGTGTACTTATAGAAAAAGAATTTGAAGAAACTATGTCTTTAGCAAAAGAAAATGATGTTGTCGCAGCACCATCTTGCACATTTAGATTTCACGAACCAATAATTAAGATAAAACAAATTGTAGATTCAAAAAAATTTGGTAAAGCATTAGGAATACACTACCACATGGGACAATATTTACCTGATTGGCATCCATGGCAAGACATCAGTACTTTTTATGTGGGAAAAAAAGAAACCGGTGCTGCAAGAGAAATGGTTTGTTTTGAACTTGAATGGATAAACTGGATTTTTGGAAATATAAAAAAGATCTCTTGTTTTAAAGGAAAATATTCTTCATTAAAAGCAGATATTGATGATACTTATTCATTAAATATTGAATATAAAAAAGGAACTATTGCAAATATTCTAATTGATGTTGTTGCTCGATTCGCATATAGACAATTTAAAATACTTTTTGAAGATGGAGTTTTAGAATGGGATTGGATAAAAGAAACAATAAGAGTTTATGATGCAACAACTAAAGAATGGACTGAAATTAAAGAAAGTGAAGGTCATAAAGAAAAAGGATATCTTGCAAAAGAAAATATGTACATAGCAGAAATGAAGAATTTTATAGAAGCAATAGAAGGTACGACTCCTTGGCAATATAGTCTTGAAGAAGATTTAGAAACACTACAGCTATTATTAGATTTTGAAAAAAGTTCAGATAAAGGAGAACATATATTATTTGACTAAACGAAAATGATACATACAAATAAAGGACCAAAATTGTGGAATAAAGCTAAAACATTAATTCCTGGAGGATCGCAATTATTATCAAAAAGATCAGAAATGTTTTTACCAGATAACTGGCCTTCTTATTATCAAAAAGCCAAAGGTGTAAAAGTTATAGACTTAGATGGGAATAAACTTATTGACATGAGTTTAATGGGTGTTGGAGCTTGTATTCTTGGATACGCTGATAAAGATGTAAATAAAGCAGTAAATAAAGCAATTAAAGAAGGATCTATGTGTACTTTAAATTGTCCTGAAGAAGTAACCTTGGCTGAAGAGTTTCTAAAATTGAATCCTTGGGCTGATATGGTTCGATACGCTAAAACAGGAGGCGAATCAACTAGTATTGCAATTAGAATTGCAAGAGCTTACACTAAAAAAAGCAAAGTTATTTTTTGTGGATATCATGGATGGTCTGATTGGTATTTATCAGCAAATATTTCTGAAGAAGAAAATCTTGACAATCATTTAATCAAAGGATTAAAACCTTCTGGTGTTCCTAAAGAACTAAAAAATACTGCTATTCCGTTCGAATATAATGATATTAAAACTCTAAAAAAAATCGTCGCAGAAAATCCTGATATAGCAGCAATAATTGTCGAACCTATAAGATATGTTAAACCAAAAGATGATTTTTTACAAAAAGTTGCTAAAATTGCAAAACAAAAAAAAGCAGTTTTAATATTTGATGAAATAACTACTGGTATGCGATTAAGATTGGGCGGTGCTTTTGAAGATTACAATGTGAAACCTGATATTGTAGTATATGGAAAAGCAATTGCAAATGGTTATCCTATGGGTATTATTGTAGGAAAGAAAAAAATAATGGACGCAGCTCAAGAAAGTTTCATAAGTAGTACTTTTTGGACAGAAAGAACAGGATTAGTGGCTGCAATTGCAACTTTAAAAAAATTAAAAGAAAAACATGTTTCTGAACATTTAATTAAAATTGGAAAACTAATTAAAAAAGGATGGCTTAATCTGGCTAAAAAGAATAAACTAAAAATTAAAATTATGGGAATTGATCCATTAGCAACATTTCATTTTGAAGAAGGTGAACAATCTCAAATCTTACACACTTTATTCACACAAGAAATGCTCAAAAGAGGATATTTGGCTTCTAAGTCAGTTTATGTATCTTATAGTCATAATGAGAAAATTGTTAAAAAATACTTAAAAACTGTTGATAAAGTTTTCTCTATAATAAAAGAAGCAAGTAAACTAGAACATCCTGAAGAAACGCTTGATGGACCTGTTGCACATGAAGGATTCAAACGGTTAAATTAAAATTATAAAAAATGATTAACAATAATATAAAAATAGAAAATAAATTGATAGGTGAAAATAATCCTTGCTTTATTATAGCTGAAGCAGGAGTCAATCATAATGGAAGTTTAGAAACTGCAAAAAAGCTTATTGATGTTGCTGCAGATGCAAAAGTAGATGCAGTTAAATTTCAAACATTTAAAGCAGAAAAATTAGTTACAAAAGATGCAAACCAAGCAGAATACCAAACAAAAAATATTGGAAAAGAAGAATCTCAATTTGATATGCTTAAAAGATTGGAATTAAAAGATGAGTTTCACAAAATTCTCAAAGATTATTCTGAAAAGAAAGGATTAATATTTATGTCAACTCCTTTTGATGAAGATTCAATAGATTTTTTAGATGAATTAGGTGTTAAAATATTTAAAGCAGGTTCTTCCGAATTAAACAATCTTCCTTATTTAAAGAAAATGGCTTCAAAAGGAAAACCAATGATTATTTCTACGGGAATGTCTACTCTTGATGAAATTAAAGAATCTGTTTCAACTATAAAAAAAATAAATTCAAATTTAGTTGTTCTTCATTGTACAACCAATTATCCAACTCACTATTCAGAAGTTAATTTGAGAGCTATAAAGACTATGAAAAAAGAATTAAATTGTTTGATAGGTTATTCTGACCATACAGAAGGAATAATTGTTCCCATTGTAGCAGTTGCTATGGGCGCCACTGTTATTGAAAAACATTTAACATTAGATAAAAATATGAAAGGACCAGATCATAAAGCATCTCTTGAACCTAACGAGTTAAAAGAAATGGTCAACAAAATTAGATTAGTTGAAAAAATATTAGGTTCAAAAAACAAAGAACCAACAAAATCAGAATTAAAAATATCAAAAGTTATTAGAAAAAGCATAATTACTCGTCAAGACATATCTAAAAATGAAAAAATTACAACTGAAATGCTAATAATAAAAAGACCTGGAACAGGTTTAAAACCAAAACATTTATCTAAAGTTATAGGTAGAAAAGCTATTAGAAACATTAAAAAAGACGAGTTAATATCATTTAATGATTTAAAATGAAAATACTAGCTGTGGCAGCACATCCGGATGATGAAATATTAGGCATAGGTGGAACTCTGTTAAAACACATAAATAACGGTCATGATGTTTATATTTGCATAGTAACAAACACTTATTCACCTAATTGGACTGATAAATATAGAAAAACTAAAATTGAAGAACAACAAACTGTTGATAAAATAATGAATGTCAAAAAACGATTCAATCTAGATTTTCCAACAGTAAAACTTAATACAATTCCTCATGGAGAATTAAATAATGCAATTTCTGAGGTTGTTAATGAAGTGAAACCAAATATTATCTATACTCATTTTGAACACGATATAAATTATGATCATAAATTAGTTTTTAGAGCTGTAATGGTTGCAACAAGACCTCCAAAAAAAATAAAAGTTATTTGTTATGAAACTTTATCTGAAACTGAATGGGGAACTAAATCTTTCAAACCAAATTATTGGGTGGAAATAGACCAATACATTAAAAAAAAAGTTTCTCTTTTCAATATATATGCTTCTGAAGTTAAAAAATATCCCCATCCTAGAAGTCTTGAAGGACTCAAAGTATTAGCTCAAAAAAGAGGTAACGAGATTTGTAGTAAATATGCAGAAGCATTTCTAATCATACGTGATACTTGGTAAAATGAAAATAGTTTGGCTTTCAGCTAATAAATTAGGTTATGAGCTTTTAAAAGAAGCTTTAAGTTTAGATTGTGTTAATGTTAATTCTGTAATTACTTTAAGTAAAGATGCAAAAACAGTGATGTATGATAAAATTAATCCAAAATTATGGCATAAGTTTAACATTAAAGTAATTGAAATTAACAAAATAAATGATGAGATTAAAATAATAAAAAAATTAAAACCAGATATAATTATTATGTGTGGTTGGAGACAAATAATAAGTTCTGAAATTTTAAAAATACCAAAATATTTTATTGGATTTCATCCAACACTTCTTCCAGTAGGAAGAGGACCTGCACCAATAATAAACTCTATTTTAAATGGTTTTAAAGAATCAGGTTTAACAATGTTTCATGTGACCGACGGGTTAGATAATGGAGATATTATTGGTCAAGAACCTTTTTTGATTGAAGAAAATGATCATTCATCACAGGTCTATGAAAAAGTTATATTTGCAGGTAAAAAATTAATTAAAAAATATTTACCTTTGTTAATAAAAGAAAAAGCACCTAGAATTAAACAAGACGAAACAAAAGCAACAGTTTTTAAAAAACCAATTCTGTCTGATAATGAAATTAACTTGGATACCGATGTAGAAACTGTTTTTAGAAAAATAAAGGCACTATCTAAACCTTACAATGGTGCATACTTAAAAATAGGCAATAATAAACTAAAAATATGGCGAGCAGAAAAAGAATAATTTGTGTTTTAACTGGAACAAGAGCAGAATATGGTTTGCTTAAACCAGTTATGAGTGCAATAAATAAGCATTCAAAATTGGAGCTTAAACTAATAGTAACAGGCATGCATCTTTCAAAAGAGTTTGGATATAGTATAAATGAGATAAAAAAAGACTGTTTTAAAGTTGATAAAAAAGTAGTTATGAATCCTGATAAAGACACAGGATTTTCTATGGCAAATGCAGTTGGAAAAGGCATAATAGGAATAAGCAAATCATTGAAATCATTAAAGCCAGATATTTTATTAATTTTAGGAGATAGAATAGAGGCTCTAGCAGGTACAATTGCAGCAGCATATATGAATATACTAATAGCTCATATTCATGGCGGTGATAATGCTGGAGCTGGTTTGGATGAATCAGTAAGACATTCAATAACCAAATTTGCACACATACATTTTCCAGCCACAATCAAAAGTGCAGAACGAATTGAAAAATTAGGTGAGAATAAAAAAATGATATTTGAAGTTGGAGCTCCTTGTATTGATACAATTCAGAACTCAAAATTTTTATCAAAAAAAGAACTTAATAAAAGATTTAACATAAATATGGATGAAGGTTTCATTCTTCTCATACAACATCCTGTAACAACAAAACCTGAAGATTCAAAAAAACAAATAATTATCACCTTAGAAGCCATTAAAAAAACAGGATTAAAAACTATTTCAATATATCCAAACTCTGATGCTGGTGGAAGAGAGATAATAAAACAAATAAAACAATACAAGAATAAAATGGATTTAGAAACTTATAAGAATCTTTCACATAAAGATTATTTAAGTCTGATGAAATATGCTAAAGTAATGATTGGTAATTCAAGTAGTGGAATTATTGAATCTGCTTCATTTTCTATACCTGTGATTAATATTGGAAAAAGACAAGAAGGACGAGAACGATCAACTAATGTCATAGATGCTGAATATAAACAGGAAAGTATTAAAAAAGCATTTGATAAAGCATTATCAAAAGAATTTCAAATTCAACTTAAACATTGTAAAAGTTCTTATGGTGAAGGAAAATCTGGAGAAAAAATAGCAAAAATATTGGCCGAAATAAAAATGTCAAAAGACTTATTACAAAAAAAACTTGCTTACTAAAAAAAATGAGATTTAAAAATTGGAATTATCCAAAGTTTGAAGAAGGAACATTAACTAAATGGAACTGGGTAGTACAAGGAAAAGATAACTTTAAATTAGGCAAGAATACAGATATTGGTGCTTTTACATATATTAATGCTCAAAAAGGTGTAGAAATACAAGAATGGGTTCAGATAGGAAGTCATTGTTCAATATATTCTATTTCTACAATTGATAATAAAAAAGGAAAAGTAACTCTAAAGAAAAATTCCAAGATTGGAAGTCATAGTGTAATTATGCCAAATGTAACTGTTGGTGAAAATTCTATTGTTGGAGCATTCAGTTTTGTAAACAAAGATGTGCCTGATAATGTGATAGTTATGGGTGTGCCTGCAAAAATAATTAAAAGCATATAATGAAAAATCTATTAAGGGAACAAATTCTTAATCAACGTGAGTTGTTAGATAAAAACGAACATAGATTGAAGAGTGATAAAATATTTAAACTTTTAAAAAAAAAAAAAATATTCATATTTTCAAAAAAAATATGTTTATATGTTGACAAAGGAAAAGAAGTGACAACTAAAAACATAATCCTTTATTGTATACAACAAAACAAAAACGTGTTCTTGCCTTTTATAAATTCAGAAAAATTATTTTTTTCAAAGATAAACTCTTTGAATGATTTAGTAATTGGTAAGTTTAATATTTTAGAACCAAAAGACCGGTTTAAGACAAAAGAAGAGCTCGATTTAATAATCGTTCCAGGTTTAGTTTTTGACAAAAAGGGAAATAGAATAGGTCATGGTAAAGGTTATTATGATTCTTTTCTTAAAAAACATCCTAATGCAACAAAAATAGGTCTTGCATTTGAAGACCAAATAAATAAAAAAATTCTTGTAGAAGATCATGATATTCCTATGGACTTTATAATCACTGAGAAAAGAATTATAAATTGTTCTAAACTATAAATAAGTTAAAAAAAAAATGGTTGATAAAAAATTATTAAATTATATGTATAATCTGGAACGATTTGGTATTAAACCAGGTCTTAAAACTATTTCAAAATTGATGAATTTATTGGGTAATCCTGAAAAGAAATTAAAAGCCATACATGTGGCTGGAACAAATGGAAAAGGTTCAACTTCTTCAATGATTGCAACAATATTACAAGAATCAAACTACAAGGTTGGATTATATACTTCTCCTCATTTAATTAGATTTAATGAAAGGATTACCATTAACAAACAAGAAATAAAAGATGATGAACTAACAAAATTAATTTTGAAAATAAAAGAACTTATTGAAAAAAATAAACTTAATCCTACTTTTTTTGAGTTTACAACTGCATTAGCGTTTATTTATTTTGCAAATAAAAAAGTTGATTATGCAGTTATAGAAGTTGGAATGGGAGGACTGTTAGACGCAACAAACATTATAAATCCTATAATTTCTGTCATTACAAATATTGATTTTGATCATATGAAATATTTGGGTAATACCTTAAAAAAAATAGCTTCTAATAAAATTGGTATAATAAAAAAAGATGTGCCTTTAGTAACTTCTGAAAGAAATGATTTAATAAAAGAACAAATAAGAGAAAAATGTCTAAAAGAAAACGCTCTTTACTACAACATTAATGATTATAAAATAACAATCATTCAATCAAATATTAATCAACAAATATTTTCTTTTGAAAAAACAATTTATAAATTAAATATGCTTGGTGAATATCAAATTTATAATGCTTGTTTAGCAATAAAAGTTTGTCTCTTAATTGGTCTTAGCACACCAATAATAAAAAAAGGTTTAGAAAAAAGTTTTTGGTCTGGAAGAATGGAAATTGTGAACAAAAAACCTTTTATTATGTTAGAATGTGCACATAACATTGCAGGAATTAGAAATCTTAAACAATTTTTAAATAGAAATTTTCATGAAATATATTTAATATTAGGAATCTCAAATGATGAACATAAGCTTTCCATGATTAAAGAACTTTTACCATTTGCAAAAAAAGTGATTATTTCAAAAGCACATTACAAAGGTATGAATCCTAAAAAAATAGCTCCTTTAATTAAAACAAATTATCAAATCATTCCAGATGTTAAAATTGCAATAAAAAAAGCAATGAATGAACATCTTGATATTCCCATTATTGTTACAGGATCAATTTATCTTGTCGGAGAAGCAAAAGAATTATTTTCTTAACCATTTAACTCCTAAATAACAAAAAGGAGTATCTATAATTGCAATTACTATTTTTAATAACCAATAAGGAATTATCAGTGAGAAAATAAAACTTACATCAAATTTTGGCGTTATATTATAAAAAGCAATAAACATAAATACAGTTGTATCTATAAATTGACTTATAATTGTTGATAAATTATTTCTAAACCATAAAAATTTGCCTTTCGTTTTCTTTTTTATGAAATTAAAAGTTAACAAATCATTATATTGTGATGCTAAAAAACCTAAAAGACTTGCAATCATTATCCTGATAGAAGAACCAAATATGATTTTATATTCTTCATTATAATCATATCTTGAGGCCGCTGGAAGATTTACAGCTAAAGTAGTGTATAAAAGTATAAATATTAATGAAATCAATCCTACTTTTATGAAAACTTTAGTTTTTTCTTTACCATATACTTCTTCAACAATATCTGTAATTAAAAATGTTAATGGAAAAGCTATTACCCCTACTGAAAATGATACTCCAAGAAAAGTAGTTATTTTTGTTGACAATAAGTTTGCAGCAATTAAAATAGACACAAATAAACCTAATAAAATACTTAATTTGGTACTATTTACTTTAACCATTCTATTTAAATTTCACCACTCTTTTTATTATTTGCTATTTTCTACGAAAGATTAATAAATTAAGTTCAAATTATTAATTAAATGAGAAAATTCTATCAAAAAATCAAAAAAGAGGACCCTATAGTTGGAGACATTCTTTTAAAAGAATTAAAAAGACAACAAACAACTATTGAATTAATTGCTTCTGAAAATTTTGTTAGTGAAAATGTATTAAGAGCATCAGCGAGTATTTTAACAAATAAATATTCTGAAGGTTATCCAAAAAAAAGGTATTATGGTGGAAATGAATTTATTGATCAAATTGAAGAACTTGCTATTAAAAGGGCTAAAAAATTATTTGGAGCAGAACATGTTAATGTTCAACCATATTCAGGATCACCTGCAAATATAGAAGTTTACTCTGCAGTACTTAAATTTGGAGATACTATTCTTGGAATGGCTCTTGATCAAGGCGGACATTTAACGCACGGACATCCAGTAAATTTTTCAGGTAAAGCCTATAATTTCGTTCAATATGGTGTAAATAAAAAAACTCATAAAATTGATTATGAAGAAATAAGAAAACTAGCTAAAAAACATAAACCTAAACTAATATTATCTGGAGCTACTGCTTATTCTAGAAAAATAGATTTTAAAAAAATTCATAAAATTGCAAAAGAAGTAGGTGCAATAAGCATGGTAGACATGGCACATATTTCAGGATTAGTTGCAGCAAAGCTTCATCCAAGTCCATTTCCATTTACAGATATTGTTACAACTACAACCCATAAAACACTTAGAGGACCTCGTGGAGCAATAATCTTTTGTAAAGAAGAATTTGCTAAACAAATAGATAAAGCTGTTTTTCCCGGAATGCAAGGAGGACCTCATAATCAAACAACTGCAGCTATAGCTATTGCATTAGGTGAAGCTGCTAAATCCTCTTTTAGAAAATATTCAAAACAAATAATAAAAAATGCTGATTGTTTATCCAAAGAACTTTTAAAAAAAGGAATAAAAATTATCTCTGGAGGAACTGATAATCATTTAATTTTAGTTGATTTAACAAATCAAAACATATCTGGAAAAGAAGCAGAAAAAGCATTAGAAGAAATTGGAATTATTGTAAACAAAAACATGGTTCCATATGACAAAAGAAGTCCTTTTGATCCTAGTGGTATAAGAATAGGAACTGCTGCAATAACCAGTAGAGGTATGAAACAAATTGAAATGAAAATAATCGCAAACTTAATATTTCAAACAATTCAAAATAAAGATAACACAACAATCAAACAAAAAATAAAAAAGGATGTGAAAAAAATATGCAAAAAATTTCCTTTGTACAAAAATGAGTTATAAAATTCTTGATGGGAAAAAAATTTCAGAGAAAAAGTTACTTAAGATAGCAAAAAAAATAAAGACATTAAAGACCACACCAATTCTAGCTGTTATCTTTGTTGGAAATAATTCTGCTTCTGAAATTTTTATTAATTTAAAAGAAAAAGCTTGCAAAAAAGTAAGTATAAAAACTCAACTTCATCATTACACAAAAACAAATACTAAACATTTAATAAAATTAATACAAGAACTAAATAATAACAAACAGATAACTGGGATTATGGTGCAGTTACCTTTACCAAAAAACATAGATAAAGAAAAAGTTCTTTCTGAAATCTCATTTGAAAAAGATGTTGATGGATTAAATATAAATTATTTTGGAAAAATTTTAAATTCTGATTATGGACCTTGTACACCTACTGGCATAATGGAATTATTATCAAATTATAAAATAAAAATTGCTAAAAAAAATGTTTGTATTATAAATCACAGTAATCTTATTGGAAAACCATTAGCATTAATGATGTTAAAAAAAGATGCAACAGTGACTATTTGTCATGATAAAACAAATAATTTAAAAGAACACACACGAATCGCCGATATAATAATAACTGCTGCAGGAGTTCCTAATTTAATAAATTCAAGTCATGTAAAAAAAGGAGCAATAATTATTGATGCTGGAGTAAAAAAAATCAAAGATAAAATTTATGGAGATGTGAATTTTGAATCGGTTAAAAATAAAGTTTCATATATTACTCCTGTACCTGGAGGAGTGGGTCCTATGACCATTGCTTCATTAATAGAGAATATTTCAAAGGTAAAAATAAAATGATACCTTTAGCAAAACCACATATTGATAAAGAAGATATAAGAGAAGTTGTAGAAGTTTTAGAATCAGGAGCATTAAGTCTTGGTCCTAAAATTGAAGAATTTGAAGAAAAATTTGCAAAACAAATTGGTACAAAGTATGCTATTGCTGTAAACTCAGGAACTAGTGGTTTACATTTATGTATTAAAGCTCTAAATATTAAAGAAGGTGATGAAGTTATAACTACACCTTTTTCTTTTATAGCTTCTGCAAATTGTATTTTATTTGAAAAAGCCAAACCAGTGTTTGTAGATGTTGATGAAGAAACTTTTAATATAAATCCAGAACTTATTGAAGCTAAAATAACTGATAAAACTAAAGCTATTCTTCTAGTTCATGTTTTTGGACAAAGTTGTGATATGAATAAAATAGTTGCAATTGCAAAAAAACATAATCTAAAAATAATAGAAGATGCATGTGAATCAATTAATGCAGTTTATGAACAAAAAAAAGTTGGAACTTTTGGTGATGCAGCTGTGTTTGCTTTTTATCCAAATAAACAAATGACCACTGGCGAAGGTGGAATGATAGTTACGAATAATAAAGAAATCGCAGACTTAACTAAAAGTCTTAGAAATCAAGGCAGATCAAATAATATGCAATGGTTAACACATAATTTACTTGGATATAATTATCGATTAACAGATATACAAGCTGCTTTAGGAATTTCTCAATTAAATAAAATTGATTTTTTAATTTCGAAAAGACAAGAATTAGTAAATATTTATCTTGAAGAACTAAAAGATGTACCTGAGATAACATTACCAAAAATTGCAAAGCAGAATATTCATACATGGTTTGTATTTCCTATTATTGTAGAAGAAAAACATCGGGATAAACTAATTGAATATCTTATGAGTAAACAAATTCAATCAAAAGCATATTTTTCACCAGCCATTCATCTACAAGATTTTTATAAAAAAGAATTTGGTTACAAAAAAGGTGATTTTCCAATTGCAGAAAAATTGAGTAAAACAATTCTCATATTACCTTTATTTATTGGTTTAACTAAACAGAATATTCTTACAATTAAGCAAGCAATTATTGATTATTTCTCTTAATTACTCTTAAAAAAAAAGACTTTCGCAGATAGTTATATAAATAAAACTTTATTCTTGATTTTATAATGAAAAAAGACGAACAAACTCTTAAAAAAACGTTTCAAGGTAAAGAAATTCTTGTCACAGGTGGTTGTGGTTCTATTGGTTCTGAAATTGTTAGACAACTATTAAAATATAAACCAAAAAGAATAAAAATTCTTGATAATAATGAATCAGGTCATTTTAATCTAAGACAAAAAATACCAAGTTCAATCACAAGACATTTAGTTGGAGATATAAGAGACCGAGATAGAATTAAAAAAGCTATGAAAGGAGTTGATATTGTTTTTCATGCAGCTGCTTTAAAACATGTTCCAATATGCGAATATAATCCTTTTGAAGCTGTAAGTACTAATGTTATTGGCACACAAAACATGGTTGATATGGCTAGAGAAGAAGGAGTAGATAAATTTTTAGCAATAAGTACAGATAAAGCAGTCAATCCAATAAACACTATGGGTGCAACAAAACTTTTAAGTGAAAAATTAGTAACAATCACCTATGGCGAATACAAAACAAAATTTTCATGCGTTAGATTTGGAAATGTTCTTAATTCAAATGGTTCAGTAATACCAATATTTAGAGATCAAATTGCTAAAGGCGGACCAGTTAGCATAACATCAGAAGACATGACTAGATTTTTTATGTCAATTGATGAAGCAGTTAATCTTGTACTTAAATCAGTTTCTATAATGAAAGGCCAAGAAATATTTATTTTAAAAATGAATAGTTTAAAAATTTCAGATTTAGCAGAAGTAATGATTGAAGAATTAGCACCAAAACTTAATTTTAATCCTAAAAATATAAAAATAGATTATATAGGTGTTCGACCTGGTGAAAAAATAAGCGAGTGTTTAATTACAAAAGAAGAAACAGCGCATATAAAAGAATTAAAAGATATGTTTATTCTTTTCCCAAGTATTATTACTCCAACATTTAGTTCAGAATATAAAGCAACAAAAGAGTATTCTAAATATGATTCTGCAACAGTTAAATTATTAACAAAAACCGAAATTAAAAGTAAATTAAAAAAATATAATATTCTTTAAGTATTAAAACAATCTTTAAATAAACTTAATTTATTTTCTAAATATGTTAAATCAAAAAAAAATATGTGATTTCAGATTAATTTAGCATATTTTTTTATTTCTTTTAAATCAACTAACTTAAAAACAAATATTAATAATATATAAACACTAACTGATATAGTAACAGCTAAAATTAATTCTAACCATTCGTTCATTACTAAAACTCTTTTTAAAATATTAATCACTCCAACAAAAATAGCTCCACAAATAAAAGTATAACACCAACTTTTCCATGGAGATTGAAGTTTAATAAATTGCTTTAATTTAATGGTTGAAACAATTAAAACAAATAAATAACTTAGAGTTGTGGCAAAAGCTGCACCTTCGATTCCAAAAAAAGGAATTAAGATTAAATTAAGAACAAAATTAGCACCAGCAGCAAATAAAATTGTTTTAGTAACAACTTTAGGTTTTCCAATTCCACTAATAATTGTGTTATTAATTGTTGCAACAATATAAAATAAAGTACCTATTAATAGTATTTGTAAAGATAATGCTCCTGAAACAAATTCTTGTCCAAATAAAATTCTTATAAATAATTTAGCAAATGAAAACACTGAAAGCATAAAAGGAATCAATAATAAAAAAGAATATTTATACAACAAAGTTATTCCATCAGATAATTTTTGTTTCTCTTTTCTAGCCCATAATTCTGAAGCCATAGGAAATAATACTGTTGATAAACCTCCTGCAAGAAACAAAAATATTGTTGCTGTTGGAAGAGCTACATTATATATTCCTACTTCAGTCATTGTACGAAAATAAATTAATAATAATGTATCAACATAACTAATTATGATGCCTCCAAAGGTCACCATAACAACAGGTAAACCAAATAAAAATAATTTTTTTGTAATAAATTTAAAATTAGTTATTTTGTATTTAAAAAAATTAAATGACTTAGAAGCAAATGGAATTAAAAGTAAAAACATTAAACCTGAACCAATGACT
>CALDOJ010000037.1 GCA_937912225.1 Candidatus Woesearchaeota archaeon | reverse complement strand
AAAAGTTCCAAAAAAATCGGAAGGTGAAAAGAAATGAAAAAAAAAGATTTAATGTTTTTATCATATTTAAGACAAAACGCAAGAGAAACACTAACAAAAATAAGTAGAAAAACAGGAGTACCAATATCAACTTTATACGATAAGTTAAAAGCTCAAGAAAAAGAGTTCATAACAAAACACACAACATTAATTGATTTCACAAAATTAGGATATTTGTGCCGAGCAAATATAACTTTGAAAGTCGACATTGAACAAAGAGAAGAAGTGAAAAAATATTTGATGTGTCAAGAAAGCGTAAACTCTTTATTTAAAATCAATAATGGGTACGATTTTCTAGTTGAAGGAATATTTGAACATGTAAAAGAATTAGAAGATTTCATTGAATTAATGGAAACGAAGTTTAAGATAACTGAAAAACAAGTTTACTACATCATTGATGAAATTCAACGAGAAAGTTTTATGAGTGATCCAACAATGATACAACTTAATGTTTAGAATCAAAAGATTTAAATACCAATAGATACTAATAGATACTATGAATACACAAATTAATGTGAGAATGACTGAAAACATGCTAAATTCCGCTCAAAAGTACGCTACTGAAAATGGCTATGGAAACATACAAGAATTTATCAAAGAAACAGTCAGAGAAAAACTCTTTGAAGAACCTAAGATTTCAGAAAAAGAACTAAACCTTGTAAAAAAATTAATCAAAGCAAGTGAAAAAGAAAATCTTTATGGGACTGAAGAAGAATTATTTCAAAAATTAAGAAAAAAATAAAATGAGTTTTTCTTTAAAACCGACAAATTTTTTCTTAGAGCAACTAGCTGTAATCGGTGAAGAAGGATGCAAGTTAATCGATAAGAAATTACAATTAGTTAAAATAAATCCTTTTCGAAATAAAAGAATTATAGGATATAAACTATTTTTGTTTAGAATAAGATTTAAAGATAATAAAAGAGAAAAAAGAATAATATACTTAGTAGATAAAAATATTGTAAAAATTTTATGCATTCTTAACAGAGACAAAGAATATAACGATCTGAAAAAATATTTAAAAAAATTAGGTTATTTATAGAACTTAATACACCATTAACTTCTTAAAACTTAATTTTAACCAAATAAAACCAACGACCGCACCAACAAGTATCGAAATTACCGAACCTACCCAAACACCATTTATACCCATTACAAACCATAAAACTATAGCCACGGGTAAACCTGCTAATGCCCTGGTTAAAGTAATCATTAAAGTTGGAGTTCCACGCCCCAAACCTTGAAATAAACTTCCAATAATTATTCCTAAACCAACAAATCCAAAAGACCAAAAAATTATCTTAATATAATCACGACCTAAGCTTAAAACTTCCGGATTATTTGAAAATATACTTATCCAAAACTCTGGAAAAAACCAAAAAATAAAACCCATAATAGACATGAAAATAAAAGAAATTATTGAAGATTTAACAGCTATTTCTTTAATTCGTTTAAAATTTTTAGCTCCAAAATTATGACCAACTAAAGTTACTGTTGCAACAGAAATACCAATTACTGGCAAGAAAGCTATTGATTCTAATTTTGAAACTATCCCATACATTGCAATTGCCAACGGACTAACTAACGAGGCCATTTTTGTATAAAACATTGCACCAAGAGACATAACAATCATGTTTAATGAACTTGGAATTCCAACTTTGAAAATATCTTTAATAATTTTCCAATCGAAAGTAAATGAATGAGTATTAATCTTCAATTTTGATTTTTTTGAAAATAATAATGATAAAATTACAACACAACTAACTGCTCTAGCGATAACAGTTGCTAAGGCCGCTCCAAAAACTTCCATCCTTGGAATAAAACCCCAACCAAAGATGAGAATAGCATCCAGCACAATATTAACTACAACTGAGAAAATCATAACATACATCGGTGTTTTCATATCTCCAAATCCTCTGAAAATACTTGATGCTGAAAAGAACAAAAATGTAAATATAAATCCTGAAAAAATCATATAAGTATAAGACTTTGCCATCGGCATTATTGTCTCGTTAGCTCCAAAGAAAGGAAATAAAGATGAAGCTAGGAAAAAACCCAACATTCCAAATATAACCCAAAAAACAACTCCAATTAACAAAGAGTGCTTTGCAGCTCTTTGAGCAGTTTCTTTATCTTTTGCACCAAGACTTCTTGCAATTAATGAAGTGGTTCCTGTACCAACTCCTTGTGCAAATGCGAAGAAAAAGAATATGAATGGGAATGCAATACTTACTGCAGCAATAGCTTCAGCTGAAATTCTTCCAACAAAAATAGTATCAATTACATTAAAAGCTGTATGAAATATCATGCCAATCATTGTTGGCCATGAAAGTTTGAACATCGTCTTCCAAATATTTCCTTCAAGCATAGAATTATTCTTCATTTAAAAAGAAACAATTAATTCATTAATAAGATTTTCGAATAGAATTAAATTATAAAAAAAATTATTTGATGATATAATCTAAAGCTTTATCACCAACAAGTAAATCAGCTTTTAAGTCTTGTTTTAAATCTTTAATAGCTCCACTTAAATGAGGAGCCGCAGTAGATGCTAAACTAATAATTCCAGTAAAAAAAGTAGCCATTCCTAATAAGGCTCCGGAATCAGTTCCTGATTCTACTCCAAAATACATTCCTCCTGCAATAAGTGCTGCAGATAATAAACGAGGAGTTGTTGGTTTGCTTTGATATCCAAAAAAAGAAATTACGTTATAAGCATGTTCAACATTTGCTAAATAAGCTTGATTATTAAACATTAGTTCTGTTGTATCTTCACTCCAATCACTTTTCAAACTTGCTGCTTGAGTTTTCTGTCTCCTCATAACTCTATTACTAGTTGAAATAAAAACTTCATCAACCATATTGCCATTTTCTTTAGAATAAACAGTCCATTCATCATGATTATCAACATAAGTATTATTATTTTCTTTATTTTCTGTTTCTTTTGGTTCTCTAAGAGTTGTAGCAAATAAAACTCCAACTTCTTCAAAATCATTTTCTTCTAATAAAGAAATCATTTCAGAAATATCAGTTTTTGAATGAAGACTTGGAACTCCTTTAATAGTAGAATATCCTTCTTCATTAACTACTTCAGTTGATCTATATTCATATATGTGAGTGTTTATAAAATCTCCAATGTTTTTTATCATTTTATTTCCTCCAAAAATTTTCAATTTTTGAGGCACAAAAACTTCGTTTTTGATGTTCCTCTTTTATTTACTTCCATAATCAGTTGGAAGAACATGAATTGCACGCGCTTTAATAGTATTTAAAGAATCTTCACCAACACGATAACCATCAAAAACCATTCTTTTACCTTCTCTAAGTTCTAAATTAAGATTTCTAATTATGGAAGAACTAGCACGATAATTAATAACCAAGCTATCATCAGCAGTAATTGTAATATCCTTATACGTAAAATCAACTTGATTTACAGTCACAGTATCAATAAATGAATGTTCATCAGCATAAGCTTCTTCTTTTACTAAATGAACACCTGCTGCAATAAATAAACCAACTAAACCAGCCAATGCCAGTTTTCCTTTAGTTTGTGTTTCCATTTTAGTTTACCTCTTTTTATTTACTTGCGTAATTAACTAATTTTAACGGTTTTAATTCAATAGCTTTGATAGAGGTCACATCATTCCGATAAGGGTGACCTGTAAACACTACTTGCCCATCAATCTTGATTCTCATATCCAAATCTAACAATTCATCACTGTGATTCACACCATAAATTATTACTCGTTCATCACTATCTAGAACTCTCATTTTAAAATTCTCAGCTCTTTTGTCAACGACAGTTACAGTGTCTGTAAAAGTATTGTCCTTGATATAATTATGAACGTCTATGCATTCATTGATTCCCAAGACTACAGCTAAACCAACAACCGCAGTTGCAATCAAACTTTTTTTATAAAAACTAACAAAGTCACAAACATAATCAAATTTGTTACTAATACTGGTTCCAAATCCATTCGTTTGAATGTTTTTACTTGGTTGTTGTTCAGTCATATTTACCTCTTTTATTTACTTGCGTAATTAACTGGTTCAACCGGTTTTAATGGTCTTAAGTCAGTTGCTATAGTATAATCTCCATTCCTTGCAGGATAACCTGTAACTTCAACATCTCCGCCTTTCTTAATTGTAAAAGTCAAATTCTCAACAATATCTTTAGAACAATCATGTTTTACAGTTTTACCATCATCAGAAAAAATTTTCACATAAGTACCAAGATCATTTTTGTCAATGTTGAATAAAATATTCTCAACTTTCACAGTATCTGTAAATGTATTTTCAGCAATATAATCATTATTGTTTTTGATTGCTAATCCAGCAACAGTTACAATTCCTGCCAAAAATCCGCCCCAAAATATAGGCTGAGCATTTTCATATACAAAATCTAAAGTTTTTTCTAATCTTTTTCCCATTTTATTTTACCTCTTTTTAATCTTAAATTAATACTTTATCATTTAGGAATGCCAAACCCATATTTAAATGTTTCTCTTTTTTACCACTTACTAGTAACAATATTTGCTTAAATAGAAATGTTTATATAACTTAAAATTCAGAATTAGTTCTCTATAGGGTGGAACTATAACAGAGAACATATATTCTAAACGCGAAAATTTTTTGTACGAGCTCAGACAAAATACAAGAATAGATTTTGAGTCAACAGGCATAGCGTACGATGACTTGTTTTTTACAAAGTTAGTTGCAGCATCTTTCATCATGCAAAATAAAGATTTAGAACAACACCACATGCCTGCAATTTATCTAAGCGGATTATTAGAAAGTTATGCAAAGAAAACGATTGATTATATGAGTGCTGACGAATACGTTTCAGATTTAATTATAAAAATAAAAGAAAACAACCAAAATTCTTCAAACCTAAAAATTCAATTTGCAGATAATGTTATGTTTTTTCACGGACTTTATCCAGAAAGTTTTGAAAATAGTTTAATCAAACCAGATTTTTATATTTCTACAGCCAGAACTTTTTATATAGATGTAAGTTCATTTCCAGAACAAATTCATTTTGAGCTAGGTTCAAATATTACCACATACTTAACTGTTTTAAGACAAGCTAAAGAAATAATAAATGGTCTTTCTCCAGACCCAGATGAAAAATATTTAAAATATTTTCAAGATATAAATTAAAAAAAATTCTTAACAATAAACTTAATTAAAAGAATCTCCACAACCACAAGTGTTGTGAGCGTTCGGATTATTAATTTTGAAACCAGCGCTATGAAGTCCTTCTACATAGTCAAGTTCCGCTCCTTTTAACTTTCCTAAAGCATCTTTTGTTAAAAATACTTTAGTACCATGAGCTTCTAAAACATAATCTCCTTTCTTCTCTTTAGTTTCAAAATCAAGTTCGTATTGACTACCAGAACATCCGCCTTCAGTAACATCGATTCTTAAACCAATTGCTTTTTTATTTTCTTTTTTAATTAGTTCTTTAATTTTTTTTGCAGCTTCTTTAGTAACAGTGATTTCTTCTGAAGATTTACTATCTGCTTTTTTTGATGTACCACAAAACATATCATTCATTTTTTTGACTAATGCATCAATTTCTTTTGCAGATCTACCATGTCCTGCTAAGCCTTGTTCGATTGTTTCCCATTGTGCAGCTCCACAACCTACGCAGTGAACTCCTTCTTCCATCAATATTTCAGCTGCTTGTGGATACTCCATCATCAACTCTCCTAGAGTCATATCTTTGTTTATTTTTTGTTTTGAAATTTTTTTTGCCATGAATATCACCTACGTATTAACTATGGTTAATAGTGCTTATATTTAAAGGTTTCTAATATTAAAATAAGCCTCTGAAGGGAGTTGCACCCTCGACCTGTTGCTTTCTCGAAAACTTGTTTTCGAGTTTCAAAAACTTGTTTTTGTTTACGAAGCAACCGCAATAGCTACTATGCTACAGAGGCATCTGTGAGCCCCCACTTCAAATTGATTGATTGTAGGAGCAGAACTAAAGTTTCGTCCGAATTTCGTCCGTCGTATGCTCGCTTTGACATTTACTACAAACAGGATGTCTTTTTCCTTTTGCATCTTTTACATGACTACCAAGTATCTTATTTAAAAAAATAGTTTCAATCTTATTTTTACAAACTGAGCATTTCATAAGTATAAAGAACTAATTCTCATTTATAAAATTTTGTGAAACTAGAATAACTACTTTAAAATAGAAACTTTTTTATATAGTATTTGTTTAGAATAGTTTAGGGGTTAGGATGAAATATAAACAAACTGTTTTATTTGGATTATTTTCTCAAGTAGTTTTAATTCTATTCTTATTACTATTCAACCAAGCCTTAATGAAGTTATTCTTCATAGTACTATTAATAATTTCAGAAGCATTACTGTTCCTAATTTTAATTAATGAAAAGAAATGGAAATTTATAGAGTGGTTTATTTTTGTTCTTTTTTCCATAATCGCAGTTTTCATCGTTATGATGATTTTATTTCCTGCAACAGAATTAAGAGCTCCTCTTTCTGTTGAAATAATAGGTGCATTAATACTCGGAATGTTCTTAGTTAAATTCAGTTCTTCAACTCAAAAAAAAAGATTTTCTCAGTTAAAAATAACTGATTTTAAAGATAAAATTGAAATATTTGATGTAAAAAAACACCCTCTAAAATCAGAGTTATTTGCTAGTGCTAAAAACAGCAATAAATATCATAAACCCAATTGCGGATTGATGAATAAAGTTCCTAAAAATAAAATTGATTTATATACTTCTAAAAAAGAAGCTAATTCTAAAGGTTTAACTGCTTGTAAAAAATGTTTGAAGTAGAATTATTTCAAAAAAGCATCTAAACCTTTCTGCGACTTATTATGTCTAATCAATCTCATCGGAGGATTAACTAACTTCCAAGTAAAACCCCATTTTTTTAACATTTCTTCTGCATTAGGAGAGATTTTTGGACTTGCAATTATTCCTGAAACAGTTTTTATTCCTCTTAACTCTTTAATTTTTTCAACATATCTTCTTAATTGTTGAACTGCATCAAGTCCTGCTGTGTAACGTTTACATTCAATAATTATGAGTGTTCCTTTATTATCATGACCAAACACATCTATAAAACCAAACTTAGTATGTTCTTCTCGAGATAAAGGTTTGAAATCATCACTAATTAAAATTGGATTCTGTTTAATCATATCACTCATATCAGCTTCTGAACCTGCAAGTAATTGTTTTTGTCCATCTTCAAGTCTTTGACTTGCAAAAGAATAAACTCTGGAAATTTCTAACTCGAGATATTCTTTTGTTAAAGGATTATATGCTTTAAAAAACATCCAATAATCATGTTTGACCAATTCAGCCGAACCACCTGCTTTCATATAATTAATCGGGTTTCCACCTTCAGGCTGATGAACAAATATAGTTCCGTCTTGCTTAACACCAACCATTCGGTCACCTTTTCCTAACACTGCTTCAGCTCGACCACTATAAACGATTTTACATTTACAAAAGAAAGTAATGAACTCTTTTTTAGCATAAGCTTCTTCAAACTTATCTTTAAAAACCCCCAAATCCATAGATAAAGAGAAAATATTATGATATAAAAAACTTTCTTTCAAAGAAAGTTTTGATACGAAGACAAGCTTGCGTAGAAACATTTATATTAATTTAAGAAACAACAATTCTATGAAAGTTTTTATTACAGCACCATTTAAAGAAGGAAAAAACAAAAAAGAGATTGAACACTTATGTTCTATATTAAAGAAAAGTGGATTTGAAGATTTCTGTTTTGTTAGAGATGTTGAAAATTATCAAAAAGTGTTTGATAGTGCAAAAGCATTGATGCAAAGAGCACAAAAAGAAATAAAAAAATGTGATTGTTTGTTCATTGATATGAGTAATAAACCTACTGGTCGTGCAATTGAAGCAGGAATCGCGTTTGCAGAAGGCAAGAAAATTATAACTGTGATGAAACGAGGAACAGTTATTAAAGATACAACCAGAGGAATTTCTGACTCAATAATGGAATACGAAGAACTTACTGATTTAATCGAACCACTTTCTACTTTATTTAAAGAATGGAGTAAAAATGCTCAGTAATAAATCACTGGCATGATTAAATAAATTTAATCAAATAAAAATTATTCTGTAACTGAAATAGAAGGTGTTTTTTCCATAAAAGTTTCATCAACTGAAATAATACTTTGAACTAATGAAGTATAATCTTCTGCACCTGTTGATTTTGGCGCGTAAGCAAAGATTGATTTCTTTTGACTTGGCGCTTCTTTTAGTTTAGAATTAAGATTAATTGGTGCTGAAACAGTCCCATAAAACTCATCGTTCATTTTTTCTAAGACTTGTTTACAAATTTTATTTCGTCTATCAAATAATGTTGGAACTATTTTTAGTACTTTTACAGTTGTTTCATTATAATCTGAAAACTGTTCTATAAAAGTCAACATTTTCTTTAAACTAGCATATCCTAATGGATCAGTTGTTGTAGGAATGATTACTTCTTTAGTGAATAAAAAAAAGAATCTATTAAGTAAAGTCATTGATGGAGCACAATCAAAAATAACATAATCATAACCTTCAATTAAATCTAGTTTATCATTTAATTTTTGACAAATTTCTGGGTCCATTAAATTTTCATCAGTTCCTAATAGTTTAGTATCTGCTTTTATAACATCTAAATTTTGTCCAACTTCATTAATACATTCTGATAGAATTACTCCGTTGAAAAGATAGTCATATGACGAATAACTTCGTTCTAAATCCATTGCTAGTTCTACATTGCTATGAGGATCTAAATCTACTAATAAAACTTTTTTATCGAATCTAGAAAATCCTGCTGCTAAATTAATTGCAGTTGTTGTTTTTCCAACACCACCTTTTTGGTTAATAATACAAATCTTTTTCACTGTAAATACCTCGCTGTTGTCTTTGTAATTGCTAGAAACTTCAAAAAGAAGGCAATGTTATATAAGCTTTGTGGTCAAAAACTTTCGAAAATATTCTGCAATAAGTAAAAATTTTACGATTTCATACTATGAACTGTTTTAAATCTTAAATTCTTAAAATAATAATGAAAAGATTCTATGTTGATACTTGTATTTGGATTGATTATTTTGAAAATCGTAAAGATAAGTTTCGACCTTTAGGTGAATGGGCTTTTAAATTTTTTAGAACAGTTAATGAGAATAATTGGACCATTATAATATCTGACTTTGTTATAAAAGAACTTAGAAATAGATTTAATGAACTATTGATAAAAGAAATTTTCAAAGTTGTAAAAAACAAAAAAATCGTTTCTTGTTCTAAACAAGAATTTATAGAAGGCTTAAAACTTTCTAAAGACAAACACATTTCAAAATACGATGGCATTCATGCAATTATTGCCAGAAATTATGAAGCAATCTTAATAACTAGAGATAAACATTTTATTGAATTAAATGAACTTATTAAAGTAAACAAACCAGAAGATTTAATCTAAATTAAATTTTTCAAAGAGTTCTTTTCCTGCTAATTCTCTAAGTTCTCTATCAGTCAAATCATTTTTTGGTTTTAATGAACCAAAATATTTTCTTAAATAATAATCAGTTTCTTGTTTTTTAAGCTTATCTCTAATCGCTTCTCTAATAAACTCTGTTTTCGTAGTATATAATGGTTTTAATGCTTTTTGCATCTCTACAAATAATAAATCCTCAACTTTTATTGTAATAGATCTCATAAAATTTGTCCTCATATTTTATGAATATCAGAAAAGAGTTCTGACATTTCATAAGACATAGTAAGACTAAGTAATTTATAAATTTTGTGAAAATAAACTGTGATAACTACGAAAAAATTAGAAAAAACTATTTAATTTTGCTTGACTTTTCATCTCTTTTAATAATCGACTGTTAGTCAATAAATTATCAACATCATAACCAAATTTCTTTTGAACAAGTATTTTAACGTATTTTAACATTAGTTCTTTGCTTCCAAATTCTAGTGGTTTATTTTCAAGTGTTGTTCTTACTGTTTGTCTTACAACCCACACACCAAGCGGAACCCAGTAGTCATCAGTTACAAATCTCAATACTAAAGCAGAACCTTGTCGTTTTACTCGTTTTAAATGTTCAAGAACTGGAAGTCTTGCTGCATAATACCCACCCATTGTATTGTAAGCATATTCTTTTCTTCCATTCATCCCTTCATAATCAGTAAATGTTTTCAAATCTTTTTTCTTTGAATCATCTTTTGGCATGTATGTTTCAAATAATTCATAGCTCCAAATTTCTGGAAATAATAATATGATGTAATAGTTTCCCATGTAGTCGCCTGAAAAAACGTGATAATTTGTTCTGCTAGTATAATCTTTAATATCTTTAATATGCTTTTTTCCTAAAGTATCATCAACTGCAGTTATACTCCATCTTGTTGGAACTAATTTTCTACCTGCCTTTAAACCCATAGTTCCAGCACTCAATAATTTCGTTAAATATCGCTCATCAAATTCATGCCTCGATAAATAATTCATTGCATCACTTGCCTTTAGATCGTCTTGAGAATACACTTTTTCAACTTTTGTCGGAATTGAAGGATTTTCAGTTATCTGAGCCTTTTTCATCTTAACTGTTGGACCATATGGAGTAATATCTGAACTCACTTCTAATCTATAATGGGGCTTTTTTTCTAAATTAATTTCAACATCAACAGGCTTTTTTGCCATCGCTACTTCTCGAGTCATATCAAATAATCGATCGTTGAAAGATTTAATATTGGATTTAAAATTTGAATTAATCAAAAAACTCCTCATAGAAACTATTTTTGGAATATCAAAACCTTTCTCATACCAAATTTTCGGATTATCATAATCTTCATTAACATGTTCGTTTGAAAGAATTCCAACGTTAATATTTGGATAACCATATCGTCCTACAAATAGATTTGGTGATGCTCCAAAGAAATCTTCTTTTGGTTTTGGATGTTTATCAGAAATCTCTTTTATTCGTTCATAAAACAGATGAGCATTTTTTAGAACTGGATGTTCTTCATTCTTTTCTTTTGGCATACGAACCATTAAATAAGAAAAAACATAAATACTATTAAAATATTATTAAAGAGATGGGTACTTGGAATTATCGAATTATTAAACATGATTTCTTAGAGCAAGAGTGCTATACAGTTCACAGTGCTCATTATGAGAATAATAGATTAGTAGCATATAGTGCTAAACCAAGTGACCCTTTTGGTTTAGATTTAAGCGAATTAAAATCTGACTTAGAAAAAATGTTGGCAGCTCATAAAAGACCAGTTCTGTCTTTGGCATCATTATCTAAAAAATTTAATTTGCAATTAAATGAAGAAGAAAAAGATTTTGAAGAGTCTTTTCTTAAACTGGGGCTTTTAAATCAAAGGTTTCCAGATGATTATAGAGTTGTTAAAGATGATATTTGTGAAGAAAATTCGATGCAAATTTATAAGTCTCCAATTGATGAAGACGATGATTCATACTTTCATTTATGTTTTCCAGAAACTGCTTTTGGTCTTAATTTAAAACAATTAAAAAAAGATATTAAAAAAATGATTCAAGCAACTAAAATGCCCATTATTAAATTATCGGACTTTTATCAATAATAAAAAAATTAGAACAGATATTCTGATGAGTTTTACAATATGAACCTTGTACACATATAAGAGTATGACTTTGTTTCTTAAAAGTAGTAATTGATTCTCTATAACCGCCCATAACCTTTATAAATTGTCCTTTAATTCTTTTTTATGATGAAGTTTAAATATCAGGAAAGAGTATCTGAGATAGGGAAAAAAGCTGAAGAATTAAGAACTAAAACAGTTACAGTTATAGGTCTTGGTGGTTTAGGAACGGTTGTTGCTGAAATGTTAACCAGAGAAGGCATTAACCTTCGAATAATTGATAAAGGCCGAGTTGAACTTGCAGACCTTCAAAGACAAACATTATTCTTAGAAGAAGACGATAATAAATTCAAAGCAAAACAAGCAAAAAAAAGACTTGAAGATATTAACCCAAAAACTACAATTAAAACATTTCACGAAGAACTTGTCGATAGTAATGTTTTCTTAGTTGATTCAGATTTAATAATTGATTGCAGTAATGACTTAGATACTATGAAACTTGTTGCAAATTATGTTAAGAAAAAAATGCCTTTAGTTAATTGCAAATATGGTGGTTGTCAAGGAGCAATTTTTATTTCTGACAAAAAATATTTATTCAGTAAAGTTGTTGACAAAATTAAAATTCCTGAAATTAAAAAAGAAGGGATATTAAATGCCACAACTCATCTTGCAGCAGGAATTATTGTTTCTCAAGCAATAAAGACTCTTGTTGGAGAAAAAATTACTGATAATTTCATCGTCTATGATGTTTGGAAAGATAATATTAGACGAGTTAGCATTTAATTTCCATTAAAATTTGAAAGTTCTAATTTCCCATGTGTTGTTTGTACAACTGGAAATTCTCTCATAACATAACGCATTGCTTCTTTTAAAAGTTCTGTATCTTTGTAAACTTTTAATTCTGCAACAAAATAAGGTCTTTCTTTAATATGATAAACTTGGTCTGTTGAAACTAGTAATTCTGGATTGTGTGCAACCGACCTTGTGAAATGAATGTCCGAGTAAGAACCATCATCTTGAGCTCTAGATAAAATTCTTCGAACTTTATCATCTTTAATTGCGTTTATTGAATCAGGCATATCTTGATCTAAATAAAAATATATTTTCTCTTTTTTTTGAGGAAAATATCTGAATTGTTCAGTACCTTCTTTTAGTTCGTTAGCTCTAGTATAAGTTATTTGAGCTGTTTTAAACCATTCAGTTTCATTTCTTCGTCTATTTCTAAGTCTGAGTTTTGGAGTTCTATTTGAATAGCTTGGTAATGAATTTTTAAAATATCTATCATAGTACTCTAAATCTCGATGTCCTTCAAGTCCAAATTCATACGACAATCTTTCAAGAACTGATTCAGGATTTTTATCAGCTCTAATTAAAAATCTTGATTCATAATAATCCTCTTTTCCAAAACCAGATTTTTTCAAAGCATTTTTGTATTTCTTGTAAAACAATTCTGTAACTCCTACTTCAAGTCCTGCAACCATTACAACTGCTACTGCAAAACTTCCTGCTGCTAAAGCCCATGCAGGTGTTTCTGGTAAATACTTTAAACCTGCAAACATTAAACCAACATATAAAGGGTCATGAATAAGAATATCTTCAATTAAACTTTTTGTTCCGTTTTTTACTGCTCCTTTAAAATAGGTTGATAATTGATCTCGTTCTTCTTTTGGAGCTTCTTTGTAAAGATCATAAGCTTCTTTGAAATGCGCTGGGAAAAAACCTGCTTTCTCAACTACAGGTCCTGTAGTCATCAATACAATATCTTTTGTTCTTCTGCTTAATGGGCCAGTCATTGTTTGTAAAAACTGACTGTCTACTAATCCTTCAGCAACAGCTGTTCCTGTAACATTAATAGCCATAGCAATTAATTCATCTCTAGAAAATCTTTTGAATACATCCCAAAAAGGATTATTTGGGATTTTAATTGGTTCTTCTGCTAATTTTTTTTCTAATAAACTTATTTCGCTCATTAATTTTTAGAAACTGCCAGAACCTTATAAAGTTATACTTAGAGAGTAGTTATAGGTCTTGATTGTAAGATAAATAACTCTCCTTTGTCATTAAACGCAAACTCAATATCTTGAGGTTTTTTGTAATGTTTTTCAATTCTTTCACCAACCTTAGACACTTGTTCAATTAAAGCAATTGGAACATCAAAATGAAGAACTTCTTGTTCTAGTTTATGAGTTTTTTTATTCATAAAGTAAGTGTTAGGAGTTACTTGGCCAGATACTAAAGCTTCACCAAGTCCTTCTACAAGTTCAATTAAGATATGTTTTTTATTAACTGGATCAATTGTAAACATAACTCCCGCATGTTTTGCATCAATCATTTCTTGAATGACAACAGAAATTAAAACATCACGATGTTTGAAGTTATTTTTTTCTCTGTAATAAATTGCTCTACTTGTAAAAAGTGAAGCCCAGCATTTTTGTACGGCGTTAATAATTTCATTATCTCCTTTGATATTAAGATAAGTATCTTGTTGCCCTGCAAAAGAAGCACCTGGTAAGTCTTCAGCGGTTGCACTACTTCTAACTGCAACTTTTTTGTATTTTAAAGAGTTATAATTTTTTAAAACGTCTTTTCTAAGATCGTTAGGGAATTTTTGTTTTAAGATTAGATTTCTAATTTCTTTTGATACTTTATCTAAATCAGTTGTATCTTCAACATCTAAATCATCCAATAAACCATGAATGTGAGCACCAATTGTTGTTTCTTCTAAGAACCGTCTGTAAGCATGAACTGTTACACAAAAACCATTTGGAATATTAAAATGATGAAACATTTCCCCAAGGTTTGCTCCTTTTCCACCAACAATAGGAATATCATCCTTGTTTAAATCTTTGAACCATAAAACATTCTCATCAGAGAACTCGCCTAAGTCAGTTTTAACTTTTTGCATTTTTTTAATTTCAGTTTTAACTTTTATTTGTTTTAAAGGTTTATATTCTTTTTCATCGATTTTTTTAATATGACCCGTAACTAAATCCAATTCTAAATAATCACCATTAGCTAAAGTTCTAGTTGCTTTTTGAGTTCCAATAATACAAGGAACATTTAACTCTCTGCTAATAATCGCTGCATGACAAGTAATACCACCCTCATCAGTTATAATTGCCTTAGCTTGTTTCATTAAAGGAACATATTCAGGTCTAGTCATTGATGCAACTAAAATATCATCTTTTTCAAAATTTCCAAAATGAGATTCTCCAAGAATCACTTTTACTCTTCCAGAAATCTTTTTTGAGCTTCCTTTACAAGCAACCGAACCTTTCAAAACATTATCTTCTTGAACTGATTGATTAAAAAATAAACTTAACATTTCATCAACTTCAGAACCAGATATTAATTTAATTCCTTCTGAACGTTTAAAGTGACCAATTACGAATGTTTTTCTTTTTCTTAAAATCTTAACTAGTTGCTTAGCATCAGATTTAGATTTAATATTCAATACTTCTTTTGGTAAAGCTTTACGCAATAAAGATAATTTTATATCATATTCTTTTGCAAATCTTTGTGCTAACAATTCATAGAAATTAATACAATTTAAAACAATCTCTTTTCTATCATCTCTAAAAGCAGTTAACGTTCTAAATAAATAAAATACATTTTTTAGACTCTCAGGTATTTTTAATTTTAATTCTAATTCTTTTGTTTTTTTCTTAGCATTTAATTCTAAATGCTCGTGTGTGAAAATTAATTCTTTTAATCTATCTTTAGAATCTCTTAATAATTGTTTTAAAGATAATAAGAAATCTTTCTCCGTTAATATGAAAGCTTTATTCCAACTGTTTTTAATATAATAATATTTTTTAGTATATGGCTTTAAATGAACTAATAATTCTTTATCAGATAATTTTTTACCTTGAAGTTTTAAAGCAAGTTTAAATAAATCTAAATTTGAATTTTCAATAAAATTCTTTTTTTGTGATCTTAAAATACTAGTTAATTCATCGTGAGAGATTTTAATTTTTGATTTTTTTATTTCTGATTTTAAGTCTAATTCTCCTTCTGGATCAAGTTTATCAACAAAATAAGCTCTATACCAATAATCGCAGTTTATTTGATGAAACTTCATTAAAGATTTTCTAAGAGCTTCTAAATCTGCTTTAAAGAAATCAATTTTTGATAATTTTTTCATTAAAAATACTAGTTTGTTTGAATAAACTGTACAGTCATTAATTCGTTTATCAACATATTTTGGATTCTTTTTAGTTTTCTCAAAAATCTCTCTTCCTTCTTTAGCCATTTCTTTTACTGAGAAAAATGCAGTACAAACTCGGTCATAAAAAAAGAATACAGGATAATCCATTTCACTCATACCTGTGGCAGTTGTTGCAAAAGAATAAATAGGCTCAGTATCAGCTGCTTGCTTATACCATTTTCTACTAGCAACTACTTCTCGCCAATTAATACCATTAGTTTTCTTAACAATTCCAGAATCAGCATCAACTTTTACATAATCGCCATCTTTTAAAGCGCTTGTTACACCTTCTGCTCCAATCACACAAGGTTTTTTCATTTCTCTAGCAATAATTGCGGCATGACATGTTAAACCACCAACTTCAGTAACGAATGCTGCTGCTTTTCTCATTGCAGGTAAAATATTAGGATTTGTTGATCTTGAAACTAGTACATCACCAATATTAACTTTATCTAAATCTTTAGGCGTATTAACTATTTTTACAATTCCAGAAATTATTCCATTATAAGCAGAAGTTCCTTTAAAAGTATCGCTAGAAATTTGTTTTGCAACTGGTTTATTAAATAAATCTCTTTTATTGTAAGGAAAAATATAACTTCTTCCATTTTTACAAAACATGAAGAATTCTCTTGCTCGTAAATTAACTATTTCTTTTGGAAAAGTTTTTGTTTTAAGTGCAGCCATCATTTCGCTAGGTAGCAAAAGTTTAATTTGTTTTTCTGAGAACTTGATTCTTTTAGCTATTTCTCTTTGTAAAAATTCAGAACAGTAATTTGATTCTGCAAATATTCCTTTTCTAAAAAATTTAATCCAAACCATTTCAGCTCCGTAATTAAACAATTCTTTTTCAGAAGATGTAAAAGAATATTTTTCATAAAGAACTTGTTTACTTTTTCTTAATTCAGAAACTCTTTTTTTATTAGTTAATAATAATTCTTGATGTTCTTTTTTTGAAAGTTTAGATAATTCTTTTTTTACAAATTCAGAATTTATTGGTTTTCCTTCAAAAGCATATCTTATCCAAGCATATTTTTCTGCTAAAGTTTTTGACGTGAATTTACTTTTCTTAATTGCCATTCTTGATACTTCTAGTTCAAATTCTTTTAGATATGAGAGTCTTTCAGGGGTTGTTAATAATGGGAACACTTTATTTATTTCTTCAGGATTACTAATTTTCTTCTCCAGAATTGTTAATAAATAATTAGACCATCTATTGGATACATGTTCTATTGCTGTTGGTATTGAAGAGTAAACTCTCATTTCAATATACTTCTTATAAAAATCTGCAAGTATATTTGCTAGCTTGTTATTTGAATATTTTGAAAGATCGGATGATTTAAATGAACGACTTAGTTTAAGTAACGAGTCGGCTTTTGAAATAACATTACTTAATAGTTCTGGGAAAAAGTTCTCATTAACAATTCTGTCATATATTTTATCTGCAATTAAACCATCATTTGAAGGATCAATATAAACTGACACAACTCCTTTTTTAAATTCACAATGACAAAAAGAATAGTTCATTCCAACAGTTGATTCAAAATGAGCAGTTCTTGAATCAGTTGCAAAAACCGCAGGCATAACATACGCTGGTTCTTTATACATGTGAACTAATGGTTTCTTAAACTCTTCTTTCATTAAAGATACATTCATTAGTTCATTTTCAACAATAACTGCTAATTCTTTAGGAGAGATACATTTTACTTTTTGAAATTTACGACCTCTTCTTGAGAAATGAAACTCTTGAAGTTGAATTTTACTATAAGCTTCAATTTTATTTTTTAAAGCATATTCATGAACAGTAGTTGAATTAGCCCAAAATATTAGTTTTGTTTTTTTATTATATTGTTTTAATAAATCAACTACTTTCATAAAGTTAGATTCTGATTTTGAATCTTTATCATAAGGAAATTTACCATCACAAACAATAATGTCAAAATTAATCTCTTTTATTAAGTCAAAAGCATCTTTAAAATTTGATACTGTATGAGAATAAATTCCTTTTTTGTTAAACTCTTTTCTTAAAGAATCAAATATTTTCTTATTATCTTCAACATGAAGAACAGAAATTCTTGGTTTTAATAAGATGTCTTTTTTGGCTTGAGAGGAGTTTTCTTTGGTTATTTTTTTTACAGTTCCGTTGTTTGCATCAACTTCCACATAGTCTCCATCATTTAATTTTGTAGTTCCAGATTTAGTATTTACAATGCAAGGAATTTTTAATTCTCGACTTACAATTGCTGCATGAGAAACAATTCCGCCTTCGTCAGTTATTATTGCAGAACATTTTTTCATAACAATTGTATAATCAGGCATGGTCGTTTTTGCAACCATTACATCTCCTTCTTGAATTTTTCTAAGGTCTGATTTTTTTCTAATAATTTTTGCACAGCCGGTTGCTTTACCTTTTTGAGCAATTGTTCCTTTAATCAAATCTTCATCAGTTGAGTATTTATCTAAAATATAGTCTCTAGTTTTTTCTACATCATTATAGAAAACATGTGATTTTCCATCAAAATAGAATAAGTATTCTTGATTTAATCTTTTTTTCATTAAATCATAATTAGGAGCTATTCCTTGTTTTAAGAAGTCTTCAATTTCAAGTATTAACATATTTGCAACCAGTTTTCCATCCCATTTCTGTTTTGTTTGTTTAGTTAATAATTTTGCAACTTTTTCAAAAAAGAACCTTATATTTACTTGTGATTTTTTTAAAGCATCAATTCTTCCATCTCTAATAATAGTATAATTTTGTACAAGTTCGACTAATAATTTTAATCTTTTATTTTTAATTTGTTTTAAAATTTTTGGATAATTTAATTTTACTTCATTAATGGCCGCACAGATTTGTTTTTTCTCTTTTTTACCTTCTGAGTTAGTTATTTTTTTAATTTCTTTTTTAAAATAAGTAGCGTCCAATAATGGTTCAACATAAGCATATTCTCCATACCACGAAAACTTATCAACTAATTGTTTTATAGTATATTTTTTATTTAATGCAGAATCAATTATTGCAATTCTCATTCTCTGATATTCATTCATTTGACTAGGAGAAGAAATTATTTTTAAAGCATATTCAGAATCTAGTTTTTCTTTTTTAATTAAACTTCTAAGTTCAGGTTCTAGATACTTTTCAATTGCGAAAGGCAAAGTTAAATATTTTCCAAATTTAGTAAATGCTTCAAAAAATCCATTAAATAAATAAAGCGATTCTTTAACATTTGTAATAGAAGTGTTTTTCAACTCTTTAGTTACTTTAAGCATTTTATTCATATCAAAAGTATATTCTTTCAAATGCTTTTTAAGTTTAGAAGATGTATCAACTTTTTTTAGCATATCTTTGTAAGTCGTTTTCATACCTGCAGCTTCAGTATATAAAGATCGATTGTTTCCATTGGCAGGAATCGAAATAAGTCTTGACTTATGAGGCCAAAAAAGTAATGCTGCCAATATATCTCTTTGTGCAGTCATAGGTCTTGTACAAAAGAAATCAAGATTATCAAGCAAGTCTTTAGGAATAGAGTTCTTAGATATTTTCTTCACAGTTCCAGTATTCGCATCAACTTCTATATAATCACCATCTTTGAAAACTTGAGTTGCAATCTTTGTTCCAATTACACAAGGTTTGTTCATCTCTCTACTCACAATTGCTGCATGACAAAGAATACCACCTTCATCAGTAACAAATGCAATTGCTTTTTCCATTGCAGGTATAAAATCCGGCGTGGTCATAGATGTAATAAGGATGTCTCCTTCAGAAACCACATTTATTTCATTCTTTGTATCAACTATTTTTACAGGACCTCTAACAATACCGTTTGATGCAGTCATTCCTTTAACTTCATTAACATCCAAATTTATTTTTTCTTCATTGGTTTTTTCTTTCTTTTTGTATTCTTCAAATTCTTTTCCTGCTAAAACTGTTAAAGTATCTTTACTTTTTAGATATAAGAATCCTTTTTTTCTTTTCGTTAATATTTTTTTATAATCAGTTTTGTTTTCTAAAGCATCTATTATCTCGATTGAAAGAAGATTTAAAATATCATTAAGATCTAAACCAATTCTTTTTGCTATTTCTTTAAATAATGGTCTTGCAAGAAATCCTGATCGAGTATATTCTTCCATTCTATAAGTTCTAAAGAAAACATATTCTTTTACAATATTTACAAACTCTTTAAAATCTGCATTCGCATTAATTTCCTTTAATACTTGAGCTGTTTGTTTAATAACTTCTTTTGGATGATTAATTAACGATTGATATTCTTTTTTTGCATCACAGCGATCTAATAAATCCATTCTTTTCAAAACATCTTCTTTGATCCATTCATCTCCTCTAAAACCTCTTGTTCCGATCCAAGAATATTTTTTTACATGATCATCTATTTCTTTTAAAACATTTTTTTCTTGTTGTTTTCTGATTAAAATAGCTAAGAAATCTATTTGTTCATTTGTACTGCCAGTAGGTTTAATTGAAGTAGTTAAAATATTAAAATATTCGGTAGACTTTTCAAATTTAGATACTTTGTCTCTTAAAATGTTTTCTGCAAGACTTTCAATTGGAAAAGGAATTGCAAGTGCAGTTGAACATTTAAAATAAGTCGCTTTAAGTCTATTTAATTCTAGTAATAGTTCTTCGTTTGATTTATTTGAATAATCAGTTCTGGAAATTTTATTGGCAAGATTTTCTAGTTCATCAAAAAATGAATACCATTTGTCAAGCAAAGCTGCAATAAAATTATTTCCTTCTTTTTTGAAATATTTTTTAACAAATAAACTTACTTGATTTAATTCTTCTGTTACAAGACTAATATTATGATCAACAGAACGATAATGGTCAAAGTGAAAATCAAGATTCAATAATTGTTTAATGTTATCTTTTACTTCTCCTGACGTGATTAGTTCATAAAATAAAACGCTTTGATCTCTTTTAACCATAAATTTCCAAGTCATATCAACTTTTTTTATAACTCCAGTTTCTGCATCAACTTCAACAACGTCTCCGTTCTTAAAAACTTTAGTTCCAATTTTTGTTCCAATAACACATGGCTTTTTTAATTCTCGGCTTACAATTGCCGCATGACAAGTAATACCACCTTCATCAGTAACAATTGCACCAGCTTTTTGCATTGCAGGAACGTGTTCAGGGAAAGTAATCTCTGCAACTAAGATTTCTCCTTCTTTAAAATCTCTAATATCACTTTTCTTTATGATTCTTCGAACAGGTCCTCTAGCAAATCCTTTGTAAGCAACCATTCCTTTCACAGAAGTTATATTCTCTGTTTGTTCTTTGTAAAGTTCAAAATTATTTTCTTCTAAAAACTTATCTTCGTCTCTTTTTAAAATAATTCCTTTATTAAAAATAATGAATCCTTTTTTTCTTTCCCAAAAATCTTGTTCTTCTTTTTTAGAAAGCTTATTTTTAGCTAATAATTTTGATTCTTCAGATGTGCATACAAAAACTAAGTCTTGATATTTCTTTGGAACTCTTTCTTTCCAAAATTTAACTATTAATTCATCCATTGCTCCAGTATACTGTTCAGAATTAACTCTATATTGTAAAAATATTTTTGCATGTTTCTTTGAAACTTGTGGATTTTGAATAAGCGGATAAACAGTATTCATAGCAGACCACCAACGAATTATGCCTGATAAAAATTTGTCAAATTCTTTAACTGTTTTTAATTTCTTTTTTCTTGATAAATAAGGAATAATTATTTTCCATTCAGTATCTAATCTATCAATTATTTTTGAAGTGAATCTATTTTTTTCAGTTCTAACTTTTTCAAATACTAGATTTTCAATATGTTTGAATTCTTCAGAATTATGCCATACAGATGTTTTCTCTGTTTGTGGGTCATATATGAAAATTCTTTTTTTAATATCATAATCTATGAAATCTTTGAATCCTAAATATTCAGATATATCCCAAACCATCATGTAACCTGCTCCTTTATGACGAGAATAAGATTGTTTAAGAACTGCTTTTTCTTTTATCTTTCTAACAATTCCAACTTCCGCATCAACTTCAATATAATCTCCATCTTTAAAGACTTGAGTTGCATTTTCTGTTCCTATTATGCACGGTTTTTTAAGTTCTCTTGCAACAATTGCTGCATGACAAGTAATGCCTCCTTCATCAGTTACAATTGCGCCTGCTTTTTTGATTAAAGGTACAAAATCTGGAGTGGTCATTCCTGAAATGATTATATCTCCTTCTTTAAAATCTTTAACTTGTGAAGTTCTTAAGACTCTTGCTCGACCTCGCACTTTTCCTTTGAATGCAACTAATCCTTTAACTTCAGAAATATTTTCTGTTGGTATTGGTAATTTAACTTGTTCTTCTTCTAAGAATTTTTCTCCATTTTTACCTGAAAAAAAGTAGTTTTCTCCAGCTTTTTTTCGTCCAACAACTAAGAATTTTTCACGTTCACTGAGTTCTTTATCAAATGATTTCCAATTCTTCGTTTTAATATATTCTCCTAAAACATTTTCTTCAACTAGTCTTGCTTTTCCAAATGTGATTTTCAAAGTCTTTGCCATTCTTCGCATTATCAATTCATTAACATAATAACAAATATGACTGTGATACATCTTTCTATCGTCTTGAAGTAATGTGCAGAATTGTAATAATTCAAAATCTTTGATTGTTTCTTTTGAAAAATCATATTTTTTAATTAATTCCGTTTGTTTTTTAGCAATATCTTCTTTTTTAGAAGAATCTTTATTATTAAGTGAATCTTTTATTCTTTTTGTAACTGACTCTTCAGTCCAAATGTCCGGGCCAACATATTCATATGGAAACCAATAATATTTTTCTACGAATTTCTTAATTGCAATAGTTGTTTTTTTGTCAAATCCTTTCTTTGCCATATCTACCAGTGATTGAAATTCTTGTTCTTCTTTAGCACTGTATGACTCTTCCTTTGGCATTGACATTATTCTAATGATTGATTCGTCTTTAATTTCTGAAGATAACTTTTTTTCTAAAGCTTTACCTGCAAATAACCAATAGCTCATATTGTATCGCATTAGTTCAACATATAGTTCTGTGAATTTCTTGAAAAAAGCCATGTACTCTGTTGGCGAATGATCTTTTTTTGAGAATTCTTTTACATATTTTAAACAGTTTTCTCCAGCAGTATATCCTTTTTGTCGAAGTGTTTTGTGATTCCAAGTTCTTAACTTTTCTAAAACATTAATTCCTAAACTTCCTAAGCTTTGTTTAGACCAAATTGCCCAGACTGATCCTTCTTTCCAAGCATGAACAACTTTTACTTCAGAAACATTCATTTCTTTTTCAACATCCCAAACCCAGTATATCATAAAAGGCCAAAGAGCAGGAATATATCTTGATCTTAAAACTGTCCAATCAGGTTTTTCTTTTATTTTTCTAACAATTCCAACTTCCGCATCAACTTCAATATAATCTCCATCTTTCAAAACAGCTGTTGCAATCTTCGTTCCAATTACGCACGGTTTATTCATTTCTCGAGAAACAATTGCTGCATGACAAGTAAGTCCACCTTCATCTGTAACAATTGCGGCTGCTTTTTTCATCGCAGCAACTATGCTTGGAGTTGTTGCAGTCGAAACTAATATATCTCCTACATTCATCTTAGACATATCTCCTGGAACATTGATTATTCTTACAGTTCCTTTAGCCATTCCTCTACAAGCAACCATTCCTTTCAAATTATCTTCTTTGTTTATTGCTTCTTTTGCAACTTTTATCGAATTATTATATTCTCGAGCTTCTTTTCCTGTCAATAAAAGCATTGAACCGTCTTTAGTTGGTAACAAGGCGTAATAATTTTTGATTTCAGCTAATTTTTTCTTATCAACTTTCTTTGTTTTCAAAGATTCTTTTAACATTTCAGGAGTTAAATTTCTTACTTGTTCTAAATTTATCTTAAGTCTTTTACCAATCTCTAAAAACAGTTTTTCATATTCATAATACCCACGACTTTGATAATCTTTTCTTCTTGGTTTAGACCAAACCATTTTTCCTGCTAAGTTTAGAATCATCGAATCAAACTTGTTTAGTTTTAATTTTAGAATTAATTTTGTTCTTTGTTTTTTTATTTCTTTATTCTTAGTTTGGATTTCCTTTAAAGTTTTCTTTGGATCTTTACCTTCTTTTAATATTTCTTTAATGAATTCCAAGAATTGATTTTCAGTATAGGCAGGTCCTGAATAAACATAGTAAACCCACCCGTGTTTAGAAGTATGAGCTTCTAAATCTTTGGCAAAGAAAGAATACTTTTTTTTGATTTGTGTAAGTGATTTTGTTAAAACATCTTTTTTCCATTCATCAGAATAATACTTCGCAGTGAATTTCAATAATGCTTCTTCTTGATCTTGAGCATAAGAATTATGATGAGGATAAGTTAAGATATCATAATATAAATCATATTCTTCTTTATTCTTTGTTTTTTTCTCTAAAATTTTTTTTAAATTTCCTTCAACAAATGAAAAATTTGCAAAGTCTAATACTGGCAATATAGTGCCATAAGCATATAATTTTTGCATTTTAAAACTACATTGTTCATATAGTTCAAACAATTCTTCATCAGAATATTTAGTTAAATCTTTATTTCTGATTTCCTTCTTTGTCCAAGCTACTAATTGCTCACCCATATCAACTATTGTATCAATTAACTTATCAACATAGTATATGTCTTTTTGCACATATTCTTTTAATTTATTATGAGATTTTACCCAAGCAACCATATCGCCTGCATAAATTTGAGAATTTTTATCTGATACTATGCCAAATGATATTTGAGGAGTTTTAAATTCTTTAGCTTGTAATTCAAATGATTCAATCCACAAATAATTTCGAAATATATGAGAATGATAGTCATTTGCAATAGGTGTAAATTTATGATCAGTATACTTGAATTTATTCGTCTTATTTATTTTTTTAACAATCCCTTTGTATCCATCAACTTCAACTAAGTCTCCATCTTTTAATACTTGAGTTGCAATATTTGTTTTTACAACACAGGGTATTTTTGCTTCTCTAGCTAATATTGCGGGATGACTTGTAACGCCTGTTCCCCCATCACAAACCATTCCTGCTGCTCTTTTTAAAGCTGGAGCAAAACTTGGAACAATTTGTCCGCTAACAATAATATCTCCTTTTTGCACTTTGCTTATCTCATCAGGATTCATTATTATTCTAACTGGGCCAGTTGTTTTTCCTGGAGATGCTGATAACCCTTTTAATTCAGAAACATCTTTTTTTGCCAGACATAAATCATTATAAATTTCTTCTGCTTTAGGTCCTGTTATAATATTACTTTTTCCTTTATTTACTTGAAAGATTGATAATTCATATCGTTCCTTCATCTTTGGTTTCAAATTCTTTTTTTCCAAAGCCATTAAAACATCTTTTGAAGTTAAGTGCCTTGTTTCAGCCAGAGAAAGTTTTGCTCTTTTTGAAATTTCTTCTAATATTGGATCATAATGATACATTAATTGTGAAACATACATCTTTCTAAATTCTTTTAGATGAATTCCTTCTCTTACTGCTTCAAATAATCTAGAATGTTTTGAATCAATACCTAACTTTTTTTCTATAGAAATAATATTTTTGTCAACTGATTTTAAAAAATTCTCTTCTTCAACCAGTTTTTTTAAAGGTTGATCTTTTAGAATTACTTTCATTCGTTTAACAAAATCATTGTAGGTCAAAACAGAATCTTCATAATCTCTTGTTATCCAATAATAATTTTCTTCGTGTTGAGTAAATAATTTATCAAGTTCAGAATCTTTCTTTACTAATTCAACAACATTTTTTTTACTAAAATAATTTTTCCAAGACTTATTTTCAATTATTTTTTTTGCAAGCTTTAAAGCAGCAACTTTTTCTAATCGATTTATCTGAGCTCTAGGTTCAGTAATTAAAGTTGTGAATTCTTCTTCAAGTTTAGAATCATTACTTTCAAGTTTTTTCAAATAAGTTTTCAAATATTCAGATAATAATTTTTCTACTGCTAAAATCACAAAATATCTTGAATAAATCTGTTTATATTCTTTTTCAAACCCTTTATACATATTTGAAAGTTCTTTATTAGAATAATTACTCAATGGTTTTTCTTTTTGTTTTTTAACTTGCCTTACTAGAGCAGACCCTTTTTTATCAACAAAAGCCACTAATTCATGAAACAATTTTGGTTTTTTAAGAACATTTTTCAAAGCTTGTTTTCCAACTTTTTCATAATCTTTTTCATCAAAGAAAACATATGCCATTCTTTTCTTAAAAATTATAAGAACGAATTCATAATTAATTCCTATAACTTTAGCCATTTCTTTAGAAATACATTCCATAGACATGTAATTTGGAAAAGGGCTCAATCTTTGCCTAACAGTCATTTGCATGAGTTTCTTGTTTTCAAATGTCATTTAATCTTCCTCACTATACCCTTATTTGCATCAACTTCAACTAGGTCTCCATCTTTTAAGACATTCGTTGCATTCTTTGTTCCAATTACACATGGAACTCCAAGTTCTCTGCTTACAATTGCTGCATGGCAAGTTATTCCTCCAATATTGGTAACAATTGCTGCAGCTTTTTTCATAGCAGGTAACAATTCTGGATTTGTTGCTTCTGAAACCAAAATATCTCCTTTATTCATCTTAATCATGTCTTCTGCAAGACAAATTATTTTAACTTTTCCTTTAGCAGTTCCAATTGAAGCACACATCCCTTTTAGTTCTGTAACTTCTTTTGTTTCTTTTTTTTGCCAAGGCAATTTTTTTAGAAATTCTTTTCCTTTTAACCCATGATATGATTTAAATCCTTTACCAGCCTGATAATGCATAACATAATAATCAAATCTTTGTTTTAATTCTTTTTTTGAAAATTTATTTTTTAAAATAAAATCATTCATTTCTTCAAATTTAACATACCAGATTTCTTTAATAGTTAGATTTTTTCGTTTTACAATTTCAGAAAATAAATAGTCTCTTGCTTTTGCACCAAAAAACATTGAATCTTTTCGATATCCTTTTAGAAACATTATTTGTGAAAAAACTTTGAATCTGTTCTGGTCTTTTTTATTAAGTTCAAGCTTTTTTATTAATTCTTTTTTCTCTGTTTCTTCTTGCTCAATTTTATTTTTCAGCTCTTGAATTAATTTTTCAGGACTTGCTTTTTCTGTTATGATGGTTTGTATTCTTTCAATAAAATAATCTTCTCCCCAACCAGGTCCTTCATGTCCATAAGCTAACCAACCGTGTTTTTTTGTATGCTCTTCAATATGTTTTTTTGTCTCTGGTCTTTTAGTAAAAGTTTTTTCTGCTTTTAATTTTTTTATTATAATAATTGATTCCAATAAATCTAATTCTTCTTTCATTGCAAAACTTAACTCTTTTGTTGAAGTAAGTATTTGTAGTGCTTCTTGAACTGAAATTGATGTTCCTTTAACTTTATCAACTAATAAATTTAATAATTTCTTTGCATAGATTCCGTCATAATCAGCCATGTTACCATACCACCCAGCAGAATGCATCGCTACTTGTGCAGAATAATATTTGTAATACATTTGAGAAAGTTTTTTATCTGAAAACTTAGAAAAATCAGTTTTTAACATTTTTTTACTTAATCTAAAAAGAGCGTTGCTTCTTTTTCTAACGTCAGAATTAATTTTTAAAGCCCATTTTGGATTATCAAAAGTTTTTTTACAAATTTTATCAGCTAATAAATCAATACTTGGCGAACAATAATATAAAACACAGCTTCCTTTTTTAAATTCTATAACTAGCTCTTGTTGTGGATAATCCTTTATTCCAAGCACTTTTTGAATGTATTCTTGCAAATAATCTTTTTTATAAAAAAATGTATAAGACATTCCAGCCTGGATATTAACTTTAGGCATCCCCTCGAACCTAAACCACTCCTTTTTCATTATGTTATTCATAAAATACTTTGTTTTTATAAGTTTTACTTAAAAAAACCAAAACATTTATATACTATTAACTACATATTAGTAGTAACATATTACTAAGAGGTACTCAATATGACTATAATTCAACTTTTAAGAAGACACGAAGAAACAGCCAAAAATCCCAAAACAGGCAAAAAATTAGATCAACCAACTCCAAAAGGTATTGCTAACGCATATCAAAAAGGAATGAAACTAATTCAACTATTTCCAGATGCACATTATCAAGGAATTTATTCTAACAAAGACAGAACTTACATCACAGTAGCCCAACATTTATTAGGTGCAGGCATCACAAACATTGACGAATACATGACTTTTGACCCTCTACTTAACAGTGCAGGAACAATGGTTCCAAAAGCAGTACTTGAAGCAGTAAGAAATATTGAGGATCCTTACGAATTAAATCAAAAAATTTTCGAATTATCAGGCCCAGAAATAAACCAAGCAGGAGCAAACCATTTAAAATCCGCAATTCAAGGAATTCTTAAGCACATTGAACTAGGAGCAAATAACTTGAAAACAAACATTGATATAAGAGGAACACACGGACCAAGCATTGACGTCTCATACATCTTACTAGCAAGAGATCACGAAGATACAACTCCAGTAACATTCGAAGATCAACTCAAATACACTGAAATGCTTCAACCAGGAACAGGACTTAATTTATTCGCAAAAAAAGTAGGCGGAGAATACAAAGTTAGATTTGGAGGAGTAAAAACTCCTAAAGCAATAGTTCAGAACGCTGATTTCAAAGAATTTCCACTTGCACAACTAGTAGAAAAGTATGTGCAATAATTATTTTATTTTTCTTTTTCTAAAAAATTTAAAAAAAAATAAAAAATTTAGACTACTAACGCAATAATCGCTAGTATGTCTATTATTATTAACATAGGTGTGATTTCTTTAAACTTGCCTTTGAAAATTTTCAATACAGTCCAACTTAAAAAACCCCAGATTATTCCTTGTGTTATGGAATAAGTTAAAGGTATTAATACCAATGATAAAAATGCTGGAATTGCATAATCCATTTCTTTCCATTTTATCTTTAAAATCGGACCCATCATGAACACACCAACTAAAACTAAAACTGGAGCCGTTGCAATTGCCGGAACAACTGATAATAATGGTGAGAAAAACATGAATGGAATGAACAATAATCCAGCAACAACAGCAGTAAGTCCTGTTCGTCCACCAGTTTCAATTCCTGATGCTGATTCAATGTAACTTGTTCCAGGACTACTTCCAACTAAACCTGCAAGAGTTGTTGCAACACCGTCTACAACTAAAGATTGTCGAATATTTCGAGGATCACCATTTTTATCAACCAAATTACCAGCTTCTGCAACACCAACAAATGTTGACAAACTATCAAACATATCTGTGAATAAGAATGCAAACATTACTGGAATAAAAGCTAGTTTTAATGAACCAACAAAGTCTAAAGCAAATAATAAACTAAAGTCTGGAGCTGAAAAGAAACCATTCCAACTAACTAATAGTTCAGGCCCCCAAATTCTTCCAATAGGAATTGCTGCAAGAGTTGTTGCAATAATACCCCATAACAATGCACCTTTAACTTTTCTTGCAACTAAAATACTAGTTACAGCTAGACCAAATAAGAAAGTTATAGTAACAGGAGTTAATGGACCCATACCAATAGTTGTTGCAGGATTTGAAGTAATAAATCCTGAGTTGATAAAACCAATTAATGCAATGAATAAACCAATACCTGCAGCAACACCGTAACGGATTTGCTTTGGAATTGCTTCAACAATCTTTACACGAATTTTAAAGATCGATAATAGTAAGAATATGATTCCCGACCAGAAAACTGCTCCAAGTGCTGTTTGCCAACTTAAACCCATACCAAAAACAACTGTGTAAGTGAAAAATGCGTTTAGTCCCATTCCTGGTGCTAAAGCGATTGGGTTTTTAGCATAAACTCCCATCATAATACTACAGAACGCACTTACAATAACTGTTGCTGTTAATACTGCAGCAAAAGGCATTCCAGTTTCACTCAAGATAGCAGGGTTTACAACAATAATATACATCATTGCTAGAAAAGTTGTAATACCTGCCAGAATTTCTGTTTTATAATTAGATTTGTTTTTTTTAAGTTCAAAAAAATCTGCCATTCAAACACCCCCATGTTCGATAATATTTGTCTTATAAGTTAAAATTAATAAAGCTTTTCATTTTTAAAATGAAAAGTTGAAAAATATTTATTTTTCTAAATTTCTATTCAATTTTTCTAACAATTCCTTTGTTAGCATCAACTTCAATTAAGTCTCCATCTTTTAATGCTGAAGTCGCATTTTTTGTTCCAATTATACAAGGCTTTCCAAGTTCCCTGCTAATAATTGCCGCATGACAAGTAACTCCTCCTTCATCAGTAATAATTGCACCTGCTTTTTTCATCAAAGGAACAAACTCTGGTCTAGTCATGCCAGTTACTAAAATATCGCCTTCTTTAAAATCATGATTCTGTGAAGTGTCATATATTATTCTAACTCGTCCTTTTGTAAAACCTTTACTTGCAACCAATCCTTTAACAGGTCCTGTTGTGTCATAAATAGGTTTTATTTCTTTCATAAACTGTTTTGCATTATCCCCATTATACAGCAAATGATTCCCATCAGTATCGTACCAAGATAAAGTTGCTTTTTTCCGTTCTACAATATTAAAATTATTTAAAGACTTTGCACCTGATAAGATTTCTTTAAGTTCTAAATCTGTTAACATTGCTAAATCATCATAATCAAGATTTAATTTATTTGCAAATCCTTTTAAAAATTCAGACAGCATATAATCTCCTAATAAATTATATCCTTTTCTTTTATCCATTAAAAAAGAAGTTTTTCCAACCCAAATAAGATCTTGAAATTCTTTTTCTGAAAAAATATTTTTAGATTTAATTAAATCAACTTTTTTAGAATGAGTTAATTCATAATTTTCTTGTTGTTCAATTTTTTCTTGTAAAAAAGTCATATCTTTATCAAGATATTCTGGTAATTCTTCTAAGAATTGTTCAACAGTTATTTCGTATGCGCCTCGATAATTATTTCTAATCCAATGAAATCTTTTTTGATGCTCTTTTAGTAAATTCATTAAATCATTATCGCTTTTAAAATCAGAAATTTCTTCAACACATAATTTTTTACTTTGAAAAGCAATTTTCATCATTGATAAATTTTCTTCACCAATAAAAGTTAATTTATCAGGTAATACTAAAATAGAAATTTCCTCTTCATAATCGGAATATTTGTCTTTAAACTTTTTTACTAGTTCTTCCGAATAAACTAATGCACCATCAACTGCACAACCAACAACATACCAATCATCATAAATCTTAATGAACTCATCAAATAAATCTATTTTATTTTTAGCAAAAGAAAATTTTTCATAAAAAAGTTCATATTTTTCACTTTCTAAACCAAACTGTTCAAATATATTTTGTAATTTTGAAATGTTATCTAATAAATATTTATATGATGATCTATAATGATCTTTATTTGCAAAATATTGTCCTTTACGACCATCATTCTCGCCATAAACACAAACAATATCAGATATATTTATATCAGGAAATCTTTGAATCATTAGAGTTGTAAGTTCTCTTAAAACCAAATTAATAAAGAAAGGTCTATTGGTTCCAAATGCTTCTAACCAATCTTGAACAGAAATAATTTTTTCAAAAATCTCATCCTTATCACCTATAACAACTTCTGGTTCTATTCGATTCAAACTTTCTTTATCTACCATTATAAAAAAAATAAAGAAAAAGATTATAAAAAATTAACTAAAAAAAATAAAAAAAATAAAACTTTACTCCATGTAAGCTTTTGTAATTACTACTTCTTCTACAGGCCAATCGCCCATTCCTTTTTTTGTAGTGGTTTCTACTGCTCCAATAGCATCAACTACATCAAGTCCTTCAATAGTTTTTCCAAAAACTGCATAACCATCATTACCAGGTCCGTAATTTAAAAATCCATTGTCAACTAAGTTAATGAAAAACTGACTACTTGCACTATCTGGAACGTTTGTTCGAGCCATTGCAATTGTTCCTCGATCGTTTGACAATCCATTTTGTGATTCAAGTTTAATTTCATCTCGAGTTTCTTTTTGATTTCCATCAGGAGTAAACCCTCCGCCTTGAATCATAAATCCAGACATTACTCTGTGAAATACTAATCCATCATAAAAACCTTCATTAACATAACCTACAAAGTTTTCAACTGTGATAGGAGCATTCTCTCGATCTAATTTGACTTTGATAATTCCTTCACTTGTTTCAAATACAACTACTTCATCTTTTACCACTTTATTACACCCCACTAAAAATAAACATATAATCATTACTATCAAAATTTTCTTCATTTAATCACCTCAAATAAATTATGAACTCATTACAACATCCCCATAAGCAGATCTTTTAAACATAGAACCTGAAGCTTCAGGGTAATACTCAATCATCACAGTTTTCTTGAATTTTTCACCAGGAACAATATCCTCACAAGTCAAAGAGAAAGTAAAATCATCTTCTGGTTTAAAGGACTCAATACTATCCGATGAAGTACAACTATCTGAACTAATACTTGTAATAACAATTGCTTGATTTTGTAAATTTTGCAGAGTTATTTCAATAGTAGAATCATATACTTGAGATTCCACACATTCAAAACCAGAGAAAGTACAAGAATCAGGTATTAATTTTTTAGGATCAGGCATGCTATTTTCAGAAGAAGAATTACATCCTGACAACAGAATCATAAGTCCTAATAAAATTATTAGTAAAACATTATTTAATCTCATTTTAAAAACCTCCAAAAATAAAAAATAAAAAAAATCTCTATTTAAAGGAATAGAGGTACAAAGACTACTGCAACGATACTCATTAGTTTGATTAAAATGTTCAAACTTGGTCCGCTTGTATCTTTGAATGGATCTCCAACTGTGTCTCCGACAACTGCTGCTTTGTGTTCAGGACTGCCCTTTCCACCAAGGTGTCCAGATTCAATATACTTTTTAGCATTGTCCCAAGCACCACCCGCATTTGACATAAACACTGCCATTAAAAATCCAGTAGCTGTAACTCCAACTAACATTCCACCAAGAGCTTCAACATTCCAAAGTCCAACAACAATTGGAACAATAACTGCTAGTAATCCAGGAATAACCATTTCTTTAAGAGCTGCATGAGTACTTATTTGTACACATCTCTTATAGTCAGGTTTTGCTTTTCCTTCCATTAAACCTTTAATCTCTTTGAATTGTCTTCGAACTTCATTTACCATTTCAAAAGCTGCTCTTCCTACTGCATTCATAGTAATTGCGCTGAAGATAAATGGCATTAATGAACCAATAAATAGTCCAATAATTACTGAAGGTGAAGCAATGTTAATTGCCTTTAAACCTGCAACTTGTGTAAAACTTACAAATAATGCTAAAGCAGTTAATGCTGCTGAACCAATTGCAAATCCTTTACCAATAGCTGCTGTTGTGTTACCAACTGCGTCAAGCGCTTCTGCTCGTTTTCGAACTTTGTCACCCATACCAGCCATTTCTGCAATTCCAGCTGCGTTATCAGCAACAGGACCATAAGTGTCTGATGCAAGTGTTAAACCAAGAGTGCTAAGCATTCCAACAGCTGCAATTGCAACTCCGTATAATCCACCAAAGTAGAATGATAAAAAGATTGCAACACATACTGCAAGCACTGGTATAATTGTGCTAATCATTCCAACACCAAGTCCTCTAATTATATTTGTTCCGCTACCAGTTTTTGAAGCAAGAGCAATACTTTGTGCAGGTTTGTGATCTGCAGATGTATAGTATTCAGTTGCAAGTCCAATAACTACGCCCGATATTAAACCAGATATTGTTGCGTAAAATAAACTTAAATCTCCAATCATAAATTTGATTAAGAAAAAAGCAAATACAATCATTAAACCAGTGCTAACAAATAATCCTTTATTCATAGCTTTCTGAGCGTCTTTACCTGTTGTTTTTACAAAGAAAGTTCCAATAATTGATGCTAAGATTCCAAGACCTGCAAGCATTAAAGGTAAAATTACTCCGTTTGAACCAACAAAAGTTGCAACTCCTAAAACCATTGCTGCAATGATACTGTCAACATAACTTTCAAAAAGGTCTGCACCCATTCCAGCTACGTCTCCAACATTGTCTCCAACATTGTCTGCGATTGTTGCAGGGTTTCGAGGGTCATCTTCAGGAATTCCTTTTTCAACTTTTCCGACTAAGTCAGCTCCAACGTCTGCAGCTTTAGTATAAATTCCGCCACCAACTCTTGCAAATAATGCAATGCTAGAAGCTCCAAAACCAAAACTAAAGATAATGTTTGGATCTTTAAAGATTAAGTAAAGTACTGAAACACCAAGTAAACCAAGTCCAACAACTGACATACTCATAACAGTTCCACTTGAAAAAGCAACATCTAAACCTTTGTTCAAACTCTTACTAACAGCTTGAGCTGTTCGAACATTTGCAGAAGTTGCAATCCTCATACCAATATTCCCAGCTATTGCAGATAAAATTGCTCCTGCTAAAAACGCATATGAATTGTTTCTTCCAATTAAAAAAAACAAAACTAAAAATACTGCGATTATAAAAAACACCATAACCGAATACTCTTTGTTCAGAAAAGCCATTGCTCCTTCTTTAATATGAGACGCAATCTCTTTCATCTCGTCTGTACCTTCATCATGCTTCATAACTTTTACAGCTAAAAATGCAGCATAAATTAGGGCCAATATAGAAATTATTATTACATAAACCAACATGTTTAATCACCCTCCAACAAATTTAATAAAATTTTGTATGAACAAAGTATATATAAAATTTTTGGAAGATATATTAGAAATTAAGCTACCAAAAATATTTATCAATATCTTCTTCACTAACACCATTCTTTAAAACAGTATCTTTACCTTTCATCCGAACATAGTCATTAGCATCTATTAATTTTTCAAACACTCTGTGTGAATCGAAACAATTCGAAGAAGAATCTTCATCATAAATAATAGTTTCATCTAATAATACATTAACAGCATATTCAAAGTTATTACCAACTAATTCCATACGGGTTACTAAATAAGTCAAATCATTAAACTTAACAGGTACATTCAACAAATTAGTTCCATAACCAAGAGGGTTTTCAATAAGATTATTTAAAGAAAGTTCTTTTGAAGTAATTTCAACTTCATCTTCAATGTTTCTATTATAAAGTTCTTCATGAGTTACTTTAGACCAAAAAGCAGTATTCAAATAAAAATTTTCAAGAACATCTGTCAATGAAATGCTTAAGGTCCCAGAATGATTGGCAATTTGAAATTCTCCATCTTTAAATCTGCCGGAAAGAAGCTCTAAGAAACCATCATATTCATTAATTCTAATTTCAGATATATAATGAATAGAATCGTTAAATTTTATTGCTTTTCCAATTAAGTCTTGATAATTATCTTCATATTTTTTTGCTTCTTCAAAACTTATTGCTTCAACTTTATTAATATCAATTTTATACTCTTCAGGAATTTCTCTGTCCATAAAATTTTTCGCTTTCTCTCTTGCTACAATTCCAAACTTCCCATCAGATATCATCTCAATTATTTCACCAGTTTCAAGATCTTCAAAAGCTTTATCTTCACTATCCCCGCCAATATATAATATGCCTTTTTCTCTAGCAACAGTCATTGCATGAGATGCATAAGATGAATGATTAAAAGTTATAAGCCCTTTTTTATTTGGAGTCATTTCATCCATTGAACCAAAAATGTAACCTTCACGTGCTAATAAATCTCCTAAAATCTCTTTTGCAAGTTCTTCTTCTTGACTATAACTTTCTTCAAAACATTCAGTTACTAAAATATAACCATCACTATATTTTTTATCTAAGTTTTGTAATCCTTTAAACCAAATAGCATAACCTTTATTGGCAGAATCAGGATCAATTGCTGCAACCATCTTAAAATTTGGACTGGTTAAAAAAGCATCATGACCTTCATAAACTACCGCAGGTAATGTTAAGTGACCTGCACCTCTTACAATCTTTCCTTCCATCAACAATAATTCTTTTGAAACTGAAGGAAACTCAATTTGAACCGCTTCTTGAATATCTGTTAAAGGTCTTGACTGAACCAAGTAAATTTCATCGTCTTTAATTCCAAATTCTATATCTTGTGGTTGTTCAAACTTATCTTCTAATTTTAATGCTATTTCAGCAACTTTTTCAAGTAATTCTTTAACATTCCAACTTTCTTCCAAATTAAAATCATCTTCAAAAGATTCTGATAAAAAAGACTCTTCTAATAGACCCATATAATCAAGTTCTTTATAGAATTCTAAAGCGTATTGTTTTGCAGTAGGATCAATTAATCCTTTATTAAATTCCATTAGTATATGGTTTGGATCAGCAGGTTTTGTTGAGTAAATTGTTCCTGCATAGTCAAAGTCAATTTGTTCTTGAATGATAACTGCAATTGAATTATCAATTTGTAAATCATGATCTTTAGAGTAATTCTTCACTTTATCTGCATCTGCAGATTTTACAACTTCTAAAATTGCTTCTCCAAGATTTGCATCAAATACATCTCGAACTGACTCATATCTGCCTGCAAACGAAAGAGCTCCATCTTCATAAGGAGATGATGAACGAACAATTTTCTTACCTTTTACAAAAGAATTATTTGCAACTATATTATCTAATTTATCCCATACAGAATTTGTTGGTAATACTCCAAACTTTGGAACTTTAAAACCCAGTTCTAATTCCAGTTCTTTTAAGCTTAAAAGATTATACGCTTTTGCTCCAATAATCTCTTTGCTCGTCTCACTTTGAGTAATTGTGTCTTCTAAAATTACAGTCATTAAAGTTTGGGAATATTATTTTTTTTAAAAACCTTTATAAAAACCCTCTTTTTCTAGTAGAATATTATTATTTTTATTACATACAAGTTTGTTGTATGTTCAAAAAAATTTATTTTTTTGTTATCTAGGTTAAAATGGCACTTACAACAAAAGAAATTAAAAAATTTAGAGAAGATCTTGCTTCTTCTTATTGTCCGCTCGTTTTCTTTGATGATGATCCTGACGGTTTAACTTCATTCTTGCAAATCTATAAAGAAGTTGGTGATGGTAGAGGTGTTGTTCTTAAAACTAAACCTGAACTTGCTGAATCTTTTGCTAAAAGAGCTGAAGAACTAAACCATGACATGATTTTTGTTCTTGACATTCCAAGTATTGAACAAGAGTTTTTAGACCGAGTTAAAACAAAGGTTCTTTGGTTAGATCATCATTCTCCTCTTAAAAGAACTGGTGTTGATTATTATAATCCGCGAAATGGTGATGATAAAGATAATAGGCCTACTTCTTATTGGGTTTACAAAATTATTAAAAAAAATATTTGGGTTGCAATGGTTGGTTGTGTTGGCGATTGGCAGTTACCTGATGATATTACTAAAGCTTTTAGAAAAGAATATCCTGATTTGCTTCCAAAAGAAATTACCACTCCTGAAAAAGCTTTGTTTGAATCAAAGATTGGACTCTTAGCAAAAGTGTTTTCTTTTAATTTAATGGGTAAAACTCAAGATGCTATGAAATCTGTTAAGATTCTTACAAGAATTAAATCTCCTTATGAAATTCTTGATCAAACTACTCCAAGAGGTAAATTTATTTGGAAACGTTTTCAAGTCATGAATAAAGATTACGAAGATTTAATTGGCAGTATTAAAGTTAGAAAATCAGATAAAATATTGTTACATATTTACGAAGAAACTAGAATGTCTTTTACTGGTGACTTGAGTAATGAATTATTATATAGAAATCCTGATAAAATAATTATTGTTGGTAGATCTAAAAGTGGTGAAACAAAATGTTCTTTAAGGTCAGCATCAGCTCCACTAGCCCCTATTCTAAAAAAAGCATTAGTTGGTATTGAAGGTTATGGTGGTGGTCATAAATTTGCTTGCGGTGCTTGTATTAAAGACGAAGATTTTAAAAAGTTCATTTCTAATTTAAAGAAAGAATTAAAATGAAATTAAAAAATTTAAAAATTGTTGGAAAAAGATTTAATCTGAGAAAATTTCGAATGAGTGATATTTCTTCTATTCAGAAACACATAAATGATAAAAGAGTCTATAAATACACCTTAAAAATTCCTCATCCTTATAGCCTAGATGACGCTAAAAAGTTCGTTCACAAAACTTCATACAAATGGAAGACTGGAAAAGCTTATCAATTTGGAATAGAAGTTGACAATGAAATCGTTGGCGGTATAAGCTTAGATAAAATTGACAAAGATAATCAAAGCGCAACACTTGGTTATTGGCTTGGTAAAAAACATTGGAGTCAGGGTATTATGACTGAAGCTTCAAAGATGATTTTAGAATTCGCTTTTAATGATTTGAAATTGCGAAGAATTAATTCTGGTGTTTTTAAACCCAACAAAGCGTCTGCTCGAGTATTAGAAAAAGCAGGATTTAAATATGAAGGTTGCAGAATAAAATATGTTCTAAAAGATGGCAAAACTTATGATCAACTTCATCATGGTTTGTTAAAAGAAGATTGGAAAAAATAATTGATAAGATTTATGTGAAAAGTTTCTCAACAATAGCAACATTCATTTTCTAGATTAATAATTGATTATAAAAAGGAAAAAGATTAAATATAGTGTCGCTTATTAATTATAAATAAGAGGCTAAGTTGTGGACGAACATAAAATTCCTATAATTGAATTATTCAATAAGGTTAATTCTTCAAAGAATGGTTTAACTAGTGATGAAGCTAAAAGACGATTAACAGAATATGGATATAATGCGATAGAAGAAAAAAATAAAGTTCCCTTAATATTTAAATTTTTAAAAAATTTCACAAATTTTTTTGCACTATTATTATTAGGAGGGTCTGCCTTAGCATTTCTTGCAGAGTATCTTTCTCCTGGTGAAGGAAATATTTATATTGGTATTGCTTTGGTTATAGTTGTTTTCTTAAATACCATATTTACCTTTATTCAAGAGTTTCAATCAGAAAAAATTATGCAAGGCTTCAAAAACATGATGCCTACAAAAATACAGGTGTTAAGAGATGGAATTCGCAAAGAGATTCTTGCAGCAGAGTTAGTTCTTGGCGACATCATTTTTTTAAATGAAGGAGATAAAATCCCTGCAGATGCTAGATTAATAGACCAACATTTACTGAAAGTTGATCATTCATCATTAACAGGCGAGTCAGAACCACAACTTCGAAGTATTGAATATACCAATGATAATATCTTAGAATCTAGAAATATGATTTTTTCTGGAACACTTGTTCAATCAGGAACAGGTATTGCAGCAGTATATAAAACAGGCATGAATACTCAAATAGGAAACATTGCCAGTCTAACAAAAGAAACAAATAAAATAATAACTCCGTTAAAAAAAGAGCTTCAGCATTTCATAAAAATAATATCAACAATTGCAATTATTCTTGGAGGAGTTTTCTTCTTAATTAGTTTTGCTCTTGGAAATAAAATGATTGGTAGTTTAATTTTTGCTATTGGAATAATAGTTGCTAATGTTCCAGAAGGACTTTTACCAACTGTTACTTTAGCTTTATCAATGGCTTCAAGAAAAATGGCGAAGAAACAAGCTTTGATAAAGAATTTAGAATCAGTCGAAACCCTTGGTTCTACAACGGTTATTTGTACTGATAAAACAGGCACTATAACTCAAAATAAAATGTCTGTTAACTCTTTATTTATTAATTTGACTGATATTTTCAAACAAGATTTTTCAAAAAACCTAACTGGGTTTGACAAACTTTTTAAAACAGCTATTTTGTGTAACAACGCTCGGTTAAACGAAAATAAAAACGATTATATTGGTGATCCTACAGAAGGTGCATTATTAGTTTTTGCCAATAATTATACCAATATGAATAAAATTATAACTGATTTTCCAAGAATAGATGAAAACCCTTTTGATTCACAAACAAAGTGTATGGTTACAGTTCACAAATCTGAAGAACAAACATCTTCCTATATAAAAGGGGCTCCTGAAATTGTTATTAATAAGTGTAATAGAATTCTAATTGATGAACAGGTAAGAGAATTGGATGATAATTCTAAAACAATAATTTTGTCTCATTATAAAACCATGGCTTCAAGAGGTGAACGAGTTCTTGGACTTGCATATAATAATGCTTTACAAAATAAAGATGATGAAGATTTTATTTTTATTGGATTAATAGGCATTATTGATCCTCCAAGACCAGAAATTTTTCAGGCAATTGCTAAATGTAAAGAAGCCAGTATAAAGGTCATTATGATTACTGGCGATTATAGTTTAACAGCCGAAGCTATAGCAAAGCTTGCAGGTATTATTGATAAGAATGATAAAGCAAATATTTTAACGGGTGAAGAGCTAAGTAATTTATCTGATGATGAACTTAAGGAATTTTTGAAAAAAGATAATTTAATATTTGCTCGAACTTCTCCAATCCAAAAATTAAGAATAGTTCAAACTTTACAATCGAATGGTGAAGTTGTTGCTGTTACTGGCGATGGTGTAAATGATGCACCTGCTTTAAAAAATGCAGATATAGGTATTGCAATGGGTCTTTCTGGAACTGAAGTTGCAAAAGAAGCTAGTGACATGGTTTTGTTAGATGATAATTTTGCTACAATTGTTAATGCTGTTGAAGAAGGTAGAACTATTTATTCAAATATAAAAAAGTTTATTGCATATATTTTAACTAGTAATGTACCAGAGATACTGCCATTCATCGCATTTGTTCTTCTTGGCATTCCATTACCTTTAACAGTTGTTCTTATTTTAGCTATTGATTTGGGTTCTGATTTGCTTCCTGCTCTTGGTTTGGGCAGTGAAAAACTAGAGTCTGATGTAATGAAAGAACCTCCTAGGTCAAGAAAAGAGCGTTTGTTAAGTTCTCAGCTATTGTTTGTCTCTTACGGGATTGTTGGTGTTCTTCAAGCAGCAGCAGGTTTTTTTGCATATTTTTATGTTTTATTTGCTGGAGGTTGGACTTGGGGACAAGATCTTGCAATAACAAATCCTTTATATTTAAAAGCAGTCACCATATTTTTTGCAAGTATAATTATTTGTCAAATCCCTGATGTTATTATTTGTCGTACTAGAAAGCAATCTATTTTCAAACATGGCTTTTTTTCAAATAAATTAATTTGGGCAGGCATTTGTGCAGAGCTTTTACTTTTGTGGTTTATAATCTTTAATCCAGTAGCTAATACTTTTTTTGGAACTGCTCCAGTAACTTATCTTGAATTATTACTGCCGATTCCTTTTGCAATAGCAATTTTTATTTTTGGCGAAACTACAAAATATTTTCTCAGAAAAGACAATGCTTTTGTTAAAAGATTCTTAGTCTGGTAAAACAAAAACGCAATTTACTACTGAAGAGTAGTTTAAAAAACGAAACCTTTATATATTAGTTGTGTCTATACAGTAGTAAAATGATGCTTTGAGCATGAAGAGTAACCCTAAATTCTTAGCGGCCAACACCTCATACACCCCTTAGCTCTTCATGTTCACATCTTTTTATTTTCTAAGAATTAAAAAAAACAACTAAATTAAACTATAAAAAGAAACAATCAAAATTTCATTCCAGGCATTCCGCCGCCAAACTTCTTCATCATCTTATCCATTCCTTTTTCAGAACCACCCATCATCTTAACCATTTTCTTGGATTGTTTATACTGTTTTAATAAAGAACGAACATCACTTGTTTTTAATCCAGAACCTTTTGCAACTCTTTCGACTCGGTCACCAGCCATTTCATCAGGATTTTCTAATTCATATTTAGTCATGCTGTCCATTGCAAAACGCCATTTTTCAATCATACCTTCTTGAACTTCAAGTGCTTCTTTAGGAATTTTCAATTGACCCATGCCAGGAATCATTTCCATTAACTTACTCATCGAACCCATTTTTTTCATGGCTTTCATTTGTTCGTAAAGATCAATTAAATTATATTCCCCTTTGAAAAATCTTCGACCTAAGTCTTCTGCATCTTCTTGAGAGATCGCTTCTTTTGCTTTTTCAAGTAGTGCTTCTAAGTCGCCCATTCCAAGAAGTCTTCCAACAAAACCTTCTGGTTTGAATTCTTCAACATCCGTAAGTTTTTCACCGACTCCGATGAATTTAACATTCGTACCAGTTACTGAACAGGCAATTAAAGCACCACCACCTTTAGCAGTACCATCAAGTTTTGTAATAACAACTCCAGTAACATTACAAGTTTTATGAAATGCTTCAGCTTGAGTTTTTGCAGCTTGACCAATATCAGCACTAATAACAAGAAGGTTTTCATCAGCTTTAACTTCTTTATTTAAAGCGTTTAATTCTTCAATTAATTCATCACTTAAAGCGTCTCTTCCAGCACTATCAATAATAACTAAATCATGTTTATCCAAATCCTTCTTATACTTCTTGTAAATTTTAACAGGGTTTTTCTCTTTCTTTTCACCATAAAATGAAACTTTAGCTTTTTCTGCTAATTGTTTTAATTGGTCGTATGCAGCTGGCCTCCAAGTATCTGTTGAAATAACTGCAACTTTTAAACCTCGAGCCTTATAATATCGTGCAAGTTTTCCAGCCATAGTGGTTTTTCCACTACCAAACAAACCCACAAGCATAATTTTAAAATTCTTTTTCTTAATATCTATCTTAGAACCAGCTCCTCCAAGGAACTCAACTAATTCATCATAGACAATTCTAATTAAGTGTTCTTTCTTAGTCATATTTTTTGGTTCATCTTCCTTCAAAGCTCGTTCTTTAATTTTCTTTGTAAGGTCAAAAACCATCTGAACATTGACATCAGACTGTAGAAGTGCACGTTGTATATCCTTAACTAACTCGTTGATTAGTTTCTCATCTACAAATACTGCATTAGTAACTTTTTGCAGCGTGTTCTTTAAACTGTCGGATAATTTCTCTAACACCATCAATCTAGAAAATATTAAAGAGTTTATAAAGATTTGGTGTCTTGTGAAAAAAGAATAGTTTTTATCTCTTGGCTTTTTACAGAATTCAAACTTACTTCTAAACCATAAGAAGTAGGTTTTGAAAGTAATAATTTTTCTTTAACTAATTGTTTTGCAATTTTTTTAACTTCTTTTCCTAAATGTGGAGGGAACCCTTTATGTAAATTATCAAAAGAAGTATGATTCCCACCCCATTTATTCATATAAACCAATTTTCGAAGTAAAGCTTTCTTTATAGAGTTCATTAATTAAAATATGAAATAACTGTTTAAATTGTTTGGCTAAAAAAAACCGAAGTATTTTCGAAACAAAATAAAAACATTTAAAAAGAATACTAATTCATATTAAAATAATAATTTAAAACTTATAAAATCATACAATGGAAAAAAGCATTTTTATTGAACTTTTTGGAAATAATCCAACAATCAAAATACTAAATCACCTTTTAATATTTCGAGAATTTGACTATTCACTAACAGATATCGCTAAAGAATCAGGAGTTGCTTGGTCAACACTAAACATTTTATGGCCAAATCTAGAAGAGAAACAACTAGTCCAACACACAAGAAATGTTGGTAAAGCGAAAATGTATAAACTAAACACTAACAACGAAATTGTTCAAAAACTAATATTATTTGCAGATTCTCTTGTTTGGAAAGAACAAACAATTCTTGAAACAGCTAAAATAAACAATAATCAGTAAAATTTTTATAAGTCTAATTCAAAACTATACTTATGAAGAGGTTAATTTTCTTAATGTTGATATTATTATCAGCTCTAGTTTCAGCTCAAAGTAGCGATATTAGAATTAATTTAAGACCTATAGATTTCGAAGAAGAAATAAATTCTTTACCAGTTAACTACGAGCTTCATTCAATAACTCTTGATCAAACTATTGAGGGAAATGCAATTATTGCAGAGAAAGGATTCACACTTAGTACTTTTGAAGGAATAAATGAATTGTACATCACAGTTGACGATTCGAAGACACCAGGACCAGATTTCTATGGAAAAGCATCTTTTATAACCAACGATTTAACAAGCGTTATGACGCCTTTATTTTCAATTGCTTCAACAACTATTAAAGTTACTGACAAAAAAAATATTCCACTCCCAAACATTCCTGTAAGAGTTGATTGTTCTAAAGATTATGCAACTCAAGGATATTTTGTAACTGATGAATTTGGCATTGTAAAAATTGAACAATTACCAGCAGATAATTGCACATTTAGAGCTGCACACGAAGAGCACATTACATCTTTAGAATTAGTTGTAGAAAGAGGTTCGAACGATGAAATAATCTTAAAATTGGATTTTAAATCTCAAAAAAATTATTTTGGAACTATTGCAATCATAATAATAATCATTTTACTAGCACTTCTGCTTTGGAAGCAAAAACCAAAATATGTTGACGAAGATGAAGCAGAAGAACAAGAAGATGAACCTAGTTCTAGAAAAGAAGATATCATCTCTGCTTTAAATCAACGAGAGCAAGAAGTTGTTCGATTTATACTAAAACAAAATAAAGATTATGTATCTCAAGCTAATGTTGTTCATGGAACAGGCATTGCAAAAACATCTTTAGTTAGAATTCTAAGCTCATTAGAGCAAAAGAAGATTATACAAATCGAATCTGTTGGAAAACTAAAGAAAATCTCTTTAACAGAAGAATTCGGTTCAAAATAACCTTCTTTTGATAATTGGACTTAAATTAATCGTTTTTTCTTAAAATAAAGCCTTTTGGTCTTTTTTCTAGCTTTTAAGACCGCCCAAACATTATATATTGGACTCACTTAATAACCCTTAAGCAAACAAAGATTTGCGGAGGTAAATAAAAAATGAAAAAAACAAATTTAGGATTCAAGATTTTTGCAACCTTATTAGTATTAATGGTTGCGATAATGCCTTGGGTCAGCGCAGAAGAAACAAAATTGTCTGCAACACAAAACGTTGTAGAACCAACAACAAAACTAACTGCAATACAAAACACTGCAGAACCAAGAAGTTATGGTCTTGAAGAGAAGTTTAAGATTCTTCAAGGAGAAACTGTTAACATTGAAAAAACTGGTTTAAGTATTCAGTTAAGATCTTTATTATATCAACAAACTACTGATGATGAAGACATAGGAAGAACAGCTCACTTAGTTGTAGTTGGAGATGCAAGAATAAATAAAAATCCTAAAAGAGAAATAACTATTGATGAAGGATATAGTGAAAACTTAATGGGATATGAAATAACTTACACTGCAACAAGCGATGGTGAAGTACCAATATTCTATGTAAAAAGACATTTAGAACCATTATGTGGAACTGTTGAAGGAGGTCCTTGTATTTTTGAACCTGAACCTAGACAAGCACCAATTAAACAAATAAGAAAACCAACAATTGCACCTACTGAACACGCATTTAGAATGACTAATTCAGAAGGAATGGAAGAAGAATATGAAAGTTTCAAAATGGTTCCAGGACAAAAAATGTTAAGAGCAAAACAAGGAAACGCAGAACGTTTTGAAGAAGTTCATTCAGATCTTCAAGAAGGAATGGAAGTTCCTGTTGGTGAAAGAATGATGAAGTTTCGAACTGATAAAGAACAAATCATGAACTATGTTGAAGATGGCAATGTAACCGTTCAAACTAGAAAATCTTTAAGAGTTGACACTAAAGGTTTATACATTACTAATGAAAATGGCGAAGAAAAACTTATCAAAGTAATGCCTTCAACCGCATCTGAAAAAGCAATCGCAGTTCTTGGTGAAAAATTCGATGATATTGAAATTAAAGATATGGAAAAACCAATTTATGAATTAAACAAAGTAAAGAAAGGTAAATTTTTAGGTTTTATTCCAATGAATATGAAATATCAAGCACACATCGATGCAGACACAGGCGACGTTCTTGACTTTAAAAGACCTTGGTACAAGTTCTTAACATCAACACAACCTGACGAAGCTCAAGAATAAAATTTTTTAGCTTATTATTTTTTTTATTTTTTTTTTTATAACAACCTTTAAAACTCGTTCTACAATCTTTATTTTATGATTAACAATAACAACATTGACGAAGTTGTCAAGATTCTTGGTAATAAAGTTAAAGAATATAAAACTCCAATAGTTACTAAAATTACTAATGAGGGGAAAAACCCTTTTAAAATTCTTATTTCTACAATTATTAGTTTGCGAACAAAAGATGATGTAACTGAAGCAGGAACTAATAGAATATTTGAACTTGCAACAACTCCAAAAGAGATGGCTAAAATTAGTATTAAAGCAGTTGAAAAAGCAATTTATCCTGCAGGATTTTACAAAACTAAAGCTAAAACAATTATTGATACTTGTAATATTTTAGTAAAACAACATAATTCAATTGTTCCTGATGACCTTGATGAACTTCTAAAAATAAAAGGCATAGGTAGAAAAACTGCCAATCTAGTTATAGGTCAAGGATATGATAAGCCAGCAATTTGCGTTGACACACATGTACATCGAATTAGTAATCGATTTGGATATGTAAAAACAAAAAATCCTCACGATACAGAGTTTGCATTAAGAGACATATTACCTTTAAAATATTGGATTATATACAATGATATACTGGTTGCTTATGGTCAAAATCTTTGTGTTCCAATTAGTCCAAAGTGTAGTATTTGTCCTATAGAAAAACTTTGTCCAAAAATCGATGTGAAGAAAAGTCGTTAAAACCCTAATTCCGCTCTTGCTTCTGCAGACATTTTTTCAGGAGTCCAAGGAGGATCAAATACTAAATTAACATCTACTTTAGAAACACCTTTTAATTTTAAAAGCACTTTTTCAATATCACCCATTATTTCTGATGCAATAGGACAACCAGGAGAAGTCAAAGTTAAATCAATAGATACTTCAGCATCATTTATTTTAACACCATAAATAAGCCCTAAATCAACTAAACCCAAACCTAGTTCAGGGTCTACTACTTTCTTTAAAGTTTTCATCACAATGTCTTTGGTTGTCATAAGAAATATTTACTATAATGAGTATATAAACTTTTTGTATTAGATAAATTTTCCTTTGTCTAGAATCCCGTCAATTTTATATTTTTCAGTATACTCTGCTTGAACTTTTGCAAGATGAGCTCTAATAACATCCTGTATATAACGAGCTGATTCCGCAACACGATCGATGAATTCTAATTCCATAACTGGCAAACCCATAGTGCTTAAATCTAAATAAACAGAACCAGTATTAAATAAAGTATTTAGAAAACCGTCTGCATTGAAAGTAACTTTTGATATTTGTCGGTAAGGAATGTCTGTTGAATTTGTAAAAATCAACATTGAGTTTTTGTAAATCACCATTTTATCTTCATAGAACTCATACTTTACATTCAATAAAACTAAATAATTCACAAACAAAACAACTATTGATAAAACTATAATTGCAATGATAAACCAAACTAAAGCTTCAGCAGCTATTATTTCTAATCCAAATGTTGCAAATATTTCGATAAACATATCAAGGCCTGCCGTAAAATGTAAAAGAACTAAAACAAGCACTATTAAAATAGCTGCACCAAATATTTTGAATAAATTAACTAAGAAGACTTTTCTGATATCTGGTTTGATAGATTTTACTTTCATAAATCATCCTAAGACTTTAGAATTAAAAAAGTTTTCTACTATAAACAGCTTTTTTGCCTAAAAAATCCTCTATTCGTAAAAGTTGATTATATTTCGCAGTTCTTTCGCCCCTACAAGGAGCACCAGCCTTAATCATTCCACAACCAAGTCCTACAGCAAGATCTGCAATAAATGAATCTTCGGTTTCACCACTTCGATGACTTACCATTATATCCCAATTATTCTTTTTAGCCATGTTTGCAGCTCTTAAGGCTTCTGATAAAGTTCCAATTTGATTAACTTTTAACAACAAAGTATTACAAGCATTAAGTGTGATTCCTTTTTTCAAACGTTCAATATTAGTAACGAGCAAATCATCACCTACAATTCTTATTTTTTTACCTTGTTTTTTTGTAAAATCAACAAATGATTTAAAATCGTCTTCTTGGAAGGGGTCTTCGATTGAAATTATAGGATAAGACTTTACTAAACCAGAATATATGTCAATCATTTCATCAGCAGAGTATGATTTTCCATTAACAACATATTTTCCTTTTTTATAAAAATCTGACGCAGCAACATCCATAGCTAATTTAATCTTTTTACCATAACCTAAATTGTTAATTGCAGTCATAATTAAATCTAAAGGTTCACTATAATATTTCATATTAGGAGCAAATCCTCCTTCATCACCAACACCTGTTGAAAATTCTCTCTTTTTCAAAACATTCTTTAGTTCATGATATGTTTCAGTGGCCATTCTTAATGATTCATGCAAAGTTTTTCCCATCGGAACAATCATGTATTCTTGAAAATCAAGTCCATTATCAGCATGTAAACCGCCATTAATTATATTCATGAAAGGAACAGGTAAAGTAAAGTTATCATTTCCAACTAAAGAACCAATGTATTCGTAAAGATTCATTCCTTGAAGGTCAGCTGCTGCTCTTGCACAAGCCAAGCTCACACCAAGAATTGCATTCGCTCCAAGTTTAGATTTATTTTTTGTACTGTCAAGTTCAAGCATTGCACGATCAATATCTTCTTGTTTTCGAACATCCATACCAATTAACACTTTTGCAATTTTTTTATTAACATTATCAATAGCTTTTTGTACTCCTTTTCCACCAAATTTTTTACCGCCATCACGAAGCTCGAGGGCTTCATGTTTACCAGTACTGGCACCTGATGGAACCATTGCTAGTGCGAAAATATCTCCTGCCCAAACATCTGCTTCAATAGTAGGGTTACCTCTAGAATCTAATACTTGACGAGCCTTCACACCTCTTATTTTATACATAGAAAAAATAGTTAACCTTTGCCTTTATATAGTTTTTGCCTTTAGAATTTTCTCGACTTCAGGAACCACATTTTCATAAGTCATAATAGGCCAATTTTTTTCATTAGCAATATCTATTAATTCTTTATTTGGATTTAAAGCAATTGCGTGTTCAACCGGTTCCATCATTCCAAGATCTTGTTTTGAATCTCCAAAAGAAAACGACCCTTTAACTCCATAAGTTCTTAACAATGGCATTGCTTCTTTTTTCTTTCCGCCTGGTAAAGAAATATTATTTTCAAAACGACCACTATAAAAACCATAAGATGAACCAATTTTCATAGCACGAGTTTCATGAACACCTAAGTCTTGTCCTGCTAAAGAAATAATTTCATAAGCTGCAGCCGAAATAATAACAGTATAATAACCATTAGCTTTCAATAAATTAATAAGTTCATAAGAGGAATCATGAATTTCTTTTTTTAATATTGGAAAAAACTCAGAAGCTAAAACTTCTAAACCTTTAACAGAAGTATCTTTCAAAGAACTAGCCCAAAGATAAGGAAGTTGTTCGCTCATTTCATCAAAAGACATTTGTTTAGAAAAATATTTTTCTAAAATAGCTTGACGCTGGACATGAAGATTCATCATACGTTTATTCTCATACAAAAAATTGGAAAATAAGTTCATAGAATAATCTTTAGATAAAGTAATATCAAAATCTAACATCGCTAATCGCATAAAATAAAGAAAGGAAAAGAAGTTATTAAATATTACTATAAACCAAGTTTTTTCTCTAACTCTGCAATTGCAAGTGTCGTTTTAATAATAGTATCAGGGTTTAAACTCATTGTTTGAATACCACATTCAACTACAAACTCTGCAAACTCTTGATAGTCACTAGGTGCTTGACCGCAAATCCCAATATATTTACCTTTTGCATTACAAACTTCAATTACTTGCTTAACTAGTTTTTTAACAGCTGGGTCTCGTTCATCATAAACATGCGCAACTAATTCAGAATCCCTATCAACTCCAAGCGTTAACTGAGTTAAATCATTTGTTCCGATGCTAAAGCCATCAACTTCTTCTAAGAATTCTTCAGCTAAAATTACATTTGAAGGAATTTCACACATCCCAATAATCCTTAGTCCGTTCTCACCATGTTTCAAACCAAAGTCAGCCATTGTTTGTTTAACTTTTTGAACTTCAGTTATTGTTCTTGGAAATGGAATCATAACTTCTACATTTGTAAGCCCCATCTCATTTCGAACTTTTAAAAAAGCTTTACATTCAAGACCAAATGCTTCTTTGTAATTTTCAGAATAATAACGACTTGCTCCTCTCCAACCAATCATCGGATTGTCTTCAACTGGTTCAAACTGTCTTCCACCAATTAAATTAGCATATTCATTTGATTTAAAGTCAGATAGTCTAACTATCACTTTTTTTGGATAAAAAGCCGCTGCAATCATACCAATTCCTTCAGCCAATTTATCAACAAAGAACTGTGCTTTATCTTCATAACCATAAGCAATTTCTGCAACTTTTTTCTTAACTTCAGGATCTTGTAATTCATCAAATTTTAACAATGCAAGCGGATGAACTTTAATATAAGAATTAATTACAAACTCTTCACGAGCAAGGCCAACTCCTGAATTTGGAATAAAACTTTGTTCAAATGCTTGATCAGGTGCTGCCAAGTTCATCATGATTTTAGTTTTAGTTTCTGGAATCCCATCAAGTTTAGTTTCTTCAATTTCAAACTCTAAAATTCCTCTGTAAACATTACCTTCAGCTCCTTGCGAGCAATCAACAGTTATATCTTCGCCAGACTGAATCGCTTCAGTTCCTTCTTTTGTTCCAACAACACAAGGAATACCTAACTCTCGGCTAATAATTGCTGCGTGACAAGTCCTTCCACCACGGTTAGTAACAATGGCGGATGCGATTTTCATAATTGGTTCCCAATCAGGATCAGTCATGTCAGTAACTAAAACTTCTCCTTCTTTAAAATCATGAATTTGATGAACATCCTTGATTACATTAGCTTTTCCATGACCAATTTTTGCACCAACAGATTTACCAAGGATTGCAATATCTCCGGTTTGTTTTAAAATATAAGTTCTAAGAAGAGATGCATCTTTTTGTGATTGAACAGTTTCTGGTCGTGCTTGAACAATAAATAATTGTCCCGTAATACCATCTTTTGCCCACTCCATATCCATTGGTTTAAAATGACCTGCTTTTTCTGAATAATGATCTTCAATAGTTTGAGCCATTCTGGCTAATTCTAAAACTTCATCATCATTTATAGCATAATTTTTCTGGTCAGCTTCAGCAACAGGAACATTTTTTACAGGATGTTTACTATCTGTTGTATAAATCATTTTGATAGCTTTACGACCAACTTTCTTCATAATAATAGGTCTAAAACCTTGTTTAAGTGTTGGTTTATGAACATAAAACTCGTCAGGATTAACTGCTCCTTGAACAACGTTTTCTCCAAGTCCATAAGCAGATGTAATAAAAATTGCGTCTTTAAAACCTGACTCAGTATCAATTGAAAACATGACTCCAGAACAAGCTCGGTCTGACCGAACCATTTTTTGAACACCAATACTTAATGCGATTGAAAAATGATCAAAATTTTTATCTTCTCGATAACTAATAGCTCTGTTTGTGAAAAGTGAAGCAAAGCACAATTTGCAAGCGTCAATTATTTCTTCATAACCATGAATATTTAGATAAGTTTCTTGTTGTCCTGCAAAACTAGCATCAGGTAAGTCTTCTGCTGTTGCACTACTTCTAACAGCGACATCAGTGTGGTCACCATATTCTTTTTCAAGATGCTTGTAACCTTCAATAATCGCATCTCGCAATTCTAGTGGAAACTCTAAGTTTCTTATTAAAGATCGAACTTTATGCCCTCGCTCTTCGAGATTATGCAAGTCTTTAGTATTAAGTCCGGATAAAAGTTCCACAATTTTTTCTTTTGCACCAGTTTTTTCTAAAAGATAACGATAAGCATAAGCAGTAACTGCAAATCCATTAGGAACAGTTACACCTTTCTTAGTTAAATTTTGATACATTTCACCTAAGCTAGCATTCTTTCCACCAACTATAGGAACATCTTCTATACCTAACTGATCAAACCACAGAATAAATTGTTGACTATCTTCCAAATTAATAACACCTCTCTTTTAGTATAGAATCTGATACTATAATATATAAACTTTTGCATATTCAAGCTTTAAACCAATTAAAGTAATTCTTAACAAATCTTCCAATTCGGTCAAGAATAAAGACTCCAATACTCATTCCAAAGATTAAACCCCAATCTAAACCGTTCAAAGCAAAGGTTCCAAAGAAATTACTAATTGGACTGTATATGACTAAAATTTGTAATCCGATTGAAAACAAAATCGCCCAAATCAAGTATTTATTGCTAAAGACTTCAACATGATAATCTGACCTTATAGAATAAATTCTTACAAGTTCAGTCATAATTAGAGCAGTAAATGCAATAGTTTGAATATGTTCTAAGTAACCAGTTGTTCCTTCATAATTGCTCATTGCCCAGAAAAAAAGACCTAAGACTCCAACACTAATAATAGATGATACATAACCAATGTTAAAAACCATTGATTTAGTCATAATACCTTCTTTTGGATCAATAGGTGGTCGTTTCATAATATCTTTAGGTTTAGGATCAACACTTAAAGCAAGAGCTGGTAATCCGTCAGTCACTAAGTTCATCCAAAGAATCATAATGGCAGTCATTGGTAAAGGCCAACCAAATATTATTGCAAAGAAAATAACCAATACTTCGGCCAAATTACAGGATAATAAATAGTTTACAAATTTAGTGATGTTCTGATAAATACCTCTGCCTTCTTCAACAGCATTTACAATAGTTGTAAAATTATCATCTAATAAAACCATGTCGCTAGCTTCTTTTGTAACATCAGTTCCAGAAATACCCATAGAAATTCCAAGGTCTGCGCCTTTTATTGCTGGCGCATCATTTACACCATCCCCAGTCATAGCAACTACTTCGCCTTGTTCTTTAAGCATGGTTACAATATCCATCTTGTGAGCTGGTTCAACTCTTGAAAACACTGATATTTCTTTAATAGCATTTAATTTTTCATTGTGAGTTAGTTTTGCAAAATCAGCTCCATTCATAGATCCGCCCATAATTCCAATTTCTTTAGCAATTGCTTGAGCAGTATGTCGGTTATCACCAGTAATCATCATGACTCGAATACCTGCATCCCTACATTTTTGAATTGAACCTTTAACTTCTGGATGCGGAGGATCAATCATTCCTTGTAATCCAACAAATATTAAATCAGATTCAATTTCATCGCCTTTATTATATTCTTTATACGCAAATCCTAAAACTCTAAGTGCTTGATCGGCTAAATCATTATTTTTTTCTATAAATTTTTTCTTATCTTCAGGAGTTATATCTCTTACCTCGCCATTAAGTTGTATTTTATTACAAACTCCAAGAACAGATTCAAGTGCTCCTTTAGTAAAGACATATTCTTTTTTAGATTCTGGATCTTTATTTACAGTACTCATTAATTTTCTTATTGAATCAAACGGTTCTTCACCAGTTCTAATCCATTCTCGTCTTAAATCTTCTGTGTTAAAACCTGCTTTTTCAGCACTTACAACTAAAGCAATTTCAGTAGGGTCGCCAGTTGTTATAGGACTACCATCTTCAAAATCAACAGTTGAGTCATTACATAAAGCCCCTATTTTAAATATAAATTTTGAATTTGCATCAATAGGTGTTCCGTTCAAAAGAACTTTCCCATCAAATCCATAACCTTCGCCTTCAATTTCATATAAGTCATGGTCCAAGTATGCTTTTCGAACAGTCATTTCATTCTTTGTTAAAGTGCCAGTTTTATCAGAACAAATAACTGTTGCTCCGCCAAGTGTTTCAACACTAGGCAACCTTCGTACAAGAGCATTCTTCTTAACCATTTTTTGAACACCAATGGCTAAGGCAATTGTAACAATTGCAGGTAAACCTTCAGGAACAGCTGCTACAGCTAAAGATACTGCAGTCATTAACCATTCCTTTGAACCAAGAATAAATGCAACTAGTCCTTCAGTCATTAAAACTTGAAATAAATTATCTTTTAAAATTCCTGCAAAAAAAACAAGTATACAAACAATAATAGTAACCAACCCTATCTTTTTACCAAGCGCTTCAAGTTTTTCTTGAAGAGGTGTTGGTGGTTCTCCAGCTTCAGAAATCATACCCGCAATTTTACCGATTTGAGTTTCCATTCCGGTTTGTGTAATTACAACTTTGCATTTTCCTTTAGTAATAGTTGTTCCTGAAAACAACATGTTTTTTCTATCTTGAATAAGTAATTCACCAATTATGGCTTCAATCTTTTTTGATACAGGAACTGATTCTCCTGTAAGTGAGGCTTCTGAGACTTGTAAAGAAGTTGCTTCAATTATTCTAGAATCAGCAGGAATTTTATTTCCTTCTTCTAATAATACAATATCACCAGGCACTAAATCCTTAGTTTCAATCATAATAGTTTTTCCATCACGAATAACTTTTGATTTTAGACCTGATAACTTTTTTAATGCATCAATTGCTTTTTCAGCTTTGAATTCTTGAACAAAACCAAAAACTGCATTAAATACTAGAATTATAAGTACAACAATTGCATCAGATACTTCTCCGGCTAAAAACGATACAACAACCGCAAATAACAAAATGTAAATAATAAAACTTTTGAATTGATTAAGAAATAATACTATGGGATTAATTTTCACCTTTTGAATTAACTCATTAAAGCCATATTTTTCTTGTCGTTTATGAACGCTTTCTTCAGACAACCCTTCTTCTGGATTAACAGCTAATTCTTTTAGAACATCTTCTGGTGTTTGATTATAAAATTCCATCACTATCCCCTATAATGAAATTAATTAATGAGAAGTATATAAATGTTTTTAGAACAATTCTTCCATAACTTTCTTAATACTAACATTGTCAATTTTTTTCTTAACTAAAGGTGAATTTTTTAATTGTGGAAGTTTATCATGATAAGAAGGTTTTTCTTCTTTGTAAAAGATTCCAATAGGAATTTTATCTCCTAACTCTAAAGCTTTTTCCATTGCTTTGAATTTATTGTTAGGTTTGTATTTTGTATCTTCTAATTTGTAAACTCGTTCTTTGAACCAATCAAAAGTGTTTACTTTGTTAAAACTAACGCATGGTTGGAATACATCAACTATTGAAAATCCTTTATGTGCTATTGCTTGTGCAAAAATCTCTGCCATTTGAACTAGATTTCCTGCGTATGCTCTTGCAACAAAAGTCGCATCTGCAATAAGTGCGTGCATTAAAGGATTAAATGGTTCTTCAATTGCACCATATGGAGTTGATTTTGAAATTGTTCCTTTTAAACTTGTAGGTGAAGCTTGACCTTGAGTTAAACCATAAATTTGATTATCATGACAAATAAAAGTCATATCAACATTTCTTCTTAAAGCATGTATATAATGGCCTGTTCCTTCCCCATAAGTATCTCCATCTCCTGCAGTAATTATAACTTTAAGCTCGTGATTAGCAGATTTTATTCCATATGCAAGTGGTAAACCTCGACCATGAACTCCATGAAATCCATAAGTATTAATCCAATGCGGTAAATTACTTGAACAACCAACTCCTGAAGCTACAACTGTTTTTTCAGGATCTTGTTTTATCATTACTAAAGCTTTTTTTAGAGCACTAAGCATTGCGTGATCTCCACATCCAGGACACCAAGTGCATTTTACACCCGGTCTGTTTAAATCATGTAAATCAACCATTTTTATGAATCTCCTTTATTTGATCGTATATTGTGCTTGGGAAAAAAGTTCTTCCATCATATTTTAAGATTTGATGTTTTATTTCAAAACTAGTGTTTTCTCTTATTATTCCACCAAGCTGAGCTGTTTTATTTCCTTCAATAAGAACAACTTTCTGTGAGCTCTCTAAGAATTCTTTAACAAAAGCTGAGTGGAAAGGATGTATATACATCATTTGTAAGAAGTTTGCAGTTATACCATCTACTTTCAAATATTCCATTGCTTCAAGAATTGCTTGTTTTGTAGATCCCCAACTAACAATTGTCACATCTGCTTTTTTAGGACCATAAACTTTTGGAACAGGAATATCTTTAAGCACTAAATCCATTTTTCTCATTCGTTTATCCATTTGATCAACACGGTTTTGAATACTTTCTTCAATATCGCCAAACTCATCATGTTCATCGCTACTTGCTCTAAATCGACAATTCTTTTGACCAGGAATTGCTCTTGGTGAAATACCTGATTCTGTAACTTTGTATCTTCGATAGTCTTCTTGTTTTTTTGCTTCTTCATTACTTAACAATAAGCCTCTATCAATTTTCAAGTCTTTTGTATCAAATGGTTCAATAGTTTCGTTACAACTTGCTAAATGTTTATCAGAGACAATTAAAACTGGTAATTGATATTTATCTGCTAAGTTAAAAGCATTGAATGTTTCATAAAAGCACTCTGTTGTATCTCCAGGTGCAACTACTACTTTTGGAAATTCTCCATGACCAATGTTTAATACGAACTTCAAATCTTCTTGTCCTTGTCTTGTTGGTAAACCAGTTCCAGGTCCAGGTCTTTGACAATTAACAATTACGATTGGCGTTTCAGAAGATCCTGCTAAGCTAACACTTTCAGTCATTAAAGCTAAACCGCCTCCTGAAGTTGCAGTCATTGATCTTACACCTGAAAATCCTGCACCTATAGCCATATTAATTGCAGAAATTTCATCTTCAGCATGTTTTACAACCATGTTAAATTCATGTTCTTTAGAAACAAGATAATGAAGTATTGAACTTGAAGGAGTCATTGGATATTGTGCGTGGAATTGACATCCTGCTTTTATTGCTCCAAGTGAAAGAGCAGTATTTCCTGTCAACAACATTCTTTTAGGTTGTTTTAATACAGGTACAAGTTTAACTTGGAATTCTTCAGGATAATTATTTTTAATGTAATCATATCCTTCTTTTGCAACTTTAATGTTCTGTTCCATAATAGTTGCGACTTTTTGTGATTTCTTTTTAGCACTTGTTATACTTTCTTTTAATAATTTAAAATCTGCGTCGAGAACTGCCATTGCAGCCCCTAATGAAACTGAATTTCTCATAACCTTTATTCCTTTAGCTTCTTGAACTATTTTTAATAAAGGAACATTAAAAAGTTTAATATCAGGTCTAATATTTAATTCATCAATATTGACTTCTTCTCCATCATAAATTATTCCGCCTGCGTGAGTTAATTCGTCTTTATGTTTCTCGATTGTTTGCTTGTTTAAAGCAACTAAAAGATTTACTTGAACGATCGGACATTTTATGTCTTTTTCTTCAACTCTAATTGCAAAGACATTATGTCCTCCTCTAACTAAAGAAGGATATTCTGTGTGAGTATAAGCAAAAAGGCCTGCACGAGTACATAATTTAGCGAATGCTTGACCCGCACTCATTATACCGTATCCAGCTTCTCCACCAATTTTTAGAACAAGTCTATTCTTCTCTACAGTCATTCTTAACTTATAGACTTTTAACCCTTATATAAACTTATGTTAGTATTGGCGAGTAAGTATTTTGTACAAATTATAAAATTTTATAAACAAAAAGAATATTTAATTCTTTATGAAAAATACAAAAACAAAGTTTTTGAATCGCTCAGAATCAAAGATTTTGGCGCACAAAAAACAAAATAGTTTTTTGACGTTGCAAAATCCAAGATTTTTGCAAAAAATAATTTTTCTCTTAATTGCACTAATTCTCTTAGTCGGATGCAACAAAAATCCAACCGTTACAATCAACAATCAAATTGTACATGTTGAGTTAGCACAAGACAATATTGAAATTACTCAAGGTTTAATGTATAGAGAACATCTTGATGAAAATACTGGGATGTTGTTTTTGTTTCCAAATGAACAAAAAAGAACTTTTTGGATGAAAAACACCTTTATTCCCCTAGATATAATTTTTATTTCTGCAGAGAAAGAAATTGTTAAGATTCAAAACGCAGTTCCTTGTAAAGAAGACCCTTGCGACATTTATCCTTCAAACAAACCAGCTAAATACGTTCTAGAAGTTAATGCAAATTTTAGCGAAGAACATAAAATTATAGAAGGAATGACTGTTAATATTAATATTTAAATAAAGAAAAAATTTAAATATACTACAGACGTGTGTAAGCATTACAATGGCTAAATTTCTAGACTCGATTTCAAAAGAAACAAGAAAATTTCCTCCTAAGGAGAGCTTCAAAAAAAAAGCACATATCAAAAGCTTTGCAGAATATAAGAAGCTGTACAACGAATCTATCAAAAACCCTGATACGTTCTGGGCAAAACAAGCAGAACAACTTGACTGGTTTAAGAAATGGGATAAAGTTTCTTCGTGGAATAAATCAAAGCTTGAATGTAAATGGTTTGAAGGCGGAAAAATAAATATTTCTTACAATTGCTTAGATCGACACTTAAAAGAAAGAGGAGATAAACCAGCAATTATTTGGGAATCAAATGATGGAAAAAGTAAAGTTTATACTTACAAAAAGCTTCACAAAGAAGTTTGTAAATTCGCAAATGTTCTAAAAAAAAGAGGTATCAAAAAGGGTGACCGAATTTGTTTTTATATGCCAATGGTTCCTGAACTTGCAATTGGAATCCTTGCATGTGTAAGACTTGGAGCAATTCACAGCGTAGTCTTTGGTGGTTTTAGTCCACAATCATTACAAGATAGAATTGATGATTCTAAAGCTAAAATCTTAGTTACAAGCAATGTTAATCTTCATGGAAAAAAAATAATTCCAATGAAAGAAGCAATTGATGCAGTTCTTCTAAAATGTAAATCTTTGAAATATGTTCTTGTTAACAAAAGAAAGAATGTTGCTACATCGATGAAAAAAGGAAGAGATTTATGGCTTCAAGACGAATTAAAAGCTAAAGATATTGAGAATACTTGCGAACCTGCAAAGTTAAACTCTGAAGACCCAGCTTTTATTCTTTATACAAGTGGAACAACTGGTAAACCAAAAGGTGTTGTTCATACAACGGCAGGATACTTGATGTATACTTACTTAACTTTCAAATATGTTTTTGATTATCGTGAAGAAGATGTTTATTGGTGTACTGCAGATATTGGTTGGGTAACAGGACATAGTTACATTGTTTACGGACCATTAGCTAATGGTGCAACAAGTGTTATGTTTGAAGGAATTCCAACATATCCAAACCCTGATAGATTCTGGGAGATAGTTGAAAAATATAAAGTAAGTATTTTTTATACTGCTCCAACAGCAATAAGAGCAATTGCTCGATTTGGTGATGAATGGGTTAAAAAACACGACCTTTCAAGTTTAAGATTATTAGGTTCTGTTGGTGAACCAATCAATCCAGACGCATGGCTTTGGTATCATAAAGTTATTGGGAGAAATAAATGTCCAATTGTTGATACTTGGTGGCAAACAGAAACAGGAGGCATTCTTGTAACTCCTTTACCTGGAGCTGTTGATTTAAAACCCGGTTCTGCGTGCTTCCCGTTCTTCGGAGTAAAAACCAATATTTACAAAGAAAATGGAAAACCAGCTAAAGCTAACGAAGGAGGATTCATAGTAGTTGAAAAACCTTGGCCTGGAATGCTTCGAACAGTTTATAAAAATCCTGACCGATTTAGAAAAACTTACTTTAGCCAATTCAAAGGAGGAATTTATTTTGCTGGCGATGGTGCAAAGAAAGATAAAGAAGGATATATTTGGATCTTAGGAAGAATTGATGATGTCGTTAATGTTTCAGGACATCGACTTGGAACTTCAGAGATTGAAAGTGCACTTGTAAGCTATAAGGATGTATCTGAAGCAGCAGTTGTTCCATACCCTCATAAAATTAAAGGCGATGCACTTTATGCATTCGTAACTTTGAAAAAAGGATTAAAAGGGTCAGATGAACTTGTTCAAATTCTTCGAAAACACGTTGCAAAAGAAATCGGACCAATTGCAAAACCTGATAAGATTCAATTCGCTGAAGGAGTTCCAAAAACTCGAAGTGGAAAAATTATGAGACGAATCTTAAAAGCGATTGCTGAAGGTAAAGAAGATGTTGGTAATACAACTACTCTTGCAAATCCTGAGGTTGTTGAAACTTTGAAAAAAGAAAGGGTTTAAACCCTATTTCTTTATTTTTTTAGTAAAAATTTATAAAATAGTTTTTACTCCTGAAAAAAATAATTATTATGGTGATAAAATGAAAATGGAAGATATATTGTCTGATTCAGAAGTAACAGCAGAAGAATTGGCAACATTAGGATTAGAACCTAAACCAGGATTGGTAGCAATTTATAATAAAGGAATCGCATATTTTGTAAGTTCTCCAAAGTTATCAGAACATGATCAACCAGCTAAAGATGCATACGAATGTCTTTGTAGAAATTCAAGTTTTCAAGCTTTTGAAGATGCGTGTGAACTAAAACAGTTTGATGATGAACAATGTCAAAATGCATCTGCAGACGCTGTTAAAAACATATTAAAATATGACAACTAAGTATTTTTTTCTTTAGAAATTATTTCTTTTTATGCTTCTTTCCATTTAACTTTTAAGAAATGAGTGGCACATGAAAAACAAGGATCATAAGCTCTAATAAGTTTTTCAATTTCTAAAATTATTGCTTCTTTTTCAACTTTCTTATCTAATAATTCTTGTAAATAAATTGAGATATATTCTTCCATGCTTCGAAGATTTTGAACAGTTGGAGTCATAATATTACATTTAGTAACACAACCATTTTCATCAAATTCATATTCATGAAATAATAACCCACGAGGAGCTTCAGTGACTGCTCTACCAACAGATTTTTTTGTATTAGCTGCGACTAATGGTTCTGCTTGAAAAGTTCTTCCTTCCAATATTTTAATTGCTTGAACTAACCAATGATATAATTCTATTGCTTGAGTTATATTTTGATAGAAAATATTTGTTGAAGGAAAAACAATTCCGTTCTTTTTCAAAACAGATTTTATTTCAGGACTTAAAAGTTTATAATTATTATTTATTCTTGATAATGCTCCAAGAACATATGACTTTCCTTCTTTTACTGCAAATTTTGCATTACTATAAGGTTCGATTCTTTCTTTTAAAAAATCATAATATTTATCTTCAGTTGTTTCAAATCCTTTGTTTGAAACTATTGTTCCATCAAGAGTTGGTTGATGATCTGACGGTTTTAATGATAAGTATTCATCATCTCGTTCTAACTTAGGATATTTTAAGCTTAAGAAAAGTTTCAAAGTTTCCATTGCAGGCTTCTTATTTTTTTTTAGATTATGAAGTAAGTAATCGCATTGTTCTTTAGTTGGAACTTCTGTAAATCCACCTACAACCGAACTTACAGGATGCATTTGCCTTCCACCTGTTGCTTCAACAATTTCATTACCTATTTTCATTAAATCAAGAGCCATTCCAACTTCTTTTTGATATTTTTTAGCCATTTCAATAGCTGATTCATAACCAAGATAATCAGGTAAAACTAAGAAATAAAGATGAGTTGCATGACTTCTGATTCGTTCACCAATAGACATTAATTCTCTGAGAAGTTTTGTTTGGTCGGTTACTTCAATTCCAAAAGCATTCTCAATAGTCATTAAAGAAGTCATTGAATGACTAACACTGCAAATCCCACATATTCTTGAAGTGATTTCTTTTATTTCATCATATTTTCTACCTACAACGATTCCTTCAAAGAATCGAGCTCCTTCTACAGCTCCTAACTCACATTTCACAATTTTTCCTTTTTTTATTTCTACATTTAAATCTGCATGACCTTCAATTTTTGTGATGTGATTTAAGTTTATATTTTCACTCATTTTAATTTCACTCCAAGTTTTTCAAATTTTAGTCCTGCATATTTCTGAAGTCTTTGTTTAACAAGTTTTTCAGATATTCCATTCGCTTCTAATAATTTCATAACTTGAGGAATATTTACGGATTCTAAAGGTCCATGACAACCAGTACATCCATGATTTACTCCTGGACAAAGCGCGTCACAACCACCTCTAATTAATGGTCCTAGACATTCTTTTCCATCTTCTAATAAACATTTAATTTCTCGTTTTGTACATTCAACACATACCGGTTCGTTATAAATAACCGGATTCATCTGCAACAATAAATGTTTTACTAATCTTAAGAATTCAATTTCTTCAGGCGGACAACCACTAATGCTAAAATCAACTTTAACATGTTCTTCTATTGGTGTTGGAGTTAATGGTTTTAAACCTTTTTTTAAGCCAGTTCTATTTTTGTAAACTGCAGCTTCTACTGTCTTTTCATCCATAAAAATCTTTATTCCAGGAACATTCCCATGTGTTGCACAAGTTCCCCAAGCAACTAATACTTTTGATTGTTCTCGCCATTTTTTTAAATGTTCTAGATCTTCTTCTGAAGCAACTAATCCTTCAACAAAACATAAATCATATGGTCCTTCATCATTTTTACCTTTAATCATAGGAGCTGCAACAAGATCAATTTCGCCCAATAGTTCTAAGAGCTTATCTTTGATAAAATAAATTACTAACTGACAACCAGCACAACCAGTAATAGAATGAATCGCAACTTTTGGTTTAATCTTCTCTTCTTTTTTGAAAGGATTATTCATCAAGGTTTTTCACCTCATCATAAGTAAATACTGGTCCATCTAAACAAACATATTGACCATGAACCATACAATGACCGCATTTACCAGTACAACATTTCATATGTCGTTCAAGACTAACATACAATTGTTTTTCAGTTAATCCTTTTTCTTTTAGAATTTCAGTTGTTTTGGTCATCATAATTGGAGGACCACACATGAGCGCAACCGCATTTGAAGGAACTTTATTTTCTTTTAAATTGTCAGTTACAAAACCTACTGGACAATTAAATGGATTAGCACCCACTTCTTGATCTACTGATAAAAACACTTTGTATTTGTCATTCCACCCACTAATTTCATCTTTGAAAAGAATGTCCCCAGGAGTTCTATATCCAAAAAACATGTAGACATCTTTGTAATCTTTCCAATGTAAATCTACATACTCAATTATTCCTCTGAGTGGTGCAACTCCACAACCACCGCCTACTAAAACTAAATCTTTTCCTTTTAGTTCTTTCATTGGAAAACCATTTCCATACGGGCCTCGCAAACCAATTTCATCACCTTTCTTTAATTGAGTCATGGCTTTAGTTACGTTTCCAACTATTCGAACATTTAAATCTAGAAGTTTGTCATTATATGACGCGCTTGAAATAGGTGCTTCACCAATTCCTGGAATACTAACATTAACGAATTGACCAGGCATTGGATTTAAATCACATTTAATTCTAAGTAAAGTGTTATCGCCAGTTTGTTTGATAACATCTAATATTTTGTATTGTTTTGAATTGTAAATATTCATTTGAAATCCTCGTTAATGGTCTTTACAAAGTCAATCTTACTATGACAGTAATCGATGCATCTACCACAGCCAGTACACATGCTTCGGTCAAATTTATCTTTGAAAAATTGTAATTTATGCATTACTCGATGTCTATATCTTTGTAATCGTTTTGCTCTGAATACATGTCCACCTGCAACTTGTGTAAAGTCTGGTGAATGACAAGAATCAATAGTTCTTAATCTATCTCCAGATTTAGTTGCTGGATTAACATCATCATGTAAGTCAAAGCAAAAACAAGTTGGACAAAGTATTGTACATCTTTGACAAGAAACACATAAATCATTATCTTTTTCCCAAAATTTATCTGCCATGAAAGGCCATAAATCTTTAGGATCAAGTTTTTTGTCAGTTTTTGGAAGTGGAAAATCAAACTCTTCACTTCTCAAATGTTTTACAAGTTTTGCTCCTTTTTTTGTTAAGACATCTATGTAATAATCTAATTCTCGTTCATGAAATAAAAGGTCATATCCTTCTTTTTGAAGACCCATAGAACCACAAAAACAATTTTCTGAAGGAGGATTTAAACAATTTAAACCAATAACAGTCGTATTTTCTCTTCTTTTTTTGTAAGTTTCATCAACGAATCGCTGGTCTAAGTAAAGTTTGTCTAGAATTGCAAGTCCATTAATATCGCACAGTCTTGCACCAAAGATTATTTTCTTTGGTTCTTTTAATTTTGGCTCTTTAGTTAAACCATTTTTAATTTTTAGAACTGGTTCTTCATTTGGTAAAAAATATTTTTTTAAAGGGAAAAAAGGATTATTATTTAATTCAACTTTATCTCCTGCTTCAAGAACTTTAAAACGAGTCATATCAGTTGTAACTGGAGCTATAAGCAGTCCATGCTTTTGTAATGAAAGAATAAAATTATGCAACCCCTCTTTTTCCAACACCTTACCCATAGATAAAACTAATAAATAATAATTATATAAATGTTACGAAAAAAAGAAACTTTATATAATAGGAACTCCAAAAAAGCATCATAAATAGTTTTAAGGCATCAAAAATAATATTTTTGGGCCTAGAAAATTACTATTTTCAAGGTGATATTATGGCTAAAGAAAGAAAATGGAATTCTGAATTTTCATTAATTAGTATTGTTGCAATTGTAGGAATAATTGCAATTATGAGTATGGCTTTATCTAAAAGTTCTAGCTCAAGTTTAGTTTATGACGATCCAATCATGGAACTTGATGAAGAAGGAAATCTAGGTGGTGAAGCTTTTAGAACAACATCAACAAGAACTCTTCCAAAAACAACTTGTAGATATTTAAACACTTGTGCAGAATATGGATGGGTAAACTATACCATGCATTGGAATGAAACAGTAAATTTTTGTGTTGAAGAAGGTTGTACTGAATGGTTCACAAACATGACCTTAATAAATGGTTCCGTTTATAATGTAACTTCTTGTATTAATTATGGATGCTTAACATGGGGAACAAATACAACAACTCATTTTAATGTTACACAATCATACGAGTGTATAAGATGGGCTAGAAAAAGAGTTTGTGAAGCTATAGCAAGATAATTCTAAATTAATTTTTTTATTTCTTTTTTTGCTTTTTCTTTATCATAACCAATAGGTATTGCAATAATTTTTACTTCATCGATTCGACCAATCTGTTGCATTAATTGTAAGAAAAATCCAAGGTCAAAATCATGAAGCGAAAAAAGTTTATTCTCTTGTAAATCTTCAATTCCAATAACTTTTATTTTATCAATACCCTCTGCAACATCCATAATAAAAGAAAAATCAGTGTGTTGAATCACTTCATTCGGAGTTACACAAATAATAAATTCACAATCTTTAATCAAAAGCTCTTTACCAAGCTCGACTGCTAACGAATCTTCTAATACAAAAGGATTTCCAAAGCAAAGGATTTTTTTCATCGTAAAATATATAAACATAATACTTTTTTAAAGTTTATGAAATTCAGAACGTCTTTCTGAATTCATTAAAAATAACGGAGATATTTTTCATGAAAAAGGGGCTTATGTTAGTATTATTAACTGCAATCATTTCAGGAGTTTCTATCTTCTTGAATGCATTTGGAGTTAAAGGTATCAATCCTTACATCTTTACTGGCGCTAAAAATGTTTTAGTTGCAGTGTTTTTATTCTCGATAATTTTAATGTTTAAAGATTTTAAAGAACTTAAAAGTCTCAAAATAAAAGATTGGGCTAGTTTATCATTAATAGGATTAATTGGTGGTTCAATTCCATTTTTACTGTTCTTCAAAGGTCTAACTATGATGAATCCTGCTCAAGGATCTTTTGTTCATAAAACAATGGTTTTATGGGTTGTAATCTTAAGCGTTGTTTTCTTAAAAGAAAAATTAAACAAACAAATTGTATTTGGTGCAATTGCATTACTCGCAGGTAACTTCATGCTCTTGAAACTAACTAGTTTTGAGTTTTCAATCGGAACAGTTCTTATTTTTGTTGCAACTCTTTTCTGGGCTACAGAAATCACTTTATCCAAATATATCTTAAAGAATTTATCAAGCAACATCGTCGCATTTGGACGAATGTTTTTTGGTTCAATATTCATTTTATTATTCTTAGGTTTTACTAATCAACTAAATTTAGTTGCAACTCTTAATTTTACACAATTTGGTTGGATTGCAATTACTTCAGTATTATTACTTGGATATGTCTTTACTTTCTATAATGGATTAAAACATGTTAATGCAAGTACAGCAGTTGCTATTCTTTCATTAGGTTCAGTTATTACAACTTTGTTAAAATTAGTTTTCTTAGATAAAATGGTTGTTCCAGTTCAAATTATTGGAATGGCATTAATAGTGAGCGGAGTTTTATTCTTCTCAATAAACTTAGAAAAAAAGCTTCATTCAAATTTCTCAACTGCAAAACCTTGATGAATACTTACTTTGTCACCAATTTTTACATCAGGTAATATTTCTGTTAAAACAATTCGTTCTTTATCACCATATCTAACTGTTAAAATATCTGCTTCTTTGGCTGTTACTTTGCCAATATTTACTTTACAAAATTCTCTGAAAGTTTTTCCAAAACTAGCATAATTACCTTCTTGTTGTTCAATGTAATGATTGTGCTCTTCTAAAAAATATTTTTTCAAAACTTCCATACTCCAAACATCTTTATTCATTTTTACAGCTACATCTCTGATTCTTCGAAAAGCTGCAGGAAATAAAAATTCAAGTTCGTCACGTTTCATAATTTTATCATAAATAACATTCTGTCGAATCTCTTCTAATTTTTCTTCTGTAATACTCCCATGTTCAACTAATACATGTGCGCAAGGAAAAGAATATTTTAAGAAATATTGTTCAGGCTTCATCGGTAAGATTCCACACCTTTATCGCTTTTTTTGCTTCCTCTTCAGGAATTATTTGCATAATAAACTTCGCATTAACAATAACATAGTCTCCAATTTTCACATCTTTTTTTAATGCAATAGATGCAACTCTTGTCTCACCATCATAATCTACTGTAGCTAAATCTTTCTCAATCTTAGTAATTTTGCCAGGTATAGCAAGACACATCTACTCTACCTCAACATTTGTTAGAATTATTTTATCTCCGTCTAAAATTTCTGGTAATAAAGCTTCACATTCAGGACAATTATAAATCACATTCGTATGATTTTTTTGTCGAATATTTGGTTCGCCTTTGAATCCGCAATCGCAATTAATAGTTGCTTTTTTGCTTTTTACAATTAAATCCCAAGAAATTATGGCCGAAAGATGTTCTTTTAAATCTTCAATTGGTGGACTTGCAAGGTCTCCAACTTCAACAGTTATTGCTTTTACATTATTATACATTAAAGCCTTTTGTATGATTTGTTCAGAAATTACGTGTTCGTGCATTTTAATTCAAAGTATATTTTATTATTTAAAAAACTTTACTATTTTTTTAAAAGCATTGATAAAAGCATCCACTTCTTCTAAAGTATTGTAAAAATAAAATGAAGCTCTAGCACTACCTTTTGATTTATGAGCATTGAACCATGAATGTACACAGTGAGCACCACTTCGCATCATTATATTTGCAGAGTTATCCATTAGTAAAGCTATTTGATGAGGATCAACATTTTTATAGTTAAAACTTACAATTCCTGCTCTTTGTTTTGGATCTAATGGTCCTAATATTTTAACTCCTTCAATTTGGCTGAGTCCTTCAGTCAAAGCTTTATTCAAAATCAATTCTTGTGTTTCAATATTTTTCATACCAACTTTTTTCAAGTACTTAATAGCTTCAGCCAAGCCAATTATTCCAGCATAATTTTGAAGTCCTGCTTCGAATCGCTCGGGTAATTTTTCTAGTTTGTGATTGTGATAATTAGAGTCGATTACTGTTTCTCCACCAACCATGAAAGTATCAAGTTTTTCAAGCAAAGATTTTTTGCCATATAAAACTCCCATACCAGAAGGTCCAAGCATTTTATGACCTGAAAAAGCTAAAAAATCAACGTCTAACTTTTTAACATTTACTTCCTTATGCGGAATTGATTGAGCTGCATCAAGCATTACAAGAGAGTTATTTTTATGAGCTAGTTTGATAATTTCTTTTACAGGATTCGTAACACCATCCATGTTTGAAGTATGAACAATTGAAACTAAAGTTACACCTTTAATTTTCTTTTCAAAATCATCCATGTCTAAAGTATTGTCTGATTTTGAATTCACAATAACTAATTTTATGACTCCTTTTTTTTCTAGAACTTGCCACGGAATAAGATTCGAATTATGCTCTTTATCAGAAATTAAGACTTTACTTCCTTTTTTGAACTTAAAAGAATTCGCAATTAAATTAATTGCTTCAGTCGTGTTTCTTGTAAAAATGATTTCTTCAGGTTTTTTTGCACTTATAAATTTTTGAACTATTTTTCTGCTCTTAAGAACTTCTTCAGTTACTTTTGCAGCTATTTTGTGCATACTTCTACCTGCACAACCAGGAAATTCATAATAATACTCGTTAGTTGCTTCAACTACTTGCTTTGGTCTTAAAGTCATACAAGCATTATCAAAATAGATTAATTTCTTTTTAAGAATTGGAAAATCAGCTCTAATTTTTTTTAAATTAATCCCCATAAGAAAGAATTATTGAAGTCTAATTTATATATCTTTGTAAAAAATAAAAAGAAAAATGCTCAGCAATAAATTGCTGGCATGTTTCTGACCTAAGCCAAAACATAAAAAAAATTATTTACTTAACAGAAATCTAAGATTTCTGAAATTCAAAAATTAAAATTTTCGAATTATCCACAAGTAGCTGCAATTGCTGCGCCTTCAGTTTCCGTAAAGCCAAAGCCTGGTGATGGTGAACCACTTGATAATTCAGTGTTACACTCTTCAGGTGCTTCATTAAAAGCTGCACAAACAGTTCTTAATAAACTTGCTGAATCTCGTCCAGAGTTAGCTTTTGCTCCGTTAACAACTAAAGTAGGACTTCCTCCGACAGCATATTGTTGGTTCAAATCTGCATCAGTGTTGAATAATGGATATCTTCCGCTTAACCATGAAGCTTGATCATTAAACGCAGCCATTATACCAAATTCTGCGTCTGCAGCTTGTGTACAAGTTGTTAAAGCAGTTCTATCGATTCCAACTTCATCCAGACAAGAATCTCCTTTTCCAGCTTCTAAGAAGCAAGTTAAGTATTTCAATAATTTATCATCTTGTTCTTTTTGAATACAATATTGATTTAATTGTTCAAGAACTTCTGTTTCACCATGCATTGCATAATAAACAAATCGAAGTTTAAAATCAATATTATCACCTAAAGTACCTACAACAGGTAAGATTCCTTTTTCCATTTGAGTTCCGTAAGGACAATGTGACATGATAAATAATTCTACAACTGGTTTGTCAGCTTTTGTAACTTCTGGAGTTGGTTGAGCTGGTTGACTTGCAGTAGGTGTCGCATCAACTGGTGCTTCTCCTGATAACTCCATTCCTTGAGTGAAGAATAATGATCCATCTTGAGTCACATATGATGTGAACTCTTGTCCTTGGATGTTAATCTTTACTGCGTAAAGACCTCTTTCTTCAGTCACGTCTACTAAAGTAGCGGATACTCCGCCTGATAGTAAATTAGTGTTAACATAATCTAGTGTTTCTGATGCAACTGTATCTGCATCTTTAACTTCTAAACCTGATTTTCCTTTGAAACCATTTGTGATAACTGCAATAGCCAATAATATTACTGCAATAACCGCAACGGCTCTCCACATATGTAAAGCATTACTAGTGTTTACATTTTTAGAAACTTTTACTGTTTTTTTTGCATGTTTTTTTACCATAAAAATACCTCCAACGTTTTTTTGTAAAAATAAATCCTTTTTAAATATTGCCCTTAAATCAGTTTCTTTAATTCTTTAAAAGTTTTAACTCCAACATATGGTTCTTCATTAATGAAGAAAGTTGGAGTTCCATAAACACCTGATTTAATTCCTGCTTGATAATCCTCATCTACTAAGTCAGTTGTTTCATTTCTTGATAAGCATTTCAAAAATGTGTTCATTTGAATATTAGTTCTTGATGCTAAACTTACCAATAGTTCTTCAGATAATTCTGCGTCAGTTTCAAATAGTTTAAAATGATAATCCCAATAATTCTCTGGTTGATCTTTCCAAACACAAGCCGCAGCAATAGCTGCTTCTCGTGCGTAATCATGATTTGCTAGTGGAAAATCTAAGTAAACAAATTTTATTTCATCTCCATATTCATCTAACAATTTCTTTACTTCTGGAGCTGCGTCTTTTGTATTTGGACATGAAAAACACCCGAATTCTACAATAGTTGTTTTAGCATCATCTGAACCTAAGAAAGGTCTGTTTTCAATTGAACCTTTAAATGATAATTCAGTTGTAGTTTGAGCATCAGGAGGCATACAAACAGCACCCACTTCTTCTTCAGAACCGCCACCAAAAGTGTTCAAAGGATCAAATATACAAAATTTTGTGCTATCAGGACCGTTGCAATTACCATACTTTGCAAATAAGTAAGCTCCTTGAGCTGTAAAGAAAAGACTTGTGAATAATAGTAATAAGAAAAACCATGAAATAATTTCAAAGTTTTTGTATATGAATCGACCAGTTCCGTGATGCTTGGCCATTAATTTTCCTGTAATTTGTGCTTTTAATCTTTTATCAAGACCAGTTGTGCATTTTCTAAAAGTAACCCTTCGAAAAACACAGTCTAAAGCTTCTTTAGCAATGATTCTATATCTAGCACTAAAAATTCCAAGAATCCCAAACACCACCAATGCTATGACACAAATCATATCTCATGAACGAATAATAACTAATATATATAGTTTTACATAATTATAATTTGATTAGAAATCTTTATAAAGTGAATATTTTTCTTTTTGTTTTATGACGCTTTGCGTCGTGACCCAACGAGGAGCAAACTTTTGTTCAAGCTTTTCGTAAAAGGTTGCGCTGGTGGTCTAACGGCTATGACAGTGGCCTTCCAAGCCTCTTATCCGGGTTCGAATCCCGGCCGGCGCATTTATTATTCTAATAAAATACTTTGCCAAGATTCGAACGTGCACAAAAATTGTTTATTTTTGGCAAATTTTTTGCTACGCAAAAAACTAATCCCGGCCGGCGCATACTTTTTTTCTCTAAAACACAAAAACTTAATAAATACCCTTCTCCTAACAGCATTTATGAAGAAGAGAAATACCATTCTAGTCATCTGTGCGCACTCTGATGATGAGATTCTTGGACCAGGTGGAACTCTAGCAAAATATGCTGAAGAAGGTTTAGATATTAAAACGATTATTTTCTCACTTGGCGAGCTTAGCCACCCTCATTTTCAAGAAGATATTATTACTAAGACTCGAGTTCGTGAAGCGAATAGAGCTGATAAAATAATTGGCGGTAAAGGTGTTAAATTCTTAAATGTCATGGAAAAAGATGTTAAAGAATCAAAAAAACAAGATAAAGCTAAGAAAGAAATAGAGCGAATCATTCAAAAATATAAACCATTAAAAATTTTTACACATGCAGCTGATGATGCTCATCCAGTTCATAAAATTGTTAACAAAATTGTTTTAGAAGCATATGATTCTTTAAGATTAAAAACTGAAATCTATACTTTTGACATTTGGAATTTGTTTAAGTGGAAAAAAGAAAAACATCCAAAACTAGTAGTTGATATTTCAAAAACTTTTAACAAAAAAACCACTGCTTTAAAATGCTTTAAGAGTCAATTTGGATTTACAGGATTTCTAAATTACTATCCTTATTTTGCAATAACCATAAAAGGTCTTTTTCAAGGCTGGAAAAACGATATGAAATTAGCTGAGGTGTTTTATAGAATAAGATGACTAAAAGATTAGTAATTGCAACAGATAGTTTTTTACCAAGATGGGACGGTGTATCTAGATTCTTATTAGAAATAATTCCTAAGCTAAAAAAGAATTTCGAAGTTATAATTATTGCACCTAATTTCGGACCTACAAAAACTTCTGGAATTAAACTAATTAAACTTCCATTAAGAAAGATTAAAATGGGCGATTATCATCCGGCAAAATTCCAATATTCAAAAATTAAAAAAGAAATCCAAAACGCAGATGTTGTTTTCACTCAAACTATTGGTCCAATTGGTTTAGGATCAATCTTTGCAGCTAGAAGATTTAACAAGCCACTGGTTAGTTTTATTCATTCTGTTGAAAGAGAATTATTTCCTAAAGCAATATCTTCCAATATTTTAAAAAAATTTGCTTACCCAATAGTTACAAGTTTGACAAGATTCATTTATAATAAATCTTCTTTACTCATTGTTCCTTCAAGTAGCATTGCAGATATTTTAATGTGGCAAGGAATAAAGACTCGAAAATATATTGCACATTTAGGTGTTGATACTAAGAAGTTTATTAAGAAAGATAAAGATTTAGCTAAGAAAAAACTTGGTTATACAAAAAATGATTTTGTTATTGGTTATCATGGTCGTTTAGGTCGGGAAAAGGATTTGAAAACTTTGTTAAGAGCATATGTGCGAATGAGATCAAAATATGACAATGTCAAGTTATTAATTGTAGGGTCTGGAGTAAAAGAAGTTGAAGACTTATTTAGAAATCAAAAAGGTGTTAACATGGTAGGATCTCAAGATAATGTTGTTCCTTTCATTAATGCAATGGATGTTTATGCCATTCCTTCATTAACAGAAACAAGCTCTTTAACAACTTTGGAAGCTATGGCTTGTGAAATTCCAGTTATAGCTACGCAAGTTGGTTTCATACAAGATTATATTGAAAACGGAGTTAATGGGTTGTTCTTTAAAATGCAAGATCCTTATGATTTAAAAAAGAATCTTGAATTATTGTATAATAATTCTATGTTAAGAAGAACTCTTGGTAAAAAAGCTCGTGAAACTATTCTTGAAAAATTTAGATGGGAAGTTACTGCTGAGAGAATAGTTAGTGCTATTGAAAATGTAGTTCTAAATTTAGAACAAAAAGAGTAAATAATTATATCTTTAAACTAGTTACTTTACTTGTGGCTGTTGCACCATTCATACTTACACCGTATAAATTATCTGCTTGTGTAATAACACCATCATTATGGCTTACAAGAATATACTGTGCTCGTCCAGAATATTGTCTTACAAGTTCTGCTAATTTTTCAGAATTCTTTTTATCAAGCGCGGCATCTACTTCGTCCAGTATATAGAATGATGCAGGGTCATGTTCTTGAACTGCAAATATGAATGCAAGTGCAGTCATCGTTTTTTCTCCACCACTCAAACTTCTGATGTCTAAGAATTTTTTACCAGCAATTCTAACTTTAATTTCTGTTCCACCATTGAACGGATCTTTTTCATCTTCTAATTTTAAGAATGCTTCTCCTTTAGTTGCAAGTGTTTTAAATATTGCTTCAAAGTTTTTGTTTAAAACATTAAATGTTTTCATGAATAAATCTTTTTTCTTACTGTCAATTTCATTTATTAAAATTAAAACATCTTCTCTTTCATGAGCTAATTTTTCTTTTTTATTTGTTAAAGAATTATATTCAGTCTCTGCTTTTTCATATATTTCTAGAGCTTTCATATTTACTGCCCCAATATCTTGTGTCATTCTTTCGAACTGGTATACTTCTCGTTTAATTTCTTCTTCTGATTTATTTTTAAATAATGGAACTCCTTCATATTGTTTATATTCTTCTTCTAGTCCTTCTAATTCTCCAACAATTTTCGCTCGGTCAATAGATAAAGAATTATTTTTATGTTCAAATCTTCGTAAATCATCTTGTTTATTTGAAACAATATTTTCTGCTTTTGAAACTTCTTCTGATAGCTTAGTTCTTGAATTAAATAAGCCTTTAAATTGTGCATAAAATTTCTTTTCTTGTTTTTCTTTTTCAATAAGATTTTTCCCTTGTTCTTTAACAACATCAACCAGTTTTTTATTCTCATTTTCAAACTCTTCTTTTTCTCTAATTTGTTGTTTTAAAATTTTGTCAATATTCTCTTTTTCAGGCATTAAAATATTACTAATTTCAGAATCACTATTCTTAAGGTCTCCTCTTAATGAAGATAATTCTTCTCTTAATTCTTGTTTCTTCTCTTCAAATGAATTCATTTCTGCAAGTAACGCAGGGTTTCGAAGTTCAGTTATTTTTTCTCTTAACTTTTGCTTCTCAATTTTCATATCAACCATTTCTTTATTCATCGATTGTAATTCTCCTTGAATTTTAGCTAATTCTGAGTCTATTCTTGTAATTTCTTCTTGTAACTTCGTCTTTTCTTCTTCTGTTGCCCCCATATCATCTGAATCTAAATGAAGCGATCTTTCAGTTTTTAAGATTTCTGCTTCTAATTCTGCTTTTGTTGATTTTAATTCAGATAATCTATTTTCATTATCATTCTTTGATTTTTCTAATTTTGAAACTATATTCGTTGAATCATTAATTTCCGATTCTAATTGTTTAATCTGGTTAGTTACTTCTTGTTCTTGGAATCTTAATGTGGAAGATTTTTCTCTGTGTCCTCCTTGCATTGCTCCGCTTTGATCCATTAAATCTCCAGTTTTAGTAACCATTCGGATTTTTCCAATTCCTATTTTTCTTGCAGTATTGACATCTTCTACAATTAAAGTGTTTCCAAAAACATATTGGAAAACTTTAGCGTATTTTTCATCATAGTTTACCAAATCTATTGCCATTCCTACTACTCCATGACTTCCTTTTAGTGTTCGTAGTTCTGTTTTGATAATGCTTGGTCTTAGTTTATTTAATGGTAAGAAGGTGGCTATTCCTAATCGATGTTCTTTTAGATATGTAATGCATTTTGCTGCTACTTCATCTGTTTCAACAACTATACTTCTCATTCTTGCACCAGCTGCAATACCTAAAGCCAGAGAATATTCTTCACCTACATTTCCTAGTTGACTTACAGGTCCATGAATTCCTTTAATTTGTCCTTTTAAGTCAAGAACTGCTTTAATTGCTTTATTACCAAATATTTGTTCTTTAATTCCAGCGTTTCTAGCATTAACTCTTGCTAGTTCTTCTTTTCTTGATAATAATTTTGATCGTGCATTGTTTAATTGAGCTGATAATGATGAGTCTTCCGTAATACAAGTGTTTAATTCATTTGCTGTTTCTTTGAATTGTTCTTTATTTTTCTTTAAAGTTTCAATCGCGTCTTTATTTTCTTTTTTTAGAAGTAGAACTTTTTCTATACGTTCATCAACACCTTGAAGTCTTAATTCATACTTGTCCTTTTCTCGCAATAAATTTTGTTGCTGTTCTCTTAATCGCGAAATTTTCTCTTGAATTTCATCAGCATTTTTATCAATCTCTTCAATCTTAACATCAATATCCTGAGCATCTTCAATTTTATTCTTTTCTTTAAAAACAGATAATTTTGCATTAATTTGATTTACTTCTCGTTCTTTTTGTTCAATTCTATTTATAGCATCATGTTTTGTTCTATTAATAATCTTAATTTTATCATCAATTTCTTTATGACTTCTTTCAAGTTCGGATTTTCTTTCTCCAAGCTTAAATAATTCTTGCTTCAAAGTTTCAATTCTTTGTTTATTCAAAGCAAAATCTACTCTTATCTGTTCTATTTCTTTATGAACTTGAACTTGTTCTTTTTCTCCTTTCTCTTCTACTTCCTTGTTAATAATTTCAATTTCTTCTTTTTTCTCTTCGACTTTTTTCTTTAATTCATTAATCTTGTTCTGTATTTTCTCAATTTCTTCATTATTACCATTAATGTTCTTTTCTAACTCGGTTCTTTTACTACTTTTCTCTCGAATTTGTTTGTCAAGCAAAGTTGCTTTATTTCGTTTAATTTTATCATCTAAATCTTTATATTTCTGTGCTTGATCTCGTTCTTTTTTTAATTCTCGCAAGTACCCTTTTCTTTCAGTAAGTATGATTTCTGCTTCATTAATTTTATTTTCAACTCTAGTTAATTCTCTAAGAGCTTTCTCTTTCTTTTCTTCATAAACAGATATTCCTGCAATCTCTTCAATTATTTCTCTTCGTTCTAAAGGTGACATTTCTACTAAATGAACAATATCTCCTTGTAAAACAATATTATGTCCTTGCGGGTCAATTCTTGCAACACTCAGAATTTCAAGTACTTGTTGTCTAGTTCTTGTTTGGTCGTTTATTTTATAGATTGATTGTCCTGAACTTCTAATTATTCTTGTAAGTTTAAGCTCAGCCGTATCTATTGGGAACGCTTTTTTAGAATTATCAAAGTATATTGAAACTTCTCCACTCTTAGCAGGTTTTTTAGATTTCCCACCATTATATATTAAATTAGCTGACTTATCTGCTCGTAAACCTTTTGCAGATGATTTTCCTAGAACAAAACATAATGAATCAAAAACATTACTTTTTCCTGAACCATTCGGACCTAGAATAACGTTAAACTTCTCTCCGAAGACCAGTTCAGTCTTATTAGCAAAGGACTTAAATCCCTTCATCTCTAATTTCGTAATCCTTGTCATCCTCGACCTCTAGTTATTTTAGTTCTCATTCTATATAAAAGCTTTTCTATATTGCAAGCTGTAATTGAATCTGCAATATTGTTACAATCATCTCCACAGTTTTTCTTAAATAATATTCAACCAATAAATCATCGGCTTTTTTGAAATTAAGAACTTTATCTCTAATTTCTCGTTTTTTTAATACTAAATCATTAGCTTTTTTCTTATCAAATTTGTAAAATAATTTGAAAAAATCTCTGAACATAAGATTTGTTTCTTCAAATAATTTAATTGTAGTAGGACTTAGATTTGTACTTTTTAAGTTCTTATACAAACGTTGATACTCGTCAGATAAATGTTCAAGCAATAACACCATGTCATAATATAAATGAGTCTTACTAAAATCAGGATGTCCTTTCTTATTTAACATTCTAAGCGAGTAATAAACATATTTGTCAATTGCTAAGTCTCGTTTCCAAAATTCGTTTAACGATTCTTTTTTCTTTATAATTTCAAGACCTTCTTCAGCAAAAGACATTATCATGTAGAAAATTCTTCTTAATATGTTGTCAAACTCAACATTGGTTGTTCCTGATAGATCTTTTACAACACAAGAATGTTTACTCTGTTCAACTATTGCAAATCCAATGTTAAAATCTATACAATCTTGAACTATATCCATTTGTTCTGGTTTATCAAATAAAATTGTTAGTTCATCATCACCTCTAATATAAACTGCATTAATCATATTTCGCATCATCGCTCTACTAATATCGGAAATATCTATTGTGGTTGTTTTACTCGAGAAATCCTTTTCAGTTCTTATAGAAAGTTCATTACCTTTATCATCTACTTCTAATTCATCTCCAGGGTTTATATTAAATCTTTTTGCCCAATCACTAGGGATTGAAAGCGTTAAACTGGATGCACCTTGCTTTATTACTCTTCGTCTCACAACAACATTAAATCAAAGAAGTATATAAATCTTTTCTTATAAATATAAAGTGTAAAAAGTATATTCTAAATATATTCTATATCGCAAAAGAATATATCTTGGTTTTACATTCTTATTATTAGAAACATAAAACAAAAAAAACGGAGTTGATAAAAATGACAAAACCAGAAAACCAAGAACTTGAACAAATTGTTCTGTGTAGAAACTGGGAAGAATCCGAACGAGGATGGGGTGTGCGACCAGACGGAATCTCCTTACACTTAACAGAACAAGACTACAAACAATATGTAGAAAATTACTGGTCAACAATGCCAGACAGAGCACCTGACGAGTATTCCAGACCAGCAACCTTTGGAAACTTATACGAAGTAAAAGCATCAGATGAGTTATACAAAGAAATCGAAGAGAGCAAAAACGGAATAAGAGTCTACAACACTCAAAAAATAATCACAATAAAAAGAGTTGATAAAAAATAGGAGGTTTTGAAAATGAATGAAATAAAAGGAGTGATATTCGATCTGTGGAACACATTAATTCAACCAATACACCACGACCATGGACTAAAACTATTAAAAAATATTTATGGTGTAAGAGGAACAACAAGAAAACAAATAAGCAAAGAATTAATGATTAATCCAACCAACAACCTTGAAGAAATGACCGAACTAATAAAAGATAAATTTGGATTAGAAAGACCATCAAACAAAGACTTCGAAAGAATGGACTATCGGTTCAAACAAGACAATATTGAAGTAGGCTTATTTTTAGAAGTAATACCAACACTACAATACTTAAAAGAAAATAACATCAAAATAGCACTAATTTCAAATGCAGCAACAATACACAAAGAACCATTTTACAACTTTGGACTAGACCAATACTTTGACTACACTTGCTTCTCATGCGATGTTGGACTTTGGAAACCAGACAAAGAAATCTATCAACTAACACTTGATAAAATAGGTTTAAAACCTGAAGAAGTCATCATGACCGGAGACCACTTTTATAAAGATGGAGAAGCTCCAAGAACCTTAGGGATACAAGGATTACACTTAGACAGATTTGAAGAAAGACCAAGAACACCACATCGAATAGAATCATTGTACGAATTAACAGAGATAATAAATTATCAATCAAACAGATAGAAAAATATTTATAACTCTCAAACCTAAATCTCTCATGGGTTTATTTAGCAGAATTTTTGGAACGCCTAAAGAAATAGAGTTTGTTAAAGAAACAAATAAACGATTGCACGAAATAATCCACAACTTTCTAATTCTAGAAGAAATAAATAAAGAAGAAGTAGAAAAAGCAGAAGTTTTCTTAAAAAAAAGTGATGCAGACACTCTTAAAGAATTAATAATTTGTATTCATAAAAGAACTAAGATTCAAGAAGGACGAATAAACGATCTTAAAACAATTCTAGAAACAGAACGTGAAGAACTAAAAAGTATGATGATTGCATCAAATTTAGAAGATAAAAAAAACGAACAAACCTTCGAAGAAGAAATCATTCAAATTGAAACAACACTTGAGCTTGATGAAGAAGATCAGAGAAGAATCATTCTTTTTGCCAAAAAATATCATGGAGACGATGTTAGTGAATCTTTACATGTTTTAATTAACAATAGAGATGAAATAAATAATGTAATAAAAATTATTTACAAACAAGCAAAAATCTTACAACAAGATGAAGAACTATTAAAAAAACTAGAAGCACAATTACCAAAGATCGACCGAGGATTAGTCAATAATCTACTAAAAAAAATAGTTATTAACATCCTCAATGAAAGTATTTTGCCAGAATTAAATAAAATTAAAGAAGCAAAATTTCACCTCGAAGAACATGCTTTTAAAAAAGATATTGACCACCAATTAGAATATTATAAAAATAAAATAATTGAAGGTAAAGAACCTGAATTATTAAAACAAGCTCTTAGTTATAAAAAAGATACAGAAAGAATTCTTGTAGTTTTAAGAAAATTACTAACAAAAGAACAGCACTCAGTTTATCATGGAAAAATAAAACAAATGATTGCAATATTAGAATTTATTTTTGAAAAAAAACTATTAAAAAAACTAATAGCTCTTTCAAAAAAAGAAGTTAGAGCTTTGAAAAATAATAAGATTGAGAAATTTATTAAAAACTATCAAGAAGAAAAAATCATATCAATAAACCTTATAAAATACCTGCAAAGCATAGGTGCAGAAAAAATAATTGAAGGACCAATAAAAACAGGATACTTAACCAACCCCGCAACATTATTATTAACATTCGGTCCTGAATTATCAGTTGCAGCGATGTTTATTGGATTCATTATTTATATGCACGTTACAAATAGTCCTCAAGAAATAAAAAATTTAATGTACGGACTTTCAAGTGTAAGCATACCTGCAAGACCAGGTATCAAATATTTAAACAGAGATTTAAAAGAAAAAATCATATCATTGCTAGAAAAGAAACAACCAGTAAGTGAAGATTTAAAAAATGAAGCAAAAGAACTTGAAATAAAATACGGGTTTGAAATTAGAGGAATTTATAATAAACAAACTTTAAATTATTTGAAAGACGCACTTAAACTTTATCATCCATTTGAAACAAAAAAAATATTAAACACCATTTACTATGTTGATACAAATACCCTTTTTGAATTAACAAAAAATGTAGCCATAGGAATGTATAATCCTGCAGATAAAAATATATATTTTTATTTTAAAGCAGAACCTGCTACAATTCAACATGAACTAGCTCATGCAAGACAAGCAGGCTTAGGTCCAAGATTCAAAAGTATTTGGAAATCTGAAAGTGAAAAAGTAATAAATTATAATATTGCAAACACACTTGCTTTAAATTATCATGAATGGGCCGATACAAAAAAAGAATATCCAAGTTACGGATTTGCAAGACCATACGGAACTACGGACTGGAAAGAAGATTTAGCAACAATGGTAGAATTACTTCATGAAGAAACAATAAAAGAACTGGGTGATTTACAAAATCCAAAATATCAATCAGTATACATGGCAAAAGCAGACTTATTATTAAAAGCAGGAATCATTGCAGATACAGAATATTTAAGATTTAAAAGAATAGTTCTAAAATTAAATTAATTCTACTAATAAACATAGAAAGATATAAATATCTTATAAATAAGAATAAATTCATGGGTTTATTTAGCAAAGTTTTTGGAATACCTAAAGAAATAGAGTTTGTTAAAGAAACAAATAAACGACTGCATGAAATAATCCATGACTTTCTAATTCTAGAAGAAATAAATAAAGAAGAAATAACACTAGCAGAAGCATTCTTAAAAAAAAGTGATGCTGAAACCCTTAAAGAACTAATAGTTTGTATTCATAAAAGAACAATTATTCAAGAAGGACGAATAAATGACCTTAAAACGATTTTAGAAACAGAACATGAAGAACTAAAAAGTATGATGATTGCATCAAATTTAGAAGATAAAAAAAACGAACAAACCTTCGAAGAAGAAATCATTCAAATTGAAACAACACTTGAGCTTGATGAAGAAGATCAGAGAAGAATCATTCTTTTTGCCAAAAAATATCATGGAGACGATGTTAGTGAATCTTTACATGTTTTAATTAACAATAGAGATGAAATAAATAATGTAATAAAAATTATTTACAAACAAGCAAAAATCTTACAACAAGACAAAGAACTATTAAAAAAACTAGAAGCGCAATTACCAAAAATTGATAGAGGACTAGTTAATAATTTATTAAAAAAAATAGTGGACGAAATCATCAATAGTAATATTTTACAAGAAATATACAAAATAAAAGAAGCCAAATTTCATCTTGAAGAACATGCTTTAAAAGAAAAAGTCGATAATCAAGTTAGTTATTATAAAAATAAAATAATTAATGGAAAAGAACCAGAGTTACTTGAACAGGTACTTAATTATAAACCACGAATAAAAAGAATTCTTGTTATTTTGAAAAAACTATTAACAAAAGAACAATATGAAGTTCATCATGGAAAGATCGAACAAGTAATTACAATCTTAGAATTCATTTTTAAAAAAAGACTTCTGAACAAATTAATTAAACTTTCCAAAAAACAAATTGCAGTTTTAGAAAAAGACGATCTTGAAAAGTTTCTAACATATTACCAACAAGAAAAAGTATTATCCATACATTTCTCAAATTATTTGCATAATCTAGGCGCAAAACAATTACTTGAAGGAACAATAAAAGCATTAATAAATATACAAACTAAAATAAGATCAATAAATGTAATACTTGCAATTGCAGCAGTATTTGCAGTAGTAATTAATTTACCAAATGCAGAAAACATTCATTTAGACCTGGCAGAAACTTTTGGTTTAGGAGTGTCAAGTGTAAATTTAGCTGGGTTTCCATTTTTCAGTGTTTTAAGTAAACTAGGAAAACTAAAAGAAGAAAAAATTGTTTCAAAACTTGAAAAAGAATCACAAAAATTAACTCCAAACGTAAAAAATAAAGCAAAACAAATTGAAAACGAATATGGATTTAGAATTAGAGGAAAATATCATTATGGATCCTTAACAAAGTTAATAGAAGCTCTTGAATATTATCATCCGTTTGAAACAAAAAAAATATTAAAAACTATTTTTTTTCTTGATACTGCGGCCTATAAACTTTTAGCAGGAAGAGATTCAGGAGGTTTATTCAAAGCTAGAACTAAAAGCATATATCTTTTTACAGATACTGATCGTACTACAATTAAACATGAACTAGCTCATGCAAGACATTATGGTTTAGATAAAAGATTTGGAAAACTTTGGAAATCTGAAAACAATAAAGGAATGTTTTATATGATGGCCAGAACAAAAATTGATGAGTCAATAAAACCAGTCGGATGGGAAGATACAAAAGGAACAGAACCAAGATATGGATATATAAAACCATATGGAACTACAAATTGGCATGAAGATTTAGCAACAATGGTTGAATATATTCATGAAGAACCACTTGGAAAAATGGGAGATTTACGAAATCCAAAATATCAACAAATATACTTGGCAAAAGCATATTTATTGTTAAAAGGAGGACTTATAGATCAATCACAATATTTAAGATTTAAAAGAAGAGTTCTGAACTTATTTAATCAAAATTCTAACTCAAACAATTATGGTTTGCCAGATTAAAGAAAATTATTATTCAATAATCAAATTAACTCTACATCATGTGGCTTACTTTCTCGCAAGCCCCCAGAAGTTATTTTTACAAACTCAGCATTTTTTTGCATTTGTGGAATACTCTTTGCGCCACAATAACTAATTCCTGAACGAAGTCCACCAATCATTTGATGAAGAACAGCTTTTGCATCTCCTTTGTAAGGAACCATTGCTTCAACACCTTCAGGAACAATATCTAAACCATCATCCATGTTTCCTTCTCTGGTTTTTCTACCTAAACTAGCACCAAACGAAGCCATGCCTCTACTAACTTTGTATCGTCGACCGTTTCTTAAAATTATTAAACCAGGCGCTTCTTTAGTTCCTGCCAAAATATTTCCACACATCACAGTTGACGCTCCTGCAGCTAATGCTTTTATTAAATCTCCAGAAGTTTTAACTCCACCGTCAGCAATAATTGGCACACCATATTTCTTTGCAACTTTTGCACAAGCCATAACAGCTGATAGTTGAGGAACCCCCGAACCTGCAACTATACGAGTAATACAGATAGACCCTGGGCCAACACCCACTTTCACCGCATCAGCTCCTGCTTTAATTAAATCATAAGTTCCTTCTGCTGTTGCAACATTACCTGCAATAACATCAGTTTTTGGAAAATGTTTTTTTAATGATTTTACAGTATTAATTGCCAAATCTGAATGACCATGAGCAATATCAACAACTAAAACATCCGCACCCGCCTTTATCAAAGCCGCAGCTCTTTTCAAAAATCCTTCTTTAACTCCAATAGCTGCACCAACCATTAATCGTCCTTTTTTATCTTTAAGAGCCAAAGGATGATCTTGAACTTTTCGAATATCTTCGCTAGTTATTAATCCCCTAATATTTCCATTATCATCAACAATAGGAAGTTTTTCAATTCTATGCTTAAATAATAATTTTTTTGCTTCTTCTAAACTAATTTGTTTTTTAATCGTTACAGGATTACGAGTCATGACGTCTGAAACTAAAGACGTGTTGTCCGCAAATAATACATCTCTTCTTGATAAAATACCAATAAGCTTCTCTTTTTCGTTCACAATAAGCAAACCACCAACATCGAATTCTTTCATAAATTCTTTTGCATCAGCAACAGTTTTATTCGGACTAAAAGTATAAGGATTTTCAACAACCATGCTTTCTGACCTTTTAACTTTTAAAACTTCAGCAACTTGTTCATTTATATCTAAAAATCGGTGAATTATTCCAATACCACCTTCAACAGCCATTCTCTTAGCCATCTTTGCTTCAGTAACAGTATCCATATTTGCAGAAATTATAGGGATTTTCATAGAAATATTTCTAGTTAATTTTGTACTAACAGAAACATCTTTTCTTGACTTAACAGAAGAACGTTTTGGAACTAAAAGTACATCATCAAAAGTTAAAGCTGTAGTAATTAATTTCTTCATCAAAACCCCCGCTTAAAAGAAATAAAGCTAATTAATAAATGTTGCTATTCTAGAATAGTTGCTGAACGTTTTTAAAATGCATTTTCACAAATTCTCTAGGATTTAAATCCGATTTTTTCAATTGTTCCAAAGCAAGCTTTACATGAGTACTGCCTTTTGGAATTCTAAAACCAGCCTTTTCTGTCAGTTCATCAAATTGTTCTAAAGCTTTTGCTCTTGCAATAATACTTGCAGCTGCAACTTCTAAATATTTTGATTCTGCTTTTGTTTCCATTATATCACCAACTTTACAACCAGGATATTTGTCAACAACGTGTAAATAATTCTCTTGTTCTAAAAATTTAAAACATTTCTTATGTAAAGCGTTTAAAGTATTAGTTAAACCCAATGCTTCAATAGTGTTATTATAATCTTCTACAGAAATATTTTCAACATGAAAATTATGTGGAAAGAACTCTATTAATTTTTTAGCTAAAACAACAATTTTATCATCAGTTAAATTTTTAGAATCTTGAACGCCAAATAATTCAAGTTTCGCTCGTTCTTTTTTGTCAGCTCTAAACCCAGCAACAACTAATCCTCCAAAAGTATCCCCTTTCAAAGCTTCGTCAGTTCCTATAAGTTCATCTTCAGATCTTTCAATAACAAGTGTTGCTTGTTTTTCAACCATACCAAAGAGTTCTTTGACTTTTCTCACTTCATCATCATTTCCTTGAAACAATAGTTTTCCAGATTTATACAAAACAACTGTGCATGACCCGTTCATTCTAAGAAGTTCATGTTCTGAAGTTGTAGGCATGTAAAAGAAACCCAACTTTTCAAGTTGATTAAGTTCTTTTTTAGTGTGTTTTTTAGAAATCATCTAAAGACCTCTGTTTCTTAGCATCTTTTCTTCTCTTTAAAGTTTCCCAACTTTGTCGAAAATATTTTTGATACTCTTTTTTCTCCCAATATTTTTCAATAAATGCTTGTGTTTTAGGGTCCGAAGCGTATCCAGAACCAAAATCTTTTTTAATTTTTTTCTTGATTTTTTCAATTTCAGCATCTCGAGAAACTTTTGCTAATATACTAGCCGCCGCAGCGGTTAAATGATTCTCATCTGCTTTATGTTCAACTAAAATTTTCATTTTCTTCTTTTTAATTTTATTTTTAATATATTGTTTATATGATTCTAAGTTTGTACTTGGACAATCAAATACTATTTGATCTGGATTAACCATATTAACCAGTTCAGCAGATTTTCTTGCTTCGAGCCAATTAAGATTGTCTGATGGTGAAAGAACTGCTTTATCAACTTCTTTAGCATCAATTAAGACTACTTTACTTCGCCCTATATCTCGAATAACCACTGCCAATTCTTCTCTTTTTTTAGCAGATAATTTTTTAGAGTCTTTTACGCCCATTGTTCGCAGTTTAAACTCGTCTGACTTTTTAACAGAAACAATTGCCATAGCCATTGGGCCCATAGCTGGACCTCTACCTGCCTCATCAATCCCCGCAACATACATAAAATAAGCTAAGACGGCGGAGTATTTAAAACTATGTAAGAAATAATCCTCAACAAATAATCTGTTGGCATGCTCAAAAATATAAATTTTTGGCACTCAAAAGTTACAATTTTGATGAATTTGAAATGAAAAATTTCAAACTTTAAAAAAAAATTAATAAAAAAAATTACAGTTCGTATTTAACTACTGCTTCAAATTTAGCATCTGCTTTTTCTTGTGGTAAATAAAACTCAAGTAATTCACTTGCATTAACACTAACACTTGCTTTAATATCTGTTAAGATTTCTTTTCTGAGTTTTAGTCCGTTTGGTAACGTAGATTTTGCTCTTTCATGAAATGCCAAGCTTTGATCTAGTGTTGGTTTTAAAGGCAATCCTTCATAAGCAGTTCCCATTCCAGCGTATTTTCCAACTAAGTCCTCTGCTGATGGAACTACTTTTCGATAATCTGAATGTACACCTACAGCTGCTTGTTTAACTAAGTCTATTCCTTTAGTTCCGAGCATTTTTCCTAAATCAATACTACTGTCTAAAAGTTCTTTTGCTTTTTCTTTATCCGTAAATACTCCTTCAAGTGTTTTGTAAGAATTTGTTAAGGTCGCTGTTACTTTATTTTTGACTTTATTAGCGACCGCTTCATAACCGCCTTTCATCTGCACTACTTCATCAATTAAAACAGCTGTTTCTTTGATTTCATTTACAGCATTTTTTACAAGATTTGCTAAGTCGCCAGGTATTTCTTCTCTATGTTGAACTTTCTGTTCAACTAAACCTACAACCCCATAAACTCTTTGTTTACCATATTTTAGAGCTTCAGTTACATCAATTTTTATTCTTTGTAAATGATTCATTTTTGTCTCCCCCACAATTATTTTTTACTAAATTAGTACTTACTCTTTATATTCGCCAACCATTCTTGTTAAAGCATCTTGTCCAAGATATACTTTTCGATCATTCAAATAATTTTCAAGTTTATCTGCTGCTCTTGATTTTAAACTTTTTCTAATTAAATCACTTCCTAAATAACCTAGTACAGGACCTATTACAACTCCAGGAGCTCTAAATGCAAAAACACCAAGAACCAAACCTAATGCAGTACAAGGCGCACCTAAAGGAAGATTATCGATTTTTTCTAATTTTGCATCATATGCCGCATATTTCTCAACTACAGCGTTTACAAGTTCATCTTGTTTTTTACCAGAGTCTTCTAGTCTAAATGTTTGAGTTGTAAAAACATCTCCTAACGTACTAACATAGGCCAAATCAATAACATCATTTCCGCCTCTTCTATATATCATCCAAGATTCATCATTTAAATCAACAGTTTCATTTCCACCTTCAAAACCTGCCACTCTGATTTCAGAAACGATCTCAGACAATTCTTTATCATAAATTTTTCTTTTATCCATTTTTATTCACCTTTCAAAAATTTTTAATTTTTGGAGGTTCCGAAAAGCTCTGCTTTTTGTACACCAGAATTTTTAATTCTGAGTGTTCCGAAAACTTTGGTTTTCGATAACCTTAAAATGTTCATTAATTTTTTAGTTTCGAAATACAATCTTTCTTATAAATGTTTAGCTCAATCACCCTTGTCAAGTAGTCATTTCCCACTTAGTTTCTGTTAACTTCGAACTAAACAGTTTACTACATAAAACAATTAAGCTTAAGAAGTATAAGAAACCTTTTTCCAAAAACTACGCTTTTGCCTAAAGATTTTTAAATAAATTCTAATTAACACGCAAAACATGGTTGGAAGAATAAATTATGAAAGCTTGGAAAAAAGCGTAAAACTAGATGTTAAAGATAAGAGAATTCTATCATTATTATCAGACGATGCAAGAACTCCACTAACGCGAATTGCAAAGAAAGTGCAATTATCAAGAGATGCTGTTGACTACAGAATTAAAAAACTCCAAGAAAAAGGCATAATATTACAATTCTTTCCAAATCTCAATTATGACAAATTAGGATACTATATTTTCCACGTTTTCATGCTAATAGATGAACTCGATAAAGGTGAACAAGACAAACTAGTAAACCACTTAAAAAAACACCCAAATACGATTAGCATAATCGAATATAGTGATAGATGGGATTTAGAAATGGTATTAATTGCTAAAAACCTATTAGAGTTTGATAAAATAATTTCAGATATTGCAGAAAAATTTCCAAATATAATTATGGAAAAAGATAAATTAGAAATTATTAGACGATACAATTCAAGTTATGTTCCGCCATTAATCAGAGAACAAGGACATGAAAAAGAAAAAATAGTTCATGAAAAAGCCATACCTGCTAAAGTTGATGAAATAGATTTAAAAATATTAAGAATACTATCACTTGATTGTAGAGTCTCAACTTATGAAATAGGCAAACAAATAAAATTAAGCGCTGATGCAGTTAGTTACAGAATCAAAAACTTACTAAAAGAAAAAGTTATCAGAAACTTCACAATTCTAGTTAATCTATCACTAATGAAATACCACTGGTATACTTTCAGTGTTGAAATGAAAATGTTCAACTACCAAAACGAAAAGAAATTCGAAGCATTTCTAGATCAAAATCATAATATTCTACGTTCTGTAAAAACACTGGGCGGATGGGACTTATTACTGTATTTAGTTGTAGAAAACCCAAGAGAATTCCATAAGATTGTCAAAGACATGAAAAATACTTTTTCAAATATTGTAAGAAACTATCAAACATGGGTTGCATACAAAGAACATATTTTCAAAACCATGCCAGAAATAATCAAATAATTCTAAACAATTATTGTGTGTATCTTATAACTATTACCTGCACCTGCAGCATCCCACCAACGCCATTCTGAACCACCAATCTTATCATTAGTAGAATCATAATCATCCATGCAAAAATAACTAGAAGTAGAATCAAACCAAGAATAATCAGAATTTGCAGAAGATTCGGTTATAGTACTATTACAGCTCATAGTTAATACCCAACTTGAAACTCCATTATCACTACAACCGCCAATAAGACCTTGAGAAGCCCAACTACCATACATATAATCTGTATGTACAGGAGTACAAACTTTTGAATTAGCAACATAATCATCAAATCCTAAAGCCAAACAATATCTTTTTGCAGAATCTTCATCACATTTCAAACCAGAATCAGCAAGACCACACATGTTTGTTGGAACAGTAATTTCTTCAACACCACCAATACTCGCAGAACTACCACAGCAAGCATTAGGATTTAAAGAACTCATATAATCACCAACTAAACGACAAACATCTTCGCTTCCACCATTATCAAGATCAGGATTACAATAATCATCTGTTAGACAAACTGATTCTTCACAATCTGTTAATCCATTAGCATCATCATCAACCTCATTAGAACAATCAACCTCACCAACAAAACAATCTCCACCATCACTTTGTTTGTATACTTCTCCAACTAAAGTAGTACTTGCAGAGCAAATACAATAATTATCTGTTGCAGCAGCGATATTTCCGCCAGGACATTCAGAAGGAATCATACACTCGTACACATCAGGATTCTCAATCTGACCCGAATCCCAACTAGCACCATTAATATCGCCAGGACCAGTAGGAACAGTACAATCGCCTTGAAGAGAAGTATCTATTCCACCAACTCCTTGACCAGTATCAGAACTTTCACTCGACCATTCACAACAACCATACTCTGGCCCGCCAGGAGCCGCAGTTACAAATAAACTAAGAATAATTAAAACTAAGCTAATTATCAACCCTCTTTTTAATAACATAGAATTGTTTTTAATTTTAGAATATATAAATTTTATGCAAAGAAAATTTATGAACTCCTAGTTAGAAATTATTGTATGGATTTTATAAGAATTTCCTGCACTACTTGCATCCCACCAACGCCATTCAGTTCCACCAATTTCTTCAGCAATAGAATCATAATTATTCAAACACATATAAGTCGATGTAAAATCAAAAAAACCAAAATCTTCAGTTCCATCATAAGCATCAGTATCATCACCACAACAACCATCTAATGGCCCGACAGAATTTTCTTCTCCAGCAATCAACATAGAACTTTCCCATTCACCATCAAAAAAAATACAAGCATCATTTTGATCAATCCATGCTAACGATCCGTCTACTTGCTCAATACAAACTAAATCATTAAAAAAATTACCAAAATCATCTTCCGAATCACCACAACAAGCATTACCAGAAGAAGTGTCTCCTTCATCAGGATGCCAAAGAAATCCATTTTCTTCACAAACGTTTTTATTTTGAGGAGACGCACAACAAGTACTACCTAATCCAAGAACTGAACATTCAAAATTACCATCAGAATATTCAAAGAAACCATCAGGACAAGAATCTCCACAAGCACCACCCATTTGCGAGCAATAATCTTCACCAGATTTATCAATCCAATTCCCTGCGGTTTCATCACATACAAAAAAATTATCTCCATCTTTTATGGCTTGAGTTCCGTCGATGTCAGGCATACAAATATACCATAACGAACCATAACAAACATAAGCACCAGTCCACTCATAATTACTTGAGAATAAACAAGTAGCATCCGATTCACAACCATCTAGATCACTATCATAACAAGAACTATAACCATCAAAATCTGAAATTGTTCGACCAACACCAGTCAAAATTGAAAATTCTCCAACTTTTGCATAAGCACAATCATCAGCTGAAACATCTTCTTCAATAGCAAAAAGAAGACATTTATCGCCCGAAGGTAAAGAGTCTGGCAATTCTTCACCTCCATCACAAACAAGATTAGGACCATAAGAAAGACCTAGCGAAGGTACAAATCCTGCAGCTCCAGAATCACTATCACAATCATCATTCCAACCACTTCCTGTTTCAGCAACTAATGTTAAAGCAGGTGCAACCATTGAAAATTCACCAAGACCTAAATCAGGTATTAATAATCCTCCAGGAAATCCTCCTCCTTGAGAACTAACAATATAAGGAAATAACAAGATACAAAGAATTAACAACCCTCTTTTTAACCACATAAAAGACAATTTAAGTTTTAGAATATATAAATTTTATGCAAAGAAAATTTATGTAAAGAGAAAAACTCCCTATTGCCTCTTCAGAACTAAAAGTTCTGAATACACTAGCAATTTTCGTTGCTTTGTGCTTCTCAAAAGGCCACCCAAGCCTCCTACTTTCACCCCAAAAAAAATTGTATTCCCCCAAATACCATTTAATAAATTTAAACTTGTTCATAAATAAACGAGTTCCCTATTGCCTTGCTTCTCAAAGGCCACCCGGCCTCCGTACTATTCACCCCTTCTAAAAACCAAATTGTGTTTTCCCCAAACCACAAATTGATAAACATGATTGCTCAGCAGCCAACCTGCAAGCAAGTTCTAATAAATTTAAAATAAAAAAATAAAAAAAGTTGAGCTCCCTATTGCCTCTTCAGAACTATTTGTTCTGAATACACCAGCAACTTCGTTGCTTAATGCTTCTCAAAAGCCACCAACACCTCTTTTTTCCCGTGTTAGTTGATCAGGTTCCTTCTTCCCAAGAATTCAGATATTCAATCTGTTCCTCAGTTAGATGATCAATTTTTGTCCCTATTGCCTCTAATTGTAACTTAGCTATGTCATCGTCTATCTGTTCAGGTAATAAGATTACCTCAACAGGTAGTTCCCCACGATTCTTAACTGCGTATTCAACTGCTAATGCTTGTCCACAAAAGCTTGTTGACATAACTTCTGAAGGGTGTCCTTCTGCAGCCGCCAAGTTAACTAGTCTTCCTTCTCCACAAAGATAAATTTTCTTTCCGCCTTCTAAGACATACTCATCTAAGAAAGGCCTTACTCTTCTTACACTTGATGAATTTTCTTTTAATGCCGTTTTATTAATTTCTAAGTCGAAGTGTCCTGAGTTTGCAAGTACAGCTCCTGATTTCATTCTAAACATATGTTCCATTCTAATAACATGTTTGTTTCCAGTTACTGTTATGAATATATCTCCAATCATAGATGCTTCTTCCATTGGCATCACTCTAAATCCATCCATTTTTGCTTGTAATGCTCTAAAGTTATCTACTTCTGTAACAATTACATTTGCTCCAAATCCTTTTGATCTTAATGCAACTCCTTTTCCACAACTTCCATAACCAATTACAACAACGTTCTTTCCTGAGAATAAAATATTTGATGCTCTCATTATGCCGTCAAGTGTTGATTGTCCTGTTCCATAATAATTATCTAAAAGATGTTTTGTTTTATTATCGTTAACTGCAATCATCGGATATTTCAAAGCTTTGTCTTTTTCCATTGCTTTTAATCTTATAATTCCAGTTGTTGTTTCTTCACAGCCTGCAATTATTTCAGGAATTAAATCTTCTCTGTGTCTGTGAATTTCAGATACTAAATCGCAACCATCATCAATTGTGATATGTGGTTTAAAATCTATTATATAGTGTAAATATCTGTAATAATCATCGTTGTTTTCTCCTTTATATCCCCATACTTTTACTCCGTCTGCTGCAAGTGCTGCTGCAACGTCATCTTGTGTACTTAAAGGATTACATCCTGTGATTGCAACTTCTGCGCCACCAGCAATTAATGTTTTTACTAATACTGCTGTTTCTTTAGTAACATGAAGTGCTAAACCAACTCTGATACCTTCTAGAGGTTTTTCTTTTTCAAATCTTTTTTTTACTTCTATTAAAGCACCCATTCGGCCTTCTGCAATTTCAATGTTCATCTTGCCTTGTTCTGCAAGTCCCATGTCTTTAACTTCATAATGATCGCCATTGTCCATTTCATTTCACCTGACATATTTTATTTTTAGTTTTTCGTAAGCATTATTCGCTTCACTTCTAGTAGAACTGGACGATTTATATAGTTTTTTCTAAAAAACATGGATAAAATCCATCTTTTTATAAAATAACTAGACAAAAATAGAAAAATATTTAAATTAAATAGACAAATTAACTATTTATCGTGATAAAAGATTGGCTCTCTTAAAAGCGATTAATCCCCCAAGGAGTTCTTAACGAACACAATTGCCCGATTTCTCAAGGGAGCCAGTTTTTTTAACGACTGAAAACATGAGCATTGACAACAAAGACAACAAAATAATAGAGGAACTAAAAAGAGACAGTCGGTCCAGTATTAGAGATATAGCAAAGAAAACAAGCATACGACCAAGTACAGTACATCAAAGGATTACAAAACTTAAAGAAAACGGCATTATAGAAAAATTCACAGTCAAACTCAACAATAAATTAGTCGAAGAAAACTTCATCGTATTCATGTTTGTTAACACAGAAGAAAATCTGGACCAAACTTTTTTTAAAAATAAATACATAAAAGAGGCTTTTGGAATAACTGGCGAATATGATCTTCTTCTAAAATTAAAATTTAAAGATGTAGAAGAATTCAATGATTTTGTAATTGAATTTAGAAAAAAACATCCTGTAGCTAAAACAATTACGATGGTTGGAACCATCACATTAAAAGAAGAATTAAATTAACGACTATTATTATATAGAGCTAAAGCTTCTTCGCTTAGAAATTCTTGAGGCCCACCAATTTCCGCAACAGAATCATTATAAAGTCTTGGCTCAACAGTTGCATAAACTGGTTGAAGTACTGGAGTTTGTTGTTGAACAACCAATCTTTCAGATTCAGCAAGAGTTCCTATATTATATTGTATGTTTTCCATTTTAGTAATAGAAAACTTTATATTATATATTAACTTAATGTTAAATATTTAACAGAAATTGAGAATGAATGTTAATTTCTGAATTGCGAATAAAATAGTTATTCACAATAACTTAATTTGAGGTAAAATGTTATGGTAACAACTTCACATATTACAAAAAAACTCTTAAAAGACAAACTATTCATACAAGAAGCACTAGCAAAAGGGCTAGTAAATATAGGCGCCCTAGCAGAATATCTACAACCAGACATTGAACGAGAATTAGGAACAAAAACAAAACTCGCAGCAATATCAATGTCCATTAGAAGATTTGTAGAACAAAATGAAGAATTCATACATAAAATCCAATTATCAAGAAAATCAAATTTGCTAATTAAATCAAATTTATACAAAATATCGGTCTTAAAATCACCAAACATTTACAAAAAACTCATAAAATTATACGAAGAAGTAGATTTTAACCAAAACGACACACTAAATATAATACAAGGAAACTATGAAATACTAATAATAACAAATGACCAGTACAAGGAAAGATTTTTAGAAATACTAAAAGATGAAACAATAAAAAAAACAAAAGAAAATATTTCATCAATATCAATAAAAATTCCACAAGAAAATATTGAACACCCAGGATTTTATTTTGCAATCACAAAAACTTTCGCAAATGAAAACATTTCTATACTAGATATAGTCAACACCGAAACAGAAGCAACATTTCTGCTCGAAGATAAAGATATTTCAAAAACATACGATTTATTAAAAAAAGAAATATCATTTGAACAATACAAAAAATAGAGAGGACAAAAAAATGGAATTCAAAGCAACAGAAAGACAACTAGAAAACTACGCGAACATACTAATAAATTTCGCACTCAATGATTTTAAAGGAATAAAAAAAGGCGATGTGGTCGCAATAAATGTTCCAGAAAATGCAAAACCAATGTTAGTACATTTAAGACGAGCAGTACTAAAATCAGGCGGACACCCAATAATACAATACACCCCAGACGACATTGGACGAGAATATTTCGAATTAGCAACAGAAGAACAATTAAATTTTCTACCAACAAAATACTTGAAAGGACTAGTTGATGAAGTAGACCATACAGTTATGATAATTGCAGACACTAACAAAAAAGAATTACAAGGAATAGACATTCAAAAAATTATGACTAGACAAAAAGCATTCAAACCATATATGAAATGGCGAGAAAAAAAAGAAAACAAAGGAAAATTCACTTGGACACTAGCAATGTATCCAACCCCTGCAATGGCAAAAGAAGCCAAAATGAGCATAAAAGAATATTGGAATGAAATTGCAAATGCTTGTTTTCTAAATGAAAAAGACCCTGTTAAAAAATGGCAAGAAGTATACACTGAACTAGAACGAATAAAAAAAGCACTCAACAAACTAAAAATCGAAAAAGTTCACGTCAAATCAAAATCAACAGATTTATGGGTAAAACTAGGAGAAAACCGAAAATGGCTTGGAGGATCAGGAAGAAACATACCAAGCTTTGAACTATTCATCTCGCCAGACTGGCCAGGAACCGAAGGAACATATAATTTTACAGAACCACTATATAGATATGGAAACTTGATGAAAAACGGGGTTTTAGTATTCAAAAAAGGAAAAGTAGTAAAAGCAACAGCTAGTAAAGGCGAAAAAATTCTAAAAGAAATGATAAAACAAGAAAACGCCGACAAACTAGGAGAATTCTCACTAACAGACAAGAGATTCTCAAAAATAACCAAGTTCATGGGCGAAACATTATTTGATGAAAACGTTGGTGGCAAATACGGAAACACACACGTCGCAGTCGGACAAGCTTACAAAGATTCGTGCACGAAAAACCCGTCAAAAGTTACAAAAAAACAATGGAAAAATTGGGGATTTAATGAATCAACAGTACACACAGACTTAGTTTCTACAGAGAATCGAGTTGTAACAGCTCATTTACCAAATGGCAAGACGAAAGTAATTTATGAAGACGGAATGTTTACTATTTGAGAATATTTAGAATAAACTCTTAGTTTATTCAAGTTTAATTTATGTATGTTAAAAGAATAATTCCAATTTTCAAAAATAACAAAAGAAACTAAGAAAATTGAAAATCCATTCTTTTTTAAGAAATCATAAATTTCAGAAGAAGAAGCACAAATATCATATCTAGAACTATTAGAAGAGCTTTTTGTTTTCACTTCATAAAATAATAAATCTTGAACAATACGATCTTCATGATTATTTAATTCAAAACCAATTAAATCTATAGAATGAAATTGTTTATTAATTCTATTTAGAAGAGACACATCAAAACAAGACAAATTTAAACAATATTTTACAACCAATTCATCTAACGAATTAAAATACTTAGTCATGAAAACAAAATTATTGTTCATATTTTTTCTGACGAGAACTTTAGCAATATTTTCAAACACAAGACCTCTTAAGTGAACTTCTTTTTTTAAATTAAAAATCATAATTCATATAATAAACACATAATTCATAAAGCTTCCTTAGAAAAAATCGAAATACTTTCGAGAGTGCCCGTAAAAAAATCGAAATAACCCGGAATAAGAATTAAAAAGTATAGCGGGGGGAAGATTTGAACTTCCGACCTCCGGGTTATGAGCCCGACGGGCACTTACAGCAGATGACCACAAAAGCCATTTGTTCCTGGCTGCCCTACCCCGCTATCGAGATGTAGGTCAGAGAAAACCCCGACTCTTTATAAAATTATCTGCATAAAAAAGTAAGAAAAGTAAATTAATTTAATTAGTTCTTGCCAGTACTTCCAAATCCACCATCGCCTCTTTTTGTTTGCGATAATTCTTCTACAGCTGTAAACTCTGCTTGTTCAAATTTAGATAAAGTTGCTTGTGCAATTCGGTCTCCTCGTTCAATTACATAATCTTTTTTTCCGTGATTAATTAAAATAACGCCTATTTCTCCTCGATAATCGGCGTCAATAATGCCTGGCGAATTTACAATACTTATTCCATGTTTGTAAGCCCATCCACTTCTTGGTGTGATTCGTAAATTATAACCTTGCGGTATTTCCATGAATAATCCTGACGAAATTAGTTTATGTTCTCCTGGTTTTAGAATAATTGTTTCTTCAATTGCAGCTCTTAAGTCTATTGCTGCAGAATTCTCAGTTTCATATTTTGGAAAACCTAAGTCTTCAAAACCTTCTTTTAGTTTAGCATTTACTTTCATAAAAAAAACCTTTTTTATTTTTATGAACTCAGAAAAGATCATTTTCTGAATTTCATTTTGAATAAGAACATCATGATGGGTTTTGACATATTGAGCTCTGCTCAACGGTCAAATCTCATACGAGACGTTTGAATGATAATGAAAACGCCGAGGGTGGGATTTGAACCCGCGATTCCAAAGGAACAGGATTAGCAATCCTGCGCAATACCGAACTATGCGACCTCGGCAATAAATTCGTTATCAAAAAGAATAAAACTTCATTTTAAAAAGTTTTGTTTTTAAAATAAAACTCCAAAAGATTAAATCTTTTGCACAGCTTTGTTTTTCAAAAGAAAAACCAAGCTCCAAAAACGATTTCAGGTTTTTGATTAGCTTTGTTTTTCAAAAGAAAAACCAAGCTCCAAAAACGATTTCAGGTTTTTGAT
>CALDOJ010000036.1 GCA_937912225.1 Candidatus Woesearchaeota archaeon | reverse complement strand
AACTAATATTATCAAGTATTTCATGAGCATTCTTACTCGTTAAATACTTCTTGACTTCTTTCCAATCAGAACTAAATTCAACAGCCAATCTTGTTTTTAAAAGTTCAGCTTCTTTATTACTAATTCTTGCAAGTCTATCAACTTCAATTAAACCATAAGGATAACCAACAAAAATAGGGTCTTTGCTCATATTAGATAATTCAGAAAATAAACTTACAGGATTATTATAAGCATCAATTCGAAATGAATGTTTTGAATGATTATTTAATTTAACAAAGTATAAATCATAATTAGAAGGATTTTTTATAATAGGATGATAAAACCAACTACCTTCTTTCATATTAGAAAGAATAGCACTAACTGAACTACCATTAGTTGTTAAAATCGAATTTGTTTTATTAAAACCAATAATAGTTTTATCTTTAGCTTTGGAAAATAAAGTTTTCAAGAAATCTTCTTCGAAAGTAAATTTCTCCTCTAAAGAACCATCAATTACTAATGCATCAGATTCTTTAATTAAATTAGCACTCATTTCTAATTCGGCAAGTCTTCGAACTAATTGTCCAATTTTAGAAATATCAATTCTAGATTTACCTTCTCTAATGCTAGAATCAAAACTATCAAATGTTAATTCTTTAAATGTTTCATTTGGAAAAATTTTAGTTTTAAATTTATTATTGTCATATGTAGATAAACAATAAAATTCTTTTTTCTTAATTAAAATCTTTTTTTTATTTTGATAAATAACGCCTGCAATTCTAATAAAATGTAAAGATAAATTATTAGCACAAATTAATTCAGAGTTACCACCATCAACAAATCCGATTTTCAAACTAGAAGATTTTTCTTTTAACTCGCAAAAATTATCACTAGAAATATTAACTGCTTCTGATTTAGAATTGCTAAAAACAGGAATATTTTCACCATTACTTTGTTTATTGAGATTTTTAAGAACAAAATTAATAATTTCTTTCATAAATTAAGAGATAATTAAAACTTATAAAAATTTTTGGTCTTAAACTCCTCTTTTATGTCTGAAAATCTTAGGCATAGGCTCATAAGTTTTTTGTTCTAAGAATTGTTTCATTCGTTTCTGAAAATTATAAGCTTTTTTGTAAAGTTCTCGTTTATGCTCTTCCCATCGTTCATGAAAAATTCTTCTTCTAAAAAAAGAATCAAAATGTTTCAAAAACCAATGTTTTTGCCATTGATCTTGATAATCCAATTGAACCCAAGCTTCAACCCTAACAACTGCATCAACAGAATTAGTTTTAAATTTTTGTCCATGATGCATTATTTCAGTATCTTTCATGGCTAAGTTTTGAAAATCAATTTTTAATACGTATCGAACATAAGAACTTTCTCCAGGAATAAAAACACATCTCCACCAAATACGATGTTCTTTCAAACCACTAGTTGTTAATTTTTCAAAATAAAACGATTCAAATTTATCTTTCATACCTTCAGGATCAACAAATCCTTCGTCTTCTAACCATTCATGCATGTGCTTGTAGAAATTTTTAAAATTCAAGACATCTTGCTTTTCAACCTCATACTTAGCAGCAAAAATATCTCTTTCATCTCCCGGTCGCAATAGTTCCATAGACATATAAGTGAAAATTAGCTTTAGTATTATTTAAATATTGCTATTCAAGGTCAAGAACTACTTTAATAGATCTCCACAAGAAACGAGATAAAGAAATAGGTTTTGTTATAAGTTGTGTTTTATTATTTCTAACAGCATTAAAAAAACTTTTAATAGTTGGATTTGAATTAACTAAAGAAAAAGTGCTATTCATTTGATGCAAGTTATGAGCGTCACTAGTTCCAATTAAAGTTTTATTATATTTTATAGCAATTTTTACAGCTTTTTTATTTCTATTAAACCAAGAAAGATAAAAATGACTGTATTCAATTCCATCAAATAAATCGATATTCTCTTCAAGTTTTTTGCCAAGACAATTAGATCTTAGAAAGAAAGGATGAGGAGCAATAATCAAAATATTCTTTCGTTTTTTTAACTTTCGTAAATCATCAAAAGTATTCAAATTTTTATACTCTTTCTTTGTAACATTGTAAATAAGAACTTCTTTATCTTCAATATAACGCTCAACACCAGGAATAAGCAGAATGCCTTTTTTCTTAGCATAAGATTCAATTTTTTTATTGAAATAAACATGTTCATGAAATGTTAAACTTAAGACATTGAAACCTTTACTCGCAGCATAATCAATTAATTTTTTAGAAGAATATTTTAATTTATGATGAATATCTTCACCTGCATGTAAATGTAAATCTGTTTTAAGCATAATTCTCCTCCTTAGAATTATGATATAACAAAAAAAGTTTTGTATTGCAGAAATTTTTAATTTCTGACAATTCTAAAAAATTATTTTTTGTAATTAACATTAATATTAAAACTCTAATAATTTTTAAAAATCTATTGATTTCTAAAATCGATTCTTATTAAATACCTTTTAGAACTAAAAATCATTGCTCTGTAGAAGATTGTTTTCCTAATCAAGCCAAGAATCAGGATTTTTTAATTTCTCAGGCAAATAATTAGAAATTACGAAGTTTAAACCGTGTTTTGCAAGTGCTTGCTGCTCGGCTCTTACCTTCATTTGCATTTGTTGTTTTAAAGCTCTTTGCCAAGATTTATGATATTTAACAAATGGATCGTTTTTAATACCGTCTTTAATTCTTTTAATATCAACTTCTTTTAAAGGATGACTTGGCAATTTATAATCAATAATATCTTGAGGAGTAATACCAATAAATTTTGCTTTTGGAACACAAAAATATTTGTTAATGTGAGCTGCGTTACCAGAACCAACTTTTAAAGTTCGATAAATATTCAAAAATCCATACGGATCACCATCAGTAAATACAAATACAGGAATATTAACATTATCACTAAGTCTTCTAATAAATCTACGACAAGCACGAGTTGGAACTCCACCCATACTAATAAGAATACAATTAGCTTTTTTCCAATAATTATGTTTTACTAACCTTTGAAACATACCGGCTGTTTCAATAGCTAAAATAAACTGAGCATTAGTTTCAAATTTTAATTCTTCAACACTTGAAGGAATAGAATAAGCACCACTTCCGAATTTTGTACAATCAATTCTTATTTCTTTACCAGAATCAGGATCTTTATCAATTACGACGAGTTTTCCAGCGATATCTCCGCCTTTTTCTTCAGGAATAAAACCAAGTTGTTCACGATTAACTTCAAACATTGCTTCAATGTCATCCATTACAGTATCTGATTCTGGTTGTTCTTTAAATCTTGAATCACCCCAATTTTTACTAACATAATAAGCTTCTCTTTTTGTTGCAATATCATTTTTTTCAATGATCTCTTTTGACAAACCCATCATTCTTAAAGTTTGAGCAAAAGTTTTAACAGTTGACGCTGCAAGAGTTCTTTTTTTCATATTTCCACTTAATTCAAAATAACCAATATCGGCATCATAATTAACATTACTTAAACTTCTAACAGGGGATTCTAATGAAGGTTTTTCTTTCTTTTTGATAGCTTCAAAAATTTTCTTAGCTTCTTCATGTATTTTTTGTAGTACTGGGTTATTCATCTTGTTCCTCGTCTGAATCTTCATTATCTAAATCTTCGTCATCTTCACTTTTCTCTTCTTTACCAATTTTAGCAAAATCTTCATCATAATCAGTATTTTTGTTTTTATCAAATTCCATTTCGTCAATTTCACCACGATGCTTTTCAAGCAGTTTTTCTAATAATTCAGTAATATTTTGTTCTTCAATATCTGAAAATTCAAGAATTTCTTTTAGAGCGCTAGAAACATGAGGAATATAACTTTCAATGTAACTTCTTTTTTTCATTTCATCATGAACTTTTCGTTTCTTTGCAACATACCTGTAAAGATTTCTTCCAATTTCTTGTAATGCAAGTTTAACTTCTTTAATAATTTCAGGATAATGAGCAATAGCTTCTTTAGCCTCGCTAGTAAAAGGAACCCAAACAGATGCAATATGAACTAAGATAACAACCGGACCTTGAGGAAGATTACTTCCAGATTGAGTAAGTCCATATGATCTCCAAGAAGTTTTTGCAATTGATTGAGTAACTGCACAAGCACCTTGTTGATAGAGGAGTGGAACTTTATTTGCATATCTTAAAACTTGAATTGAACCTTCTTTAGGAATTAATCCGCCATAAGCAAGAGCTGCTTCAATAACAAAAGGATTACCTCTATAAACAGAAGGTGGTCTTGTAATACTAGTATAAAATTCAGCATTAACTTCTTTTCTAAGACCTTTTTCAAGCAAGTTTGAACCAATTGGACTAATACAGTCAGTAGGTGGAGCCATTAATTTAGTTTTTTTAATTGCTTCCATTATTCGCTCAGCCATTTCTCTATTAACTTTATTAGGTTTAGTATTAGAAATAATAGCTGACCGTTCTAAAATATCATCAGCATTTCTACTACTAACTCTTGAGAATTCTGTTTGTAAAAATTTTTTAACAGTTTTACATTCGCTCCATTCTAACATTTTAATAAGCATTCCAAGTTCAATACCATAAGGATGAGGTTTGATTTCTGCAGATTGCTTTGGAAGCTCGTCAGTTGCTCTAGGAAACATTATTTGTTCAGATTTAGGATTAACATAAGTAATAGTTGCGTGAGGATTAATAATTGCAGTTTGTTTTAAATATTCATCAACTGATTGATTGCCTTTAAGGTAAGAACCTTCAAGATCGATTTCAATTCTAGTACCATGTTCTTTATACCATTCTTTTGTTTCTTCTTTGACAATTTTTGGTTTATTCTTTTGAGTATCAATTGTTAATTCGTAATAATGGGCTGGTTCATTAGGATGAATTTTACTAATAATTCTTGCAGCTTTACCAGTAGTAAGTTGTCCATACATAACAGATGCAGAAATACCAATACCTTGTTGACCTCGGTTTTGTTTCAAACTATGAAACTTAGAACCATACAATAATTTTGCGAAAATTTTAGGAATTTGAGCTTTAACAATTCCAGGACCATTATCTTCAATAGAAATTTTGAATCGGTCATTACCCATATCGACCATTGTAATTTCAAGTTCGGGTAAGATGCCTGATTCGTCACATGCATCAAGTGCATTATCTACGGCTTCTTTAACAGTTGTAAGAAGTGCTTTTCTTTTATTATCAAAACCAAGTAAATGTCTATTTTTTTCAAAAAATTCTGATATAGAAATATCTCTTTGCTTCTTAGCTAATTCGTGAGCAGTAGTTGTTTGTTTTGGTTTTTGTATTGGAGAATTATTTTTTGGTTCACTAGATTCGTTGGTTGGTGTTTCTTCAGTCTTATTGAATGAATCTAGACTCGGTGTTATTTCAGTCATATTTTTTTCAATTTTGATAATTTAGTTTTCCTTAATAAATCTTTCTACTCGATTTTAGTTAAAAAGATTTAAATATAACTACTGCAATTAATTGAACATGGTGAGTTCGGAACTTATTTCTTATATTCAGGATCAGATGAAGGCAGGTTATGATTTAAAAACAATAAGAGACTATCTTGTCAAAAGAGGAACTTCTTCAGGTGATTTTGATATAGCGGTTGATTATATATTTGCAGAACAAAAAAAAGGTTCTTTAAAAAAAACTAAACATGAGATATCAATTGTTGTTGGATTGTTCTTTTTAATATTAGTATTTATTTCTATGATGTATTTTGCAATTGCAAAATTAGATTTGAGTAGAGAATTAGTTAATAAAGATATTCTAGTTATTCAACCTGAAATTCAAGAATCAACTATGGCTTTTGGAAGTGGTTGTAAAAATATTGTTGGCGATGAACAAAAGTATGGTTGTTATGTGACTCTTTTTGAAAAAGATTTTTTATGTGATAAAATAAATGATGATCAAGAAAAAGATTTTTGTTATAGAGCAAAAGATATTCAATTATTAAGTGCTTAGAAACCAGTTATTTCTTCTTGTTTCATTTTTTGACGATTCTTTTCAAGCCATTTGTAAACTGCTGAATGTGTACTGCCTTTTAATAAATTTTCAACAGCTTTTCTTGCAAGAGTTACTTTATGAGATTCACCAATAATAGAAATAGTTTTCCCGTAAACAGAAACATAAGTATCGGTTAAGTTTTCGATTGTAGCTCTGGATTTTCCTTTTTTACCAATTACTCGTCCACGAACTCTATCTAATTGATTTTTTTTGTCAGAAAACTCTGCTAATGAAACAATTTCAATAACATAATCTGCTTTTAATAATAATTTAGCAATATCAGGATTAAACCCTCTACTAATTGCAAGAATCATCTCTTTAACAGCGTAAAGTTTAATAGGATCAGTTCCACTAATTTTAACTTCTCCTTCTTTAGAATCAACATCTATGCTAGTTCTAGTATATTCTTCTAATTCGTTCTTAGTTTCGCCTTTTGTACCTATAAGTACTGCGATTCTTGCCTTTGGAATTTTTATCTCATGAATATACTCGTCCATACAAGTTTAGAAAAAAACTTCCTATAAAAATGTTATTAAAAAAATTCTTTAAATATTTCTTCAATTCTGTCCTTTTTAATTAGTTTAGAAAAGAATCTTTTTAAGTTTTCTAAGTCTCGATCATACAAATCCTTAGCATTAGGCGTCTTTGTAAGAGTTGATTGTGAGAAATCTATGAATACTGGTTTTTCATTTTCGTTTAAGATGTTAAATTCAGATAAGTCTCCATGAACTAACCCTTTTTCTTTTAATAGTTGTACAGTTTCAAGAACTTGTTTTAAGAAATCTTCTGCATCATCAGGTCTACAATCTTTTAACATTGGAGCTGGATCGCCAATCATTTCCATAACTAAAATATTATTCTTAAAAGTTATAGGTGTTGGAACATTTATGGCTTCTCGTGCGACCATTAAATTTTTGTATTCTCTTTGAGTCCAAGCAAATACAATATCACGTTTTTGTCTTTTTAATTTTGCAAATCTAGGGTCTGCTCTAATATACTGATACATCTTATTAAAATTACAATTTTCAAGTCGATAAATTTTTACAATGATGGTGTCGCCTTCCTTAGTTATTGCAGAAAAAACATTAGCTTCCTTACCAATCATAATAGGGCTTACCAATTCTTCAAAATGACCTTCTGTCTGAAGTTTAAATAAGCTCCTTAAAGAAAATTCTGAGAAAACGTTTTTAAAAACTTTCCATTCTTCTTTGGTTTGAGTCATTATAGAATATTAAAATAAAAAGAAAAAAATAACATTTACAAGTCGTCGCCTGTAAATATTTGAACTCTTGTAGATTTAACTTTGCAATCCATTGCTACTAAAATATTAACATTTGCTCTTTCAGCAATGCTTACAAGGTCTTTTTCAATTGTTCCATCTAAGATAACGGCATAAATTCCAGATCTTAAACTTCTAATTGTACTTTGAAGTTCTGAAACAGGAACTTTTCCTAAAATATTAAGACTCTCATCTAAAACATAAGCGCCTCTTGTTCCAATAAGGTCTTCTAACATTCCATTAAAAGACTCTTTTTCTTTAGAAGAAAGTTTTTTCTTCTCAACTTTAGCTGCGGGTTTACTTTCTTCAGTTCTTGCAACTGGTCTTGAAAATTTTTCATTTCGTCTTTCAAATGGTTTTGCAGGTGCAGGTTTTTCTCTAGTTTGAGAAGGAGCTACTTTTGTTTCTAGTTTAGCTTGTTCTGCTGCAACTTTACTTCTTAAAGCTTTATGGATTTCTTTTTGTGTTAATTCTTCTACTTCTTTTCCGTCAGGAGCTTTTGTAACAAAGTCAACTTCCGCTACGTTGAAAAGTTCTTTTATAATAAGATCTCCCCCTCTATCTCCATCAACGAAAACAGTTATTTCTTTTGTTTTACAAAGTTCTATAATTGTTTGTGGAACACTTGTTCCGTTCATAGCAATCGCGTTTTTAAAACCGTGTTTTAAAAGAGTTAAAACATCTGCTCTTCCTTCAACAAGAATTATTTCTTCGCTATCTTCAATGCCTGGTCCTGCAGGTAATCTTTCTTTACCATATTCTTGTATTTCCATAATTCTTACTGAATAAGCTACTTCATCAGCTAATTCTTGTGAATCTGGTAATACTCCATCCATTAAGTTTTTTAAAAGTTCTTTTGCTCTCTCGATAACGAATTGTCTCTTTGAAATTCTAATATCTTCAATGCCTTCAACTTTGATCTTTGCGTTACAAGGACCAATTCTTTGAATAATTTCTAAAGCTGCTCCAACAATTGCTGTTTCAGCTTTGTCTAATGAACTAGGAATTATTATTTCTCCTGTTGTTTTACCGCCTTTAGTTTCAACGTTTACTTCAATTCTACCAATTCTTCCTGATCTTTGAAGCTCTCTTAATTCTAAATCAGCTCCTAATAATCCTTCTGTTTGTCCGAAGATTGCGCCTATTACATCTGGTTTATCTACGACTCCTTCTATATTTATGTTTGCATGAACAATATATTTTGCTGCAACTTGTGCTATTTTTGCCATTTTTAATGACCTCCTTTTAAATTTATAATTCACTAAGCTTTTTTTTAGAAAAAGTACAACTTTTTGTTGTTTTATCGTCTTTGTTATCTCTATTGGTAATCTCTGATTATTTACTAATTTTAAATGAAATAATTATGATAAGTTATACTTTTTCTTAGAACAAGTTTTTTACTATTCAAAATACTTTGGTACTGTGTGATAAATGAATGATAGTGAACTTGTTCTATGATTAATGAACATTATTGTTTTTTTTCATAACTTGAAAAGTTATGTTGCCCGAGGCACCAACGCTCAAACTCATTGCTTGACTAATGTCGTGCTCCGTTAAGTTACTCTCTGTGTCGGGCTGGTTTATGTAAGAGTGTCTTGATCTCATAGCAAAGCATAATGCTTCCCTCAAAAAAGGACCATTTCACATAAAGTAACTATTGTGAATGTTATATACTTTATAAACATATCGCTTATAGCGTGCATCCACTTAATTGAGCAATTTTTTCTAATGTTTGAGGTCCTGGATATTTTCTACCATTAATCTCCCAAGTAGGATAACCGGAAATATTTGCATCTCTACAAGTATCAGTTTGATCTCTAGTATTACCTTCGATTGAACATTCGACATAATTTAAATATTGAAGTGAATCTCCAAACATTTCTTTCTGAGTTGTGCTTTGACTACTCCAGAAAGTTCCGTATAATTTAGTATTTTTCTCAGTTAAACATTTGGCAAATAAATCCATAGTTGAATCTGTTTTTGTTTCTCCTGAAATTTCAATAGTTGTTTCAACTTCAATAGTTTCATCTTCTAACTCGATTTCATTAACAATAGTTTCATCTTCTTCTACTTCTTCTTCAACTTCATCCAAGTCTTCAACTTGAGTTTCTTCTTCAATACACAAGTCTACTTCAGGAGTTGCATAACAGTTTACGATTTCATTTTCTGCTTTTAATTCTTCAACATATAATGCGAAAACAGTTTGTTGTTCTTGAACTACTAAGATTTCTCTTATTTGTTCTGAAGCAGCTTCTAATGGAACTGTTTCTGCAGAAAGTTTTTCTAAAGTTTGAACTAAATGATATCCAAATTGAGTCTTAACAACTGTTTTTTCACCAACTTCCTGAGTAAATGCTGCTTCTTCAAATTCTTTGACCATCATTCCTCTAGGGAAAGTGTATTCTCCGCATGTAGAAATACTTCCAGGATCTTCAGAATATTCAGTTACTAATTCACAAAAGTTTGAATCATCTTCTGTTAATAATTTTTCAATCGCATTCATAGCCAATAAAGTTTCTTCTTCGCTCATATCACCATATTGAACTAGAATATGTCTTGCTTTAACTTGTTCTCCAGTTTGAAACTGGTCAAGATTTGCAGCGTAGAACATTTGAAGGTCTGCTTCACTAATTTTAATTCTTGAAAATGCTTCTTGAGTTAATAATTTATTAATTGAGATTTGTTTTCCAAACATTTCTTTTAATATTTTTAATGAAACTCCTTGAGCTTGTAAGTTTTGATCTAATTGCTCAGCAGTTAATCCGTTTTGAGCTAAGATATTATTAATTTCAGCTTCAACTTCTTCTGAGCTAGCAGTTAATCCAAGTTCTTCAGATTTAGATAGTAAGATTTTTTCATCAATCATTTGACTTAACAAAGTTTTCTCATCCATTAAACCACTTAATTCTGGTGGAAGTAATTCAAACTGTGCTTGAACTTCTGATTGATATATTGCGTTGTTGTTCAAATAACCAACAATTTTTCCTTCTCCAGTTATTACTTTTTCATCAAAGTGTCCTCTGTTGAAAAATAAAACTGCTGCGATTATTATTACACCTAAAACAGGCATCATCCATGTATAACTTTTTTTAGGTTTTGGAACTTTTAATGATTTTTTAGAAGTCTTTTGGGTAGTCTTCTTAATTCTTTTTTTGGCCACTATTATCACCTAGTATAATTTCTTCACACCCTTTTTGTCATGATGAGTGAAATTATTTATTTAAAGTTTTGCTTTTACAAAGTTATATAAAGAAATTTTTATTTTTCTGCTAAAAACTTATTATTGTGATTAAATATGAATTTTAAAAAAATATTAATTTTTTTTCTTAATATTCCTTTATTTAGTAAATTTGTTTTAGGACATCAAGGTCATGGTATGGGTGGATTAATTGCAGGTTTAACCCATCCAATTTTCGGATCAGATCATTTGTTGGCAATGCTTAGTGTAGGAATAATAAGTGCTCAAATAGGTGGCTATGCTTTATGGAGTGTTCCTTTAATTTTTGTATTATTTATGATTGTTGGAGGAGTTATGGGCTTAAATTTTATTCCTTTTATTGGAGTTGAATTAGGAATTGCAATTTCAGTTATCATTTTAGGAATAGCTATTTTTTCAGAAAAAAAATTATCAATAATAATAACAAGTCTCTTTATTGCATTTTTTGGAATATTTCACGGTTATGCACATGGAATGGAAGTTCCTCAAATTGCAAGTCCTTATTTGTATGTTGTTGGATTTATTCTAACAACAATAATAATTCATCTTTCAGGACTATATTTTGGTTATTGGTTCACTAAGAAGAATGCTTTGAATAAAACACTTAGAGTTTGTGGTTTATTTATTGCTTTAATAGGAATATTATTTTTGATTAAATTATAATCAACAAAATTAACATTTTTTTGCTTTTACAAAGTTATATAAATAACTTTTATTTTTTTAAAGCAAAATGTTTGATATGTATAGAACAATTTTAAAATTAGAAACTGAACATCACACACAATTAACAGATATTACTGATTTAGTTCTTGAAGAAATTAAAAAGTCTGGAAAAGAAAATGGTCAAGTTTTAGTTCAAGCAATGCACACTACAACTGGCATAATGGTTAATGAATATGAAGAAAGACTTTTGAAAGATTTAGAGTATTATTTGAATGAAGTTGCTCCAAGTCATAAGGATTATCTTCATAATGATGTTAGTAAAAGAAATTGTCCTGAAGATGAACCACCTAATGCTCATAGTCATATTAAAGCAGCTCTTTATTCTAGAAACAGTGAAACAATTTCTTTATATGAAGGAAAACTTGACCTTGGAAAATATCAAAGAATTATCTTTGCAGAATTTGATGGTCCTTGTCCTAGACCTTTGAAAAGTAAAAGGCATGTTGCAATCAATATTCTTGGCGAGTAAGACTCTACTATCCAATTAGAATAAATATTTATATTAGTTCTCTACTAAATAAGCTATATGTATGATATAGTTGTTGGTCGAAGTGAATCTGACAAAAGAAAGTTTGGAACAGAAGGAACTATTTTGTTAGCAAAACATTATGTTAAGATGGGTCGAACTACCTCTCTTTCTAATCAAGTTTTTTTAGATATGGTTCGTTCACACGTTATTTTTGTATGTGGTAAGAGAGGATCCGGAAAATCTTACACTATGGGTGTTATTGCAGAAGGTATGGCTAATTTGCCAAAAGACATTAAACAAAATATATCTGTTATCATGCTTGATACCATGGGTATTTATTGGACTATGAAATATCCTAATAAGAAAGATAAAGATTTGTTGGATGAATGGAAACTAGAAGGTAAAGGTTTAGATGTTCAAATATACACTCCTGTTGGTTACTATCAAAAATATAAAGATGAAGGTATCCCAACCGATCATCCTTTCTCAATAAAACCTTCAGAATTAAATGCTGAAGATTGGAACATCTCGTTTGGAATTAGTCCTCACGAACCAGTTGGTGTATTAATTGAATCAGTTATTCACGACTTAAAAGAAAACAATGATGACTTTAGTATGAAAGATATACTTTCTGCAATTAAGCAAAACAAAGATGCTGATACTTCAGTAAAGAATGCTGCCAAAAATCAATTTTTGAACGCAAATAATTGGGGTGTTTTTGATGAAGAAGGAACTTCGCTTAGTGACTTAGCAAAAGGTGGACAAGTAACTGTTTTAGATGTATCTTGTTATGCAACAATGCCTGGTTCTTGGAATATAAAGAATTTAGTTATTGGTTTAGTTGCTCAAAAACTTTTTATTGAAAGAATGGTTGCTAGAAAATCAGAAGAGTATCATGACATTCATAAATCAGTAAATTACTTTGGAGATGAAGCAATTAAGAAACAAGAATCTCCTCTTGTATGGCTTGTTATTGATGAAGCTCATGAATTTTTACCATTAGAAGGAAAAACTACTGCAACAGACCCTCTTGTAACAATTCTTAGAGAAGGAAGACAACCAGGAATTTCTTTAATTCTTGCAACACAGCAACCAGGAAAAATTCATACTGATGTTATGACTCAGTCAGATACTGTTATTGCTCATAGAATTACTGCAAAGCTTGATACTGAAGCACTTGGTATGTTGATGCAGTCTTATATGCGTGAAGGTTTAGTAACTCAATTAAATGATCTTCCTAGAGAAAAAGGTTCTGCAATTATATTTGATGATACTAACGAGAAGATGTATCCTATAAGAATCAGGCCAAGATTTACTTGGCATGGAGGAGAAGCTCCATCTGCTCTACATAAAAAAGAGAAAATTTTCGAATAAAGAGGTTTGAAATTGCACTTTAGAGAATATATAAAAGCTACAGGCATAAGTGTATTTTTTACTTTCGCAATTTTTCTTATAGAACCGGTTTTAGCTCCTTATATTAAGAGTTTAGGTTTTGATAATTTTCAATTAGGATTAATATTCTCAGTTATGCCGCTTGCAATAATTTTCTTTTCACCAATTTTTGGAAAATTAGCAGATGATATTGGAAAGCTTAGAATAATAATATTTGGTTTAATGATACAGCTTCTTGCAATAATAATTTATCTTTCAGGAACTTCATGGTCTTTGATTGCATTTGCAAGAATTCTTGATGCACTTGCAATAACTATCGTAACTTTAATTGCATTAGCTAAAGTTGAAGATCATCTTTCAGATAAAGATAGAGGAAAATATTCTGGAATTAGTCTTAGCATACAATACATCGGTGCAATTATTGCACCAGTTCTTGGCGGAGTTCTAGCCGATAAATTATTTGTTAAAGCACCATTCTTATTAACAGCATTTCTTTTAATTCTATTAAGCTTTATACTTGTTTTTAGAAATCCAAAATTAAGGAAAAAGATTCACAAAAATGATTTTAATTTCTTAGATAGTTTAAAGAATTTTTTATCAATCAGACCATTAAGAGGAATGGCGATACTTGGCTTTGTTGCACATGCAAGTCAACCTGCAATTAAAGTTTTTTTACCATTATTTATTATTGAAAAATTAAATTTAGGTTATAGTTTTATTGGAGTAGCAATATTTTTTATTGGAATAGCACATTTATTTCAATTCTATTTTGGTCATTTAGCAGATAAATTTGGCAGGTCAAAAGTTATGTTTGTAGGAATTTTAATTTATAGTTTTTCATTACTATTATTAGCATTTGCATCAAACTATACAATATTATTAGTAATACTTTTTTTCTTAGGAATAGGGTCTTCAATTTGGAATGTATCTGCATGGACTTTAATGTCAGATATTGGTGAACGGTTAAATAAAGAAGCAGAAGTTGTTTGTTCATACATGTCATTAGCAAAAATTGGTGGTTTTTTAAGCTATATTTTTAGCGGACTTATAGTTGATATTTATGGATTTGGAGTTTTGTTTGTTGTGAACGGATTATTACTATTTTTAGGATTAATTGTTTCATTTAAATTTTTTAAAGGTTCACACTCCGAAGCTCTTTCGGATGATTACGGGTTAACTTTATAAATCTCCAACTCTTCTCTAACATTATGGGGTTTTCAAAATCTTTTCCAAAAACAATTGATAAAAGTTCTTATCCTAAATGGGAAGAAATATTTTTAAGCGAAGAAGAAGAGAGAGTAGAAGAATCAAAATGTCGAGAAGATAATATTGTTTTAATGAAAGAATGTATTGATGATGCAAAGAAATTATTTTCAGATAAAAACCTTAAAGATTTTCAATCAGACATAATTAATACTGCAATTTCTTTATTTGAAAAAAGAGCGAGTCATGAAGTTTTCTGGAAAGAAAGTAAAGCAAAAGAGAAGTTTGATGCTTTAAACAAATAAGTTATTTTAATCTTTTTTTGAATTCATTAAGAATAATAATTAAACCATTATACTTTCTTCAGTTTGTTTTTCTAAAGGTTCAAATTCTAAACTATTTTTTTCTAAATGCCATAAAGTCATTCTCAAGAAATAATACATCGCTCGACACAAATCTGTTTGAGTAATAATACCAACCATTTTATTACCATTCATAACAGGCAATCTTCTAATATTTTCTTTAATCATAATTCTATTCGCGTCAAAAATATTTGTTTCTGGTTTTATACCAATAACTGGAGAACTCATGGTTTCTTCAACTTTTAAAGTGTTTATTCTTCCAGCATCTTTAACGAGTTCTGCAACAACATTATATTCAGTAGTTATTCCAGCAACTTCATTATTTTTCATCACAACAATTGAACCAACACCTTTTTGGGCCATCATTTCTTTTGCTTTTTTAAATTTCTCACCATAATTAATTGTCAAAACATTTTTTGTCATAACATCTTGTATAGTTGTTAAATCAGAAGTTTTAATTGTTAACTTATCATAAAACTGGTCCATTAGTTTAATAAAATCTGTTTGAGTAACTATTCCTTGTAAATTAATATCTTTAATTACTAATTTACGAAAATTGTTTTTAGAAAGAATTTTTACAGCATCAAAAACATTTGTTTTAGATTCAACAGTTATTAATGACGAAGACATAAGATCTTTAACTAATAATGTTTCAAATTCATCTTGATTTAAAGGAGCTTTTTTTAAAAAATCACGTTCAGTAAGAACTGCAATAGGCTCTTCCTCGTCTTTTACAACCACACAAGAAACTTTTTCTCCAACAATTATGTTTGCCGCATCAATTAACTTCTCATCAGGATGAACACTTATTACGTACTTAGTCATAATACTTTTAATGTGCGTTCCTAAAGTAATTTCTATATCGCTCTTTAGCGCACTTAATAATTTTTTCTTTTTATAAGCATCAAAAAATCCCATTTTTAATTATTTTTTATGAATCTTCCTGTGAATAGCTAATTCTTCTAGCATTTCTTCATCTTCAAGAGGAGCTTTACTCATACTAATCATAGATGCAATAAACATAACTGCAAATACCAACATAAAAGTAAAAGCCCAACTTTTAAGACCAGGGTTATCTAAGAAATAAGCACTAAAAATAAATCCAAGCATTGAAACAAGCATGAAATTACTAGGTAAAGGAGCAACTTTAAACATTTTTTCACCTCTTTTATGAAATTATTATAGACTATAAGCTAGGATGTTTAAATATTTTTCTTTAAATTATTGTTTAAAGATAAATTGATCGAGTTTGTCTTTAGCTTTTTCTCGATTCTTCTGATGTTGTTTTAAGAAAGCATTTATTTTATCAACAAGAATTTGTTTAAGTTCTCCAGATAATAATTTTCCAGATTTATAATCTTCATAAATCTTTTTTAATTTATTATCATCTTCTTCGAAGAATCGAAGCCATTGGTAACTAACATCAATATCAGGGTTACCTCCTTTTTTTCTATGTTCTTCAAGTGTTGCTTGACCACCAGAGAAAGCATATTTCATTATTTTTTTCCGAACAGTTTTTTTATCATCTGTTAAATAAATCGCTTCACCAGTAGAAGAAGAAAGTTTTCCATCTTCTTTCATACCTCCTAAACCCGGAAGAAACATTGATTGAATAGAAGCTGGTTTGTAATGTCCTAATTTTGGAAGGACATCTCTTGTAACTCTAAAATGTGGGTCTTGGTCTATTGCATGAGGGATTAAACAAGCCATTTTTTTACCCGCAATTATATTAGGTAAAAATGCTGGAACTGCTTGCATTGAAGTAAAAAATATAGTTCCAAGATTATTTTCGTTAGTAAACCCAAATGCAGATTTTACAGTTGAAAAAGTAATCTTTTTAGCAACTTTGATTGCTTCAGGATACATTATTCCTGCATGTTTTGTATCAATTAGAAAATGAGTTTTTTTTGGATCAAAACCTAAAGCAATAACATCTAACATATTTTCATAAAGCCATTTTTGTATTTCATCCATTGATTTATCTTTAAAAAGAAATTTTTCATCATCTGTGAATTGAAACCAAAGATCAAGTCCTAGTTTATCTTGAAGCCATTTAGTAAACATCCAAACAGTTGCATGTCCCATATGAATTGGTCCTGAAGGTCCACAACCAGTGTACATAAAAGCATTACCTTTCTCGTATTCATCAAAAAAGAACTTTAAATCTCTATGAGCAAAAAAAATATTTCTTCTAAGAAAATGATGAATTTCACCTGCATGCTTTTCTATTTGTTTCATTAAGGATTCATCAATTTTAGAAACTCCAAATTCACTTATTAATTTATTATAATCAACATTACCTTTAACTTCCCAAGGAGTAATTATTGTTTTATCCATCTTATTTTGTTTGCTTCTTTAGTTATATAAATATTTCTTTTTTATCCTCTGAAAATAAAAAAAAAAAATTAATGCAGGCTTGCAACAAACTCTACATCTTTGTCTCCTCGACCTGAAAAGTTCACAATAATAATTTGATCTTTTCTAAGCTTCTTTGCAAGTTTGAAAGAATATGCAAGGGCATGGCTTGTTTCTAAAGCAGGAATTATTCCTTCAATTCTAGAAGTTTCATGAAACGCTGCTAAAGCTTCAGCATCAGTTACATGTTTAAATTCTGCTCTTTTAATATCTTTCAAAAAGCTTTGTTCAGGTCCAACTCCAGGATAATCGAGTCCTGAAGCTATAGAATAAACAGGCAATGGATTACCATCTTTATCTTGTAAAAGATAACTATAAAATCCATGTAAAACACCTGGTTTTCCAAGAGTCATAGTTGCTGCATGTTTACCTGTTTTTAGTCCTTTACCAGCAGGCTCTACACCTATTAACTTAACTTGTTTGTTAGGTATAAAGTCATAAAACAAGCCAATTGCATTACTTCCGCCACCAACACAAGCAACAAGGTAGTCGGGTAATCTTCCTTCTTGCTTTTTTATTTGTTTCTTTGCTTCTTTTCCAATAATTGATTGAAAATCACGAACCATCATTGGATAAGGGTGTGGACCTACAACAGAACCAAGAAGATAAAATACTTCTGGATGGTGCATATAGTATTCAAGTGCTGCATCAACTGCATCTTTTAAGGTTCTGCCACCTTTTTTAACAACATTGACTTTAGCTCCAAGCAATTGCATACGATAAATATTCATCATCTGTTTTTTTGCATCAATTTCTCCCATAAAAATTTCACATTCTAAGCCCATCAATGCAGCTGCAGTTGCTGTTGCAACTCCATGTTGACCTGCTCCAGTTTCAGCAATAATTTTTTTTATGCCAATTCTTTTTGCAAGCAAAGCTTGTCCTATAGTGTTGTTAATTTTATGAGCTCCTGTGTGGTTTAAATCTTCTCTTTTAAAGTAGATCTTACAACCATATTTTTTGCTTAGATTTCTAGCAAAATAAAGTGCTGATGGTCTGCCCACATAGTTATTCATTAATTCAACAAATTCTTTTTTGAAAGTTTTGTCTTTTTTTATTTTTAAATAATCTTTTGTAAGATTATTCATTGCAATCTTTAATCCTTCTGGTACAAATTGACCTCCGTACTCTCCGAAAAATCCTTTTTTATTTGGTATATTATTTTTTATATTCATTTTATATTCCTCCGAAAATTTTATTTTAGGAGACTCAAAAATCTTACAATTTTTTGTTTGCCTCCGAAATTTCATTTTATTTTTTAATCTAAGAATTTTTAATTAGAAGAACAAACGCCAGAAGCCATTAGAAGTTTTAAAATAAGTTATGAATTTGTAAATGCCACGCATAATCACCAGTTAATATTATATTACTATCTAAGAAAAAAGGTTTACTATTGCCACGCATAATCACTTTTTGTAATCATAACCTTCAGGATAGCGGGTTTTATATATAAATATTTCTTTTTATTCTTGTAAATTCAAAACTTTTATAAACCAAAACTTAATAACGAGAAGAAGGTGTTATTCAAACACGGAGGATTTTAAAAATGGCAATAGTTGGATTAAATTTCACAAAAATGATGATTGAAAAAAAACTTCCTGTTACAGGTAAAGTTAGCATTAGTAATAATGTTACTATTAAAGATGTTAAAGAAGCAAAATTAGCAATTGGTGGTGACCAAAAAGCAATGAAGTTTACTTTTCAATACACTTCAAAATATGAACCTGGAATTGGAAATATAGAATTAAATGGCGAATTAGTATTGTTATCTGATGAAAAAACAGCTAAAGAAGTTCTTGATTCTTGGAAAAAGAACAAATCTATTCCTAAAGAAGCAACAAACCAAGTTATGAACAATGTTCTTAACAAATGCAATATTCAAGCTTTAATCTTAAGTAAAGATCTGGGCCTACCAGCACCAATCCCATTACCAAAGCTTAAACAACAATAAACATTTTTTTTTAGATTATTTTTTCCCCTTCTATTTCTTTTAGTTTTTTTTAAAGAAATCAGTTATTAAACCAAAAAAGTTCTTTTTTGGATAATGACTTTTTTTAAAGAATGGAGTCATTAAATCAAAAATATTCTTTTTTTGGATAATGATTTTTCTTAAAGAATGGAGTCATTAAACCAAAAAGAATTTAAAGAGTTATTTATTCTCTAAAGTCATCAAAAATATTTATTTGAGGGGATAACCATTACAAACGAAATTAGACTTAAAGTTGCTGAAGCAATACAAGAAGATGTTAACAAAGGAATTGTTAGAGTTGATAGTTCTTTCTTACGAGAATTAGATATTAGACCTGGAAACATTGTTGAAATTAATGGTGCTAGAGTTACTGTTGCAATAGCTGATAGGGCGCTACCAGGAGATATTGGTTTAAACATGATTCGAATGGACGGTTTAATTAGAAGAAATGCTAAAACAACTATTGGTGAAATGGTTACTGTCAAAAAAGTTGATGTTAAAGAAGCTAAAAAAATCACTATTGCGCCAGCTCGAAAAGGTGTGATGGTACGAGCAAATCCTGAGATTTTCAAAAAAGGACTTTTAGGACGAGCAGTTATGAAAGGAGACATTGTTTCGCTTGGCGGAACTAAAAGAAGAAGAAACACTATGTCTAGTAACCCTTTCTTTGATGATATGTTTTCAATGCTTGATGATACTATGATGGGCTTTGGTCTTGGAGATTTAAAATTCATCGTAACTGATGCAAATCCAAAACAAGCAGTTTTAATCACAGAACATACAGAAGTAAAATACTCAACAGAATCAGTTGAAGTTCAAGAAGAAAAAGTTTTTGATATTTCATATGAAGATGTTGGTGGACTTGAATCTGAAATTAAAAAAGTTAGAGAAATGGTTGAATTACCATTAAAACATCCTGAAGTTTTTGAAACTCTTGGAATTGAACCACCAAAAGGAGTACTGCTTCATGGTCCTCCAGGAACTGGTAAAACTTTGTTAGCAAAAGCTGTTGCTAATGAAACAAATGCTAATTTTCTTTTAATTAATGGTCCTGAAATTATGAGTAAATATTATGGTCAGAGTGAAGAGAATCTTAGAAAGAAGTTTGAAGAAGCAGAAAAGAATGGTCCTTCAATAATTTTTATTGATGAAATTGACGCTATTGCTTCTAAGCGAGAAGAAAGCAAAGGCGAAGTAGAGAGAAGAGTTGTTGCTCAGTTATTAGCTTTAATGGATGGGTTAAAAAGTCGAGGAAAAGTAGTTGTAATTGCAGCAACAAACATTCCAAACTCGCTTGATCCTGCACTTCGAAGACCTGGTAGGTTTGATCGAGAAATTGAAATTGGTGTTCCACAAAAAGAAGGACGACATAAAATTTTACAAATTCATACTAGAAACATGCCTCTTAATAAAAATGTTAATTTAAAACGAATGGCTGAAATAACTCATGGGTTTGTAGGTGCTGATCTTTCAGCTCTTGCAAGAGAAGCTGCTATGATTGTTTTAAGACGAGTTCTTCCTGATCTAGAACTTGAAGATGAGAAAACAATTCCTCAAGAAGTTCTTGAAAAATTAAAGTTATCTCAAGATGATTTTAAAGAATCATTAAAAGTCGTAAGACCTAGTGCTATGAGAGAAGTATTAATTGAAATTCCAAATATTAAATGGACTGATATTGGCGGTTTAGAAGAAGTTAAACAAGAACTTATTGAAGCTGTTGAATGGCCTTTGAAGAAAAAAGAAGCTTTTTCAAGATTGGGAATTACACCTCCTCGAGGAGTTCTTCTTTATGGAGCACCAGGTACTGGTAAAACTTTGCTTGCAAAAGCTGTTGCAACTGAAAGTGAAGCAAACTTTATTCTTGTTAAAGGACCTGAACTTTTAAGTAAGTGGGTTGGTGAAAGTGAAAAAGCTGTTAGAAAAATCTTTGAAAAAGCAAGACAAACATCTCCAACAATAATTTTCTTTGATGAAATTGATTCTATGGCTCATAAAAGAAGTGATAGTGCTGACTCAAAAGTTAATGAAAGAGTTGTTAATCAACTTTTAACTGAAATGGATGGTTTACAAGATTTAAATGATGTTGTAATAATTGCTGCAACGAATAGACCTGACATGCTTGATACTGCTCTTCTTCGTCCAGGAAGATTTGATAGAATTGTTTTAGCACCTGTTCCTGATAAAGGAAGCAGAAATGCAATCTTTAAAGTTCATACTAAAGGAATGCCATTAGCAAAAGATTTTGATTTGAAAAAGTTAGTCGATAAAACCGAAGGATATGTAGGTGCAGATCTTGAAGCTGTTTGTAGAGAAGCAGCAATCATGGCTTTAAGAGATGATATGAAAGCTAAAACTGTAAAAATGGCTTTCTTTGAAGAAGCATTGAAAAAAGTTAGACCAAGTGCCACTAAAGATATTGCCGAGGCTTATGAAAAACTTAAAGATCATTTCACAAGCGCTCATGCAAAAAGCATGCAAGAAGATAAACCAAGTTATTATGGTTAGATGCTTTTTTTGCATCGCGACCTAGCAGAGAGCTAGTTCCGTCAACGCTGATAAGGGTTGGAACTGATAAATCAAGTTATTATGGTTAAATAATATTTAAACTTTAAACAATAATTACAAAAATTAAACTTTTTGAAGTTCGGAATTTATTCATAATTCCAAACTTTTAAATACTTCTTTCTTTTATTTTCTTATATGGCTAACGTAGGTGATAAGGTAAAAGTATTCTGTAAAAATGATGTTTTAGAAGGTGTTTTAATGCCTGAAGAAGATTCAAACATTATTTTCTTAAAATTAGTTAGCGGATATAATGTTGGTTTGAAAAAATCTGAAATTAAAAAGATTGAAGTCTTAAAAAAATATAAAGAAATTTCTGAGAAAAGTTCAAAACCTGTAATGAAAAAAGGTTTAAAAACCATTTCTATACTTCATACTGGTGGAACTATTGCTTCAAAAGTTGATTATTCAACAGGCGCTGTAATTGCAAAGTTTACAGAGGATGATTTACTAAATTTGTTTCCTGAAATTAAAGGTTTAGCAAATATTAAAAGTAAACTTGTAAGAAATATGCAATCAGAAATGATGCGTTTTCCTCATTATAATATTTTAGCTAAAGCGGTTGCTGAAGAAGTAAAAAAAGGAGTTGATGGAATTATTTTGACTCAAGGAACAGATACTATTCATTATACTTCAGCTGCTCTTTCATTTGCTTTTGAAGGACTTGGAATTCCAGTTATAATTGTTGGAAGTCAACGAAGTTCTGACCGAGGAAGTACTGATTCAGCAATGAATCTTTTATCAGCTGCATTGTTTATTACTAAGACGGATTTTTCTGGAGTTGGAGTTTGTATGCATGAAAATACTAATGATAAAATTTGTTGGATTTTGCCTGGAACTAAAGTTCGAAAAATGCATACTTCAAGAAGAGATGCTTTTAGACCAATTAATGCAGGTCCAATTGCAAGAATTAATTATGAAAAAGAAACTGTGACTTTTGCAACAACTTATGAAAAGAAAGATTTAAAGAAAAAATTAACTCTTAAATTATTTGATGAAAAATTAAAAATTGGTTTAATTAAACCTCATGTTCACATGTATGCTTCTGAATTTGAAGCTTTCAAAAACTTTGATGGATTAGTTATTGAACTTTTAGGAATAGGCCATATTCCGAGTATGAAAGTTGATGAATTCACTGGTGAAAATGAGAAAATTTTGAAAGCAGTTCAAAGCTTAGCTAAAAAAATGCCTGTAGTAGTTGCGCCTCAAACAATTTATGGAAGAATTGACATGAATGTTTATTCTCCTGGAAGAGATTTAATTAAAGCAGGAGTGATTGGAAATTATTCAGACATGACTCCAGAAACAGCATTTATCAAGCTTGCATGGTTATTATCGAATCATAAAAAAGACGTCAAAGAATTATTTGAAAAGAATTTAAGAGGAGAACTTTCTGAAAGAAGTGAGCGAGAAGAATTCTTAATATAGGTGTATGATTATATGGACTACAAAAAACTTGGTTTTAAATCTGGAATAGAAATTCATCAACAGCTTGAAGGTAAAAAGCTTTTTTGTAATTGTCCAACTGAGATTCGAAAAGACAAACCTGATTTTACATTTGATCGAAAACTTCGAGCAAGTGCAGGAGAATCAGGAAAAGTTGATATTGCTGCAGCATACGAACAATTAAAAGGAAAATTATTCACTTACTGGGGTTATGATGATATTACTTGTTTAGTTGAAATGGATGAAGAACCACCAGGTCCGATTAACAAGGATGCACTTAAAACTTGTTTGCAAATAGCACAAATTCTTAACTGTCGAATCGTTGATAAAATTCAAGTCATGAGAAAAACAGTTGTTGATGGAAGTAATACTTCTGGTTTTCAAAGAACTGCATTAGTTGGTATGAATGGTCATATTGACATAAACGGTAAAAAAATAAGAATTTCATCTGTTTGTTTAGAAGAAGAAGCTTGTCAAGTAATGAACAGAACAAAAGACCATGATACTTATAATATTTCAAGATTAGGAATTCCACTTATTGAAATTGCGACTGAACCAGACATTGCTAATCCTCTTGAATGTAAAGATACAGCTGCAAAAATAGGTATGATTCTTAGAAGTACTGGTGCTTGTAAACGAGGAATTGGAAGTATTCGTCAAGACGTAAATATTTCAATTAAAGGTGGAGAAAGAGTTGAAATAAAAGGTTTTCAAGACTTAAAGAGTATTCCAAAAGTAGTTGACAATGAAATTCAAAGGCATCTTGATTTACTTAAGAAAAAGAAAAAGATAGAAAAAGAAGTAAGAAAGGCTGAACCTGATTTTACAACTTCTTTTTTAAGACCAATGCCTGGAGCTTCTAGAATGTATCCAGAAACTGATGTTCCTACAATTATACCTGCATTTGGTAAATTTCAAAAATTAGAAACTATTGACGATAAAATTAAAAGATTCAAAAAAATATTTGGTTTAAATGATGATTATGCAAAACTTGCAGTAAGCTTTGCAGATAAAGAAAAGTTTGATATTGAGTCTTACTTTAAGAAATATAAAGATTTCAAATTAGTAGTTGATTTCTTTACAAATATTCCAAAAGATTTGAAAAAACGATATTCTATTGATGTTGATACTAAGAAGATTGCTGATGAAGTTTTAAAAAAAGTTGTTGTAGGAGATTTGCCTAAAGGTTCAATAATTGATTTATTAGCAGATTTTAGTAAAACTAAAAAGCTTAATTTTAATAAATTCAAAGTTGCTTCAACAGGTGATTTAGAAAAAGAGATTAAAGCAATAGTTGATAAAAATTCTGGCGCTTCAATTGGAGCTTTAATGGGTATGGTTATGGGTAAATTTCAAGGCAAAGTTGATGGAAAGACTGCCATGGACCTTCTAAAAAAGCATCATAAAGAGTAAGGTTTAAATAATTCTTTTTAATTCTAAGTTTTATGAGAGATAAATATCAAAAAGCAATGGATCAAATTGGAAGGTATGAATTAGCATGTACAACACTTCAATGTAGTTCAGGAACATTAGATGATATGATTAGAAATATTGAACCTTTGAATATTAAGCCAAATAAAGTTTTAACTTCTGTTTCAAATAAAATTAAAAACGGACTTAATAATATTGGGTTTCAACATTTAATAGCTGAATATCGACAAGAAGTTGAATTATATGCTAAGTGGAGTGTTTTTTCTCCAATTGCAAAATATCTTTCTAATGTTAGAAAGTAATAATAAAAAACTTTATATAACTTTTTTTAATTTCTTTTATTTATGACAAATATGAAACTTATTTCTTGGAATGTAAATGGAATTCGAGCAGCCTTAAAAAAAGGATTCTTAGACTTTGTAAAAAAGGAAGATCCTGATGTTTTGTGTATTCAAGAAACAAAAGCTCATCCTGATCAAGTTGATTTGGTGTTAGATAAATATCCTCATCATTTCTGGAACTCTGCAGAGAAAAAAGGTTATTCTGGAACTGCAGTATTTTCAAAAGTCAAGCCGTCATCAGTAATGTATGGAATGGCGATTGAAGAACATGATGCTGAAGGTCGAGTTCTAACTTTAGAATATGATGAGTTCTTTTTAGTGAATGTTTATACACCAAATTCTAAGCGAGAACTTTTAAGACTTTCTTATCGAAAAAAATGGGATGATGATTTTAGAAAATTTGTCAAAGGTTTAGAAAATAAGAAACCAGTTATTATTTGTGGTGATTTAAATGTTGCTCATAAAGAAATTGATTTGAAGAATCCTAAGTCAAATATGACAACCGCAACAAAACCTGGAAATGCAGGATTCTCAGATACTGAAAGACTTGGCATGACAAAACATTTAGAAGCAGGTTTAATTGACACATTCAGATATTTTTACCCTAATAAAGAGCATGAATATTCTTGGTGGAGTTACATGTTTAATGCTCGAGCAAATAATGTCGGTTGGAGGATAGATTATTTTCTTGTTTCAAAGGTTTTAGAGAAGAAATTAAAAGATGCATTTATCTTGCAAGAAGTAATGGGAAGTGACCATTGTCCTGTTGGAATTCTTTTGAAAAAGTAACTCTGATTTCTAACATATATTCTATATCATAACTATCTTTAAAAAGAGGTTTTTTTTACTGTCAGTTGAGGTTCTTAGAGAATCAATAAAAACGTAAGATAAAATAGGAAATAGAGATATATAGGCATCAAAAATCATTATTAATTTTTGGGTCTATAAAAATATTATAGGTGAAATAAAAAATGGTAAAACATGTATACTTCTTTGGGTCAGATAAGACTGAAGGAAATAAAAATATGAAAGATGTACTAGGTGGTAAAGGTGCTAACCTAGCAGAGATGGCGTCACTAGGAATTCCAGTACCGCCAGGATTTACAATAACAACAGAAACTTGTGCAGAATTTTACGAAGTAGGCAAGAAAATGCCTGAACAAGCAATCAAGGAAATTGAAGAACACCTTGAACAACTTGAGAAAGTAATGGATGCAAAGTTTGGAGATTCAGAAAACCCACTTTTATTATCTGTTAGAAGTGGAGCAGCTGTTTCAATGCCAGGAATGATGGACACAGTATTAAATCTTGGTTTGAATGATGCAGCAGTAAAAGGTCTTGCTACAAAATCAGGAAATGAAAGATTTGCATGGGATTCATACAGACGATTTCTTCAAATGTTTGGAGACGTTGTAATGGGTGTAGAACATCATGATTTCGAAGGTATTTTAGACGATGTTAAAGAAACAAAAGGGGTAAAATTCGATACAGAATTAGATGCTAAAGATTTAAAATTCTTAGTTGAAAAATATAAAGAATTAATCGAAGAAAAATCAGGTCGAAAATTTCCAACAGATGCAAAAGAACAATTATTAATGTCAATTGAAGCAGTATTTGGTTCATGGAACAATGGTAGAGCAATTACTTATCGAAGATTAAATGATATCAGAGGATTAAAAGGAACTGCAGTTAACGCACAAGTCATGGTTTTTGGAAATATGGGCGATTCAAGCGGAACAGGAGTTTGCTTTACAAGAGACCCTGCAACAGGAGAAAATATTTTTTACGGCGAATACTTAATGGACGCACAAGGAGAAGATGTTGTAGCTGGAATTAGAACTCCAAAACCAATTTCGAAATTGGAAGAAGGAATGCCAGAACAATACAAAGAACTTGTTGAAATTTATCATAAAGTAGAAGATCATTACAAAGACATGCAAGATATGGAGTTTACAATTCAAGAAGGAAAATTATACATTTTGCAAACAAGGTCTGGAAAAAGAACTGCTCACGCAGCAGTTAGAATGGCTGTAGAAATGGTACAAGAAGGTTTAATTGATGAAAAAACAGCTGTTCTAAGAGTTGACCCGAATCAACTTGATCAATTATTACATAAACAACTTGATCCGATTGCAAAACAATTACACACCGCAATTGGAAAAGGACTTCCAGCTTCGCCTGGTGGAGCAGTTGGAAAAATTGCTTTTGATAACTTTGCAGCAGTTGAAATGAAGAAAAAAGGTGATGTTGTAATTTTAGTTAGAAATGATACAAGCCCAGAAGACTTAATCGGAATGGATGCTGCTCAAGGAATCTTAACAGCAAAAGGCGGTATGACTAGCCATGCAGCAGTTGTTGCTAGAGGAATGGGTAAATGTTGTGTTTCAGGACTTGGAGAAGCAAGAATTAGTGAAAAAGACCGAACTTTAGTATTGGGTGGTGTTAGTTTTGTAGAAGGAGATTATATAACTCTTGATGGAACTAGTGGAGAAGTATTCGAAGGTAAAATCCCAACTACTGATCCTGTATTAAGCGGAGACTTTGGAAAATTAATGGAGATGGCAGACAAATTCAGAACAATGGGAATTAGAACAAATGCAGACACTCCAAAAGATGCTGAACAAGCAATTAGCTTTGGAGCAGAAGGAATTGGTCTTTGTAGAACTGAGCATATGTTTTTTGAAGGTGAAAGAATCAGAGCAGTTAGAGAAATGATTTTATCAGCAGATCTTGAAGGTAGAAAAAAAGCTTTAGCAAAACTAAAACCTTTCCAAAAAGATGACTTTACAGGTTTATTCAAAGTAATGGCAGGAAAACCAATTACAGTAAGATTATTAGATCCGCCTCTACACGAATTTTTACCTAGAGAAGAAAAAGAAATCGAAAGTATTGCAGAAGAATTAAACACTACAACAGAAATTTTAAAGCAAAAAATCGAAGAACTTCATGAAGTTAATCCAATGCTTGGTCATAGAGGCTGTAGATTAGGAATTTCTTACCCGGAAATTACCCAAATGCAAGCAGAAGCAATTTTTGAAGCAGCAAAAGAAGTTTCAGAATCAGGAATTGAAGTAAACCCTGAAGTTATGATTCCATTAATTGGAAACGTTGAAGAGTTTAAAAATCAAAAAGAAATTGTTTTAGCAGTTGCAAAAAGAGTTCTTGGTGACGATTCAAAAGTGAAATATATGATTGGAACTATGATTGAAGTACCAAGAGCAGCTCTTACAGCGGATTTAGTTGCAGCAGAAGCAGAATTTTTCAGCTTTGGAACAAACGATTTAACACAAATGACTCTTGGATTTTCAAGAGATGATGTTGGATCATTCGTTCCTGAATATATTGAAAAAGGTATTTTAGAACGAGATCCTTTCCAATCATTAGACCAAACTGGTGTTGGTCAGCTTGTAGAAATGGCTGTAGAAAAAGGACGATCTGTTAAGAAAGACTTAAAATTAGGAATTTGTGGAGAACACGGTGGAGAACCTACAAGCGTAGAGTTTTGTTATAGAGCAGGATTAAACTATGTTAGTTGCTCACCATTCAGAGTTCCAATTGCAAGACTTGCAGCAGCTCAAGCAACTCTAAGAGATTAAGCAAAACAATAATTTTTTATATTTTTTTTAAGTTTTAATTTTTTTAAAACTTGCCAGCAATTTTATTGCTGAGCATTTTTCTTTTAAAAACGAAAACTTTTTGAACTATTTTATGTTTAGTTATTTTTATGATTGGAACTATTTTTATAATTTTAATAATTCTTTACGTTGCATTCTTAATTTTTCATCAGTTTTATTTCCTTCGAGACCCTGCAAGACAAATACCTTTAGGCAATAATATTATTAGTCCTGCAGATGGAAAAATAACTTTAATCAAGAAATTTGATGAAGACAAAATTGATATTGAAAAACAATTCTTAGGTCATGTAAAATCTTTTACTAAAGATGTTGCTAACAAAGGATATATTGTTTCAATTTTTATGAGTCCATTTGATGTTCATATTAATCGAGCACCGATTTCAGGAACTGTCAAATATGTTAAGCATAGTGATGGAAAATTCTTAAATGCTAGTTCGCTTGCTTCAACTTTTGAAAATGAAAATGTTCAAATGCTTTTTCAAGATAAAAAATTTAAAGTTAAATCAATTCAAATTGCAGGTTTTCTTGCAAGAAGAATTGTGCCTTTAGTAAAAGAGAATGAGAAAGTTCTTAAAGGTCAGAGGATAGGTTTAATTAAGTTGGGAAGTCAAGTAACTCTTATCCTGCCCAGCACGATAAAATTAAAAGTTAAGCTAGGAGATAAAGTTTCTGCTGGGTCATCTATTATTGCTGAAAGAAAATGAAACAACAAAAATCTAAGATTTTTGGGTCTCAAAACTCAAAAGTTTTGAAAAAGGAAATATTTCCAAACACAGCAACCATTCTTAATATTTTGTGTGGGTTAATCTCTATATTTTTAGCAATAAAAGGTTTGTTTGTTTTTTCAGCTATTGCGTTATTAGTTGCAGTTGTATTTGATTATCTTGATGGAAAACTTGCTCGTTGTTTGAAAGCAGAATCAAAACTTGGCGAAGAACTTGATTCACTAGCTGATCTTGTTTCATTTGGAGTTGCACCTGCAATAATGGTTTACCTCTTTTACAATAATGATGCACTTGCAATCTTAGTTGCTTTAATGGTTTTAGCTGGTGCTTATAGACTTGCAAGATTTAACTCTTTAAAACAACAAGTTAAAGGGTATCTTGGAATGCCAATAACTGTGAATGGTGTGCTTTTTCCAGCACTCATTCTTTTGAAAGTTAATATTAATGTTACAACTTTTTTTGTTGTAATATCGATTGCTTTAATGATTAGTAAAATAAAATTCAAAAAGGTATTAATATGATTTTAGAAGCATCATATTTTTTTGTACCAGCATATTTTTCGAACTTAACTCCTCCTTTAGTTTCAAAAATACCTTTTCTTAACAAACCTTTAGATTTTGGTAAATCTTACAAAGGAAAAAGACTTCTTGGTGATAATAAAACCATTCGAGGTATAGTGTTTGCAGTAATTGTTGGAACACTCATGTTTCTTTTGCAGAAATATCTTTACAATTTTCCTTGGTTTGCGAATATTAGTTTATTTAATTATCAAACTCAAACAATTTGGTTGGGTTTTTTAATGGCTTTTGGAGCTATTTTTGGTGATGCTGTCGAATCTTTTTTTAAGAGAAGAAGAGGGACTGGTTCAGGAAAACCTTGGATTCCATTTGATCAATTAGATTACATCGTTGGAGCTTTATTATTTACTTCGTTCATATTTTTTCCAGAATGGGATTTATTAATAGTCTTAGTTATTATTAGTTTAATACTTCCTCCAATAACTCATTATACAGGCTATCTTCTTGGAATAACTAAAGATAAGATTTAAATACTATAAATTTTAGAATTATTATTATTATGAATCAATTTACTTATGCTTTGCCTAATTTTGCCGAATTAGGTAAAAAGTATTCTGTTGTAGATATGCATTTTCATACAGAATATTCTCATGATTGTAAAACTAAATTACAAGATGTATTATCTCATGCTAAATCACTTGGAATTGGAGTTGCAGTCACAGATCATAATGATATTCGAGGAAGTCTTTTAGCTTTAGAACAAAAGGATTTATTTGTAATTCCAGGTATTGAAGTTACTTCAAAGAATGATAAGGATATTTTGCTTTATTTTTATTCAGAAGGAGATTTAGTAAATTTTTATCAAAAATATGTTAAAAAAAACTTGAAGTATCATAAACGTTTTCGATTTAACAAAACATCTCTTTCCATTCAAGAAATTATTGATGCAGCACATGATTTAAATGCTGTTTCTTCAGTAGCACATCCTTTTACAGTTCAACCAAAAAAAAGTTTCTACTTTTTGAACAGTAAAAAAAGAAAAGAATTACTGAGTGAATTTGTGGCTGTAGAAGTTTTAAATGCAGCTATGAAAAAACGAGCTAATCTTTCATCTCTTGGATGGGCTTTGGCTGAAAACAAAGGATTGACTGCTGGAAGTGATGGTCATCGTCTTGAATGGCTTGGAAATGCAGTTACTTGTAGTGAAGGACGAGATATTCATTCGTTTTTAGATTCTATTAGAAAAAAGAAAAATTACATTGTTGGACAAGAATCAACTTTAGCTGCAAAACTTGTTTCTGAGTTAACTATTTTTGTTAAGAATAAAATCTAGTTCTAAATACATTGAAGCCCAAAGCATTGCTTCATCAGAGACATAATTATATCTCTTGAAAATAGAGCCATCTTTTTCATAAACTTCTAAAAAAGTTTTATGCTCTTCAATTAAAGCAGTATATTTATCAAAGTATTTTTTAGCAAGTTCTTCATCAACTTTCAAAACGACTTTTATGAAGGGAATACCTGTCATTGCCCAAATACTTTGAAATTCATAACCTGAACTTAATAAGTCGTACCAAACAGTTTTAGGCTTTTCAATACTATATTTAATTGGAAAAGGTTTATCTAATCCTTTCTTTTGAACTTTACTAATGGCAGAAGAAATTAAATCTTCTTCCTCGAATAATTTTGTCCAGAATGAGTAAGTATTAGCATCACCTGATAAAATTTTGCTTCCTGAAAGGTCATCAATAAAATGTGTTCCGGTCCAAAAATTATCTAAAATTAATTTTTTGAAGTCATATTTTTTTAAAGGATTATTTAGGCCAAGCAAGTCAAGGTTTTTAGAAATCCAACCGCTCATAATATTATCATAGCAAGAAGATTTTCTTTTAGCTAAATCCTTCATTGAACTAAAATGTTTTTTTTTCACTAAGCCAGTTTTTTTATTTATGACTTTTTTATAATATCTTTTTACTTCTTTTTCTAAAAAGGATTTATGTTTTTCAACTAGTTCTTTATCATTTAAAGTAACTAAAGAATGTAATGTGAATCCAAGACTGTCAGGTGCGTATGTTGGAAAGTCGAATGGTTTGCCTTTAGGATTAATGGTCGTAGTTATTTTTCCTTTTTTTTGAAATATGTTAAGTGCATAATTAAGAGTGCTTTTAATTTCTTTTTCATAACCAAGTTTTTTTAAAGACTCAACACAAAGTCCAAAATCTCGACTCCAATACTCGCAGAAATGCCCTAAGCTAGTCATGAAATAGTTTTCTTTTTTATTATAACAATTTCTTACAATTTGTTCACAAATATTCTTTGCATTACCTTCATATGGCTTAAATCCTTCTTGTTCATACTTTCGTCTACGTTTGAACATTCGAAGACCTTCTCCAATAAAAATAGGTTTCATTTTTTCAAAATTTTTTCTTTAAAGTTTGACTTATTTTAAGTCCATAATAACTAAGAAGTAATAATCCTGTAATACTCCATAATAAATCTCTGATTCTAATAATGAACGCAAGCGCAACACCTGCAGCTGACTTTAAACCCAACATTGTAAAAACAGCTACTTGACTGGCTTCTAACGAACCAATGGCCATTGGAACTGGAACGATAAACGCTGCTCCAACAAAACTAATAATTAAGAATATTGCAACAAAAGAAAGATTATAACCTAGTATTAGTGCTGCAAACTTATATTCAAAGAACATAAAAACCCATGACATAAAACAAGCAAAAAATGCAAGTAAGAAATCTTTTTTATCTTCTTGGAAAAACTTTATTATTCTACTTTCAAATTCTTCTAATTTCTTTTCAGATAAAGCCCATTTTTTAACTTTATGAAGACGTAATAATTTACAAAAACTTGCGATGAATCCTTTTCCTGACGACATTCTTTGGTACATAAAAACCATTAATGCTAAGAATATAATTGCAAATAAAATCATAGTAACTTCAATTTGACCTGGTAGTGCGAATCTAAAGAATACTATCATTACACCAATAAAAAAAAAGATTGCTGATGAAGCAACTTCTATGGTTTTATCAATAACTACTGAAGATAATGCTTCTGAGAATTTCATATCATGTCTGGTTAATAAAGCTGCTCTAACAGGTTCTCCGCCAAGTTTTGCTGAAGGAGTTAAATAGCTTACACCATAACCAATTAATCTGTATGCAAATAAATGTTTGAATGGAATAATCACATTTTGGCTTCTTAGTACAACTTTCCATTTCCAAGAAAGAACTGCCATTAAACCAAAAGAAACACATAAAAAACCTAATAAGGTTAGTGGATTGGCAGATTTAAATGTGTTAAGAACTTCATTGAATGGAATAACTTTGAAAATTAAGTATAATGCGATGATTCCAGTCACTGCAGACACTGAAATCAAAATTTTCTTTCCCATTACACTTGATAGAAAATAATAGTATATAAATTTTTAGAAAACATAGACGGACCAGGGAGGATTTGAACCCCCGACCTATAGCTTAGGAGGCTATCGCGCTATCCAGACTGCGCCACAGGTCCATTTGTTTAGTGTTGAGAATAAGTGGAAGTTTTTTAAATCTTTTTCATTTCTTGTTTTATATGTATAAGTTAAAACAAATTCCCGAAGACTTTTTTGTAAGAGAAATTCCTGGATATGAACTGTCAGAAGAAGGAGATTATTCAATTTTTTTGCTCGAGAAAAAGAATTATACGACTGAAAGAGCAATTCAAGCAATTTGTAATAACTTAAATATTCGAAGAACAAAAATTGCTTATGCTGGTAATAAAGATAAACATGCAGTAACTGAACAGTATATTTCAATTGAAAGACTTAAACATAAACTTGATGATTATGAACTTAAAGATTTGAAATTAACTTTTATGGGTTTTTCAAAAGAACCTCTTTCTTTAGGTCATTTGAAAGGTAATTATTTTGAAATTGTAATAAGAAACTTAGAAAAAAATACTTCTATTAAACATTTAGATTTAATTCCAAATTGTTTTGATCAGCAACGTTTTTCAAATAACAATGTGAATATTGGACGGTGTATTCTCAAAAAAGATTTCAAAAAAGCTGTTAGCGAAATTCTTTTGAATAATGGCGATTATGAACAAAAAACAAAAGAACATCTGAAAAAAAATATGAATGATTATGTTGGAGCTTTAAGAAAAATACCTAAAAAAATTTTGTTATTATTTATTCACGCATATCAAAGTTTTATTTTTAATAAAACAATTACAAAATATTTAGAACTTAATATAATGGACAACGAGAAAATTCCAATAGTTGGTTTTGGAACTGATTATACAAATGATAAAATTGAACAAATAGTTCAAGAAATTTTAGAAGAAGAAAATATTTCTGAAAGAGATTTTATAATTCCTAGTTTACCTGATTTAAGTTGCGAAGGTAATGATCGAGATTTATTTATTGAATTAAAAGATTTAAAAGTAGGAACGATGGTCGAAGATGACTTAAACAAAGGCATGTTCAAAGTAAATGTTTCTTTTAACTTACCTAAAGGAAGTTATGCAACTTATGTTATTAAAGAATTATTAACTAGAAAACTTTAAATAATAATAAATCTGAAATTAATCCATAAGAGGTGTTTGGGAGCAGTTTCGTGAGTAAACAAAAAAAATACGAGAAAAGTTTCTTTCCTGATTTAGAATCGGCTGTCCAAAATTTAATCAATACTTATAATTATAATCGTACAGAAAAAGATCCTGCAGATAAACAAATAATAGATGGTGTTTTTGATGAAATTGAAACAAATTTTAATTATTCTTTGTGGTTTAATAAAAAGAAAAGGAACGAATATAATTCTCAGATTTCTAATTTAAGAAATGTTCAAGATGAATTTGGTTATTTTCAAACAGGTCCTATTTGGAAAATGCCTGAACCCATTGGTAATGGTTTAATGGCGACAACCATATTCGGGGTTGCAGCAGTTGCTTTTTCTGGTTATAGGTTTGAAGAAATGTTTGGTGAAATTTATCACGCTTCAAGCATGATTATTGGTGCAGGTTTTAGTCTTGGCATGGTTTTAGGATTATTTACTAATAGTATTCATACTGGAAAACAAGAAATAAAAAAAGTAAAAGAACAATTGTATAATCGTATGCTTTAACGCAAAACATTCATTATTCTATCAAGAATCTCGCCAGGTGTTCCTACTCCATCAATTTCTTTAAGAGAGACTCCTTGTTCTTTATAGAAGCTAATTAATGGTTGTGTTTGGGAATAATAAATATCTAATCTTTTTTTAATTGGTCCTGGAGTATCGTCTTTTCGTTGAATTAATTCTCCTTCACATTTATCACAGATACCTTCTTGTTTTGGTTTCATATAAATTATATTATAATCTGCTTTACAATCTCCACAAGCTCTTCTGCTAGTAATTCTTTCCATTATTACTTTTGTTGGAACTTCTAAATCAATAACTGCATCTATTTGGCTAATACTGTTTAAGTATTCTGCTTGTACAAGATTTCTTGGATACCCGTCCAATATGTATCCATTTGCACAATCTTCTTGTTTTAGTCTATTTTTAACGATGCTATTTGTTAATTCATCCGGAACTAGTTCTCCGCCTTGAATCATAAGAACTTTCTTCCCTAAATCTGTTCCTCTTTCAATATTGTCTCTAAAAATATCTCCTGTTGAGATGTGTGGTATGCCTAGTTCTTTAGCAATTCTTTTTGCTTGTGTTCCTTTTCCGGAAGCTTGTGGTCCTAATATCAATAAATTCATTTTTTCATTACCCTCATGTTTATTTTTTTATCCAAAATATCCTAATTCTATTTTTGTTTTCACGTCTTTTTTCCAAGAGTTTTTCATCTTGCCAATGATTGTGTTCAAATCAACTTTTATTTTGTGCCAATCTTCATAAAATGTATTCAAAAAATCTGCAAAACTTTTTTCATCATAATTTAAATTTATTTGCATATGACTTCGATGATAAAATAATAATTTTTTATAATTTTTAAGAATTAATGGTTTTTCTTCTTCATTAAAAGAGCTTGCTTCGTTCATATTACTAATGCTTGCTTCTGGATTAATTATTTCTTCTAACAATTTAGCGTGTGTTTCAATTGTATCTATTATTTTCTTAACAATTGCTCGTAATAAATATTTTTGTTCTTCTATTTCTTCAAAGCCAAAGTCTTGTTCTAATTCTTTTAGGTTTGGCAGCGAATATTTTTTTCTTAGGACTTCGTATTCTTTCATTTTTGTTTGAAATATTGTTGGTTTTTTATAGTTTCTCCTTTCAAAAGACGAAATCAAAAGATTTATATACTACTAATGTCAGTTAATTGTCATACAAGTGTCATTTCGGTCTACAGAGACACTTACAGATAACATACAAATAAACTACAAGTAACATACGTGACCATGCAGAAACCTCAGAAAAACATAGAAGTAGTAAACGTGAGATTACCAGACGACACTATTGTAATTCTAGATACCCTTGTAAAAAAAAATGTGTTTAGTTCTAGATCTGAGGCTATAAGAGAATTTTCAAGACAGTATGTGCTAGAGAACAAATAACAACGATGACAGATACAGTTGTAAGCGTACGAATGCCCTCAACACTAGTTAGAGAACTAAGAATTCTAGCAGATAAAAATCACTATATGGATTTAAGTGAAGAAATACGTTCTGTTGTTAGATCAAAATGCTTCAGTTTTACTGAACCAGTTACTTCTAAAATTGCAAAATTAAAGCAAGAACAAACTAATCAACAGATGATAGAAGAATTAAAAAAGCTAATTGGGAGACTAGAAAATGAGAAGTAAATCAGCAAAATTAATTATGTTGATGGTCATGTTAGTTTTAAGTCTTCAAATAATTTCTTCAACAATGTCTGATATTGTACCTGTAGATAATGCAGTGTATAATACTTCAAATGTTAACTTTACATTCACACTCACTAATTACACTAATTCTACCACTTGTAGTTTATTTATAGACCAAATAGAAGAACAAAGTAAATCAGCAGAAAGCAGTAATACATTTACTGAAACCTTGACCGAAGGAGTTCATGAATGGTATATTAACTGCTCAGATGAGAACAACAGCGAAAGTATTATTGAGCGAACAATAAATATTGATCTCTCAGCACCAATTATTGTTTTAGAGAATCCAATCAATAATGCAAACTTAACTAATTTAACGAATGTAACCTTCGTAGCAACAGATAACTTTGCAACAAGCATGAATTGTATATTAACTTTAGATGATGCAATACAAGCAATAACTGCAATTAATGGAACTTCAAAAATAGTTAATATTTCTGCAGATAGTGGAATGCATTACTGGAATATAAGTTGTCAAGATAGTGTTGGGAATGCAAATATTAGTGGCAATAGAATATTTACAATAGAGAATGAAACCGTTGAAGAAGAAATTGAAACACCATTCTTGAACATTAGTTTGAATAAAGAAACTTACAGCTTAGGAGAAGCAGGAACTTTCACAATAAATGCATTAAATGGTTCAAATATGACAATTGAAATAGGAACTTCAAGCGGAGGATGGTTCACATTAGGAGAAACAATAACCATAACAAATGGAACATTTCCAAGAACAGAATCAATGACTTACACAACAGAAGTAGGAACTTATGCTGCAAATACAGAGTTAGAATATCAAAATACAACTTTAACTGATGTAATAAGTTTTGAAGTTGAAAATAGTATAACAATTTCTGTTGTTGGAGATAAATCTGTTGATGTTGATGAACCAACAGAACTAGAAGCTTATGTAAATGGCGGAATTGGTGAATATACTTATCTTTGGACTTTAAGCGATGGAACAACTAAAACTAATGATACTATAAATATGTCTTATGAAAATTCTGGTTCATACATTGAAAAGTTAACAGTTACTGACGAAGAAGGAAATTCTAAGTCTCTTAATACAACAATAACTGTTAAGAATGTATTGGAATTGGCTGTAACTGTTAAAGATATAAATTCTGGAAGTGTTATATCTGGAGCAAGAATCGAACTAGCAAATAGAGAAGGAATAACAAATAGTAAAGGTCAATACACATTTTATATTTCAAGAGGCACTTACAGATTAACGGTTTTAAAATCTAATTATGAAGTTCTCTATGATGAAATCTGGTTAAGGGAAAATATTACTTACCTTGCAGAAATAGAAGGAAAAGATGTAACTGCGCCAAGTATTGAACTTATTTCACCTGCAGATAAACAAGAATTTAATTCGAAAAGTATAGATGTTAAATTTAAAGTATCTGATCAAGGAGATACAACTTGTGTGTTGTATACTGCAGAGAAGGATGAAAGTTGGTATACAAAGAAAGGAACAAAAATAGTTTCAGATAACACAGAACAAATATTTTCATTGACAGGATTAGATTATAAAGATTATAAATGGAAAATTGAATGTGAAGATTCGGATAAGAATTCAAAAGCAACAGAAGAAAGAACTTTTAAAATAATTGATGAAGTAATAGACGTAAAAACAACTTTTTCAGAAACAGAATTTACTGATGAATTATACGCAATAATTGATACTTTATCAACTAAAGGACTTCATGAACGACGGGTAATAGATGTATTAGATATAGAGAAAAATATCAAAAGTGCAATTGTAACAATACAAAGAGCTTATAGAGATATAAATGATGCAACTTACAATAATGTTTTATCTGAAAAAGAAAAAGAAGATAAAATACAAACATTAGAAACTAAAATATCTGATACTTATAATTCTATAATTGTTAATGTGAATGTGTTAGAAAATAAAGCGTTTATTAAATATATTCGAGATCCTGAATTAAAAGAAGTATCTGATAAATATTCAACTATAAAAAAATATTTAGATAAAGAGAAATTTTTTGAAGCAAGTAAATTAACTCAATCAAAAGCAACTATATCAACAACTGCCAGAAATGTTGAATTAGAATACTTTGATGGAACAAAGAAAACTATTACTTTAGTGGTTAAAGAATTAAAATATGTGAATAGCACATATAAATTAAGAGTTGTAGAATCTATACCAAAAGAATTAGCAGAGACAACCGATGATTTAACAATAATAACAAATCATAAAATTTTGGAGAAAGATCCATTAATTGAATTTGATAACCCTCAAAAAATAATTTATTATTTTGATGAACAAATAGATTTGGAGAACATTGATAAAGCACAAACAGTCTTGTTTGAAGATTCATATACTAAAGCGGTAACTTCTATAACTGGAAATTCCATATTTGACTTTAATGTTAATATGGATAAAAAAGGTTATTTGATAGTTTTAATAATGGTTTTAGTATTAGTATATGCAGGGCATAGTCATATTAGAATAGATAAGATGAGATTCTTTTACTATGTTTTATTTGGCGATAAGAAAATTCATACTATTAACTTATTGATAAATGATGCTCTTGATAATTTAGAAGTTCATGACCTTGATAAAGCTCATTTTATTTATAGAGAGATTAAATTGTATTATGAAAAATTATCTACTCCTTCAAAAAATGAAGTTTATCAAAAAATTAGGAATTTATGTACTAAGTTGGATCATGGTTATTCACAGAAATTAGTTTCAGATATTGAGAATAATATAAAAGCTGATAATATTGGAAAAGCAAGATACTATTATCATCAGCTAGAAGAAGTGTATAAGAGATTAGATGAAGATTATAAAACCGAGTTGTTTGAAAAAATAAAAACTTTACAAATGAGGATTGCATCATGAAACATGTAGAGAAAGCTGCACAAACAGTATTATTAGTTTTATTAGTAGCTCTTGCTATATTCGGATTGGTTTTTGCAAGCAAGTTTATTGGTTGGGCAACTAATACTTTTTCAGGGAAAGGAGGAGTAATTTATGAAGTAAATATTGATATGAGTTTACCTGCTTTTTTATGGTCAGGAGTATATGGTTATGCAGTAAGAGTTCCAGGATTTCAAAATGAAGCATTTTATGATTTAGAAGGATTGGAAACTTTAGAAGCAAATTTATTATTTGATTGTTTAGAAACAGATATTGATCATGAAGTGTATGCAAGTACAGTTATGCCTCAATTATTAGATTTTGTAAATATTCAGCCAGCTAATTTAACGGTGCTAGATACTTTTTTAGGAATGGACCAATATGATTCATTCACTGCAAAGTTATCAGGAACAAATACTTTTAAAGATAATATTACAATTGAAATAGGTAATACTCCAATAACTATTCCAGCCACAACACTTAATGGAGGGGATGGAAGTATTGAAAATTTCACTTTGGGTGTTCTTCAAGATGGTAATGGAGAATTAATATTTGTAGCACCAAAACTCGGAAATTGGACTAATGGTTTTAACGGAAGACAGTTAAATTATCAAATGATATTACCAATTCCAAATGCTACAGAGCAAAGATATTATTTCTTTCCAGATCCATATGATATATGTGCTGAAGGAGAAGGTGATTTACCAAATCCAGGAAATATTGCAGGAATTGTAACAACTGAAGCAGGAGTTCCAATATCTGATGTAATTATACATATTTCGAATTATAATGATGCATCTGACACGTTTGGTTTTTATAATATTACAGCTCCTGAAGGACAATATACTATTTTTGCAATAAAATCAGGTTATGATGTATATGCAAACAATGTTTCAATTGTAAAGAATCAAACAACAATTCATAATATCATATTGGTTCAAGCAGTAACACCTAACGATTTTACTGGTATTGGTCCTGGTAGAGATGTTGGTCCTGGTGATGATGTTGGTCCTGGTGAAGCGCCACTCGTACCACAAGTAGAACAACCAAAAAGAGTTGAAGGAACAGATATAGTTATTTCACTTAATACTATTAATAGAAAACTTAGATTAGGAAACTTCTTACAAGAAGAAATAGTTGTTTATAGTTATAAAGAAGGAACAACCCAGGCATTTTTCAAAGTAACAGGTGATATTGCTAATTTAGTTGAGTTGGATAAGAATAAATTATTAGTTGCTCCAAATGAAAGGGGTAGTATTACTCCAACTATTTTTGGAAGAGGAGAATTAGGAACTTATAATGGAACTATAGAAATAACAGGAGATTTTAATGCATCTATTCCATTAACTGTTGAATTAATATCTGCAAATCAACTTCCAGTACAAGCTTTGTTAATGGAATTAGATTCTTCTAAGAAACAAGTTCATCCAAATGAAGATTTACAATTCAAAACAGATTTGAAAAATTTATTATCTGATCAAGAATATCCTGTTTCATTATTTTATACTATTCAAGATGAAACTGGTAACACAACTTTATGGACTTATAGTACTAATGTGTTATTGAAAACATCTTTTTCATTATTAAAAACAGTTAAGATTCCTAAAGATGCACCCAGAGGAGTTTATATTATTAGAGTAACTGCTAATTATTTGGGATTTAGCGCTGGAACAAGTGAAATTTTTGAAGTAGTAACACCATTTTGGCAGTTGTATTTCTTTGGATTATTTTTCTGGCAATAGGGATTAATAATTGGTTCTTTATTGACAATTGCATTAATAGCTTTTATAATCTGGAAAAAAATGGATTCCAATAAAAGGTTCCATCTTAAAGTTGATTATACTCAGTTACCAAAACCAGGACCTAGAAGTGGTTGGTGGGGAAAAATTGCTGAAACAGACCATAAAACTTATTTTGATTTAGACCAGTTAAAGATTCATTCAATTGTAGCAGGGTCAACTGGTGGAGGAAAATCTATTTCAGCTCAAGTAATAATAGAAGAATGTTTGTTAAAAGATGTAGCGGTAATTGCCTTTGACCCTACAGCTCAATGGAGCGGAATGTTGCGTCCATGTAAAGAAAAAGGAATGTTGAAGTATTATCCTGGATTTGGAATGAAACCTAAAGATGCAAAAGCATTCAATGGAAATGTTAAACAAATAACTAATCCTCGAGAAGTAATTGAAATTCAGAAGAATGCAAAACCTGGCGAAATTCAAATTTATGCTATGAATAAGTTGGATCCGAAAGGAATTGATTTAGTTGTAGCTAATACTATTAGACAAATTTTTGATGAAAGACCTACTGAAAGTGAGCCATTAAAACTCATGATTATTTATGATGAGATTCACAGAATTCTACCTAAGTTTGGAGGTAGTGGTGATGGATTCGTACAGATTGAAAGAGGATGTAGAGAGTTTCGTAAGTGGGGAATAGGGATTATGTTAGTATCTCAGGTTTTGGCCGACTTCGTAGGTCAGATTAAAGCGAACATTAACACAGAAGTTCAAATGAGAACTAGAGATGAAGGAGACTTAGATAGAATTAAAACTAAGTATGGTGATAGTGTTTTAAAATCATTAGTTAAAGCCAGTGTTGGAAGTGGAATGGTTCAAAACGCGTCATATAATAGAGGTCAACCATACTTCGTAACATTCAGACCAATCCTTCATTCAGTACAAAGATTAACAGATGAAGAACTTGAAAAGTATAACAAATACAATGATGAAATTGATCAATTAGTGTATGAACTTGAACAATTAGAAGAGTTAGAAATTGATGTATTTGATATGAAATTGGAACTAAAATTATCTTTAGATAAAGTAAAAGTTGGAAATTTTAACATGGTTGAAGTATATTTAGAAGGATTAAGACCTAGAGTTAAGAAAAATTGGGAAAAAATTGGAAAAGTTCCTAAGAAGAAAGAAAAGAAACTTGTATCTGAAGATGACTTTAAAGCATCTATTAACGCAGCAAAACAATCAAGAGAAGAAGCTGAAGCAGTTGAAGCTGCTAGTGGCAGCGCTGATGGTGAAACAGTTGAAGTTGATCTTTTCAGAAAAGAAGTGTCGCCTGATAAAATTCTAAGTTTAGTAAATGGTATGTTAGTTATTAGTTTGAAAGCATTATATGATGAGTTATCTGCGATGAAACAAAGTGATTATGATCAGCATGTAAATAAAGAAAAGAATGAGTTTGCTGATTGGGTTAAAGATGCTGTTGGAGATAAAGAATTAGCACAGCATATGATGGTTAAACCAGATAAACAACAAATGTTAGATTTGATTGATTTAAGGAGTAAAAAACAGAAACTTCCAGAGTTAACTGATGAAGAGAAAAAATTATTAGAATCTGAAAAGTGGTTTGACTCAACATCTGATAAAGAAGCAGTTGAAGCTGTAGAAGAAAAAGAGGAAAAGGAAGAGGAGGCAAAACTTGCAGAAGCTGTTGAACCTGAAAAGAAAGAGCCTATAACAGAACAAGAAAAAGCGTTTGCTGCGATGGCTGATGATGATTCTGAATCAGAAGTTAAACCAGAAACTGCTGTAAAAGAAGAAGCAGAAGAGCCTGTTCAATTGGAAAATTCAGATAAAAAAGAATTAGAAGAACATTTAGAAACAGAAACTAAACTTGTTGAAAATTCTGAATCTCGAACTGAAAAGAAAAAGGAAGAAGAGGAATTAGATGCTGATTTAGAAAAAATTGTTGTTAAAAAAGACATTTCATCCGATCAATATTTTAGATTACAAAGCGGTAAAGAAATAAAATCCGTACTTGAATTAGTCGAGTATTTAAGAGAAACTAATGATGATGATTTTAAACAATATGTGTCTAATGATAAAAACGATTTTGCTAGTTGGGTTCGAGGAGTATTTCACAACGACCAATTAGCCGATAGAATGCAAACAGCAAACTCAAAAGATGAATTAATTAATGTTTTACAGGAGGGTTAATTAGAAAACAACAAATAATAATAAATCCACATAAGAGGTGAGGAATTTGAAACAAGAGGAATATTTTTATTTAGGCAATGGAGAAGTTTTGAGAACTATAGGTGAATTTAGAGTTTTTTTAGATAAAGGATCTGATGAAGAATTCGCTTTGCATGTTAATTCAGAGAAGAATGATTTTGCTATTTGGGTTAAAGGTGTTTTCAAAAATAATGAACTGGCGGATGTTTTAGAAAAAGCTAAAGATAAGGATTCTATGATTAAATTAATCGATGATTATTTTCACGATTTAATTAAGAATCCGGATGAAAATCAGAAAACAGAATCAGAACCTGTTAAGAAAGAACCTTTTGAATCAGAACAAGAATCTAATAAGAAAATTGATGATATGTTCAAAGATGAAACTTCTGACGATTCAAATAAAGAAGCTGATGAACAAGAAGTTAAACCCTTGGTTGAGCCAGAAAAAGAAGTTGATTCTGATTCTAAATTGCCAGAAATTAATTTGAATAAAACAATTGAAGAAGACAATAGTCCTGAAGTTGTAGAAATTCAAAAAGCACTTGATGAATCAAAAGAAGCAAGAGAGGAAAAATCTGAGAAAAAAGTTGAAAAAGAAGCTGAAGAAATTAAGAAGGAAGACGAAGAAGTAAAAAAGGAAGTGAAAAAGAAAGTTAAAAAGAAAGAATCAGTTCATTCAAAAGAAAAATCAAAGAAAAACTTTTTTCAAAAAATAAAAGAAAAAATTAGTAATAATAAATTTTTAGGAAAATTATTTTTTGGAAAACCAAGTTTTGTAGAAGGACAAGTAAGAGCACTTGATTCTGATATAAATGACTTGAATGATGAAGTAAATGAGAAATTGAAATGAGTAAAAATAAACAATTAGTTTCGGATAAAGAAAATGAAATTTTAACAGAGGATTTGAGAAGTCATGTTCGAGAGTTAAAGTCAAGAATAACTGAATTAAGAAAAGAAGGTCATAATCCTTCAATAGCAGACTTTCATCTTAGAAGTCTTGATTCAAAATTACGATGGGCTCAGTATACTCGAAAACAAGAAGACTATGAAGTTATTAAGAATATTTTAAAATTTTCAGAAGAGGAATTAATTGAAGAATCAAGATTACCTTTGGTAGATATTAAAGCAGAAGTTGAAAGAAAGATTAAAGAAAAGTTAAATGAAGAAAAGGCTCAAGCTTTTGAAGAAGGAATGAAAGAGAATAATTCAAACAGAGAAGATTTAGATATAAAAGAAGAAAATAGTAACGAAGCTACTAGTACACAAAGAACTGAAAGTTCTAGTGTTCAGAAGGAAACTTCTTATGTACCAGAAGTAGAGCCTCAGAATGAACCAGTTAAGCCAGAAAATACTTCTGAAGAGACAGTCACAACCACAGAATCTGATAAGCTAGAAGTAGAGCCTCAGAGTGAAGTTGATGAAACAGTTACAGAACCAAAACTTGAACTAGTAATAGATCCTGAAAAATTCTTTCGTTTGAAAAGTGGGAAGCTTTTAACATCAATACAAGATTTAATAACTGCTTTAAGTTTTATGAACCCTGAGGATTTTGAGTTTCATACACGAAACTATGATAATGATTTTTCAATGTGGATTGAATTTGTTTTTCATCAACCTGAGTTAGCGAAAAACATTAAAGGGATAAGGGATAAGAGAATAATGTCAAACATATTAAAAGAAAAAAAAGAGGTAGATAATGGCTTTTTGGAATAAATCAGGCCCTACTATAGGAGAAGGTGATGAGAATCCTGCTGAGCAGGAAATAGAAGAATCATCCCCTAAAAATAGAGGTGCTAATCTTGGTGGACAAGTAGAAATAGAACTGGCTAAAATAAAAGGTCAGATTGATTCTTTAAATGAGATAAGAAAATCCACTACTGAAAGATTTGGAATTGTAACTGAACAAATGGGTGAGATTAGAGGTATGCTTAATGATTTAGAACAAGCTTTTTCAAAAGTAGAAGTAAAAGCCACAAAAGCCATTGATGAAGTAGAAACAGTTCAACCAAGTGTATTCATGACTGAACTTCGAAAAACAGATGGGAAAATTGAAGCTCTTAAGGCCAACATTGAAGGAAATGAATCTTTGATGAAGGATATCATGTCTCAGTTGAAAGGTATGCGTGGTCAAATGGATGTTTACAAAGGAACTGAGCAAATAATAAAATTACATGAAGAAATAAAAAATGAGTTGGCTAATCTTAAAAAAGTCGAGTCAATTGTTGAAAGACATGCTGATAGAGTTGAAACGATTTTTTTAGATGTTGAGAAAAAGTTTTCTGAATTTGATAAATTTGATTCACAAGTTAAAGATATAAATCGTGAGTTCAAAAAAATGCAAGCTGATTTTGATAAAATGAGAGTTCAAACTGATCAGAAAGCTGAGAAAAAAGAATTCGTTGATTTGCTTAACAAATTTAATGATTTTGAGAAACATACAGGCACAGTTATTAAATTATTAGACGAAAGAAGTAAACATACAAAAACTGATTTAAAATTAATGTTTAAACAATTAACTGATAAATTACAAAAGAAGTATAAGGTTAATTTGGAAGAATCAGAAGCTGAAGAAAGAAACAGTGAAGAAGAATCTAAGCCTGAAGAAAAGAAAAAACTTTTTGGTTTGTTTGGAGGAAAAAAGCAAGAAGTAAAAGCTGAAGGTGAAAGCGAAGAAAAGTCTGTTGAAGAAGAACCTGTTAAACAAACTGCACCTGCAGAACTTGCATCTATAGACTCTGCACCTGCTAAAGCTGAACCAGTTGTACAAACAGAACAAGAATCTGAAACAAAACCAACAACTGCAGAAGATATGTTTAAAAGTTCCGACGAATAAGAAAGTATTTATACTGTCAAACTAGAAAATTATTAAGAGGGAGGAAATGGGTAAAAAACCAGAGATTAGTACTAGTAATTTTAAATCAGACCTGTTTGATAACTTTACAGATATAATTCTATTTATAGATCTAAAAGGTAGAGTTCTTTATGCAAATAAAGCAGTTAATAAATATGGCTTTAAAGAATCAGATTTAATTGGTGAGTCCACGTATAAATTGGTTGTAAAAAAACATGTTCTTCAGCTTACAAAAGAAATGCTTGACTTAGCTAAAGGTAAACCAACTCATGGTTCTGTTGAAATAATTGCTCCGAAAGGAAACTTTTTTATGGAGTATAAAAGTCGACCAATAAAGAAAAATGGTAAAGTAATTGCTTTACAAACAATTCTTAGAGATATTACTGAACAAAAAAACGCAGAAAAACTTTTAAAGCAAAAATTGTTGTTTGAGAATATCTTAAATGAACTTTCTATGTCTTTTATTGATTATGATAAAGAATTAGTTGATGATGTTATAAATAAAGCTTTAGAAACTATTGGAAATTATTTTCATGCAGATAGAAGTTATATTTTTTCTGTTTCAGGAAAGTTTATGTCAAATACTCATGAATGGTGTAGAAAAGGAGTGAAGCCAGAAATAAATAATTTAAAAAATATTAATTTAAAAAAAGAATTACCTTGGTTTAATAAACAAATACTAAAACTAAAACCTTTTGTTGTTGAAAGTGTAGCAAAATTACCTTCTGAAGCAAAATTAGAAAAAAAACATTTTCAATTACAAAAAATCAAATCTTTAATCACCATACCTTTAACAGAGAACAATGAATTAAAAGGATTTATAGGTTTGGATATTGTTGAATCTGAGACGAAAATAGATAAAAAAGTTAAGGACGAAATTTCAACAATAAGTGGTCTTTTCAACAATTTTCTGAGAAAAAATAGAATAGGAAAAAAATTAATTGAAAGTGAAGAGAAACTTAGAACAACTGTGGAAAGCATTAGTGATGCATTTTTCACACTAAATCAAGACCTTAGATTTACTTATTTTAATAAAAAATCTGAAGAACTTTTAAATAAAAAGAGCAAAGATATTTTAGGCAAACAAATATTTAATGAAGTGTTTAAAGAAGCTAAGGGAAGTATATTTGAAGAAAAATATACTTATGCTTTAAAAAATAATAAATTAGTTACTTTTGAAATCTTTTTTGGAAAGAAACCTTATATTAATTGGTATGATGTTAGAGTTTACCCTTCTAAAGAAGGCATATCAGTTTATTTTACTATAACAACAGAACGTAAGAAAGCAGAAGAAGATTTGAGAGAAAGTGAAGAAAAATTAAAAGATATTTTTGAATCTGCGCCTGTTTTAATGACTATTTCAAAAGTTGATGGGACTATAATTAATGTTAATAATTCTTGTAAATCTATGTTGGGTTATACTAAAAAAGAATTTTTAGATCTTGGTTGGACTAAACTTTCTCATCCTGATGATTTAAAAAGAATAGCTGTTGAGCTTAAAGAAAAACAACTAAAAGGAGACTCTATAATTAATTTTGTTAATCGATATAAACATAAGAATGGTTCTTATAGAACTTTAGAATGGCAAACAACGCATGCCGGTAAATATATTTATGCTGCTGCAGTTGATATTACTGAAAAAAAACTTTCAGAAGAAGCTTTAAAAGAAAGTGAATCAAAATTATTAAAATCGCAAGAAATTGGTTTGATTGGAACTTGGAAGTTAGATATTGTTAATGACATTTTAGAATGGACTGAACAAAATTATAAGATATTTGGAGTTAAACAAGGAGCTTCTCTAAATTTATCAAGTTTTTTAGCAACCATTCATCCTGATGACAAAGAATATGTTGCTAAAAAGTGGACTGAAGGTTTAAAGTCTGGAGTTTATAATCTTGAACATCGTATTATAGTAAAAGGAAAAGTAAAGTGGGTAAAAGAAAAAGCAAAGATATTATTTGATAAAAAAGGTAAAGCAATAAATGCAATTGGAATAACTCAAGACATAACTGAAAAAAAGCTTTTTGAAACTAAGTTAATAGAAAGCGAGAATAAATTTAGAACAGTTTACCAAAAAATTCCAGTTCCATATCAATCTTTAGATTCAAACGGGGATTTATTAGACGTTAATCCTGCTTGGTTAAACATTCTTGGATATAAAAAACAAGATGTTATTGGTAAGAATTTTTCAGAGTTTGTTTCATCTGATAAATTAAATGATTTTAAATCAAATTTTTCTAATTTTAAAAAAACAGGTACTGCTTGTGATATTCTCTTTTCTATGAAACAAAAAAATGGCGAACATATCCTTGTTGAATATAATGGAACTGCAGAATATGATGAAAATGGTGTGTTTCAAAGAACACATTGTATTTTTCAAGATATTACTTCCAGAGAACTTTCAAAGAAAAAGTTAAAAGAAAGTGAAGAAAAATTCAAAACTCTTGTTAATAAAGTCTCAGACATAATTTATAGTTATGATATTAATGGAAATATTATTTTTGTTTCAGATAATATTGGTAAATATGGTTATAGAGTAAAAGAAGTTCTTGGAAAACCTTTGTCTAATTTTGTTCATCCTGATGATTTGAAATCTGTTATGAAAGATTTTGAAATGCTCTGGAAGACGGGAAAAGTTACGACAACAGAATTCAGACTTAAACTTAAGAATGGAAAATATATTTTTGCTGAAGAATCTGGACAATTAATTTATGAGAATAATAAACCAGTTAAAGTAGTTGGTGTTATTAGAGATATTACTGAAAGAAAACAAGCAGAAGAAGAATTAATAGTAAGTGAAGAACAATTAATGGAAGCACAAGAAGTAGCCAGTATTGGAAGTTGGAGTTTTGATGTTAAAACTGCACAACCTATTTGGTCTGAACAATTATTTAAAATATTTGGTATTGATCCAAAAAAAGGAGAACTTAATTATAAAGAGCATAAGAAATATATTCATCCAAAGGATTGGAATTTATTTAATGATTCTGTTGCGAATACTACTAAAACAGGTGTTGGATATAATATAGAAATACGTTTAGTTCAACCTTCTGGGAACATTGTGTGGGTAAATGCAAGATGCAAAACTAAAAAAGAGAAAGGAGTTGTAGTTAAATTAATAGGAACAACTCAAGATATTACAGATAAAAAACTTGCAGAAGAAAAATTAAAAGAAAGCGAGGAACAATTTAGAAATATGATAGACACTGTTCCTGGTGTTGTTTACAAATGTGATATGAATTGGACTTTTTCTTTTGCAAGTTTTGCATTTAAAGAAGTTACAGGTTTTCCTGTTAGTGATGTTATTAATAACAAAGTTAGATCGTATGTTAGTCTAATGTTTGAGGATGATGTAACGCGTATAACTCCTGTTTTAAATAAAGCTCTTAAGAAAAAAGATAAATACTTTTTTAGTGAGTATAAACTTAAAACTAAGACTGGAGATATAAAATGGGTGCGAGATAGTGTTAGAATTGTATATAATAAAAATGGTGTGGCGAAAGGTTATGAGGGAGTTCTTTCAGATATCACAAATATAAAGACTGCGGAAGGAGAACTTCGAAAAGAAAAAGAGTTTTCAGAAAATATTCTTAAGGCTTTACCTGAAGGAATGGATATTGTTGATGAAAACTTAAATATTCTTTACATGAATGAATTTTTCTTAAACATTTTTGGAAAAAAAGCAATTGGAAAGAAATGTTATAATCTTTATAAGGATAATAAAAAACAATGTGGTGATTGTCCATTGAAGAAACCTATTAAATTAGGTGAGCGAAGAAGTATTATTACAACAGGGGTTGCTGGGAATAGAACTTATGAAATTAATCATGTTGGTATGAATCTTAAAGGTAAAAAAGTTATTATGGAAATATTTAGAGATATAACTGATCAAAAAGAAGCAGAGAACTTGTTAGAAGCTAGTGAGAAAAAATATAAAACTATTATTGAACATAGTGATGACATGTTCTACATTCATGATACAAATCATAAATTATCATATGTGAATCCTCTTTCTAAAAGAGTATTTGGTTACACACCAGAAGAGATGATGGTTAAATGGACTACTTTAACAACAAAAAACCCTATTAATGATGAAGGTTTAAAACTAACTGTGAAAGCTTTAAAGACAGGAGTAATTCAAAAACCTTATATTTTAGAATTCAAGAAGAAAAATGGAGAAATATTTTGGGCTGAGATTGATGAAGCACCTATTAAAAATTCTTCTGGGAAGATTATTGGAATAGCAGGAGCTCTTAGAGATGTTACTCATAGAAAAAAATCTGATGAAGCATTGAAGAGAAGAACTGAAGAACTTGAAAAATTTCATACGTATGCAATTAATAGAGAATTACAAATGATCAAACTAAAAGAAGAAATTAAACGATTAAAGAAAAAACAATGAAGGTGAAATAAATATGAAATATAAACAAGCGTTTTTTTTAGTACTAGTAATATTGTCTTTGATGACTATTAGTTGTACATCAACTAATGATGAATTGTTAAATGAACAATTAAGTGATGATTCGTTTTCAAAAGTACAAGAACGAGGAAAGTTAATTGTTGGTACAAATATTCCTTATGAACCAATGGAGTTCTTAGATGAAAATGGTGAATTTGCAGGAATAGACGTTGATGTTGCAAGAGAAATAGCTTTGCGTTTAAATTTAGAAATTGAATTTGTTAATTATGGTTGGGATGAATTATTCGTTGCTGTGAAAGCTGGAGAAGTTGATTTTGCAATTTCTTCAATAACTATTACTGATGAAAGATCTCAAGAAATGTTATTTTCCATCCCTTATTTTAATGCCGGTCAAGTAATTGTTGTGAGTGCTGAAGATGAATCAGTTTTAACTCCTGAAGATTTACTTGGTAAAAAAGTTGGTGTTCAAATGGATACAACTAGTTATGATGAAGCAGTAAAATATGCTGGTGAATCTTTAGTATTATCTTATGAAGATTATGATCTTGCAACAGTTGCATTATTGAATGATAACTTAAGTGCAATCATTATAGATTACATTGCAGGTTTAGAATTGGTTAAAAATAATCCTTCATTAAAAGTAGTAGGTACTCCTTTTACTCAAGAATTTTATGGCTTAGCTTCAATGAAAGAAAATAATCTTTTGATGAATGAAGTTAATCAAGTATTAGGTACGATGATTTGGGGAAAACAAATAGAAGAAATAACTAATAAATGGATTTAAAGAGCTGGAGGCTAATAAATGAAACATACAAAAAAAACCTTTTTAATTAACTCAGCTATTGTTTTAGTTGCTATTTTAGTGTTATCTAGTTTTTTCTTATTTAAAGAAAAAGAACTAACTGATGTAACTTTAAAACTTAAATGGCTTCATCAATCTCAATTCGCAGGTAATTATGTTGCTAAAGAAAACAGTTTTTATTCTGATGAAGGATTAAATGTTAATATAGAGCCTTTTTCATTTGAAGAACCAACCATATCTGCTGTTGCTAAAGGTGATGTCGAATTTGGAATAACTGGTGCTGATGAATTAATTTTAGCTCGAGAACAAGGTCTACCACTAAAAGCTATTGCAGTAATATATAAAATTAATCCAGTTGTTGCTTACTCTTTAGGAACTAGCGGAATTACTAGTCCTCAAGATTTTGTTGGTAAAACTGTTGGTATTGAAAGAGCTAGTGATGGAACTGATATTAATGTCGGAATTTTGTATGCATCTATGATGAATAGGCTTAAGATTGATCGTAGTCAAATTAATGAAGTAACTATTGGTTATGATGCGACTGAATTATTAGCTGGTGATACTGATGTATCAACTGGTTATATTATTAACGAACCACATTTAGCAATGCAAGCAGGTCATGAAGTAAACACGATTTTAATGGCCGATTATGGAGCTAATATTTATGCAGATGTATTGTTTACAACTGATGATATGATTAATAATAATCCTGAATTAGTAGAAGATTTTCTAAGAGCTACTTTGAAAGGCTGGCAATACGCTATTGAGAATGAAGAAGAAACAGTTACAACTGTTTTAAAATACGCTGTTGATAGCACAAGAGAACATGAAACTTACATGTTAAGTCAGAGTATTCCTTTAATTCATACTGGTGACAGTCCACTTGGGTGGATGGAATCTAAAGAATGGGAAGGTACTCAAAGAATTTTATTTGAACAAGGAATATTAAGTAGACCAATTGGTTCTGAATTAGTTTATACAACTAAATTTTTAGAGAAAATTTATTCTGAAGAAGAAGAAGAAGAAGAAGTAAATGTAAAATTATCTTGGTTGCATCAAAATCAATTCGTAGGTTTCTATGCTGCAGACCAACTAGGATATTATGGTGCTGAAGGATTAAAAGTTGATTTGCATTCAGCAGGTTATGATGCGTCAATTGAAGATAGAGTTATAAATGGAGATGATCAATTTGGAGTTACTATTCCAATTGATTTATTGAAGAAGATTAGTTCTGGTGCAAAACTAAAGGCGATTGCGGCAGTTTATTATAAGAATCCAACAGTGTTTTTGTCTTTAAAAGAAAAAAATATTTTATCTCTTAAAGATTTAGAAGGAACAACTATTGCAAGTATTGGTTCACAAGCAATCATCAAAAAGATTCTTTTAGAAAATAATGGTGTTGATTCTTCAAATATTAATTTTGTATCTAAACAATATGGTTTGCAATCTTTATTTGATGAAAATGTTGATTTAGTTGCTGGAGTTTCTATAAATGAATTACAAGAAGCTTTAGAAGAGAATTATGAAGTCAATGTTTTGTACCCTTCAGATTTTGGATTTGATAGTTATTATAATGTTATCTTTACAACTGATGAGCTTATAAAAACTAATCCGGAATTAGTTAGAAAGTTTTTATCAGCTACTTTGAAAGGATGGGAGTATGTTTATGAAAACCCTGAGGATTCAACAGGATTTGTTTTTGAATATGATGCAAGATTAGACCCTGTACATCAAAAAAACATGCTTCAATCTTCAATTCAATATTTTAAAGCAGATTCATCACAAAAAATAGGTTTTATGACTAAAGAAAAATGGCAGAAACTATATGAAGATTTAGATTCTGTTGGAGAACTTGAAAACTCTTTTGATATTGAAACTGTTTTTACAACTGAGTTTTTAGAATGAACCGGATTTAAATATTGGAATGTATTGAACTATTAAAAAAAGAGGTTAGAACTTAAAATTTGAAACTAAGTATAAAATTAATAAGCGTGTTTATTAGTTTAGCTCTAATAATTATACTTGTAAGTAGTTTAATTTTTTTTATAATAGGTAAATCTTCTATTGAAGATAGAGTCCGATCTCAATTAGAAAGTATAGCAGTATTAAAAGCCAATCAAGTTGAAAGTTTTATTATTGAAGAAAAATATCATTTAGAAGAATTATCTCAAGATGAGACTCTTCTGAATTTATTTTATGCTATGAATAATTTTCATGAAGTTTCAAATTCTAATGATATGATTGCTCATCATAAACTTCAAGATTATTTAATAAAAACTTTAAATTCTCCAAGTCAAAATTTTTTTGAATTATTTATCTTAAATGAAAAAGGCATAGCCCATATGTCAACTGATAAAAAACAAGAAGGCAAGATTAAATCAAATGAAATTTATTTTAAGCGTGGTTTAACAGAATCTTATATTCAACCTTTTTATTATGATTTATCATTAAATTTACCTTCTATGACTGTTTCAACACCAATAAAAGATGAAAATGGAATAGTTAAAGGAGTATTGGTTGGCAGAGTTAATCTAAAAGTTATTAGTTCAATATTGACTGAACGTTCTGGTATGGGTGACACAGGAGAAACATACTTAGTGAACAAATTTAATTATATGTTAACAGAATCAAGATTTAAAGACGACATGGCTCTTAAAGGCGCAATTTATAATTCAGGTGTTGAAGATTGCTTAGACGGAAAAGAAAGTTCTTTGAAATATATTGGTTATAGAAATATTGAAGTGATAGATTATCATATTTGGATTCCAGAACGAGAAATTTGTCTGTTAGCAGCCATAGATACAGAAGAAGCATTACAGCCAGTAAATGATTTGATGAAAGCAACAGTTTTTGTTAGTTTATTAATTACAATTTTTGCAAGTATTTTCGCATTCCTTTTTTCAAAAACAATAACTTCGCCTTTAGGAGAAATAGTTAAAGGAACTGAAGAATTCGCAAAAGAAAATCTTAATTATAAAATTCAAGTCAAGTCAAAAGACGAACTTGGAGAATTATCAGTCGCATTTAATAAAATGTCTGATGAGTTAAAAACATCAAATAATAAAATTAAAAATCACGAGAAAGAATTAGAATCAGAAGTAGAAAGCCGAACAAAAGAGCTTAAAATAAAAATTGAACAACTAGAAAAATTTAGTAATTTAACAGTTGGACGAGAAATGAAAATGGTTGAATTAAAAAAACAAGTTAAAGAATTAGAATTAAAATTAGAAAAGAAAAAATGAATAAATTGTTTAAATTAATTTTTGTATTGTTTTTATTAGTTTCAACTTTAGTTGTTGCTGAAAGTAATACTGTTACATCAGTAGCAGATTATGAATCTTCTTCAACTAACGAATTCTTAAAACAAGCGGAATTGTTTATTAAACAAAAAGCAATTGATGTTGCAAAACAAATCGAGATTTATATTACATTAAATCCTGATAAAACAGTTTTAGATCTTCAAAATGATTCTTACTTTCAAGAAATTGCAGTTCAACAAGTTGGTAAATCTGGTTATACAGCAGTAACTGATTACAATTCTTTAATTGCAAGATTTCACGTTAATCCAAGCATAGTTAATTTAGACCTTCATAATCTTGCAGATAAACTTCCTGGTTTTTGGAATATTATGTCAAAAACAGAAGGCGGGGTTGAAGCTGAAGGTATTTATGATTGGGAAGAAGCAGATGGAAGTATTAAACAGAAATATATGCATATAGTTCTTGTTAATGCTAAAACAGCTGATGGTGTTGGATTACATGTTGCAGCAACTACTTACTTGGATGAATATGAATCAGGAATCACACTTACTTCTAAGGAAGAATTATTATCTGAAATCTCTCTTGAAAAATTAGTTTTAAAAAATATTCAAGACGCAAAAATAGTTTTTGATGTTTTAAATGAAAAAGATGTAACTACTTTGAAAAATTTAATGACTAATTTTATGGAACAAGAAGAATATAAAAAAATCTTTTTAGAAGGAGATAGAGATAAATTGTATAATTCAGTTGTTGAAATGTTTAATAAAAACAAGGAAGTATATGATATAACACATTTTTATTTTTATAATTTAAACGGAACTAATCTTTTACGAGTTCATAATAAAGATATTTTTGGTGATGAAATAACAAGAATCACATTTGAACAATCTAAATTATCAAATTCTTGGGGTGCTGGAATAGAACTTGGAAAGACTGCCTTTGCATTAAGAGTAGTTCATCCTTATTATTATAATGGTGAATTAATTGGTTATGTTGAATTCGGTCAAGAAATTGATAAGTTCATTAACGCTATGAAACAACAAACAGGTTTTGATTATGGAATAGTTGTTAAAAAAGATTTCATTGATGAACATGAATGGGCTTTTATAAGAGAACTTAAAGGGCTGAGAAATAATTATTATGATATGGACGACTTTCTTTTGATTGATTCTACAGATAAAACAAACTTGCTTTTTAATGAAGCTTCATTTAATGAGAATCACTTTAAATTATCATCTGATGAAGGGAGCATGTTTCATGAATTTTCATTAGGCGAAAAGACGTTTGTAGATGGTGGTTTTGCACTTTATGATGCTGGAGGAAATAAAGTTGGAACAGTTGTTGTTATTCAGGACATATCTCAATTCAAGGAAGAAGTTAAATCAGAAGAATTATCCTTAACTAAGTTAATGTTTGTGTTTATAGGTGTAGGTATCATAATTCTAATAATAGTATTTTTTTTATATAAATTAAAACTAATTCATTTTGAGAAAAACACTGTTGTAATTTTACTTAGTATTTCATTGTTATTAATATTAGGATTATTTCTTTTTAACACATATAATGTTACTCAGTCTATGAAAGAAGAACGATCATTAACAATAGCAAGTCAATTATCTACAATTGCTAACTTACAATCAAAGTTTATTCAGGAATATCTTAAAGAGCAAGAATATAGACTTAAAATTTTTGCAATTGATGAAGAACTTTCAATCGAAGAACAAAAAAAGCTTGTTAATAACATCAATGAATTTAACGAGTTATTTATTTTAAATTCTGACGGAATAGTAATTGCTTCTTCAAACGAACAAAATATTGGTTTAGATAAATCAACTGAGGAGGCATTCCTATTTGGAAAAATTGAAACTTATTTTAAATCAGTTTATTATTCTGAGACTGAAGAAAAAATATTTTTTTCTATTTCAATACCTTATAATGAAGGAGTGTTAGTTGCAAATTTAAACACAGAAGTCTTAGTTGAAAAATTTAATAACGAAATTGGTATGGGAGAAACTGGAGAAAGTTTAGTGGCATTTAGGAATAGAAATGGAGATGCAGAATTTTTTTCCAAAAGAAGGTTTGAAACAGAAGCAGAAGCTCAAGATATCATTCCAAAAGAAAATACTGAAATTCCAATAACACAAGCTTTGTTAAATAATCAAGATGTGTTTTTAGATTTTAATGATTATCGAAACACACCTGTTATTGCTGTAACCAATTATATACCCGAATTAGATGTTGGAATTGTAACTAAAATGGATGAAGCAGAAGTAGTTTCTTTTGTTGAACAGACTATAAATAGTATTTGGACTTCTACTGCAGGAATTATGTTTGCAATTTTAATAATAGGAATAGTTTTTAATTTTTTATTAACAAACACTCTTAGAAAAGAAGTTGATGAAAAAACAAACGAACTTCAAAAAATAACTACTAACTTAGAAATAACTGTTAAAGAAAGAACTAAAGAATTAGAAGAATCTCGGAAAGAATTACAGTTACATGAAGAAGAACTAGAAACTTTAGTTGAAAATAAAACTGTAGAGTTAAATAACAAAGTCGAAGAACTTGAAAAAACAAGAACTGCAGTTCTTAACATTCTTGAAGATGTTAGTCTTTCAAAAGAAGAACTTGAGATATCTGAAAAAAGATTAGTTGGAATCAATAAAGAACTAAATGCTGCAAATAAAGAAATGAAGAAAATGGACAAATACAAAAGCGAGTTTATTTCAGTTACCGCTCACGAATTAAAAACTCCATTAGCATCAATTCACGGGTTTGCAACACTTTTACAAAATAAGAAGATTTTAGAAAATAAAACACAACGAGATTATTATTTAAGCATTGTAATGAAAGATGCAGATAGATTAAAACAATTAATTGATGATATTTTAGATTTATCAAGACTGGACCTTGGAACAATGAAATTCTTTTTTGAAAAAATTAATTTATCAGAATTAGTAAAAGATGTTGTTAATGAATTGTATGTGATGGCCGCTAAAAAACAGGTCGAATTAGAAATGAATGTTGATTCTAAAATCCAAGATGCAATTGTTGATAAAAGCAGGTTATCACAAGTAATTGTAAATTTGGTAAACAATGCTGTCAAATATTCTGACAAACCTAACACTAAAATAATTATCTCAGTTAAAAAACAAGATAAAGAATTATTATTTGCAGTTAAAGATGAAGGAACAGGAATTGAAAAGAAAAACTTAAAGAAAATCTTTGAACGATTCTACCAAGCAGATTCTTCATATACTAGAAAAGTTGGTGGAACTGGTTTAGGACTTGCAATTTCAAAAGGAATAATTGAAGTATTAGGCGGAAGTATGTGGGTTGAAAGTAAGCTAAACAAAGGTTCAACATTTTATTTTACACTTCCAACAACAAAGAGAGCAGAAGGAGAACACGAACTAACAGTATTTAATAGATTTAAAGAAAATAATTAATTTTAGATTTATTTTAAAGCTTTCTTAACTCTTGCAACTAACTCATCATTATCAAATGGTTTAGTCAAATAATCTGAAACTCCAAGTTCTTCAAGACTTTTTTGACCCATCTCAGAAAACTTAGCAACAGTCACAAAGATAACCTTCAAATCTTTAGTCTTAGGATTCTTTCGAATAGAGTCACAAGTCTCCCTGCCACTCATTCCAGGCATCATCATGTCAAGAATAACTAAGTCAGGCTTTTCTGTTTTTAATATTTCAAGAGCAGTTGCTCCATCTTCAGCAGTTAAAATTTCAAAACCTTCAAGTGTAAGAATTGCTTTTTCAAGTTCAATAATGTGTGGTTCGTCATCCACAAGTAAAATTTTCTTAGCCATAAGTATCACCTTTGTTTATTCATTTATTAATTTTTTCATTTTTTATTCTAACTCAATAACGCCATCAACAAACATCATCAAATCTTTAATTAACTCTTCACTGTCTTCTTTTAGAGTAACATAAACTGATTTCATATTGCTAACTCGAGCCTTAGTCATCATGTTTTGTGTAAATTTAATAATTTCTCCAATGTCTTGATAAATCATTAATGTTGAAATAGTATCAAAAATAGCATTATCACAACCTTTCTCTTGCATGGCTTTAGAAAAACCCAAGCTTATATCAGTTAAAGCACTTGGAGATTGAACAAACTCGCAATACTCGATAGGTTCAGGAATCTTAACAGAGCTAGTAAGAACATCTATAAAAAAATACTTCTCAACAAGAATTTCATGTGATTGAAGCATGCTCATAATGCTATTATAAGGCTTATTTAAAGCAACATAACAAATCTTTTTTGAAACAGAATCAATTGCTTTAACAACTTCCATTAACTTATTTATATACTGTGCTTTTGGAAGAACAACTAATACGATTTGTTTGTTTTTTATTTCTTCATATAAATCCATGATTATACTTCTTATTTCTTGTCCTTTTTAATCTTTTTGTTTAATAAAGAAATCTTATCATCTAATTCCATTATGTTTCCACTAAGCAATTCAAAACTTTCATCATAAGTTTCTCTAGAAATAGTTCTTTTAATGTAATATTTTCTTTGAAGGTCATCAACCATTTTCCTATTAACGTCAAGTTCTTTATTGTGATTTCTAAGTAATTTTTTCCTTAAAGCAAACATCCAAGTTTTCTTTGTTAAAATCATTGCCAAAATACCAACAATTAGAATGATTACTATTAAACCAAGATTTTTTTTAATAAACTCTTGAAAGCTAAGTTGCTCTTTTCTTGCACCAACTGTTTTAACCAATGAATCTGCTTTCAAATTTTCATAATCAATTTTAACCTGCAAAACTATTTCTTCAGCTAATTCGTAATTGCCGAGGTATAATTCTTCATTAGCTTTTTTTAAACTAGATTCAAGAGCTTCAATTTCTAAATCACCATATTCTTCTTCTAAAAAAAGATTTTCTAAAGTTTCAACATTTTTTTTCACAGTCAAAATTTTATCTTTTAAAAGCTTCAGTTCAGCAAACTTGGCATTAGCAGATTTATAATCAGAAAAACTTAAGTCAATCTCTGCATCACGTAAACCATCGGATAATCTCTCTGTTGAAAGATTGGATTGTTCTAATAATAAAAAATCTGCTCTAAGTTCTTTGATAAATTCAAAACTATTTTTTATTTCATCAAGTTCATCTTCAATAATAATCAATTCATCAATTAAACCTTTCTCTAATGATTCATCAAGCAAATCTTTTAAAGTTTTAATACGTGAAGAAGGAGTATTTAATTCTTCAGCCTTTAATTCTAGCTCCAAAATTAATTCTTTTAATGAATTAAATCTAAGTCCTATATTCTCTAAGAGAACAGACTCAACTTTTGTTAATAATGTTAATGATTCTGCATAATTTTCATTTTCAAACTCTCTTTTAGCATAAACAAGATCCGATTCAAGTTTAGCATTACTAACAGTTACTAAACTAATATTTTTATCTAACAATTCGAGGTATAGTTTATTAACACGAGACATTTCATTTTGAGTTTTAAAAGCAGAATCTTTAATTTGATAAATTGATTGAATAACCGTCTCTGCATCATCGAATCTATTCTCATCAAGATAAATATTAACTTCTGCAATCAAATCATTCATTAAAAGAACATTTATACCTGAATCAATCATTTCTTGTTTTAAAACTTCAATTTTAGAAAGACTGGATAATATGCTTTGTTCAGTTGCTCCCTCTACAGAACAGATTAATAAAACAATCATAATACTTAATCCTATTAGTTTAGTTTTTTGAAATATCATTTGTGTTTTCGTAACAATCTTTTAAGTTTAAAATTAATTTTTTTCTTTGTTTTCATTTCAAGTTTCTTATTTAACTCGTCCATGATTTTATCAAAAGTAGTATTTAATCTTTTGAAAGTTTTTTTACTTATAGTTTTATCAACATAATATTTTCTTTGAAATTCTTTTTTATTTTCTTCAACTTCTTTTTGAATTCTTTTAATATCTTCTAAATCTTTACCACTTATTATTTGTAAACGTTTTAATTTCAATTCACTTTTTTTATTTTCAAGAATAGCAAGATTATTAGTATGATAAGCTTTTTCTTTATCATATAAAATTCTTGGAATGCTTTTATTTACAAAATATTTTCTTTGCAAATCATCAATTTTCGAATGAGATATGTTTTGTTGTTCAGAAAGAACATTCAGTTTTTTTGTAACAGATAAAAGCTTTCGTGACGAATTAGCAAAAATAATGATTATAATAACCATTACTAATAAGCTACCAACAACTTTTTTGTTCAGTTTAACAAGTTCAAATACTTCTTTAACAGTTCTTTTTTGTTCTTCTTCTTTTAAATTTAATAATAATTCTGCTTGTTCAGCTCTTTTACTAGCAAGCTCAAAATCTTCCTGAGAAAAAGCCATCTCCATTAAGCTTATAAGTTCATTAAGTTCAAATATATTAGCTTCTAATCCTTGATATCGACTATGAATTGAGTCGATTTTAACTTTAATATCTTTAACTAATTGTAATTCTTTTAGAATTTGTTTACAAAAATTATTTGCATCTACAAAATTTTTATCTTCATAATTATTTTTTGCATCAACAAGTTTTTTATCTAAACTTTTAATTATAAGTCCTTCTTCTTTACTAATATTAAGCAAATTCTCTGCTTCTTTAAAACAATCTAATGCTAAACTTTTATCTTCAGTAATAACAATGATTGTAAAAGTTTTATTGAATTCCTTAACTGTTCCTTTGGTTGTTGTTTCAAGATTAAAACTAACTTCTTTTTTCCCGCCATTAAAATAATTAGGTATTTGAATAAAAATTGAAACTGAGAAATTTGAACTAGTATTCAATTCAACAAATGAATTAGGAGTTATTTTATAATGAATTAATGGAAAATTTTCCAAAGTAAAACTACCATTCTGTAAATCTAAATCACCAACGTTTTCTATTGTTGCATTGATGGTTGCATTTGTTCCTCTGTTTATTTCAACTATATCCTCTAAACTAATATTAACTTTAGTTTCGCTAGGAGCAATGTAAACTGTTCGAGTGCCACCCCCACCTCCGCCACTATTAACAACAACAACTTCTGCTTCAACAGTTCCATTAACTAAAACAACTCTGGAATCAGAATTGTTCTGAGTGGCTGACGAAACAATTGTTATGTTAATAGTTTTATTACCAATCGACGCATCAGAATCAACACTAACATATCTTGTAAATGAAGTTTGCTCTCCAATTGATAAGGTTGAATAATTTTGAGTTAAATTTGTTTTAGCAGTCCAATCACTAGGAATAGCCCAATAACTAGAAACATTATAAGCAGTTTCATTACCAACATTTTTAACTCTTGCAGTTAATTCAATTCTATTTTGACCTTGATTAACATTTGAATCATAAGTAGTTATTTCAGCAGTCAAATAAGGACCTGAAATATACGAAATTAATGTAAAGTTTATAGTTTTATTTCTTGGCTCTGAAGTGCTATTTATAGCATTTACAAAAATACTCATTGGTTGTTCAGTTTCAAGATTTTGTCCGGTCGTAATAACTGAAATTATTGAAAGACTTGATGGACTAACAACAAAAGAAAATGTTTCCGAACCATTAAAAAACATTAAAGGAATAGTTGAATCAGTTTTAGAAATATTAAAACTGATTGGAAAATCTCCAGAGTTATTGAAAGTAATATTTCCAACAGTGATGTTTGTATCTAAAAACGCAGATGTTTCATTAAATGAACCTGGAGTTATATTCCAATTATATTCATAAGTTACATTTAAAGTTGTATTTGAAGAGAGTCTAGAATTGTTAGAACTGTCAATTGCTTTAACTCTAACTATCCAAATACCTTCGGAAGTGGGGGTAATATTTCCTATGAATAATCCTGTTGAATTATCAGTTGTACTATTTGTAAAAACGGAATTACCTTGTTTTAAATATTGAATTATAACTGTGTCTACTTCAATATTGTCAGTAACATTTATTGTATAATTAATTGTTATATTTGGATCAATACTTGATGCTGTTGAAGGCGTGTAATTAATAATTGAAATGATTGGTGCTGTTGAATCAATCGAGAAATTAACTGAAGGTGATGAAATGCTATCTTCAGAGCTACTATTTGCATAAGCAATTATTTGGTGGTTGCTTTTTGAAAGCGCTGAAAAAATAGTTCTAAATTTATATCTGTCATAAACTGAAAATAATAAATCTAAACTTGCATTGTTACTATAATTTCCGGTTGCATAAGAATTATTATTGTTTGATTCCCAAGTATAAAAATCTGTAATTGAACTATTAGGTGTTAAAAATAACCAATAAACAGTGTTATTTGTTAAATTTAAAGTGGTGTTTAAAGTAATATTAACCATGGTGTAATTAATGCTCACAGAATTATTTGAAATGTTTCCATAAGCAAGAATAGTGGATGAAGGAAGACCTGCATTGTCAGTTCTTATTTGAATTTGAGTAAAATTATTTCCAGAACCATTTCTTTTTAATTGTAATCCGACTTGTCTAACACTCATATTTTCAATTGTTCTAAAAGACATTGAAAGATTATTGTAAGTACTAGTGTTTTCTCCAATCACACCTTCTGAATCAGAAGTTGTAAATGATGCATTATATCTGTCTTTCATTATAGATGTATTTGCACCAGAGTTTAACGAGTAAAATGCTTTATCCACGTCATAACCTTCGCTAACAGTTATGTTCATTTGAAGAGGTTCGTATGGATAAACATTTCCTTGAAGAGGATATTCAATAGTGATATTAGTTGTTCTTTGGATAATGAAAGTAGTATTTATCGAATTATTCTGGTTATTAGAACTATCATTAACTAAAAAAGTTACATTATAAGTTGTTATTGAAGAAGTATTTGTAAATGCATAACAATAAGATGTTCCTCCAGACGCGCTAAGCGAAAATATTTGGCTATTAATACTCCATGTAACATTAACTCTTTTAGAATCTAGTTCATAATTATCAGTTATATTAACGCAAAGATCTATTTCTAATCCGCTTTGAAATTCATATAATGTTCCATTTGCAGGCGTAGGATTTGAAACACTGGGGACAGTATTATCAGGTGGTGGATTAACATAAAAAGTCATATCATCAGTATCAGTCCATTTTGCTGTTGAAGAATCAGCTCCACAAGTAACTCCTGGCGTACCCAAATATGCAATGACAACTCTGATGGTGTGGTTTCCACCTATTGCATCTAAAGTTAAATTGTAATAAATATTTGTTTTTCCATTAACATTACAATCAGCATCATAAATATTTTTGAATCCACTACCATTATTGTAAACAAACGAAACTTTATCACCGTCAGTATCACAGTCAATATATGCATTAACACTTACAACATCACTTGCATTAAATGAAGTTCCATTTAAATCAGTTAAAGTGATATCTTCAACGTATTCATAGAGTGGTTGGATTCCGTCTTTACAAGCGTCTATGGTGTTGTAACAATCAGTTGAGTTTTCTAAACAATAAGCTGCACTATAACCTGATAATTCATATCCTCCATTACAAGTCGAACCACAAGCAAATGGGGATATGATTGAGTAATTTCCAAAAGTTGTTGAACTTGATGGAATTATGATGAAGAATGATAGCAAAAAAATTATTATGAATGAGGATAGGGCTATATAATTTTTATTTATGATTCTTGGGAACATTTGAAAAGTAGTACTATTTATCCTGTAAAAACTTCTTCCATAGGATAAACAACTATCCCTTTATTGGATATCATTTTGAAAGGAACAATTTTTTTCTGATGAGAAGTTCCTCTCAGTTTTAGTATTTCAAGAGCGTTTGATCTAATATTTTTGTTTCTAATATTGTACATGACAATGACTCCGTCTGCTAAGAATTCTTCTATTCCGCTTCGGCTGTATTTATTTGTTGATTGTTCGTTTTCTGTTATTAAAAATGAGGTTGCACCAATATTTTTGAAAAGGTCAAATAATTGTTCGATATAAACTCTATATCCTTCTTCTTTTCCTGCGAATGCAGCTCCAACTGCTGATAATGAATCTAAGATTATTCTGTCTGGTCGAAATCCTTTTGGTATAATTCCTTCTATTTCGTCTAAATCTATTGTTAGTTCACCATTTGCTTTTGCTAAAAGTGCTTCTACTGACCTGCTTAAATCGAACGGTCTCATTTTCTTAAACATTAAACGTCCGTCTTTTTCAAGTTTAATCGGATCAAATCCATAGTTTTTCATATGTCTTCTTAGATTAACTACTTCTTCTTCGAATGTTAAGTAAAGACAGTTTTCGCCTTCTTTTGCTGCGTTTCCTAATATTTGAAGACAAAAAGTGGTTTTTCCAGTTCCAGGACCACCAGATAATAATATTGAACTTCTTTTTGGTATTCCTTGCGGTAATAATTCATCAAATCCTTGTATGGATGTTTTTATCCAAGTAATGTCAGGTATATCATCGTGTTTTGCTTTTTCAGGATGTTCTATTTCTTGTTTGGTTAGAAAATAATCAATGACTTGTATGACTCCTTCTTTAGTGCCTTTTCTTTTTATTAATTCAGCTAGTTCTTCTTCATTTAAAGCATCTCTAACCCAGTTTTCAAAATCATTTCTTTCTTCGTTTAAGTGATATGAGAATTCTTCTTCATCAGTATTTTCTAGAAATTCCTTTAATTCTTTTAAGGTTTTAACTTCTTTACCGCTTACTGGAAATAAGAATTTATTATGTTCTTCGGACTGTACAATAGATTCATTAGTAGATTCTTCTTCCATTCTCGCCTCTCCTTTTTAAAATACTACTATTCTTACGAGATATTAGGTATTTAAATGTTGTTCTTTTCTTCTGGTTTTATCGTCTTGTTTTCACCAAAAAGTTTAAATAGTAGTTATACTGAAAAAAGTATAATAGTTTGTTTTTCGTAATATAGTAGTATACTTAAAAAGGTATAATGGTGATTGGCGTCGACCTGAAAACAGAGATAGTGGGATTATTTGCAGAAGATATAACCAGTTTTCTAAGCATTTTACAAATTTCAAAAAAATTAAACAAAGCTTATCCATATATTCATAAAGTAGTTAGTAAATTTTTAGAAGAAGAAATACTAAAAAAAACAACTATTGGAAATGCACATTTATGCACGATAAACCTTCATAATGAAGAAACAATAATTCTACTTTCACTATACGAATTACAAAAGAAAAAACAACTTCTAAAAACCCAACCAACACTTAACGAAAAACTAAAACTAATTTCTGAAATAAAAAAAGAAGTACCAATACAGACAGCGCTCTATTCAAATAAAAAAATCATTCTTGTAACAAATAACCAATTCTACAAAAAGACGTTAGATCGAGAACTAACAAAGGATTTTGTCGTCTATACAAAAGAAGAATTTCAAGAACAACTTCTATCAGATTCATCAATAATTCACGCTCACACACTATTATACCAGTACGAAAAATATTACGAAACAGTCGGAGAAATTGAGCAAGAGCTCAAAATAAAATACTCTCTGTTGGCAAACTAAAAAAAACAAGATAAAATAAAAAACGGAATGTGCAGATGATGAGACCTAGAAGTGAAAGCAACACCAGAACCATATTAACAGTAATACTGTTTTTATTACTAGTAGGAATGGTAAGTGCAGAACTTAGTATAACTAAACAAGTTTATGCACCAGGTGAGATAGTTGCAATTACTTTAAATTATAGTAATTTCTCAGATAAAATATTAGAAATTATCACAACTGCAAAGACTTATACTTACACAGGAACACTTCTTTCAACACTTCATTTCTTACCACAAGAATTAGGAAACCACACAATCAGGATGAAAAACTCTACAACCATTCTTGATCAGATTTATTTCTCAGTAGAAGAAGAAACAATAGACCCTGTACAAGAAAGTCCAACAATAATAAATGAAACCCCAACAGAAAATCAAACAACTATTCTAGAAAAAACAAACTATGAAGTTGGAGAAACAGTACCAATAAATCTCACAGGAATAAATTATACAGAATTAATTATTTCATTTGAAGATAAGGATTATATTTTCATTGGAGAAGGAGATTCTGCATTATTTATTCCAAAAGAAACAGGAAACTACACATTAAATGTTAAAACAACAACAAACAATATAACAGAACAATTCGAAGTAATTCCTGCAACAAGTTCTGAAACAACAACCGAACCAGAGTTAACAATAGAAGAAAAACTAGCATTGATGACTAATATAGAAGTTTATCACGAACTTCCTGATTCTATAACCATTAATAAGACAATCCCGATTAGAGTAGTTCTTTGGGCAAACCAGAATGATACTTTTAACATTACAATTAGAGAAGAAATACCTGAAAACTGGAGTTTAGCACAATATCCAATAGAGTCAACTCATACTTCAAATTATCTTGAAGTCTTTATTCCGGAAATTAAAGCAGATAAACTTTATACTTTTGAATATGTATTGGAAGCACCAAACCAATCTTTACTTCAAACATTTGAAACAAACTTAAGTTACATAAATCAAAATTTAATAGTAAATAAAACACTTAACAAAACAGTCAATGTAACAACTAACGGAACTTACTTTGATGTAGAAATAGATTTTTATGAAGGAAGTGAAGAATTAGTTCGAGAAATAAAAACAGGAGTCCAATACAAAGGAAAAATAACAATAACCAATTTGGGAATTTCTGTAATCGATTTTCCAACATATTTTGACTGGGACTATGATGAAACTCTTATTAGCATCACTCCAAAAAGACCAACTTGTAGCATAATACAAAAATCATCGCTTGTTCTAAGATGTGAATATAAAACTTTCTTAGAAGATGAAATAAAAACAACCTCATTTCATGTAACCGCATTAAAGAATGGTTTTCAATTTGGAGAAACAATTACACAATATGATCCGCCACTTGGTTTCTTTGGAAAATTATGGAATGGAGTAAAAGGATTTTTCAAAACAATAATGAGCTCTATGAGTGAAGGATTAACAGGTAATGTGGTAATAGAACCAACGCCTGAAGAAAAACTAGAACCTGAAATTATTGAACCAGTTGTTGAACCAGTTGTTGAACCTGAACCGATTTCAGAATCAATAAAAGAAGTTATCGAACCAATTATTGAAGCAGATAGTAGCGAAGCTACTAGTGCACCAGAATCAGAGATTCTGAGTGAAGTTGTTGAACCAGAACCAATTAAAGAAATAGTAAAAGAAAAACCAGCAACTCCAACAAAAATAACTGGTTCACCATTAAGAGCAGATTCAGCAGTTGCACAAGTACAAAGAGAGACTGCAGGAAGAGAAAGAAAAGGATCAACACCAACACCTATTTCACAAGGAAAACCAAAAGATGAATATGACCCATTTAAAGATCCGAACAAAGTCTGGATAATAAGCAATGAAAAAATATTCATAAAAACATACTCTGAGTCAGAAAATAAAACTCTTAAAATATTCTCGGCAAATAACGAACAACAAAGTTACACTGCTGAAGTTATTAGTACATCATCAGACAACAAAAAATCCGTTAGATTAACTTTGCCTTTGGCAAAGAATGTAAAAAAGGTAGAATTTAGAGATTTAGCACCAGATTCGACATTAGAATTAGGAATACAAGAAAACGTTGAAGACGTTGAAGTCTTTGGAAGAGACTCTGTAACAACATTTTCAATTGATCCGACAAGAATGAACTTTACAGAAGCAGAAATTACAGTAACTGCTCAAGGATATGCGCTTTGGAAATGTAAAGATTGGAACTTTGGAACACAAACATGTTTTGGAACTTGGAGCAAATTAATGGATGTAGTACCAGGAAAGAATTATACTTTTATACTAACACCAGAAGATCCTGGATATGCAGAAACAGGACTTGCATCTATTAATACAAACAAAAGTATCTATCATCCGAATGAATCAGTGGAAATAATGATTGTTGTTTTAGACACAGAAGGTTATTTTGTAGGTGGAGCAAATGTTACTTTACAAGTAACAAATCCGAACACAACCATTTCAACCTTATCAACAGATTTAGGAACTATTATCGAGACAAAAAAAGGAATATATAAAGCAAATTATCTAAATACTAGCTTAGAAGGAAATTATAGTTTATTTGTAAATGCAAATGGACTTGGTGTAGATAGCAACATGACATCATTCTTTTCAGTCGCGAACTTTTACGATTATGATATATTAAGAACAGCACCAATCGTTATTGATCCATTTTTTGGACCATTTAACTCAACAATAAAAGTAATAACTTATGTTAACGTAACAACTTTTAATTTAACAGAAAGAGTACCATCAAATTTTACAATTACTAATGCTGGTGGTGCAACAGTTACTGAAGTAGGAACTGTAAAAGAATTAACTTGGACGAACTTAGTTGATAATTCAGAAGTTTCATATTTAGTACAAGCGCCATTTATTGTGCCAGAATTATGGAGTTTAGGTCAAGCAATTATAACATCTGTTCTTGGAGAATTTATAGAAGTTAAACCTTGGTATGTTGCAATTGACCCAATTTCAGAAAAACAATATTTTCTTAAAGGTGTTAGTACATCAAGATATTTTAACACAGGAGCACCGTCAGGACCTACTGTTACTGAATCTTTTGCAGGAGGTAATGGTGGTGGAACTCAAATTTATACTTGGACTAGTGATACAGCTTATTCTGAAGATACTAATATTACAAACACTCTTGCAACGGCACATGTATTTTGGGATTCAGATACTCCTGGAGCTGCAGGATATGCAAGAATAGATTCTTTTGAAGTACTTGATTGTGGAGCTAGTTCAACATGTGGTGGAACGCCAACAGCGATTTGTACTTATGGTGGAACTGATACAACTTGTGAAGCTCAAGCAGATGGATGTTCTTCGGATGTGACTTGTACTCCAACTACTACTACTTTGAATACTGGAGATTATCTAGGATTTAGAATAACTTTTGCAGCTAAAAAAGCAACTGTGAATATTAGATATAATTCTTCAGCAAGAAATACTTATTTTAATGTAACAGAAGCAGCACCCGATCCTATTATTTTCCCTCCAGTGCCAACATCATATGCAAAGAATTCAACTTTTGTATATGTTAATGATTCAGTAACTTTCAATGCAACTTGGACTGATGCAGATAACATTGCTGAAAATTGGTATTTTAGTTGGAACATAACTGGTGCTACATGGACAAATAGTTCAGTCAGTTCTTTTGGTGGAACTAATTTTTCAACTATTGCAATGACTGTTGATGCAGTTGTAGGAACAAGAGTTGGTTGGAGATTCTATGCAAATGATACTGATGGAAATTGGAATAATACACCAACTCAAACATTTGTCGTTTTTGGTACTGCACCAACTACAACAATAACAAATCCAACTAATTGGACAAATATCACTTCTAATTCTTATACTGTAGAAGCTACTATTTCTGGAAATGAAACCAGTATTGATACGATGACTGTATTGTATAGACAAAATAATACTGCGTCTTGGCAAACAGCTTGCAGTGATGATCGTGGACCTACTTATGATTGCGTATGGGATGTAACTGCTTTACCAGATGGAAGCACTTATGAAGTTCGAGCTTATGCTAATGACACTACAGGAAACATTGGTATGAACGACACTCATTACAATATAACTATTGACCGGACAGGACCAGTAACAATTATCAATAATCCAAGTAACGGAACAGGCATTATAACTTCTATTTACACAGTTAATGCTTCAGTAACTGATTTGACAAGTGTGGATACAGTGTTGTTCCTCTACAGACAAAATGCAACTGACACTTGGAAGAGCATTTGTAATGATGATCGTGGTCCTATTTATGATTGTATATGGAATGTATCACTTTTACCAGAAGCAAGCACTTATGAAGTTCGAGCATATGCAAATGATACTGCGGGTTATATTGGACTTAATGATACTCATTACAATATATCAATTGATTTTAGTGCACCTTCAATTCAAAATGAAGCAGTAACTCCAACATCAGGAATTTCTGGCACTCAATTTAACATAACAGCTAATATTATAGATAGTGGAACAATTCAAAATGTTTGGGCTGAAGTAATGCTGGCCAATGGAACAAGAACAAATTATTCGATGGTGTTAGTATCAGGAAATCAATATAGTACAATTTATAATAGTACAAATGGTGGAAATCTCTCAGTCATAATATACGCTTATGATGGTGCATACAATAATGTTTCAGCAACAAGACAATATTTCAACGTAACTGCTAACATTACAACTAACAGATATTATTATGAAAGGGGTGAATCTGTAATTATAACAGGAAGTGGATTTTATCCTGGAAGTAGTATAAATGTTGATATTCAAGATGAGTTAGGTTCTTCAATATTTGGTTATCCAGATTCAGCAACTGCTGATATAAATGGAGATTTCACATATTTATGGAATGTTTCATCAGCATTAACATTTGCATTTGGAAATTATACAATCATAGTTAATGATACAACATTATCTTTGTTAAATGATCAGGCAGAAGTTAGAGTAATAGAGCGACTTGCAACAGCAATAATGTACAATGACAACCCTGGTTCTGGAAGTCCTAAAAGAAGCGAATCAGACATATTATCCTTAGTGAATGAATCTGATAATACTTATGCAAATATCATCTCTAGTAGTGGAGGAGAAGTATATTTAGAAGGAACTTTTACAACTGTTTTACCAGCAGGATATAATATTAATTCTGCAATTTTATATTGGGAGCATTATGAAATATCAGGAACTGATACAGTTGTTCAATGGTATAATTCAACAGCAGTAGCGTACCAAACAATTTGTACTGTTGCAAATCAAGTAACAGAAACAATTAGTTCTTGCGATTTTAGTTCAGTAGTTAATGACTCAGCATCAGTTAATAGTCTTAATATTAGACTAACTGATAACAATGTTGGCGCTAATGATGAAAACTGGACTATGATAGACTTTGTATTTTTAGATGTTGATTTTAATGTTAGTCTTGATTTAACAATAACAATTAACGAACCAGCGTATGATGTGGCTAAATATAATGCTAGTCAATCAGGACAAAATGCTTATGGAGGGTCTGATGGAACAAATCCTCAACCACCAGGAACAAGAATAACTGGATCAGAAGCTAGTGCAGGATCATACACTAATTTATCTTCATCAGATGATGCATATTATCATTCAATAGCCGCAGGAGGAAGTTTATATGTTTATCAAAGTTATGTGTTTACAGTATCTGATGCAGTAACAGATATATCTTCTTTAGTTATAACTCATGAAGGTTTTGCAACTGAAACAACAACTCCTGATCCTGATATATATCATGTTTATGTTTGGAACTATACTTCTGCAACATATCAATTGTTTGCTTCTGCTCCTGCATCTGCATCAGATCAAATAACAACAATAACAATCTCTGGAAATGGAACTGATTTGATAAATTCTAGTAATGGAGAAGTATGGGCTTATGTAGTTGGTGATTTCAGAACCGGAGGAAGTGGAAATGCTCAAGCAGATTTATGGACTGATTATATGGAATTAAAAGTTAATAAAATTCCTGCAATATCAGGAATGCAAAATATTAATGCAACAGTAACTGATGGAGATGGAGTTGCTGCATGTGACTATTATTATACTTACACAAATGGAACTCTTGCTTCTTCATACATTGGAATGTTAAACTATTCAAATAGTATTTGGCACAATACTAGTAACACTGCACTATTTTCTGATGGTCTTTACTACATATATGTTAATTGTACAGATGTTCCAGGATCAAGTTCAGCTAATTCATCGATTTTAGTAAAAGTTGCTAATACTGTTCCTGCAATTAATTTAGTTGTGCCTACTAACTATTACAATTTTACTTATTCAAATATTAACTTTACATGGGTTGCAACACAGAATAGTGGAAGTGGATTTTTAACTTGTAATTTATCAGTTGATGGAACAGATGAAGTAACAGGAATATCTTCAACACATGGAGTAAATACAACTCAAAATGTTTCTATTGATGACGGAATTCATAATTGGAATGTTTCATGTGTTGATACTTCAGCTTTAACTAATACTAGTTTAACTTGGCAATTTGATGTGGATACAGTAGTTCCTACTGTTAGTTTGAATAGTCCAACTCCTAATTTTTATAGTAACTTAACTTCTCAAACATTTTATTATACTCCAAGTGACGGACATACAATAAGAAATTGTTCATTCATAGTTAAAGGAGGAATAAATGATACTAATTTTACCATTGATAATGGAACCCAGAATAATTTTTCTCTTTCTAATTTAGCAGAAGGAGTATATAATTGGAGTGTTAACTGTACAGATTCATTTAATTGGACTGGATATAGCTCAACAAATATTTTCACAGTTGATACAACAAAACCAAATATTGGATTAGATTATCCTGGAGAAGGAGGAACTGTTTCTGGAGGAACAGTTGTATTTAATTATACAATTACTGATAACCTTGATGTAAGTTTATTATGTAATTTAACGTTAGATGGGAATACTTCAGACACAAATTTCGATGTTGCAGTTAATAATGGGACAGTTGTTAATCTAACAGAATCAGGAATAATTGACGGTGACCATAATTGGAGTGTAACTTGTTGGGATAGTGCAAACAATACAAATATAACTGTTATAAGAAACTTCACAATGTCAGGAGTGCCAAATGTAACACTTATTAATCCTGCAAATAATGATTGGACAAATTTATCAATAACTAATTTTACATACTACGCAGGAGATGGTAATGGTTTAGCCAATTGTAGTTTAATATTTGATGGATCATATAATCATACTAATGAAACCGGACTAACAAACTTTGGAAATAACTCTTTTAATCTTTCAAATATTGCAGAAGGACTACATAATTGGACTGCCAACTGTACTGATACAGGCGGATCTTCAACACAACCAATAGCAAATAATTTCACAATAGATAGAACAAAACCTAACATACAACTTTATTATCCTGGAGAAGCAGCTAATTTTTCAAATAGTACGTTAATCTTTAATTTTACATTAATTGATAATCTCGATACTAGTTTACTATGTAATTTAAGTATTGATGGAAATGTTTCTGCTACTAATAATAATATTGCTTCAACCAATAATACAGTTGTTAATATGACTGAAACAGGAATTCAAGACGGAAATCATAATTGGAGTATAACTTGTTGGGATGGAGCATTAAATTGGAATGTTAGCGAGACAAGAAATTTTACTGTTGATGGAGCGCCAGTTATAACTCTTAATAATCCTGCACCTGATGCTAAAAGACAAGAAAATGTAACTTTCTTTTATACGGCTTCTGATATTCAAGGATTTCAAGATTGTAAATTATTATTTGATGGTGCATATAATCAAACTAATAGCACACCAATAATAAATGGCGGAAGCAATAATTTTTCATTAACTTATATTGCTGAAGGATTACATAATTGGACTATTAATTGTACTGATCCTGGAGGACAATCATCTCAACCAACTGCCAGAAACATAACCATTGATATGACTGCTCCATCAGTTACGGCTCTTACTCCAAACGGAACAACTTTTGATACAAATGATATTGAATTCAATTTTACAGTTAGTGATACAGTTTCATCTTCAATGACTTGTAATGTTTCAGTAGATGGCGGAGGAATTTATAGTTCTGTTGTATTAGGTGCAAATGGTTTAACGTCCACTACTATTAATAGTATTAGTGATAGTTTACATTATTGGAATGTAACTTGTTATGATGAAGCAAACAATTCAGCAACCAGTAATACTGAGAATTTTACAATAGATGCTGCTCCGATTGTTGTATTGTATTTTCCAACACCTAACTATGGAGACCTTGATGGAAATATTACTTTTAATTATACAGTTGATGAAACAAATCAAACTACTTTAGCAAATTGTTCTTTGATAATTAATGGGAATATAAATCAAACCAAGAATGGAACAGAAATTCCACATGTTGGAGATTCATTATTGAATAATTTCACGTTAAATAACACTGCACAAGGAATATATAATTGGACTGTAAGATGTATTGATATAAATGGATTTATTGGGGAAGATACAAATAGAACATTACACGTAGATTGGCAATATCCATCAATACAATTAAATTATCCTATCGGAATAAATTTAAGTTTACCAAGTATAACTTTTAATTGGACTGTAACAGATAATGTTGATAATGTTTTAGAATGTAACCTTTCAACCTTTGGACCTGTAAATCAATCTGTATTAATTAATGCAACAAATAATGTATCAACAACTTACGAATTAACAGGATTTACTTCAGGAAATTATACTTGGAATGTTAGTTGTACTGATAATTCAAACCTACAAAATGTTAGTGCTCTTGAAAATTTCTCTTTAATATCAACACCTACTTTACAATTACACACTCCAAAAAATGCTTCCACCAACTCAACAGGAAATTTATTATTTCTATTTACAGCATCAGACTTAGAAGGACTGGATTATTGTGACTTATATTTTGATGGAGCATATAATAATACTATAACTGCTGGAAGCGGAATATTGAAAAACGGCATCCCTAGTAATATGAGTCTTTTAAACGTTGCAGAAGGAACTCACACATGGTACATTAATTGTTCAGATACGCCTGATGCAAATAAAGTAGTTAGTGAAACAAGAACAGTATATGTTGATTTAACAAATCCAAATGCAACTGTAAACTATCCAAAAGGACAAACAATTAATGTGAGTTCTGTCACTCTTAATTGGACTGCTTATGATAATCTAGATACTAATTTGACTTGTAATTTTACACTTGACCAATCATATTCTTCAGATATTCATTCATTAAATGCGAGTCCTACAACATATAATATTATTGACTTGAATGATAGTTTGCATTATTGGAATGTAACTTGTAAAGATAATGGTGGAAGAACAAATACTTCTGCAACTTATAATTTCACAATTGCAGAACCACCAAAAGTAATTTTAGGAAACCCATTTAATAAAACAAGAAACAATACTGTTAATTGGACTTTTTACTTTACACCAACAGATAATTCTGGAGCAGTACAAAATTGTACTTTAATATTAAATGGTGCAAATAATGAGTCTAACAATGCACCTTCAAATGGAGACTCAAATACAATTAATGTTACTGGTTTGACACACGGAACTTATACTTGGGATGTAAATTGTACTGATCCAAGTGGAAACTCTGCGGTAAATGGAACAGAAAAAACATTTTATATTGATAGAGAAGGACCAAGTATTAATTTAACAGTTCCAAATGCAAGTCAAACTTTTAATCAAAATGATATTGATTTTAATTGGACGCCAACAGATTTTGCAGGATATACAATTTATTGTAATCTAACAGTTTCAGATCCATTAGGAGAACAAACTTATAATGGAACGTCTGGATTGAGCGGAGTAAATTTTAATGCTTCTTTAGTTAACTTAAGTGATGGAATTCATTGGTGGAATGTAACTTGTGCTGATGACTTAGGAAATCTTAATACTTCGCTAAACAGAAATTTCACAATTAACGAACCTGACCTTTACTTAGTAAATGCTAATTTAAGTTTTAATAACACCAATCCAAATCTTGGAGATAATATTACTATATCTGCGGAAATTAGTAACATTGGTGGAAGTCCCGCAACTAACGCATTTGTCGAATTCTGGGACGGACCAAAAGCTACTGGAACAATAATTGGAAATGCAACTGCAACAGTTGCAGTTAATGCATCAGTAGTTTTCAATATGACTTGGATAATAACTGACGGTTATCATAACATATGGATTTTGGCTGATCCAAACAATGATATTGGAGAAGAAAATGAAACAAACAATAATGCAACAATAAATATTTCAATATTAAAATCAAACACTACTTATCCAAAAAATGATTCTTGGACTAATAATGAAACTATAGAATTGAATTTCACATTAGAAGATTTTACAGGAGGAAACATTAATTATTCAATATTTGTAAATGGCGTTTTCAACACACAAAATGGAACAGTTGCAGATAACACTTCAACTCTGTTGAACATAACTTTGAATCCTGAAGGATTGCATTATATTGAAGTAGAAGCAACTGATTCTTTAGGAAGAAAAAAGAATTCAACAAAATTATACATTAATTATGATAAAACAAATCCAACTCCTAATTTTGAAACTTTGAATGGAACTTTCTTTAATGATACAACGCCAGAAATAAGTTTTAATGTAACAGATAATTTAGCTTCAATAATTAATTACACCATATATGTTGATGGTACTTATGAAACTAATGCGACAATAAATGTTGATACAACAACTTATCTGAATTTATCTGCTCTGTCGGAAGGAGAGTATAATATCACATTAAAAGGAATGGACCAAGCAGGCAATAATGCATCATCTACAATATTTATTTTTATTGATACAACAAAACCTTCAATTAATTTAACTGCACCAGCAGATACAGAGAATTTTACAAATACAAGAACTGTAAGTTTGAATTTTTCAGTAACAGATAATTTAGACCAAAATCTTTTCTGTAATTTGACATTAGATGGTTCTGTAAATAGAACAAGTTTCACAGTAGCGAATGGAAGTATTAGTAACACAACAGTTTCAGGATTAACTGAAGGAACGCATTATTGGAATGTAACTTGTTGGGATGGACGAGATCAAAACAATATTGTGAATGTTAATACGAGCGAAACTAGAAGTTTTAATATTTATATCGCGCCAATCATATCTGCTTTAGCACCAGTAAACAATAATTGGACTAACCAAGAAAATGTTACTTTCTTTTTCAATGTGTCTGATGAAACAGGATTAGAAAATTGTTCAATATTGATTAATGGAGTAATAAATGATACTTTAAGTAATTCAGAAATTACCAATGACGGACAAAATAATTTTACAGTTAATTATCTTGATGGAACTTACACTTGGGCAATACAATGCATTGATAATTCAACTTTTTTAATGAGTAATACATCCGAAACAAGAACTATTTATATTGATTTATACGCACCATATCCTGGAATAAATACTGCAACAGGAACTTGGTTTAATACTGCAACACCATTAATTAATTTTACAATTAATGACACTTTAGACTCGAATTTGAATTATACATTCTTTGCTAATGGAACTACGAACGTTCAAGGAAATGCTAATAATGCAACTCCAACAACAACGAACTTAAACAGCTTAGCAGACGGTGAATGGGAAATTTGGTTAGAAGCATATGACAATGTCTTTAATCGAAGAAATTCTTCAAACATAACAATATATATTGATACAGAAGACCCAAGTATTAATCTTTCTTATCCTCCAAATAATTCACAAATAAATACTAGTAATGTAACTTTTAATTTTACTGCAACAGATAATATGGCTGCAACTTTAAGTTGTACATTATACTTAAACGGAGCTGAAAATGATTCTATAGTTGCAACTCCAGGAATTGAACAAAGTATAAACTTAACAGATATGAATCCTGATAATTATCTTTGGAACATAACTTGTATAGATACTGCAGGAAATACGAATGTATCTTTAACATATAATTTTACAATACCATTACCTGATCTTCAAATACTTGGTGTGAACATACAATTCAATAATACTAGTCCTGAAGAAACAAAGAATGTAACAATTAATGCAACAATCCAAAATATAGGGAATACTGATGCTGGAACTTTTACAGTACAATTCTTTAGAGGAGATCCTGATAGTGGAGGAGTATTAATTGGAGATAATATAACTGTAAGTGGTTTAGTTTCAGGAACTAACACAACAGTGTTTGTTAACTATACAACCATAATCGGACCAAACATCATTTTTGTAGTAGTAGACCCTCCACTTGCAACAAGCGGATCAATAACTGAATTAGATGAAACAAATAATGAAGCTAATAAAACATTGCATGTAGGATTATTTCATATAGCAGCAGGAACTGCTAATGATTCATTACAATTAATGGACGCTTCTCAAATAAAACTATTTAATTGGCAAGGAGTCAATATTTCAGGAAGCAATATTTATGTTGTAGATTCTGATAGCGATATTAATTGGATTGCATTACAAGCGATAGGAATTAACACTAGTAACACGACTGCAAATAATGATTTTGAAGAAATAGATACTGCTTTTAGTTCAACAAATTATATTGATTCAATCAATGCTACTTTTACAACTAGTGGTTCGCCAATTTTAACTAGAAATTTTGTAGTTTTTAATAATAATCTATCAAATGTACCGATAGTTAATAGTACAAACAGTTCTAATTTTGTAACTGGAATTCTATGGGATTATGGAGACGGAGGAAGTGAATATTCAGGAACACAAGACTTAGTGTTCATAACAGAAATTAATGTTAATAAAACAGGGCAGTATGGTAATTACGACTTTGAAGTGAAAGTACCTGCACTACTTCGATCTTATGTTGGTGGAGGAACAACAGTTGACTTTTATACTGAAATAATATGAGTGCTAGAAAAATAATCGGAAAGAGCATAATTCTTTTACTTCTAGTAATATTATTAACTTCTTTTTCATCAGCAATAATGAATGTTTCTAAAGATGAATATTTGCTTGGAGAAATAATCGTTATTGGAATTGAAAATCCTAATAATTATTCTTTATCAATATCTTCAGGTAAAGATGTTTTTAGATATTTGGGCGGATTAGAATCCGAAATTGTTTTTTTACCAAAGAAAATCGGAATTTATACTATTGAACTTTATTCTAATTCAAGAGTTTTAGAAAAAAAGAATGTTGTAGTTGTTAACGAATTATCACAAACAATTCCTGTTCTTCAAAACGAAAAAATTTATCTAAATAAAGATCAATATTCACTTGGAGAAACAGTTCTAATAACAATACTCAAACCTTTTGATGATTTAAAAATTATAAATGATGAAGATGAATATAGATTCTTAGGAGGATCACAACAAGAAATAACTTTTGTACCAAACCATGCAGGTAATTTTTCAATTGAAGCAATTTTAAATTCTGGAGAAATTCTTAGAGAAGAGTTCTTTGTAACAAATGAAGACAATCTTTCTGTTCAAGATTTAGTCTATAAACCAGTACAATATAGATTTAAAGAAATTAAACTTCTTAATTCTAATAATGAAAGAAAAAATAATTCTTTGAAAATAACAAGAGAACAAAATGGTTTGTCAGATGCAGAATTATTACTTGAAAATTTAACTGTAAAAAGAGTTAATTTCAAAAAATTGGATTTATCAGCCAACAATATTGATTTTAAAATTGAAAAAGTTCCAAAAGAAAGAATACAAGATAAGTTACCAAAGTCTGTTGATTCGTTCGCGATTGACCCAACGAATCTTAATTTTGAATCCGCAGAAGTAACAATTACTGCTGTTGGAACTGAACTATGGAAATGTAAAGATTATAATTATTCAACACAAACTTGTTATGGAAACTTTACAAAAATTGCAGACTTGATTCCAGGCAAAGAATATACTTTTACATTAACTCCTGAAGACCCTGTTTTTTCACAAACAGGCTATTTAACAAATCCAAGTTTTACAAGTGATTATTCTAGTTGGACTGATGCTACTCCTTCACAAGTAGCTCTTACTTGGTTATCTGCAGAAACAACTCAGAGTGGAGTTGTAGAATTGTCACAAACTGCAAGAGCCAAAAGTTATACAGGAAGCATATACCAAACTTTTACACTTACCATCCCAACAGGTACAACTCTTACAAGATTAAACTTTTCAGCGATGTGGAGAATTCATCAATATGACCAACCAGGAAATGTGTATATTTATGCACAAGATGCTACTGCCTCAACAACTCTTTGTACTTGGACAACTTCTTTTTCATCAACAACTAGTTGGACTACAAATCAAGTTTCAACAGATGATGCTGGATGTAATCTTGCAAGCTTCTCATCAGGAACAGATTATACAATAAGACTTGAATGTAACTTGGTAACCGGAACAAGCATCAAAGATGAAAGATGTGTTTGGGATGAAGCAGCAGTTACTGCTTATTATAATGATACACAAGTACCAAGTATTAGTGGATTAAATGCCGCTCCAAATCCTGTAACTGCAGGTGCGATAGTTAATATTTCTGCAACAGTAACTGATAATATAGAAGTTGACCAAGTACTAATTGAATTAGATGGTGCTAATTACTCAATGACTCAATTAGGTGTAACAACTACTTGGTATTATGATTCTTATAATACAGATACAACTCCTGGAATCGTTAATTATAAAATCCGTGCAAATGATACAAGCGATCTTTGGGCAACACCACAAAGCAGTAGTTTTGAAATAGCAGATTTAACTCCTCCAAGCATTATATTGAACAATCCACCAATTGATACTTACACAAATAATGACCCTGAAACTTTTTACTATGTAGTATCAGATCAATCAACAATTGCAAGTTGTTCATTATATGTAGGTGGTTCATCGGTCGCGACAGATATATCTGTAACTAGAGATATAGAACAAAGCATACCATATACTTTATCTTATGGTTATTATGATTGGTGGATTAACTGTACTGATGCTTCAACAAATTCCAATACTAATGTTTCATTAACTAGAAATATTACATATGATAATTTGAATCCTGCAATCAAACTTAACTATCCTCTAAACGGAACTTGGATAACAACTAACACTATAACATTTAATTATACACCAATAGATGATTATCTTCAAAACTGTAGTCTTTGGGGTAATTTCTCAGCAGGAGCTTGGGCAAAAGATCAAGAACATAATAACACTGTTGGAGGAGTTTCAAAAACATTCACTCCAAAAGTTTTATCTGATGGATATTATTTATGGAATGTACAATGTTATGATAAGGCCTTAAATAGTGGTTGGAATGAAACAAATAGAAGTCTAAGAATTGACGCAACTGATCCTGTAACAACTTTAGGAAATCCAGTAAATTTTGCAAACATAACCGCTAATACTTATTCAGTTGATGCAACAGTTTCTGATGTAACTTCTGGTGGAGACACAGTCATTTTTGAATATAGAGAAACCCCTGTTGATTCTTGGACGTTTGCTTGTCTTGATGACCGAGGACCAGCATATGACTGTATCTGGAATGTAACACTTTTACCTGATGGAAATCAATATCAAATTCAAGCTTATGCAAACGACACTGCAAATAATTTAGGAACTGCAGATAGTCACACTGATATAACCATTGATCGAACAGGACCAGTAACAACACTTTACCAACCATACAATTGGAGTAATATAACAACTCCAGTTTATTATGTTAATGCAACAGCTACAGATTTGACAGGAGTTGATACTGTCTTCTTTGAATATCGATTAAACGCGACTGACACTTGGAAGAGTATTTGTAATGATGATTTAGCTCCATTATATGATTGTGAATGGGATGTATCATCTTCAGTATATAGTGAAAATTATGAAATTAGAACTTATGCAAATGATACTTTTGGATTCGTTGGAGGTTTTGACACTCATTATAATATAACAATTAATTATTCACCAGACCTTATTCCTCCAACCATACAATTAATCACTCCAGATGATGGTTATTTTGAAAATGAAACCGTTGCATTTGTTTATTTTCCATCTGATGCATCAGCCATTACTAATTGTACTTTAATTTTAGATTCTGTTTACAATGAAACAATGGATGCAACTAACAATTTAGAAAATAATTTTACTATTTCAGGACTTACAGACGGGTCTCACACTTGGGATGTGAACTGTTCAGACTTCTCAAACAACACTGCTATAAATGGAACGCCAAAAACTTTTACAGTAGATTCAACACCTCCATCAGCATTTAATTTATTAACACCTTCAACAGGTACAGTATCAACAGATATAACGCCTATATTTTCTTGGCAACAAACAACAGAAACAAATTTTTTGAATTACACAGTAGAAATTGATAACAATATTAATTTTGTTTCTGTGAACTATTGGAACATAACAACGTCTGTTGCCACAACTTCTGTTGAAGTAGGTCCATTAACACCGAATGTTTTTGTTTGGTATTGGAGAGTTATTGCTTTTGATAAAACCACAAATAGTAGATATTCAACACAAATATTTAATTATACGCCTGATACTATTGAGCCAGTCACTTCTTTAAATTATCCAGAACCGGACTATTGGTATAATCAATTAACTGTTAATTTTAATTATAGTGTGAGTGATTTTTCAGGATTATTAAATTGTTCATTAATAATAAATGGAAGTATTAATGATACAAATTTTTCTGTAACTAATAATAATTATAATTATTTTAATTATGTTTTTTTAGCAGACGGAACTTATAATTGGAGTGTTAGATGCTTTGATTTGGCAGGAACAATGAATCAAACAACAGGAAGAACGTTGCATATTCACACTCAACCGCCAGAACCTTTTAATCTTTCAACTCCATCAAATAATACTTTATCAAATAATCAAAGTCCGCTTTTAAACTGGACTAAATCGGATGAACCTTCTTTAAGTAATTATACTGTTCAAGTAAGTAACACTTCTGACTTTGCAGTCGTGTTATATACTTATGCAACATATGATGTTGATACAACACAGTACCAAGTAGGAGATACTTGGAGTGATAGAACTTATTATTGGAAAGTAACTGCTTATGATTTGGCTGGTAATAATAGAGAATCAGATCAAACATTTATTTATCGAGTTGATGCAACACAACCGACTGCATTCACTTTATCAAAGCCTGATGATGGACTTGAATCAACAAATCTAACACCTCTTTTAAATTGGACACAAAGTACTGATGATAATTTTGTAAATTATACAGTCTATGTCTCGGATGATATTGGATTTGCATATAATAATTTCACATATGTGATTAATAATTCTGCAATAACACAATATCAAACTGTAACTAGCTGGCCAACTAATACTAAATGGTACTGGTATGTAACTGCTTATGATAATGCAACCAACACAAGAGATTCTACAGACACATTTGAGTATATTACTGATACTGACACGCCAGTTGTAAATTTAATAAGTCCACCACCAGGTGATTATTGGACTTCAAGTGGAACAGTAACTTTTGAATATAATGTATCTGACTTTGGGACAATTCAAAATTGTACTTTAGTAATTAATGGAACAGATTATCAAGATGATGTTGTTGTTGTAAAAGATTCAACAGAAACAATATTGCAAGGATTGGAAAATGGAAATTATAATTGGAGCATTAAATGTATTGATGCTGCAGGAACTACTGGTTATTCTTCTTCAAGATTACTTACAACAAATGTTACAATTCCAACCCATATATTGTGGGAAACTGCATCTGGAGGACCATTTTCAGGCGGTGATGATATTGATTTAAATTTTACTTATGATTTTGCAGAAAATAGTATTTTAGTTAATATTCTTGATGCTTCAGTTGCTCATTTTATGAACGCAACACATACAGTTGGAGGATCAGGTTTCATAGTTTCAGAATATACTGATGTTAATTTTAGTGCAGTATTCACTGGAGAAAGAGCGAATGAAGCGTATATTTCTTGGTGGTTCTATATTTCAAACTCAACAGGATCTTATTTAATTTGTAACCATGGTAATAACGATGCAACAGGAACGATTATTAATGACAGACTTAAAGTAGCTCATGTTGGTTCTTGTACTTCTTCTTTATCTCAAAAAATTTTGAATCCAGGGGACAAATTAGTTTTATCAATGTATGTATATAATAGTGGAACAAGAGCCAGAGATTACACTCATTTTTGGGATAACACTGATGCATCATGGGTTATGTTTGATGGATATAAACTTGGAACACTTAGTTCAACCTTTGTAAATTATACAAATCCAGAACCAACAGAAGGAACTGAATTTACTGAACAATGTAATGTAACTTGTACAGACGGAGATTGTATGAATACGCAAGTTTACTTACAATATAATTCTAGTGGAACATGGACTGATGTGAATGGAGCAGGAAATATTACTTTAAATTTAACTCAAAGTAACCCTGTTGTATTAGGAAATATTAACTCATCAATAATAGTTAACTTTTCATTATCTGCAGATATTTATTCATTTAATAATTCATTTCAATGCTTTGTAGATTCAGATTATGATAATGCAACAAGCGGAATAAAAAATATTTCAGTAATTGATCGAACCCCTCCAAATATAACTTTAGAATATCCAAATCCTGGAGATGCGTTTGACCCTCAAATAATACCTTTCAAGTATGTTCCTTACGATTTAAGACTTGCAAATTGTACTTTATGGGGAAATTTTACTGGTGTTTGGAATTATACGAATCAAACAAACACAACACCAATAAATGATGAAAATAATACTCTTGATTTTTATTTAGATTATGGAAGGTATGCTTGGAATGTTGGTTGTTATGATGAAGCTGGAAACTTAGGATTTGCAACTCTTAACAGAACAATTGTAATTGCAGGAGATGTTGCAGTATATTCATCAGGAATAACTTTTAGCAATAATGCGCCTGCAGAAGGAGAAGTCATAACTATTTCTGCAAATATTACTAATCTTGCAAATAAAAATGAATCAGATGTAGTAGTTCAGTTTTGGAATGGTGACCCAGATGGTGGTGGAGTACAAATTAATGGAGATTATACTATAAATTTAACTACATTAGGAGTTGTAAAAGTTAATACGACTTGGCCTGCAGAAAAAGGTAATGTATCAATATTTGTAGTTGTCGACCCGCCTTATGGAACAGGAAACATAATTGAAGCTGATGAAATAAACAATAAAGCTAATAATACTGTTTTCATAAGTATTTGGCAAATATATTATGGTAAAGTCAATAATACTATAGTGTTGCAAAACTCTGCTGAAAATAATTTATCTATTTGGAAGGGTTTTAATGCTGGAATGGCAGGTAATATTTATGCTGCTGATACTGATACAACTTTAGGAATTAACTGGGGATTCTTACAAGCAATAACAAGAGATACATCTGGTCTTTCAAATGCTAATACTTTAAATGATTTTGAAGATATTGATGTTAATGTTGGTTTGACAACTTTTGTTGATTCAGTTAATAAGACTTTTTCATCAGGAGGAACTCCTAAATCTACAAATACGTTTTCAGTTTTTGGATCTTCAATATTTAATGTGCCAATTGTTGATAGTACTAATAACTCAAATTTTATTACAGGAATACTTTGGGATACTGATGATTCATCGAACGCATTTTATGATGCAACTGATGATGAAGATTTAGTATTTGTAACTAAAATTAATACAAACGCCACAGGCAAGTATGGTAATTATGATTATGAAATAAGAGTTCCTGGAGATTTAACTTCATACAAGGGAGCAACAAACACAATAACATTTTATTATGAACTAACATAAATCCTGCTCATCATGCTCAAGAACTGAGAGTTCTTGGCTTGCTGAGCTCTTCAAGCTCATCATTTGCGCATTCCCCTCATTTTATGTGGGGGGATAACGCATTTTTATAGAAAACTATATATAGTATTTATTGTATTATTTAAAAAAGAGGAGGTGAGTGGAATTTTAGACTTATTTAAAAGATTGCAGAAGAAAGAAACGCTTCTAGAAAAACCAAAAGAGATACCTGATCCGGTTGAAGAATCTTTTGGCCGAGTTGTTAAAGCTTCTGGTGTAAAAAAAGAAGATTCTCCTGTTGTTAAAAAAGAGTCTGTTCCTAACGAACTTCCTTCAATAGGTGATGAAACACCAAATGAGTTAAATAAAGTTTCAGAACCTGAATCTAAACTAGAACCTGAAGAATCTTCTAATGAAATTTCTGAACCTCCAAGTATTGAGAAATCTTCTGAATCTCCAAGTATTGAGAACTCTTCTGAATCAAAACATAAGTATAGGCCTGAATCAAGAAAAGGTTTCTTTGCGGATTTTAAAAATTTCTTAGATAATAAAGATTTAGATGAAGACCTTATAAGAAATCTCTTGGATAAAGACCTTTTGCATAAAATGAAACAATTCCACGTACAAAAGGAACGAGGAAAACCATTCTTTTTTCACAGAGAAGACCTTGATAGGTCTTTAGCTGAGAAAATGACTGCATTAAAAAGATTAGAAGAAGAATGGTACTTGAGAAATGAAGATTTTAAGAGTTCAGAAGCGTTATTAATTGAAAAAGAGTTAGATATTGATCATAAAGTTGAGGAATTAAAACAATTGTTCTTACAAGTCAAACATGTAGAGAAACTTGAAAAAAAAGCTGATGAAAAAAATTATTTCTCTTTACCTTCTGGTAAACATTTACGTTCTTTAGCTGATTTAAAGCAAGCTCTTGAAACCATGGATGAAGATATTTTCAAACATCATGTAACTTCTGAGAAAAATGACTTTGCTGTTTGGGCTCTTCACGTGTTTCATGATGAGAAATTAGCTGAACAAATGTCTAGTGTTAAAACTCGAGAAGATTTAATTTCTGTATTAGATAATCCTTAACACATTATTTCTTGACCAAATTTATTTGTGTTTTAGAGGGAAATCTACTTAATGAAACGAAACATTTATATATGAGTATACATAAATGTATAATAATTTAGTATAGTGTGGCTAAGCGGATGCTTGGTTGCTGTATGCTAAATGCCGACAAATAATAATTAAAAAACAACAAATAGAGGTGCAAGACCGATGAGTTCCCACAAAATACCACTATTAGCACTGTTAACAATATTAGTTGTAGCAGTGATGATACAAATAACCAACGCATTAGACGCAGACCCTTCTGGTGTCCGTTTAATAACAAATGGATCTTCAACAACATTCAATGGTTCCGTTTATAGCCCTGCAACAGCACTTGCGGAAGCAGGAAACATTACACAACTAACAATTGATGCAGTAGGTCCTACAAGATCCTGGACAGGTTTCTATGGGGAAATTTCTGGTGAGATAGTATTAGAAGACGCTAATGGGAACCGAATGTACAATTGGTCTGATACAAGTATTACTGGAGAATTATATGCTTCAAGAGCATCTTCAATAAACTGGTCAAATGCCTCTTGCTTTGTTGATGGTGGTTCGGTTAATTACACTGGTGAAAATAGTTTTTATGATATGAACTATTTTGATGCTGATAATATAAACTCAACATTTACACAAACAGATCACGACGAATTTTTTATTGCTGACCGATCAGTAACTGGATGCCCTACTATATATACTCATGTTAGTGATGAAGCACAAAACGAAGAGTTTGTAGAAGTATTATTACATGACGAAACTACTGCAAATGCAGCAATATATGTTGCTTTAATTGAAAATAAAGATAATGGAAATAATACTGCGGTTGTTGGTTTTGACGGTAGCACTCACGACTTTCAAATGATTGTTCCTGAGAATGGTACTGCAAGTAATAGTGTAACAACAACATATTACTTTTGGATATCGGTGGCTTAGATGAAGCCATTCTTTCATTTTTTTAAAAAGAATTAGCTTAAGCGGTGTTAAAAAATGGTAAAAAACAACTTTAAATTAATGTTGGTATTAGTATTGGCGTTAGTTTATAGTTTATCAGTTATACTTTTAGAAACGTATGCTGATCCTGCAGGAGCAAGTATTACTGATAATGCGACTGTAAGTGGCGCTTCTTCTCCGACTTCTAGAGCTGATGCAGGCGGAACAATAACAACTATGATTATAAACGCTACTCAACAAAACCCTGCTTGGAAAGCTTATGTTGGAAATATATCTGGAAGTTTAAAATTAAGCGACTCTAGCGGATTTTCTATTTATGAATGGTCTTTAAATGTTTCTGTAGTTACGGGAGAAGTATATGCGACTAGAGCTAGTAGTCCTGAATGGAGCAATATTACTTGTGCTAATAGAACGACTGTAATATCTACTGAACAAACAAATTTATCGATGGCTTCAGGAGATAATGATAATATTAATTTTACTTTTAGTGAAAATATTCATGATGCTTTAGAAGTTGCAGGAACTTTAATTGGTCCTAATAATTGTTCATCTATTGCTACTTATGTGAATGGAACTGCTCAAACTTATAATTCAACAAGTAGACCTGATTTTCAAGAATTATTATTAGAAGATAATACTAATTTGATTTACGTTTCTATTTTAGAAATTGATGCTTATAGTTATAATAACAATATTAGTTTGAATAGAACTAATGATTTTCAAATGATTGTTGGAGATGATGCTAGTTCTGCATATCACACAACTTATTATTTCTTTGCAGAGTTGGATGCTACTTAAACTTAATTCAATTTAACTTTTTTTTTAAGCCATTTATTATTACATAATAAGTATTTTATGGAAAAATTTATAAGTTAGTTATTACATGATGTGTATTTGTGGAGTTGGAGAGGTTTATTATTAGTAGGGATGGTGATTATGAACTAGATGAAAATAGTCTTGCATCCATTTTTTCTAGAGATTATGACGAAATTCCACAAACAGATATACTTTATACAAATATTTTAGAAGAAGAAGATATCTATATACCAACGTCTATTTTTTCAAACAATATTAGTTGTTTTCAAGCAATTGTTAAGTACTTAAAAGACTATAAAAAATTAAAATTTAGTGAAATAGCATTTCTTACGAATAGAGACCAAAGATCTATTTGGAATACTTATAATCAAGCTAAAAAAGCTTACATTAATGTTGAAGAATCGCGTATACTTCTACCTCTTTCCACAATAAAAAATCGAAAGATAAGTGTTCTTGGATCTGTCGTCAAATATCTCAAAGCCAGAAATATCTCCACAAAAGATATTGCTTTCATTTTAGGAAGACACTATCAAACAATCTTTACAGCATACAGGAGGGTGAAACTTGCAAATGAATAAGTCTATAATTAACAAAACTTGTATAGTTCTACTATTCATCACTATGTTATTTGCAAATTTATTTATGGCAATTGCTCAACCACAAGGAGCTTCTTTTATATCAACATCCACAGACAATGTTTCAATTTCATCTGCTTCACTAACTACTGCTGGAGGAAGTTTTACAACTTTAATATTGAATGTTACACAACAAAATCCTAGATGGAAAGCTTATGTAGGAAATGTAACTGGAAGTCTAACACTAGATGATTCAAATAATTTCACAATTTATAATTGGAACTTAGCAACTATAAGTGGAGAAGTCTATACAAGCAGAAATTCTTCTTTGAATTGGGCAAATGTTGCTTGTGCAGATAGTTCTATTGTTATTGGCGAAGATATATCTTTGAATTTAACATCTTCAAAAGTTGATAGTATTAATAGAACGTTTGTTAATACTAGTAGAATTCATAAACGATTCTATGTCGGAACAACTTTAATTACTAATAGTACTTGTAGAGCGATTACTACTTATGTGAATGATACTGCTCAGACAGTTTCAGAAGATGCAAGTTTCCAAGAAGTATTATTACAAGATGGATCTAATTTGGTGTATGCAACTTTATTAGAACAAGATGCTGAAGGATATTCTGATGGTAAGACTTTTGACTTCCAAATGATTGTTGCAGAAGATGAATACTTAGAAACACCAACAACTTATTATTTCTATGCAGAAATTTCTGATTGAATTTAGTAGTTTAAAGCCTTGAACCTGGCTAATTCAGTTAATACTTAATTACTTAACTTAATTAAGTTCAGAACTTTTATTGTTTCTTTATTTTTTTAATTGTTGTATTTCTAGTTTTAATATCTTTACAGTAATTAATAAAAAACCGAAACATTTATATATAAATTGCATTATAAAGATAGTAGAATACTTTTTTGTATACTGGATGTGGTTAGGGAACTCGTCGGCACGCATACTTTACCATTCTACCAGGAACAAAGAAACGACAGCGACAACAGAGACGACTTAACATGGATCAAGAGACTTTATTTACAGGTTCGAAATGGGACATCCTCAAACTCCTCGAGGGTAAGGAGATGTCCCCAATAGAACTTGCAAAAGAATCCGGAACTTCTATGGCAAATATTAGCCAACAATTAAGATTTCTAGAAATGGCTGGTATTGTAAAAAGTAAAAGAATTTCTAATAGAGATAAAGGTCAACCGCGAATCATGTACTCCTTAACAGGAGAAAATTCATTCTTAATAATGGTAACACCAGGTTTTGTAGAAAAAAAACTAATCACACTTACTGACAAACAAAAAGTACTCTTGAAAGAAATCTTTTCGGGAAAAGGAGGGAAGTAAGAAAACACGATAAACAGTAAATAATGGAGGCAAAAAAAATGAGATGGTTAGAGAAGAGGGCAATATTACTATTAGTATTGTTAACAATGGTAATAGCAGTAGCAAACACTGCGTTTGGAGCACCGATAGGAACAGGTCCTATTTCAATTGTAGGTTCTGAAAATGGAACTGAAAATAAAACTGCAGAAACATTAACTGCACAAGCAGGAAATGTAACTAATATAAACATTGATTCAAAAACAATCACAGATTATTGGACAGGTTTCTACGGAGATGTAACAGGGACAATCAGTTTAGAAAATACAGCTGGAAATGTGTTTTATAATTGGTCACTTGCAACTCCTTCAGGAGAAGTATATGCAACAAGAGGATCATCTGTAACTTGGGCTTCAGTTAATTGTTCGCCAGCTGCAAGAGCAGAAGCAGAAGATACTGCTGTTGGAATGACTCAAGCAGACACAGATAGCGTTAATAAAACTTTTTACAGAGGCGGAAATCACTCAGCATTTAGCATTGGTGGAGGAACAACTTTTACAGCAGATATGTGTGATTATAGAACAAATGCCTATGATAGTACTGGAGCGCAAATAACTAACTTCGATCAGATAATGCTAAACGATAGTACATCGGCTGTATATACAACAATAATACAGGATGAACAAGCAGGATTTGACGCTGGAAATTACGACTTTGAGTTATTAGTTCCATCAACTATTAGTGGAGAAACATACTACTTTTATGTAGAAATAACAACTTAAGTTAAGAAATAGTAGTTGAGTTAAAAGCATCAAAATGATTTTTTGATGCTAAAAAAACTCTGAAACAAAAAATGGATTTACAATGAGAGGTAAAAAATGAAAACCGGAATTAAACTAACAGGATTGGTGCTTATAATAGCAATTTATGTGTTGTTTATAGCAAGTATTGCTTATGGTGAACCTTTAGGACAGTTTGTAATTTCATCTAATTCCTCAAGTACCCGGTCTTATCCTGTTAACAGTAGGGCTGACGCTGGAGGAAATATTGTGACCTTAATTGTAAATGCAACCATGCAACATACTGGATGGAAAGCATATGTAGGAAATATTTCGGGAGGGTTTACTTTAGATGATGCAAACAATGATACTATATATGCTTGGAGTTTGAGCAGTTATACAGGCGAGCTTTATGCTTCAACAGCCTCAAGTATAACTTGGGGAAGCATTGCTTGTGCAACAATTGGTGCAATAGAAAGTGAAAGTAATAATCTTAGCTTAAACAGTACAGGAGTTGATAGTATAAATAGGACTTTTAGTACGCAAGTTCACGAAACAGTAACTGTTGCAACAACAACTATCTTGAATAGTACTTGTTATTCGACAGCTTTGTACATAAATGATACTGCACAAACACCATCAGAAACAGTAAACTTTCAAGAGATAGTACTTTGGGATACTGCGACTCTTGTTTATGCAGCACCTTTAGAACAAAACATAGCAGGTTATAATAATAACTCTTTTGATTTTCAGTTATTGATTCCTGATAATGAAAGTACTACTGTAACAACGACTTATTACTTTTATGTAGAGTTAGATACTTAATGATGAGAACTAAATAAAATGACTGGTGAGATTAGTATCAATAAATTTGTATATGGCTTTTTTGTAATAGTTGTACTTATAGCTATTTTTAATAGTCAACTCTCAACTAGTTATACTTTTGATGCGAATTATGCGAATGTTACTGTTGATACAACAGTTAATGTTTCTAATTCTCCACCTCAAATAACTGCTATTATAATTGATGAGGACGTGACTGGTGAGAATGTTACTTTGTTAGCTGGTCGTACTCGGACTGTTTATTGTAATTTCACAGTTCTTGATTATGATGGTACTGCAGATATTAATACGTCTAATGCTACTTTGTGGCACAGTTCAACTACTATTAGTGGTGCTAATGATAATAATGATCATTATTTTAATAGTAGCTGTGTTGAGATTAACACTATTGATTCTAATTATGCTCGTTATCAATGTGCTTTTGATGTCCAGTATTATGCTAATAATGGAACTTGGTATTGTAATGCTACAGTTGTTGACCATTATTTCTTCTCGCAACCTAATGAAAATTACAGTGATACTGGTCAGAATACAACAATTTTTAATAATCTTTATGCCCTTAATATATCAACAAAATTAGTAGATTATGGTCAAGTAGCTGTAGAAGCATATTCTGCTGAACAGACAGTTAATATTACTAATTTTGGGAATAGAGTTCTTAATGTTTCAGTAAGAGGTTATGGGGCTAGTGAAAATGATGGCTTAGCAGTTAATTGTAGTCAAAATGGTAATATTACTATTGGAAATGAACGTTATGCAATCACTTCAGGTGTTGCTTGGGCCAGTAAGACTGCTTTATCAGGAACAAATACTAATATTAATACTTTACAAATACTTCAAGAAACAGTTGATGGAACTCAAATAATAAATTCAACTTATTGGGAATTATTTGTGGATCCTACAAATGTTCCTGCAGGAATTTGTAACGGTAGTATTGTATTTTCAGCGACTATTCCTTAAGTCTGGCAAACAAAAATTTTATATACTTCTTCAATTACATTTTTATTTGAGGGTGTTTTATGAAGAAAAGTATTTTATTATTGCTATTTTTTTTATTAGTAATTTCTAGTGTGAATGCTCAAGGAATGGTGCTTTCTAATTCTGCTGATTGGAGAGATGTTTATTCAACTTCTTTATATGGAAATATTTTAGGAATTGAGAATAAATTTCTTACTAGCACAAGACATTCGACTATAATTTTAGGTTCTATTGCTAAAGGAACACCCGTTCAGATAATTTCTTCATCAGATAATCCTTTTGTAGTTGGTTATGATACTATTATGAGTACACAAGGATATAATGATGTTGAAGAATTAACCTTTGATAATATTAATTTAGAACTTGCTAGATTATTAGAAGATGTTACAAAGTTCATAATTGTTGATGATTCTTATGGTTATAACGCGTTAGCAGTAGCTTCTTTTGCAGTAATTGGTAATTATTATGTTTTATTTGCTGATGATAGAAATATTGGTCAAATAGAAAATTTTTTAGAGGGAATTTTTGTTGATGAAATAATTATTTATGGACAAGTTGATAGAGATGTAAAAGATGCTTTAACAATATATAATCCTGAAATTATCAATTTAGGAGATAGATTTGATAATAATGTTGAAATTGTAAAAAAATATTTAGAAATTAAACCAACTAAACAAACAGTTCTTACAAATGGAGAGTTTATCGAGACTAGTGTTATGTCTGGTTATGATCCTGTTTTGTTTATTGGACGGTCTAATGTTCCTGATCAGATTAAGAATTTTCTTCAAGATAGCGAGATAGAAATAGGTATTCTTATTGGAAATGAGTTGATAGGGACTGCAACTGAGATTAGAAGACAAGCAGGAATTAGTGTTTTCGTTAAATTTGCTCAGAGTCCAAGGTCTCCAACAGGAGGAATTTCTCAAGTAGAAGATTTAGATAGATTTCCAATGCCTAAATATAGTTTGAATATGGGTGTTTTCTCAGTGTTTTATAATAGGGCTACTGGACGATTAGAAGTTACTTTTCAAAACAATGTTGATTTAATAACTTATTTTTTATCAACAATCACAATTACTGCAGGGGACGAAACTATAATTGTAGGTGATGAAGAAGGTGTTTTTATCGATGGTTTAGAGTTTAAAACTATGACTTATGATCTTGAGTTACCTACTGAAAATAATGTTACTGCTGAAGTATTCACTATATTTGGTGAATCTCAAAAATCACTTGAAAACATTTTTAGAGGGACTTTCCCTGTAGAAACAGTTGAAATTTTCGATGAATCTGCAATTAACATAACTGATCTTTATTATGATGCTGGTTCAGGAGCATTTTTTTTAGAAGTTAAAAACGTTGGTAATGTCGGTGTTTATGTCGATGTTGAGTTGATTGATTTATGGGTTAACGGTGAATTTGTCATTGTTGGTGGTGATGAAATTATATTTGTAGAACCTGGAAAAACAGCAAAAGTCAAAATTAGTGTTGAACTAGTTGATGAAGAAATTGAAAGTAAAAACAATCAAATACTAATTGCGAAAGCTATTTATGGGGAAAGAGAAAATTCTCTAATAAACTCTGTTAGTGCAGAATTTGAATTTAAACTTAAAAAAGCAGATTACATGTTCTATGCATTAATGGTTGTTGTAATAGGTTTGTTCTTCTTAATAATATTCAAGAGAAGAAATAAAAAAGACGACGAACAAGCATAATTCAATTCATTATTTTTTTTTAATTTATATTATC